>NZ_JAKKFI010000111.1 GCF_022230955.1 Micromonospora cabrerizensis
CCGCGCCGGCCCGCACCCGCGCCGGCCCACACCGCGCCGGCCCGCACCCGCGCCGGCCCGCACCCGCGCGACATGGACAGCCGGCGGCTCGGCCCACAGGGCCGAGCCGCCGGCTGTCCGTCGCGATGGCGGGGACGTCGAGCGCCGGTCGGGATCAGGTGGCTCGACTGCGGTTGTACAGGGTCTTGGCCCAGAGGAAGGACAGCGCGCTGATGACGACGCACCAGATCACCGCGATGATCCCGTTGGCGCCGATCCCGGTGCCGAGGAGCAGGCCGCGGAGGGTTTCCATGACGGGCGTGAAGGGCTGGTAGTCGGCGAACCACCGGACCGCGGTGGGCATGGAGTCGGTGGGGACGAACCCGCTGCCGAGGAACGGCAGGAGGATCAGCGGCATGGGCAGGTTGCTGGCCGTCTCGACGCTGTCGCTGACCAGGCCGAGGGCGACCGACAGCCAGGTGAGCGCAAAGGTGATCATGGCGAGGACGCCGATGGCGGCGAGCCACTCGACCGGGTTGGCCGTGGGCCGGAACCCGACGAGCAGCGCCACACCGGTGACGGCCGCGAGGCTGAGCAGGGTCTGGACCAGGCTGCCCAGGACGTGGCCCGTGAGGACCGACGGCCGGAAGATCGCCATTGTCCGGAACCGGGCGATGATGCCCTCGGTCATGTCCATCGCGACCGAGATGGCGGTGCCCTGCGCCGCGCTGGCCACGGTGATGAGCAGGATGCCCGGCGTGACGTAGTTGGCGTACTGGGAACGGTCGCCGGTGGGCCCGAGGCCGGCACCGAGCGTGCCACCGAAGACGTAGACGAAGAGCAGCAGGACGATGACCGGGACGCCGACGAGCAGCAGGGTCATCGACGGGTAGCGCCGCATGTGCAGGAGGTTGCGCCGCAGCATCGTGCTCGAGTCACGGACGGCGAGGGAGAGGGTGCTCATCGCGCGGGAGCCCTTTCGTGGTCGGGTCGGCCGGCGCGGGTGTCCGGTTGGCCGGTGAGGGTGAGGAAGACGTCGTCGAGATCAGGGGTGTGCACGGAGAGCCCCGCCACGGTGATCGAGGCGCGGTCGAGTTCGTCGAGCAGGGACCGCAGGGTCCCGACCCCGCCGTCACTCGGCACCTGGAGGGTGAGCGCGGCGTCGTCCCGGGTGGCGGCGGCGAACGCGCCCGCAGCCGAGTCGAGCCCAGCCTGATCGGCGAACTGCAACACGACGTGGCCGCCCGGGATGAGCCGCTTGAGCTCGCGTGGCGTGCCCTCGGCGATCAGCCGCCCGTGGTCGAGGAAGGCGATGCGGTCGGCGAGCTGGTCAGCCTCCTCCAGGTACTGCGTGGTGAGCAGGATGGTGACGCCCTCGGCGACGAGGTTGCGGATGATCTGCCACATGGCCCGGCGGCTGCGCGGGTCGAGGCCGGTGGTCGGCTCGTCGAGGAAGATGACGCGGGGCTCACCGACCAGGGTCATCGCGAGGTCGAGCCGTCGCCGCATGCCACCGGAGTACGTCGACGCCGGTTTGCCCGCCGCCTCCACCAGGTCGAACTGTTCGAGCAGGTCGGCGATCCGTCGCCGGCCGGCCGCCTTGTCCAGGTGACACAGGTCGGCCATCAGGCTCAGGTTCTCCCGCCCGGTGAGCAGGTTGTCGACGGCGGAGAACTGGCCGGTGACGCCGATCAGGTGGCGTACGGCGTTGGGCTCTCGGGCCAGGTCGTGGCCGAAGACGCGGGCGTGACCGCCGTCGGCGTTGATCAGGGTGGAGAGGATCTGCACGGTGGTGGTCTTGCCGGCGCCGTTGGGGCCGAGCAACGCGAAGATCGTTCCCTCGGTGATCATCAGGTCGATGCCGTCCAGCACGACCTTGTCACCGTAGGACTTCCGCAGGTCGGTGGCGACGATTGCGGGTTTCGTGGAGCTGGTCATGGTCTCCTCTTTGCGGGTCTGTGTGGCGGCGGATCAGGCGCGGCGGATCATGATGTCGCCGTAGGCGGTGTTCGCCCGTACCTCGACCGTCTCGTCGGTCTGCGCCGGGCTGTCGGTGGTTTCCAGGGCGTTGTGTACGCGGCCGTGCTTGGAGCTGACGTCGAGCCAGGCGGCGGTCCCGCGACGGATGCCGACCTCGATGGCCCCGTACGAGGTGTTCAGGTCGATCGATCCCCGGACGACCTCGCCCAGCCGGAGGTTGCCGTAGGCGGTGCGTGCCGTCACCGAGGCCGTCGACGTGTCGAG
The DNA here is from genome assembly GCF_022230955.1 of Micromonospora cabrerizensis. Classification (GTDB taxonomy): domain Bacteria; phylum Actinomycetota; class Actinomycetes; order Mycobacteriales; family Micromonosporaceae; genus Micromonospora; species Micromonospora cabrerizensis. The sequence continues at coordinate 2,224 of NZ_JAKKFI010000111.1, forward strand.
GGTGATGTCGCCGTACGCGGTGTTGACCCGGACGTCGCCCCCACTCCGGCCGATCCAGCAGTCACCGGAGGAGTTCTTGATCTCGGTGGTGCCGTCGACCGCGCCGATGCGCACCTTGCCGGACGAGGCCTTCACCCGGGCGGAACCGGCGACGCGCTCGACGGCGACCTCGCCGTGACTGCTGTCGATGTCCAGCGGTCCGGTCTCGTCGAGCCGGATCCCACTTCCGGTCTTGATCCGGCACTCGCCGAGCCGGCCCTCGCTGCGGAACGCCGCCCACGACGACTCGGCGTGCACCTGCGACCCGGTCGGCAACTCGATCAGGACGTCGACGGACGGCCCGGGGCCGAAGCCGTAGCGGCGCCAGCTCTTCGACACCCTGATCAGCAGTTTTCCGGCGGCGTACTCGACGCTGCACTGCTCGGCGGTGCTCACGTCGGCTTTGCTCGACGGGTCGCGGGGCCGCACCGTCACCACCGTGTCGGTGCGGTCGGTCGCGCTGATCCAGACGTCTCCGACGGGCAGCTCGAGCTGGACGGAGATGGGCTCTGGGGTCTCGAAAACAGGCATGGTGGTCTCCCGAAAGGTGGTCGGTGAATGTCGCCGCTGGTCAGCGGCGCGAAAACAAGGGGGTACGGGGAGTCAGCGGGCCCAGCCGGTGAAGTGCTGCCCGGAGCGCGGCGGTTCGGCCCGGCGGGGTGGGCGACGCTCGGTGTCGCCCGCCGCGACGGCGCCGGCGACAGCGCGGACCAGCCAGGCGTTGACCGAGAGCCCGGCGCGCCCGGCGGCCTCCTCGACGCTGGCCTTCAGGTGGTCGGGCAGCCGTAGGTTGATCCGGGAGGTGCCACCCTCGTCGCCGTCCGGCGGGAGCACCGGCGCGGGGGGTGCCTGCGGCTCGCTGGCTCCGCTCGGCTCGTCGACCGGCGGACTGGCCGGCGTCACCACGAAATCCGGCTCGCGCCCGCGCAGCCGCACGTGCACCGAGCCCGGCGCCAGCTCGCGGGTGATCTCGTCGGCCGCGTCGGACAGCGCCTCCAGCAGGGTGAGACGGGTAGCGGCCTCCAGTTGCGCGAAGAGCCGCTCGGCCAGCGCGCGGCCGTCCGCGTCGACGCCCTCCGCAGCCACAGCGAACTCGTCACGCAGGTTCTCGACGTATGACCTCAGCTCCATGGCACCATGATGGCACCACTTTGGCTCAACATGCAACACCTATGGCTCAAGATGATGCCACGGGTGCCACCGGCGAGTGCTCAAAGATCACCGAACGAGCGTCTGACCAGGCTGTTCGCGTCCTCCTGGCTCAGTCCGCTGGCCACCAAAAGGTCGCTGACCGTCGTACGAACCTGAGCCACCACGACCGCGCCGGAGAAACCGACGCCCTCCCGGTAGGCGTGACCGGCCGTCTCGACCGCCCGCAGCGCCTGCTTGCGCGCTCGGTCCGGCTCGTCACCGGCGGCGAACTGCCGCTTGAGCAGCCGGACGGCCTCGGCGAGATCGGCCACCGCCCTCGGCAGCGGCTCCGGGACCGGCTCGCGGTCCTCGATCAGCGTGACCGACCGACGGATCAACGTTCCGCTGTTGCGCATCGCGCGGTCGATCGGCTCCGCCGCCTGCGCGTAGCGACCCACCGGACCGCGCCGCTGGTTCCAGTGCACCGGCGAGAGGGTGCTGGCCTCCCGGGCACCCTGGGTCGCCTCGACGAACGCCTTCAACGGGCCCTTGTTCTGCCGCAGCTCTCCGCGGGCGGTACGCGCACGAGCGGCGTCGCGGTCGGCCAGCGCGCCGGCGGTGGCGTCGAGCTGGGCGACCAGGAGGTCCAGTGCCGGACGCGCGGCCCGGTTGAGCACCCGCAGCGGGTTCAGCGGCAGCAGCACGGCGGTGACGAGCAGCGCCACCCCTCCCCCGACGAGCGCGTCCACGAACCGGGGAACCTCCAGGTCGCGGATCGACGGACTGAGCGTGGCGATCAGCACCGCCGTCGCCCCGGCCTGGATCACCACCGCGGCACTGCCCGCGAGGAACAACGCGACCACGATCGCCAGCACGACGATCAGGGCGAGTTGCCACCAGCCGGTGCCGATCACCAGCAGCAGCAGGTCACCGATCAACACCCCGACGGTGACGCCGAGGATCAGCTCGACGGTACGACGCAGCCGTTGACCGACGGACGCGGCGAGGGTCGAGACGGCGGAGATCGGCGCGAACACCGGCTGCGAGACGTGCAGCAGCTCGTGCGCCACGAACCAGGACAGCGCCGCGGCCAACCCGGCCTGCACGGCGAGGCCGCCGACGGCCCGCAAACGACGGAACCGCTCCCGCGCCGTGGCCAGCGCGCGGCCCCGCAGCCGGGCCACCGTGGTCGCCAGGCCGCCGTGGGCGGTGGCTGCGGCACGTGCCGAAGCGCCACCGTCCGCTCCGCGCCGACCGGCAGCGACCATGGCGGCACCTACCCCGCCGTGGTCGGATCAATCCTCTCCCCCGCCGGTGGATCGGCGCCCTCGAGCACGCGCGACGGCCGGAGCCGGCGGTAGGCTCCACCACCGTGACGTTCGCTCGGCTGATCGACGAGCACCGCGACGAGCTGACAGCCCACTGCTACCGGATGCTCGGCTCCTTCCACGACGCCGAGGACGCCGTGCAGGAGACGCTGACGCGGGCCTGGCAGAACCAGCACCGGTACGAGGATCGCGGCACCCTCCGAGCATGGCTCTACCGGATCGCCACCAACCGGTGCCTGAGCATGATCGAGGGTCGGGGTCGCCGCCGGGAACTGCCGACCGACATGAGCCCGGGGGCCGCGGCCGTGGCCGAGACGGCGTGGCTCGGGCCGTACCCGGACCGGCGGTCGACGCCCCGCGACGAGCGGGACCCGGCGCAGCGGCTGGTCGACAGCGAGCACCTGGAACTCGCCTTCGTCGCGTCGCTGCAACACCTGCCCGGCCGACAGCGGGCCGTGCTGCTGCTGCGGGAGGTGCTCGGCTACCCCGCCGCCGAGGTGGCCGACCTGCTCGGCACCTCCACCACCGCGGTCAACAGCGCCCTTCAGCGGGCCCGACGGGTCGTGGACGCGCTGCGCCCGACCGCCAGCCAGCAGGCGGAGCTGAGCAGTCTCGGCGACGACACCGTGCGCGAGCTGGCACGGCGCTACGTGGTCGCCTGGGAGCGGGGCGACGTCGAGGCCATCCTGGCGATGCTCACCGACGACGCCCGGTACTCGATGCCGCCACTGCCCCAGTGGTACGAGGGCCGCCACGCCATCCGCCAGTTCCTGCTGGACGGCCCCCTGGCGCTGCGGTGGCGGTTCGTGCCGACGTACGCGAACGGGCAACTGGCCTTCGGGACGTACCTCTGGGACCCGGAGGCATCGGTCTTCACGGCGGCGGCGCTGGACGTCGTCGCGCTGCGCGGCGACCGGATCGCCGAGGTGGTGTCGTTCCTGACCCCGGAGACCCTGCCCATGTGCGGTCTGCGGACCGAGCTGGACCAGGCTCCCGACCAGGACGAGGAGATCCGGTCGGCACGCGGCGATGAGTTCGCCGCTCCGCGCGGGTTGTAGGGGGTGAGAGCAACCCGACGCGCAAGGGAGCAACCATGGCCGACGACGAGACCCAGATCCGCGAGCTGATCGAGCGGTGGGCGCAGGCGGTCCACTCCGGTGACCTGCCCGGCGTCCTCACCCGCCACGCCGCGGACATCGTCATGTACGACGTACCCCCGCCGCACCAGGGGGTCCGGGGCATCGAGGCGTACGAGCGGACGTGGCCCGACTTCTTCCGGTGGCAGGCGTCGGGGGCCACCTTCGAGCTGACCAGCCTCGACATCACCGCCGGCGACACCGTCGCCTTCGCCAACGCGCTGCTGCGCTGCGGCACCCCGGACGACCTCGCCAACCGGCCCGATCGTCTGCTGCGCCTGACCCTCGGGTTGCGCAAGGAGGACGGCTCGTGGGTCGTGGCGCACGAGCACCACTCGTTCGCCGACAACCGCGCCGACGACCGGGAGACCTCCGAGCGGGAGGTGCGGTCACTGCACGAGCGCTGGTACGAGGCCACCGAGGCGAAGGACCTCGACGGGATCATGGAGCCCGTCGCCTCGGCGGTCGTCTCGTACGAGCACGAGCTGCCGCTGGAGCACGTCGGCCGCGACGAGGTTCGCGAGGTCTGCGCCGACGGCCTCGACGTCGGCAGCGGCACCGTCACCTGGACCGTTCCGGGTCTGGCGGTCATCGCCCGCGACGATGTGGCCGTGTCGTGGGGCCTCAACCGGATGACCGCGCAGCAGCCGGACGGCAGCACGATCGTGAGCTGGTCACGGGGCACCCGCGTCTTCCAGTGGGCCGGTCGGGGCTGGGAGTTGATCCACCAGCACGTGTCGTTCCCCTTCGACCCGGAGACCGGGCAGGCGAGGACCGACCTGACACCCGACCGGGCGCACTGAGTCCTCGTCGGCGGTCACCGACCCGCGCTGAGCAGCTGGTGCGGTTGAGGCCGTTCGGATCGGGTAGACCGGGCTGCCGCCACCGGGGGTGGCAGCCCGGGCACCTGACGCCGGGGCTCGCCCCGGGTCGCGTGACAGGGGGCTGCCGAGCGGCTCGGAGGGTCGTCGCATGGATCAGCGCGGTTGAGCGGGTCGGACATCCCCCGCGATGTCGTGGAGCTGCGAGTGCACGGCGTCTCGGGCGCGAGCGCCGCGCAGGTGCTCGACCTCCAGCAGACAGCGCAGGTGGCCGGTGACCGCAGTGGCGGCTTCTACCGGCCCCGACCGCAGGGCTCGGACAGCAGCGGCGCACACGGGGTGACGCTGGAGGCGTACCGCTGGGGTGACCTGCCCTCCGGAACCGTGGCCCGGACCCTGGCGGTGGTCTTCCTGCTGCCCTTCATGCTGGTCAACGTCGCGATCTGGATGCGCCCGGCGAACCCTGGTTCCGAGGCGGTCGTCAAGTCGCTGTGCCGGCTCCTGGCGCTCACGCTCACCGTGCTGTACGTCCTCGCCATTGCCGGCGTCGCCCTGGATCTGATCGGCTGGAAGTGCCTGTCCTCCCCGCGCTGCCTGGCCGGGCGCAGCTGGTTGTCCTGGTTGAGCGGACGCCCGCTCGGCCTGCGACTGGCGGTGCTCGCGCTGGTTCCCGCCGCAGCGATCGGCCTGATCTGGCGGATCAGCAACCGCCCGGGCCGGTCGTTCGAGGCGTTTCGCGCACCCGATGAGGACATCTCCGCGTCCCGACTCGGCGCCCTCGGTCAGTGGGACGCCGAGCCGCTGGTCGGCCGGTTGCGCGCCATCCACGTCGCGGCGGCCTTCGCGACGCTGGACCTCACCCTGCTCCTGGCCCGAGCCGCGAGCGGCGCCACGGCGATCACGATCTCGCTGACGGTCGTCACCGGGATGGTCCTGGTCTGCTGCGTGGGGCTGCTCTGCACGCCACCGTTGATCGACCGGGGCGCCGACGACCAACGGCTCGACCGGGTCACCCGTACGCTTCGGACCGCCGCCATCGTCCTGACCGTCGTCGTCCTGGTTCACCTGCCGACCGACGCGCGGCAGTGGCACGAGGGGCACGGGCTGCCCGGCTACGAGACGAGCCTGACCGGGTTGTTCGTCGCACAGACGGCGCTGCTGGCCGCGCTGGGCGTGGTGCTGCTCTGCCGCCGGAACCGCGGCGCCACGCCGCTGTACGGGCTGGGTGCCCTCGTGGTCGCGGCCACCGGGATCAGCCTGGCGGTGGCGTACTCCGCCGAGTTGGTCTACCGGGTGGCGGACTTCCTCGATCGCGACGTGCCGACCGGGGAGGGCATCGCCACCGGTCCGCCGCGGGCGTACACCTGGGCGATCCACGGCTTCATCCGCGCGCTGCTGGCCACCCTGATCGTCGCCGGCCTCGTCATCGTGCTCTCCCGCCGCAGTCGTCGCCGCGCCGCGGCGGCGATCGTCGCCCACGACTACCCGGACGCCCCGGCCGAGGCCAGGCCCCGACTGCGGCAGGTCCGGGACGCGATCGCCCGGGCCCGCTTCACCGAGAAACTGGTGCCGCTGGCCGTGCTCTACGGCTGTCTCACCGGACTCGCCACGGCCACCGCCACCATCGGCCTGCTGGGGGAGTTTCCGGGCGATGTCATCGAGCGGAACATCGGCCTGCCCGCGGGCTTGATCACCTTCGGCATCGCGTTCGGCAGCTGGGTGATCGCGGCGATCATCCTCGGCCTGCTCATCGGCGGCATCTTCGCGTACCGGACCGAGCCGTACCGCCGCCACATCGGTGTGCTCTGGGACCTGGGCACGTTCTGGCCCCGGGCCGCCCACCCGTTCGCGCCGCCCTGCTACTCCGAGCGGGCCGTGCCGGAGCTGGCCCGCCGCATCACCTACCTGGTCGAGCGCGGCGACGCGGTGGTGCTCACCGGGCACAGCCACGGCTCGGTCCTGCTCGCCGCGACGGTGCTCCAGTTGCCGCCGCACGTCGGCAGTCGGGTCGCTCTGCTCACCCACGGCTCACCGCTGCGCCGCCTCTACGCGAGGCTCTTCCCCTCGTACGTCGACGACGCGGCGCTGCACGAGATCGGCCACCGGGTCGGTTGGCGGTGGGTGAACCTGTGGAGTGACGCCGACCCCATCGGCGGCTGGATCTTCGCCGCCCACCGCCCGCACACTCCGGCGGGCACCAGTGGCCCGACCGCCACCGTGGACCGCCGGTATCGCGATCCGTGCGACGTGGTGACGCCGCCCAGCGACAGCGTCCCCCCACCCATTCAGGGACACTGGCCGCGCGAGTCCGATCAGCAGTTCACCGAGGTGATCCGGGAGCTGGTGCAGCGTCTCGGTGGGCGAGCCGACCCGCCCGACGCACCGACGTAGCGTCAGCGGCCGCCGGCACCGCGGGCACGCCAGTCGTCCAGACGCGTACCGGCGAGGTGGGCGCCGTCGGCGGGGACGAGGGAGCGCTCGCCCAGCTTGGCGCCGAAGTAGGGGGCGTCGGGGTCGGCGACCACCGAACGAGGATCCTGCTGGGCCGCGAGGATGGACCGGGCCAGTTCGTCGAGACGGAACTGCTCCGGGCCGGCGACCTCGACCACGGCGTTCGTCGGCGCGCTGAGCACGGTCTCGGCCACCGCGGCGGCGACGTCGTCGGCGGCCATCGGCTGGATGAGCACCGGCGCGAGGTGCACGGTGTCACCGTCCGTGCCGGCGTCGATGATGCCCTGGAGGAACTCGAAGAACTGGGTGGCGTGCACGATCGAGTACGGGATTCCGGACGCGACGATGAGCCTCTCCTGGGCGACCTTCGCCCGCATGTACCCGCTCTCCGGGATCCGGTCACAACCGACGATGGAGAGCGCCACGTAGTGGCCCACCCCGGCGTCGGAGGCGGCGGCCAGGAGCGTCCGGGTGGACGTTTCGAAGAACTCCAGCACGGCGCCGGCCTCGAACGACGGCGAGTTCGACACGTCCACCACGACCTCGGCGCCGGTGAGCGCCTCGGCCACTCCCTCGCCGGTCAGTGTGTTCACTCCGGTCTTCGGCGACGCCGGCACCGCCTCGTGGCCCTGTCCGGCGAGGCTGTCCACGAGTTTGGAACCGATGAGGCCGCTGCCTCCGATGACGACGATCTTCATGGGCGTACCACGTCCTGTCTGCACTGGGCGGAATCGTGCTGCCAACCAGTAAGACGGAAAGCGTGCGCCGATGCAGGACAATCGCGGGAGAACAGTTCACCCCGTTCCCTGGAGGTCGACGTGGCTGCGGTGTCCCATCCGGTGTTCGCCCGGGTCTACGAGCGGCTCAGCGTCGCCATGGACCGTGCCGGCACGGCGCAGTTCCGACGGGACCTGGTCACCGGTCTGTCCGGCCGGGTGATCGAGATCGGCGCGGGCAACGGGCGGATGTTCTCCCACTACCCGCGGGCGGTGAGCGAGGTCGTCGCGGTCGAGCCGGAACGCCGGCTACGGGCCGCTGCCGAGCGCGCGGCACCGGGCGCGCCGGTGCCGATCACGGTCGTCGACGGCCTGGCCGAGAGCCTGCCCGCCCGCGACGGCGAGTTCGACGCCGCCGTGGTCGCGCTGGTGCTGTGCACCGTGCCCGATCAGGCGAACGCGCTGGCCGAGATCAGCCGGACGCTACGCCCCGGCGGCGAGTTGCGGTTCTTCGAGCACGTAGCCGCCGACGAGCCCAGCGGGCTGCACCGGACCCAGCGGCTGGTCGACGCGACACTGTGGCCGAAGCTGTTCGCCGGCTGCCACACCAACCGCGACACCGTCGCCGCGATCACGGCCGCGGGGTTCGTGATCGAGGAGGTGCGCCGGTTCCGTTTCCCGGCCACCAGCAACAGTCCCTCCTCGCCCTGCGTCCACGGACGCGCGACCTGGCCAGGCACCCCGCGCCGGTGACCGGGGAGGTGGCCGGCCGGCTGCCCTGAGATCAGGCGACGCCGCGCGGGCCGTCGTCGCAGCGGCCCAGCCCACCACGCGAGGCCTCAACGTGAACGTGAGGTCCGATCCTCTTTGCACAGACGTTGAGTGCCGATTATTCCGTTTTGAAGGCATTCACCCGGTCTGCGTGATGTGGTGGTCAGCGCCGCTTGTTCGGCGTCATATCGGCCGTATCGCGCGCAGGACGCACTCACCAGACGTCTCCTGCGAGTAGTACCCACGGAGGATGTTCTGTGACAGTGAAACTCAGACTCGGCCTACGCCGGCGGGTGGTGCTGCCGGCGCTCGCGGCCGGAGCCGCCGCGACAGTGGCGGCCAGCCTACTGCTCTTCAGCTCGACCGCCGCCAGCGCGCAGGAAGCGCCGGTGAACCTCGGGACGGCGGCGGACTTCTCCGTCCTGGCCGGGGCCGAGCCCACCAACACCGGCCCCAGCTTCCTGGCGCAGAGCCTCGGACGGTTCCCGGGAAACACCGCGGCCGGCTTCGGAACGGCAACCATCGGCGGTGAGGTCCACCTCGGCGACGCGGTCGCCCTGCAAGCCCAGAGCGACCTGACCATCGCCTTCAACGACGCCGCCGGTCGGACCCCGTTCACCAACCTTCCCGCCGAGCTTGGTGGGAACACCCTCAACGAGGGGGTCTATCGGATCGGGGCGGCCCAGCTCACCGGAACGTTGACCCTCAACGGCCAGGGCGACCCGTCGGCCGTGTTCATCTTCCAGATCGACTCCTCGTTGACGACGGCGTCGAACAGCAGAGTCGTGCTGACCAACGGCGCGTCGGCCTGCAACGTGTTCTGGAAGATCGGCAGTTCGGCGACGATCGGCACGGGGACCACCTTCGTCGGCACCATCATGGCTCAGGCGGCGATCACGATGGCCACGGGCGCGACCCTCCAGGGCCGTGCGCTGGCGCGAACCGAGGCGGTCACCCTCGACACCAACGTCATCAGCGCACCGGTGTGCGCGGGACCGACCGGTCCGCCCGGCCCCACCGGCCCCGCCGGCCCGTCCGGGCCGCCCGGCAGCCCCGGAGCACCGGGCAGCCCCGGCGCACCCGGCAGCCCCGGCGCACCTGGCTCTCCTGGCGCGCCCGGCAGCCCCGGCGCACCAGGCAGCCCCGGCGCACCCGGAGCACCTGGCAGCCCTGGAGCACCCGGCAGCCCCGGCGCACCTGGAGCACCTGGTAGCCCCGGAGCACCCGGTAGCCCCGGAGCACCTGGTAGCCCCGGAGCGCCCGGCAGCCCTGGTGCACCTGGGAGCCCTGGCGCACCCGGCGGGCACGGCAGACCTGGTGGCCCGGGTGGCAAGTACCCCATCCTGCCGGTGACCGGCAGCGGTGCGGTCCCGGCCATGACCGGCGTCGGAGGTGTGATGGTCGTGCTGGGCGCGTTCGCGTTCTTCCTCGCACGGCGTCGACGCCAGGAGTCCTGACCGGTGGTCCGGCCGGTGATCTGCCGGCCGGACCACTCCAGGCAGTGTCAGCACGTTCGTCGTCGGCCCACCCCGATCAGGGGTGGGCCGACGACGGTCGTGGCGCGAACAGCGTCAGGTGGTGAGTCCGAGTTTCCGCATGGCTTCGTCCTCGCGTTCGTGCGAGAGGTAGAGCAGGATCCGCGGTCGGTCGTCGCCGAGGCGCACGACGTAGGTCTGCGCGAAGTGTGCGCTGCCGGCCGCACCGTCGGGCGGCGCGAAGTCCAACGTCCACCGAGTGCGGACGAGGACGTAGCCGGGTGCGAGGTCGAGCACGTCGTCGACCACCACGCACGCGCCGGTCAGCCCGAACTGCTCGGTCATCGCGGTGTGGCGCACGTCGAGCGCGGCGCGATAGTCGGCGTCGTTGGTGACGGCGGTGGACGTGCTCGGGTCACCCTCGATGTACGACTCGGCGTAGCTCGCGGCGATGGTGTCACTGTCACCGGCTTCGACGGCTCGCGCGTAGTCGTGCAGAAAGGCGTTGATCGACTCGCGTACGGGTGCTTCCGCAGACTTCATGTGCGGTCCTTCCGGGTGCCCAGTGCCCGCGAGTATGTCAGGCGAAGTCCTGACCGACAGCCCGTCGCGGCAGGCCGGCCAGCCAGTCGTCCAACTCCGCCGGGGAGCGCAGCAACACCACCGGCGGCGCGGACGGGTCGCTCTGCCAGGCTCGCATCCGCCGTCGCGCGCGCCCGAACGCGGTGACGTGCCACACCAGGATCGAGTCCGGGGACAGGACGCTGCTCACCGACTCACGGTTGCCGTTGCAGATCTCCTCACCCGTCACTACGCGGCGTACGGTGCGCCGTAACAGTCGCCCGAACGAGAGCCACCGTGGATAGTCCAGGCCGACGACCAGGTCGGCACGGGCCATCGGAACGTCCCGCCAGCCGTGGTACGCCCCGTCGATGATCCAACGGTCCCGTCGGCAGATCTCCTCGATCCGGCTGCGTTGCTGCGCGACGGGCACCTCGACCCAGCCGGGCTGCCAGAGCAGGTCGTCCACCGGATACCAGGGCAGCCCGAGGTGGTCGGCCATCCGCGCCGCGAGGGTGGACTTGCCGGAGCCGTACACGCCGTAGACCAGGATGCGACGCGGTGCGCTCATCGCGGCAGCGTACGACGTGAGGGAAAATCGTTTGTCGTAGTCGGCGCGCTCCGCGAGAGTGGCGTCCATGACGTACTGACGGACTTCCTGCCCGCTCCGCCCCCCGGTGACGCCTCCCGGCGGGCGTGACGTCGTCCGTTTCCGCCTTCTCAGCGAGAAGTGAGTACCCCTTGTCTGAGCACCACCCCCCTCGCAGTCGCACGCCCTCGTCCGTCCCTGCCTCCGTCACGGTGTTCGCGTCGGCCGCGAGCTGGATCGAGTCCGACGCGCTCGCACAGTGCCAGCAGGTGGCCGCCCTCGACGGCATGATCCACGTTGCCGCGATGCCGGATCTGCATCCCGGCAAGGGCGCTCCCATCGGTGCGGCCATGGCGTCGAGCGTGCTGTACCCGTTCCTGGTCGGCTCCGACATCGGCTGTGGCATCGCCGTGTTCCCCATCAAGCTCAAGCGAGCCGTACCGGAGCGGTTGGCCTCCCGGTTCCCCGACCTCGACCGTGCCCTGGACGCGGAGCGGGACGCCGACGACCCGGCCTGGGCCGTCGTTCAGAGCGACGTTCCGGCCGGTCACCTCGACGGCCTCGGCACGGTCGGCCGAGGCAACCACTTCGTCGAACTGGCCCGCGTCGGCACCATCCTCGATGAGGGTCACGCGAGTCGGCTGGGGCTCGACGCCGGTGATCTCGTGCTGGTCGTACACAGTGGTTCGCGCGGTCTCGGCGAGCGGATCCTGCGGACGCACACCGAGGCCCACGGCGCCGGTGCCGCCCCCGATCCCGCCGCCTACCTGGCGCGGCACGACGACGCGGTGCGCTGGGGTTCGCTCAACCGCCGGGTGCTGGCGGCCCGGGTCGCGTACGCGTTGGGGGCCGAGCCCACCGAACCGATCGTCGACGAGTGCCACAACCTGGTCGAGATCCGCGACGGGGTGTACCTGCACCGCAAGGGCGCGGCGCCGGGTGACGGCCGGGACGTCCTCGTCGCCGGAACGCGGGGGACGGCGTCCTACCTGGTGGCCGCCCACGCCGGGCCGGACGCCAACCACTCGGTGGCGCATGGCGCTGGCCGCAAGATGTCACGTGCCGACGCGCTGCGTCGGGGCCGCGCCAAACACACGGTCGAGGAGCTGCGCCGCACTCCCATGGGGTCGCTGGTGGTGTGCGGCGACCGTCAGCTGCTCTTCGAGGAGGCGCCCACCGCCTACAAGCGCATCGAGCAGGTGATCGCCGACCTCGTCGAGCACCAGCTGGCCACGCCGGTGGTCAGCACGATTCCCCTGGTCACCTACAAGACGCCCGACCTCGGGTCCACGGCGCGTTCCGACCGGCGGGGCCACCGCGGCAGGCGAGGCGGGTCGTGAGCGCGCTCCTGCTGCTGTCCGCCGGGCGTGGTCCGCGCGAGTGCGCGTGGGCGCTGGCCCAGCTCCTGCACCGCCTGAACGCCGACGGCAGCCGGCGAGGTCTGACCATCCGGCAGGTCCAGGCCGTGCCCGGTGACCGGGCCGGCACCTACCGGTCGGTGCTCATCGAGATCTCCGGTGCCGACGCCGACGCCTTCGCCAGGTCGTGGACCGGGACCCTCTGCTGGCAGGCTCCCAGCCCCTACCGGACCAGCGTCGGTCGGAAGAACTGGTACGTCACCGCCCAGCCGCCTCACCTCGACGCCGTGCCGACGACGTTCTCGGAGGCGGATGTCGACATCGTCGCCTGTCGCACCGGCGGGCCCGGAGGTCAGCACCGCAACAAGGCCAGCACGGCGGTGCGGGCGACACACCGTCCGTCGGGCATCGTCGTGGTGGTGGACGAGGAGCGGCAGTTCAGCCTCAACCGGCGGATCGCCCTGCAACTGCTGCGGCAACGCATCGAGCACGGCGACGAGACGGCGCGGCGTGCCGTCACCACCGCCCGGTGGCGGATCCACGACGACCTGGTACGCGGTGACCCCGTCCGGGTGGAACGTCCGGAGCCGCAGCGACCCGGCCGGCGAGGCTAGGGGGCCGGTCAGACCTCCAGCACCGCATCCGCGAATGCCTGCGGCGCCTCCTGCGGCAGGTTGTGCCCGACACCGCCGCCGACGGTCCGGTGCTCGTACTGCCCGGAGAACTGCTTGGCGTAGACGCTGGGCTCCAGGTGCGGTGCGCCGTTGGCATCACCCTCCAGCGAGATGCTGGGCACGGTGATCTTCGGTTTCGCGGCCAGGCGCTTCTCCACCTCGTCGTACTGCGACTCGCCGGCGGCGAGGGCCAGTCGCCACCGGTAGTTGTGGATCACGATGTCGACGTGGTCGGGGTTGTCGAACGCCGCCGCGCTGCGGTCGAACGTCGCGTCGTCGAACATCCACTGGGGGGACGCGGTGTGCCAGATCAGCCTGGCGAAGTCACGCCGGTTCCTGTCGTAGCCTTCCCGGCCGCGCTCGGTGGCGAAGTAGTACTGGTACCACCACGCCAGCTCCGCCTTCGGCGGCAACGGCACCGTGCCCGACGCCTGACCGTCGATCAGGTAGCCGCTCACCGAGACCAGGCCCCGGCAGCGCTCGGGCCACAGCGCGGCCACGACGTCCGCCGTACGCGCACCCCAGTCGAACCCGGCCAGCTTCGCGGTGTCGATGTGCAGGGCGTCCATGAGGGCGATGAGATCGAGCCCCATGGCCGCCGGTTCGCCGTTGCGCATGGTGTCGTCGGAGAGGAAGCGGGTGGTGCCGTAGCCCCGCAGGTACGGCACGACGACCCGGTGACCGGCGTTGGTGAGCAGCGGCACGACGTCGACGAAGCTGTGGATGTCGTACGGCCAGCCGTGCAGGAGGATCACGGCGGGCCCGTCGGGCGGCCCGGCGTCCACGTAGCCCACGTTCAGGACCCCGGCGTCGACCTGCTTCACCGCACCGAACGACCCCGCACCGGCCACCGCGATCGACCTCTCCCCCGCGTCCCGAACTGCTTCGACCTGCTGGCCCTGCTGAATGTAGGGGCTGGTCACGGACCTGACGGCGCTTTGCGGCAAGGACCGCTGCACGAATGCGGAAGTGGGTAGGATGCGCCCACGAGGTCAGCCGGAGGCCTGCCGCGAACGTGGGCGCGGGCCTGACGACGGTGCAGGTCGTGGGGCCGTCGGGGATGACCGTAGGGTGATGGCATGGCTGAGCGACCTCTGACCCTGATGGCGGTGCACGCCCACCCCGACGACGAGGCGACGAGCACCGGTGGCGTGCTGGCCCGCTACGCCGCGGAGGGCATCACGACCGTGCTCGTGACCTGCACCGACGGGCGGTGCGGCGATGGCCCCGGCGGGGTCAAGCCGGGCGACCCGGGGCACGATCCGGCCGCTGTCGTGGCGATGCGCCGGGCCGAGCTGGAGGCCAGCTGCGCGGTGCTGAAGGTGAGCCACCTGGAGACCCTCGGTTACGCCGACTCGGGGATGATGGGCTGGGCGACCAACGACCAGCCCGGGGCGTTCTGGACGACGCCGGTGGCGGAGGCTGCGGGCCGGCTCGCGGAGCTGATCCGGCAGCACCAACCCGACGTCATCGTCACGTACGACGAGAACGGTTTCTACGGCCACCCGGACCACATCCAGGCGCACCGGATCACCATGGCCGCCGTCGAGATGACCGACAGCCCGGCGAAGGTCTACTGGACCACCGTGCCGCGTACGGCGTTCGAGCAGTTCGGCCAGATCATGCAGGAGCTCGGCGTCGAGTGGTCCGAGCCGGACCCGGCGGCGGAGCCGATGCCGCAGCTCGGCCTGCCCGACGACGAGATCAGCACCTGGGTCGACACGAGCAGCTACGGCGGGCAGAAGTTCGACGCGCTGGCCACCCATGCCAGTCAGACCGAGAACATCTTCTTCCTGCAACTGGGCCGCGAGCGGTTCACCGAGCTGATGGGTGTGGAGACCTTCGTACGGGTCCGGGACCGGACGGGCGCGCCGATCCCCGAGGACGACCTCTTCGCCGGTCTGCGCTGACGGCTCCCCTCAACTCCCGTAACGCCACCAGGCATCGTCGGCCACCCGGTCGGCGGTGCCTCGTCGCGTGGCAGCAGCACGTCCACCGGCCTCCGAAAGTTTCGCCGATGCGCCAGGCGGCCCCCCGCAGCTCATATGACGAATTTCCGGAAGTTTTCAACGTTGACGCCCGGACATAGACGGCCTTAACGTTTCGAGCAGGTTTCCGGTCACCGGCCGGAACTACCGGCCCCTCGCCCCGACCAGGGCGCTCGAATCCGAACCCCGCTCCCCACCCGCCCACACCGGACCCGCACCTTCTTGATCGATACTTGTCGATCACTGGTCTGGAAAGGAAGGCACATGAAGCTGAGACAGTGGACGACCGTCAGCATGGTCGCCGTCGCGACCGTCGCGGCGTTGAACACGGTGCCGGCCACCGCGAGCCGGCCGTACGACCCCACGGCGCAGAGCCTCGGCGCCCTCGGCCTGCGCCACGGCCTCCACGTCGGCACCGCGGTCAACATGGATGCCCTCAACGACGCCGGTGACCCGCAGTACCGCGCGCTGGCCTCCTCCGAGTTCACCTCGGTCACCGCCGAGAACGTGATGAAGTGGGAGGTCCTGGAGCCCACCCGCGGCACCTACAACTGGGCGGCGGCCGACCAGCTGGTCGAGTTCGCCAAGCGCAACCGGCAGAGCGTGCGCGGCCACGTGCTGGTCTGGCACAACCAACTGCCCGCCTGGCTGACCGCCGGTGTCGCCGACGGCTTCATCAGCAAGCAGGAGCTGCGCGAGATTCTGCGCAAGCACATCACCACCGTCGTCAACCGTTACAAGGGCAAGATCTGGCAGTGGGACGTGGTCAACGAGGCCGTCAGCGACCCGTGGGACACCCCGTCGACCCTGCACTACAAGGGCTTCTGGGCGCAGAACCTCGGGCCCGGCTACATCGCCGACTCGTTCCGCTGGGCACGGGCCGCCGACCCGAAGGCCCTGCTGTTCTACAACGACTACAACATCGAGGCGTTCGGCTCCGGCAACCCGGCGGACGACAAGACCCAGTTCGTCTACGACATGACCAAGGGACTGCGCGCACAGGGTGTCCCGATCGACGGCGTCGGCTCCCAGGGCCACCTGGGCACCCAGTACGGCAACTTCGACACCCTCCAGGTGACCGCCGCGCTGAAGAAGTTCGGCGGGCTCGGCGTCGCCACCGCCTTCACCGAGGTCGACGTCCGCAGCCAGATGACGGCAGGCGTCCAGGCCGGCAACTCGGAGGAGATCAACCCTCGGCTCCAGGCGTCAGCCGCCAACTTCAGCGTGCTGATGAAGGCATGTCTCGCGGTGCGGAGCTGCCTGTCGTACACGGTCTGGGGTTTCAGCGACAAGTACTCCTGGGTGCCGGACTGGTTCGACGACCCGCCGGAGGGCCTGGCCACCATCTACGACGAGAACTACCAACCCAAGCGGGCGTACCAGGAACTGAAGTCCGACCTGATCCTCGCTGGACCGCCGTACGTCCTGCCGCGCATCACACCGAGGCCCCGCCGCTGACCGGCGGGCCCGGCTGATCCGACGGCACGTATGCCGGCGTAGGGCCGTGTGGGGCGCGGCGGAGCCCCACACGGCCCGTACGTCACCACGGACGTCGAGGTTCGACTCACGTTCGGACGTACCGCAGGGCCATACGGACGCCATCGGAGTACTGGTGCCGGTTCTACCGGCTTATCGATGGTGTTGGTGTCACTATGGCAAGCGTGGGAACTGCGAAAACTGCCATGCCTGCGATCTCGCCGCTCACCGGCGACCCGATCAAGCGGGCCGATGCCGAACGGCTTGCGGGGGTGCTGAAGGCCTTCGCCGATCCGGCGCGACTTCGGCTGCTCAGCCTGATCCAGTCCGCGCCGGAGGGTGAGGCGTCCGTCAGCGACCTCACCGCGGCGCTCAACCTCTCCCAGCCGACCGTGAGTCATCACCTGCGGATCCTCACCGAGGCCGGCCTACTCGAGCGGGACAAGCGCGGCGTCTGGGCGTACTACCGCCTGGTGCCTGCCGCGATCGCGCAGATCGCCGATCTGTTGACGCCGCCCAGAAAGCGGGCCACCAAGAAGGCACGCTGACGCAGCGGCTGCCCCGTCACATCCGCTCCAGGGTGCGGATGCCGAGCAGGTGCAGCCCCTGCCGCAGGGTCCGGGCGGTCAGCTCGGCCAGCAGCAGCCGACTCTCCCGCAGCTCGTCCGGCGCGCGCAACACCGGGCAGCGCTCGTAGAACGCGTTGAACGTCGTCGCGAGCCGATGCAGGTAACCGGCGAGTTGATGGAAGTCGAGACTGCGCTCCATTTCGGCGACCACCGCGCCGAAGCCGAGCAACTCGACCGTCAGCGCCCGCTCCGCCGGCTGCGCGAGCACGATGGGGGCGTCCCGCCGCGCGTCCGTGCCGGCCCGCCGAAACACCGACCGGATCCGGGCGTACGCGTACTGGAGGTAGGGCGCGGTGTTGCCGTCCAGGGAGAGCATCCGCTCCCAGTCCAGCACGTAGTCCTTCCTCCGGTCGGTGGACAGGTCGGCGTACTTGACGGCGCCCACACCGACGGCCCGCCCGATCTCGGCGGCAGCCTCGGCGTCCAGCTCCGGGTTCCTGGCCCGGGCCAGGTCGGTGGCACGGGCGACCGCCTCCTCCAGCAGCCCGACCAGCTTCACCGACTCACCGGCCCGGCTGCGCAGCATCCGCCCGTCGGTGCCGAGGATCGACCCGAAGCCCAGATGCTCGGCCTCGGCCGGCGGGCACAGCCAACCGGCCGCCCGGGCAACCGCGAACACCATCGCGAAGTGCTGCCGCTGCGGGAGCCCGACCACGTACAGCAACCGGGTCGCGCCCAGCTCCCCGGTGCGTTGGCGCAGCGCGGCCAGGTCGGTGGCCGGGTACCCGTACCCACCGTCGCTCTTGCGCACGATCAGCGGCAACGGCTCGCCATCCCGGCCGCCGAACCCGGGCGGGAAGACACAGTCGGCCCCGCCGCTGGAAACCAGCAGCCCCAACCGGTCCAGGTCGTCGACGATGCCCGGGAGCAGGTCGTTGTAGGCGCTCTCGCCCCGAAAATCGTCCTCGGTCAACGTCACGTCGAGCAGGTCGTACACGGTCAGGAAGTACCGCTCGGACTGCTCCACCAGCAGCCGCCACAACCGCAGCGTCCGTTCGTCGCCGCCCTGCAACGCGACCACCCGTTGCCGCGACCGCTCCCGGAACGCCTCGTCGGCGTCGAACTTCGCCCGGGCCGCCCGGTAGAAACCGTCCAGGTCGCCCATCGACAACTCGTGCGCCGCCTCGGCCTCACCGAGGTCGGCGAGGTGCGCGATCAGCATGCCGAACGGCGTCCCCCAGTCACCGAGGTGGTTGACCCGCACCACCCGGTGCCCGAGCCAGTCCAGCAGCCGCACCGCCGCGTCGCCGATGACGGTCGAGCGCAGATGCCCGACGTGCATCTCCTTCGCCACGTTCGGAGCGGAATAGTCGACCACCACGGTCTGCGGCGCCGCCGTCGGCGGCACGCCGAGCCGGGCGTCGCCCACCAGCCCGGCGACCAGGTCGGTCAGTGTCCGATCGGCGACGGTGAGGTTGAGGAAACCCGGCCCGGAGACCTCCGCCGACTCGCAGACGTCGTCGAGCACCGCGTGCTCCAACACCGCGGCGGCGACGTCGCGCGGTGGGCGGCCGAGCCGCCGGGCCAGCGCCAGCGGCGCGTCGGACTGGAAGTCCGCGCGCGGTGACCGCCGCACGAGCGGGTCGACCGGGCCGCCGGCCACCGCCGCGAACGCCGGCGCCAGCCGGTCGGACAACAACTTTTCAAGATCCATGAGTACGCCGATCTCACTCGTACCCGCGCCGTAACGCGGGTCGTTGAACGGGGAGATGCGGGCGGACCGAGGACGACCAGCGGATGACCGGCGGCTCGATCCGCCGGTCGCAGGAAACAGGTCAGCGCGGGCGGGCGACGGATCGCCGGCGTCGCTGCGCACCGAGCAGGACGTCACACGACGGTCCGGTGCGGTGAGCGATCACGCTGGTCATGCGGGCAGCCTAGCGGCCCGGACGCCGTGGCGACACTCGTTTCCCGAGGCCCCGCCCGCCCTCCGCCCAAGGTCGTTTCGGACGACTCGTCGCAGGGAACTGCGTCGGGACAGACAAGGGGTGATGATGAGCCGACACATGACACTGCCGACCTCCCGTACGCGAAGCGTTCTTGTGCTGGTCCCGCTGCTCGGCGGCATCGCGCTCGCGACTGCCTGCACCACCACTGACGACTCACCCGGCTCGACCCCGTCGAGCGTGACGCCGACGACCGTGGCGGCGGAAGCCAGCCCGAGCGGCCAACCGTCGTCGAGCGCGAGTGCCCCGGCGACCATCCCGACGTCAGCCTTCGTCGAGTTGCCGACCGAGCTGCGGAAGTCTCCCCGACGGACGACGCCCGTCGAGGAGGCCCTGCCGAAGCTGTGCGGCAACGAGTTCGGCACCGGGGGTCGGCAGGTCACCGCGAGCGCCGCGATGACCGTCACCTACAAGAAGGCCGGCGACTCGGAGGCCAACACGCCGCAGGGGATGATCCACCAGACCATCTTCACCTTCGACGGCGACGGCGCCTCGGCGTACCTGGAGCGTCTGCGCACCGCCGTGCAGGCGTGCCCCTCCTACGACCACTCCGGGAGCCCCGGCACCGTCAAGAACGAGGCCCTGCCCGGCGTGGGTGACGAGGCGCTACTGCTGACCCGGACCTGGGCAGAGACGAGCCTGAACGGAGAGCGCACCGGCGGCAAGGCGACCAGCCAGATCGCCGTGGCCCGCGTCGACAACGCGGTGACGGTCTTCAACGACCAGGGGTGGGAGGGCACCAGCGGCAACCCCGACGTCGTGAACCGGGTCGTCCGCGACGGCGTGGGCGCCATCGACGCCTGGCAGCGGTAGGAGCCGGGCCGGGGACAACTGCGGCGGTACGTGCTCGCCCGCTCGTACACCCCGGGTGGTAGGCCCGTTGCCATCGTCGGCCTGACGACTGACGTGCACTCCGGTCCATACGCTGCGGCGGTAACCGTCGTGGGACCGAAGGAGACCGTGATGTCGATCCGTCGTCTGCTCGCCGCCGCCGTGGCCGCACCGACCGGGGCACTCACCCTGGCCGCACCGGCAGCCGCGCACGCTTCCGTCCAGCCGACCGCCGCCACCGCCATGACCATGAGCTCCGGGCGACTCGGGGCCAGCGTCGCCGTCCTGCTGGGGTTGGTCGGCGCGGTCATCGGTGGGCTGGCCCTGGCCCGTCCTGCCAGTCGCCTCGGCACCGGCTCCGGGCTGCTCGGAGCCGTCCTGGCCCTGGCGACGGGTCTGCTCGGTCTGGCGCTCGGAGGGCTGGTGGTGGCCACCTCCGACAGCGGCATCGGCACCGGCAACGGGCGGGGCGGGGCCTACCTGGCCCTGGCGGTCGGGCTGGCCGCGGTGGTCCTCGGTGGGCTGGCGCTGGTCCGCTCCCGCCGCACCGGCCGGCTGGCCGCCTGAGGCCGGGTCAGGATCGGGTGAGCCAGCCGGGAACGGTCAGGCCCGACTCGTAGGCGAGGATCACCAGCTGGGCTCTGTCCCGTACCTGGGCCTTGGTCATGATCCGGCTGACGTGTGTCTTGGCTGTGGCCGGGCTCAGCACCAGCCGCGCGGCGATCTCGTCATTCGACAGGCCTGCGGCGACAAGTGTCAGCACCTCACGCTCGCGCTCGGTGAGCACGCTCAGTCGCGGCCCGGGATCCGGATGTCGGACCCGAGCCGCGAACTCGGCGATCAGCCGACGGGTGACCGCCGGGGCGATCAGCGCGTCACCGCGGGCGACCACCCGCACCGCGTGGATCAGCTCCGCCGGCTCGGTGTCCTTGACCAGGAAGCCGCTCGCGCCGGCCCGCAACGCACCGTAGACGTACTCGTCCAGGTCGAACGTGGTCAGGATGATGACGCGGGCGTCGGTGCTCGCGACGATCTGCCCCGTGGCGGCGAGGCCGTCCAGGACGGGCATCCGGATGTCGATGAGGACGACGTCCGGCCGCAGCCGCACGGCGAGCCGCACCGCCTCGACCCCGTCGGCGGCCTCACCGACCACCTCGATGCCGTCCTCGCCGTCCAGAATGGAGCGAAAACCGGCGCGGACCAGGGTCTGGTCGTCGACGAGCAGCAGCCGGATCACGCCCGCTCCCCCGCCAGCGTCGGGTCCGCCCGCAGCGGCAGGCGGGCGCAGACCCGGAAGCCGCCGTCCGGCCGTGTGCCCGTGGTCAGCGATCCGCCCAGCGCCCGGGCCCGTTCGCGCATGCCGAGGATTCCGCTGCCGGGCGCGCCCGGTGCGCCGGTGCCGTCGTCCTCCACCTCCACCAGCACGTCGTCGCGGTCGGGCCGGACCCGGACCACGGCGGCGGTGGCGCCCGCGTGCCGAGCCACGTTGGTGAGCGCCTCCTGGACGATGCGGTAGACCGCCAGGTCGACCTCCGGCGGCAGCGCCGGGATCTCCGTGAACTCGGTGCGGATCTCCAACTCGGAACGCCCCGCCGTCGTGATGAGGTCGTCGAGTCGGTTGAGGCCCGGCGCGGGCACGACCGGCGCCTCACCCTCCTGCCGCAGCACGCCCAGCGTCGTCCGCAACTCGCGCAGCGTCTCCTTGCTGGTCTCCTTGATCGCGGTCAGCGCCTGTTCGGACCGGGCGGGGTCCGGTCGGTGCAACGCGGCACTGGCCTGCACGTTGATCAGCGAGAGGTGGTGGCCGAGCACGTCGTGCAGTTCGCGGGCGATGCGCAACCGCTCCTCGGTGGCCCGTCGCCGGGCCTCCTCCTCCATCCTCTGCTCGGCGGCAACTGCCCGCGCCTGCGCCTCGGCGAGGTAGGCGCGGCGGTTGCGGGTCACCCCGACGATGACCGCGATGAGCCAGCCGGCGTGCAGCAGCGTCGCCCCGTTCCTGGTGTCCGGGGAACGGTTGTCGCTGTCGGCGACGGCGAAGGCGATCACCGAGGCGAGACCGAGCCCGATGGCGATCCGGAGATGGCCCTCGTCGACGACGGTGTAGAGCGCCACGACGAACACCAACATGATCGGGCCGGACTTGTGCAACAACGCCCCGTACGCGCCGACGGCGGCCAACGCCACCACACCCACCGGCACCGGATGGCGGCGGCGGAGGTACAGCGCACCCGACGAGGCCAGCACCACCAACATCGCCCCGGACTCGGCCGCTGTGTCGATGCCGCGCGACTGCACCACCAGGCCGACGAGGGCCACCAGCCCGACGCCGAGCACCAGGCCCGCGTCCGCCGCCCGGTCACGCCACCGCGACCCTGACATGGGCCGAAGCCTAACCTCCGGGGGCAGGCGGGAGTACGCCCGAAACGGCGGACGTGCAGGCAACGCTGTTCCGTCGGAGGCTCGTGCCATGATCGCGCTCACCTCACAGCAAGGAGCACGGCAGCATGGCCACGGCGATTGTTCGGGACGAGACAGCGACGGGAAAAGCCATCGACCACTGGCCGTTGACCGGGCTGCCGGAGCGCATCTCCGCTCGGGAGCTGGTCCGACTGCGGGTTCGCGAGGAGGTGGCCCGGTTCAACGCCCAGCAGCCCGAGCACTTCCGAGGGTTGGTGCAGCCGACCGACACGGAGGCCACGTTGAACGGCTACCGGGTCGCCTCGGGCAGACGGCTCGACTGGGAGCAACAGGCGGACGCCGCCTGTGCCGCCTTCGCCCGTAACGGTTTCCTTCTGTTGGTCGGGCACCGCCAGATCGAGGACCTCGACGAGGAGATCGACCTGCTCGCCGACCCGGACGTGGCGTTCGTGCGGCTCGTGCAGCTGGTGGGTGGCTGACGTGGAGGACTGGGCAGCACTCCTTCCCGAGCTGACCGATGCGGACCGGCGTCAGGTGGAGTGCGGTCTCACCGAGGCCGACGCCCGGATCAGGGCTGTTCTGCACGCCGCCAGCACGTACTACTGGGGCTCCTCGATCACCAGCGTTCCCGAGTGGAGCGCGGTCGAGTCGTGGCCGGTCGAGGTGCGCCGCAGCGCCGCACTGGCCATGCACCGGGAGGCGTCGACCAGTTCGACTCCCACCGCGCTCAACGACGTGGTGCGCGCTCTGGCCGACGGCGCCCTGCCCTGGACGCGGGCGGATCTGGTGTGGTGCCTGGAGGTCGCCGCGCGGGGAGAGTGCTACGACAACGGGGCTCACCTGGAGTTGCCAACGGTGATCGCCGCAGCCCTGCCGCCCGCCGAGCTGGCCGACCTGGTTCCGGCCCTCGACGCCCTCGTCAGCGACCTGGTCGGCGACCATTTCGTCGCGGTGGAGCCTCGACGACGCGCTGTCCTGCTGATCGGCGAGAGCCTCGATCGCGCCACCGGTCGACGCGTGCCGTCCTGGCTGCTCCACGACGGAGACGGGTTCGGGCCGTTAGCCCGCGCCGAGCTGGGTGCCGTCCTCGCCGCCCCGGGCGTGCCGGAGCTGCTCGCGCACTGCGCCTCGCTGGCGAAGCCGGCAGCGCCCGCGACGTGGCAGCGCCGCGTCGGCGAACTCCTCGACACCACACCGGGTGGCTCCACGGCCGTGCTGTCGATCCTCGAAGCGTTCGCCGACTACGGCCGACCCCTGCACGACGACACCGACCGCCTGCTCCGCGGGCTGGTCTGGGCACTGTCACGTCAGCCGGACGAGCGGGCAACGGACCTGCTGGCGCGCGTCACCGTCGCAGCGGCAACAGCGCCGCGACAGGCGTCCGGCTTCCCCCATGCCCAGAAGACGGCAGTGGCGGCCATTGCGCTGCTCGCGGGACGGGGCGGCGAGGCGCCGGTACGCACGCTGGCGAGACTGGCGGTCACCGTTCGGAACAAGGCGGTGCAGAGCCGGGTCCAGACCGCACTGGCCCGCCTCGGCGCGCTGCGCGGATGGTCACTCAGCGAGGTACTGGAACTCGCCGTCGACGACCACGGGCTCGGTCCCGACGGGCGACTGTGCACGCGGGTCGGGCCGTACGAGGCAGCGATCGAGGTGACCGGCGAGAAGGCGCGCCTGACCTTCGCTCGTGACGCTGTCCCGCTCAAGGGCGTTCCGGCTCCGGTCAAGCAGGCGTACGGTGACGAGCTCAGGCAGTTGCGTGACCTCGCCAAACGAGTCGGTGTGACCCTCGCCGCCGAGCGCCAGCGGGTGGAGGGGCTGCTGTCCGAGGAGCGCACCTGGTCGTACCCGGACTGGTCGTCCCGATTCCTCGGCCACCCGATCACCGCGGCCTACGCGCCGCGGTTGGTCTGGGAGGCCAGCACCGACGGCCAGCGGTGGACGGCGGGTCTGCCCCGACGCGACAGCGACGGGTGGACGATCGCCGACCGGGAGGGCCGGGCCGTTCCCGGCGATCGGGTCAGACTCTGGCATCCCGCCCGCGCGACGACGGACGAGGTTCTCGCCTGGCGTGAGCACGTCCTCGCCACCGGGTTGGCGCAGCCGTTCAAGCAGGCTTTCCGGGAGGTCTATCTGCTCACGCCCGCCGAGGAGCGGACGCACACGTACTCCAACCGGTTCGCCGCCCACATCCTGCGTTACCGGCAGGCGAACGCTCTCCTGCGCGCCCGGGGTTGGCAGGCCGGCTACCTCGGCACCTGGGACGGCGGCTACGAGAGCGAAGCCACCAAGCCCTTCGGCGGCGGTGAGTGGCGGGCGTCGTTCCACCACCAACTGGTGGAAAACGCGGATGAACGCCGCTTCGACGTCGAGTACTGCTCCACCGACCAGGTTCGTTTCGCGCGACGCGAGGGCGCGACGTGGCAGCCGACGCCGGTCGCCGACGTGCCACCGCTGGTGTTCAGCGAGGCCATGCGCGACGTGGACCTGTTCGTCGGCGTCACCTCGATAGCCAGCGACCCGCAGTGGGCCGACCGCGGCGAGGACCGCTTCCACGCCTACTGGCGCAGCACGGCTGTCGCGGAGTTGACCCCGTCGGCGCAGGTACGCCGAGACGCGCTGGCCCGGCTGCTGCCCCGCACGAGCATCGCCGACCGGGTGAGCCTCTCCGAGCGGTACCTGCACGTCCGCGGCACCATCCGCACATACCGGATCCACCTCGGGTCGGGCAACATCCTGATGGAGCCCGACGACGCCTACCTGTGCATTGTCGCGGCGCGCGACCGCACCGGCCGGTTGCACCTGCCCTTCGACGACGACCCCATGCTGTCGATGATCCTGTCCAAGGCGATCATGCTGGCTGCCGACGACACGATCACCGACGCCACGGTGCTCGGGCAGCTCGTCAGGTGAGAGATCACCCCTTGCCCAGGGTGTCGAGGCGCGCTCGCAGCGCCGTGGCGATCTCGCCCGCGGCGACGATCTGATCCGGTGTGAGGGCGTCCACGAAGAGCTCACGAATGGCGCGCAGGTGCGGGACGGTGGCCCCTGCGAACGCGTCGGCGCCGACCTTCGTGAGCAGCACCTCCGCCCCCCGGGGCACGGTGGCGCACTCCTGGCGGCGGATCAGGCCGCGCCGCTCCATCCGCCCCAGGTGGTGGGAGAGCCGGCTCCGCTCCCAGCCGATGTGTGACGCGAGTTCGGAGGACCGCATCGCCTGGCCCTGCGCCTCGCTGAGAGCGAGCAGCACGGCGTAGTCCCCCGTCGACAGCGCCGAGTCGCCCTGTAGGCGGGACTCGAGGCGCGAACTCAGCGCCGCCGTCGTCTCGATGAAGCCCCGCCAGGTGCGCAGCTCCTCGGCGGTCGGGAGTTGGCGTCCTCCCCGCCGGCCAGGTGTGGTGTCCGTCATGTCATTCTCCCGGGAATTGACGTGTCAATCGCAAAGTTAGCATCATTGACACGTCAACCGGTAGGAGGAGACGATGGCAGCGACAGGCTTCGAGCTGGGGCTCAACTCGTTCGGGGAGGTGGCCACCGACGGCGGCCGGGTCCTGAGCGACGCCGAGACCGTCCGGCTCCTCGTGGACGAGGCGCGACTCGCCGAGTCGGTCGGGCTCGACGTGTTCAGCGTGGGCGAGCACTACCGGGAGGGCCACAACGACTCGGCGACGCCAGTCCTGCTCGCGGCGGCCGCGACGGCCACCGAGAGGATTCGCCTCGGCACCTCGGTCACGGTGCTCAGCACGAACGACCCGGTACGCCTGTACCACGAGTTCTCGACCCTCGACGCGGTGTCGAACGGGCGCGCCCAGATGGTTCTCGGACGTGCGTCGGCAACCGAGTCGTTCCCGCTGTTCGGCTACGACCTGACCGACTACGAGCGGTTGTTCGAGGAGAAGCTGGACCTCTTCCTGCGACTTCAGCGGGACGAACCGGTCACCTGGTCCGGGACGGTACGAAGTGCCCTGGTCGATCAGCGCCTGCATCCACGGATGCGGCCGGGCGGCATCCCGACGTGGATCGGCGTCGGAGGAAGCCCGAACTCGGTGATCCGCGCCGCCCGGCACGGACTTCCGCTGATGCTGGCGATCATCGGCGGGCGACCCCAACGGTTCGCCGGCCACGTCGAGCTCTACACCAAGGCGCTCGAACAGTTCGGGCATACCCCGCAGCCAATCGGGCAGCACTCTCTGGGCCTTGTCGCAGACACCGACGAGGAGGCGGTGGAGACGTGGTGGCGACACTGGCAGCCGGTGGTGGCCGCGCTGGCCGAGGAACGCGGCTTCTACAAACCCGACCGCGCGCGCTACGAGGCCGAAATCGACCACGGGGCGCTCTTCGTCGGGTCACCCGAGACGGTGGCGCAAAAGATCGCGACGGTCGCCCGCGACCTGCGGCTGAGCCGCTTCGACCTGAAGTACGACATCATGCACCTGCCCCGCGAGGCACGCGCGCGCACCATCGAACTGCTGGGCAGTGAGGTCGCGCCGCGGGTCCGGGAGCTGCTGGCGAAGGAGCCCACCCATGTCTGATCTGTTGTTCGGCCTCGACACGTTCGGCGACGTACCGGAGGACGACTCCGGCACGCTCGTCTCCCACGCCGCCGCGATCCGGCAGGTCGTCGACGAGGCGGTGCTCGCCGACCAACTCGGCGTCGACGTCATCGCCCTGGGCGAGCACCACCGGCCGGAGTACTCCGTGTCGACGCCGGAGACGGTGCTGGCTGGTATCGCCACCCGTACGTCGCGGATCCGGCTGGCCTCCGGCGTGACGGTGCTGAGTTCCGACGACCCGGTGCGGGTGTTCCAGCGCTTCGCCACCGTCGACGCGCTGTCCCACGGTCGGGCCGAGGTGATCCTCGGTCGCGGCTCGTTCACGGAGTCGTTCCCCCTCTTCGGCTACGACCTGCGCGACTACGACACGCTGTTCGAGGAGAAGATCGAGCTGTTCGTGAAGTTGCTCGACGAGAAGCCGGTCACCTGGAGCGGCACCCTGCGTGCGCCCCTGGAGAACGCCGACGTCTTCCCCAAGACGGAGTCGGGTCACCTGAGCACCTGGGTCGGCGTCGGGGGCTCACCACAGTCGGTCGTCCGCACCGCCCAGTACGGCCTTCCGCTCATGCTCGCCATCATCGGTGGCGCGCCCGAGCGTTTCGCGCCCTACATGGACCTGTACCGCAGGGCGGCCGAGCAGCTCGGCACGACCGCGCACCCGGTCGGAATGCACTCGCCCGGCTTCATCGCCGACACCGACGAGGAGGCCAAGGAGGTGTACTGGCCGCACTACCGCGTGATGCGCAACCGGATCGGCGCGCTGCGGGGCTGGCCACCGATCCGCCGTCAGGAGTTCGACTCCGAGGTGGAGAACGGCTCGCTCTACATCGGCTCCCCGGAGACCGTGGCCCGCCGGATGGCCCGCGCGATCCGCAGCCTCGGCGTCGGCCGGTTCGACCTCATCTACTCGGCCGGGGCACAACCGATGAGCGCCCGGATGCGCGCCGTGGAACTGTACGGATCCACGGTGATCCCCATGGTCCGCGACATCCTGGCGAGCTGACCAGCGCACACGCACGTACCTCGTACCGGAAGGACGACATGTTCGACAACGACCGGAGCCGTCCGGTGACCCTCGGCATTCTCGGGGCCGGCAAGGTGGGCACGGTGCTCGCCCGTCTCGCCGTCGCCGCCGGCTATCGGGTGTTGGTTGCCGGCTCCGGCGACCCCGCGAAGATCGCCCTCACCGTCGAGGTGCTCGCGCCGGGGGCGGTGGCCACCACCGCGGGTGACGCGGCAGCCGACGCCGACATCGTCATCCTCGCACTCCCGCTGGGGAAGTACCGCAGCGTTCCCGTCGACGCGCTGCGCGGCAAGCTCGTCGTCGATGCCATGAACTACTGGTGGGAGATCGACGGCATCCGCGCGGACCTCACCGACCCGCACACCTCGTCGAGCGAGATCGTGCAGGCCTTCCTGTCCGACTCACGGGTCGTCAAGGCCTTCAACCACATGGGCTACCACGATCTTGAGGACGAGGCGCGGCCGGCGGGCTCGACCGGCCGCAAGGCCATCGCGGTCGCCGGCGACGACACCGCCGCCGTCTCGGCGGTCGCGACCCTCGTGGACGCGCTCGGTTTCGACCCGGTCGTCGCGGGCGGCCTGGCCGAGGGGGTACGACTCGAACCGGGCAGCGAGATGTTCGGCGCGAACGTCAGCGCCGACGAGGTCCGCGTCATGCTGGACCGCTTTCCCGAGTCGGAGCGGGGCCGGACCATCGCCGCCGCCCGCGAGGCCACGTAGTCGACCCTGGCGGCGATCGTCAGCTCTCGCGCCGCCCGGGCCGCGTACCGGAGGATGGTCGACGCCTGCGGCGCGATGCGCGGTCAGCGCTGGTCGTGCGCGAAGGCCGCCCGTGGTTCGAGGGTCTGACCGGCCGCGTACTCCTGGCCGAAGGCGGCGCGGCCGAGCGCGGTGATCGCGGCGGTGCGCATCGTGGCGAGGTCGGCCGCGTCGTCCGGGTCCGGCACCTGGCCGAGCGCCGCGAAGGCGGCGTCCGCGACACCGATCATCAGCGCCGCCCGCGTGTGATCGCCCTCGGCCGTCGCGAGCGCGACGCCAGCGATGCAGACGTACGGCACGAAGTCCGCCCAGTCGTTGCCGAACACCCGCTCACGGTTCTCGGCGAACAGTGCCCTCGCCGTGTCGAGATGACCCAGCCCCAGCTCACAGAACGCGAGGTTGTGGAACTCGGAGTTGACCATCTTCGGCCGGCCGAGCGTCTCGTTGAGCGCGATGCTCTCCCGGTACAGGTCCCGGGCCCGCAACAGGTCGCCGGACATGCGCGCCACGGCGGCCAGCACGTGCCTCGGCCGTTCCTCCAGGCTCCGGTCGCCGGAGCGCAGCGCCACCTCCAGAGCCTCCCTGGCCCGCGCCTCGCCGCCTGGTAGGTCGCCGCCGCGGATGGCGACCCGGGCCAGGCTGTAGCGGGCCTCCACCTCACCCGCCGGGTCACCGGCCGCCCGGGCCCGCTCGATCTCGGCCTCACTCATCCGCACGACGGCGTCGGTCTCGCCCCGCCGAAAGGCCGAACGCACGCTCTCGCTGAAGGTCATGAAGCCCCTTTCACCCCTGTTTCCGATCACCGCGTGGACGCCCGCACTGCGGCTGCTGCCCGACGGTCCCGATCTCACGTCTGTCCGCAATGCCGAACCGATCAGGAATCAAGAAGCCCGAAGGGTGTCACCCGGCCTAGCCTTTTCCCAGGTCACCGGCAGCACGCCTGACCTGAACGACGAGAGGGAGCCTAGAGATGTCCGCGAAGACCTCCACGACCGCCTCCGACGGCTTCACCGCCGACGAGCGCGCCGCGATGAAGGAGCGCGCCGCCGAGCTACGCGCCGAGGGCAGGAAGGGCGCCAAGAAGGCCGACGGGCTACAGGCGATCCTCGACCGGATCGCGCAGATGGAGCCGGAGGACCGCGCGCTCGCCGAGCGCGTGCACGTGACGGTGACCGCCGCCGCCCCGGACCTGACCCCCAAGACCTGGTACGGGATGCCCGCCTACGCGAACGCGGACGGCAAGATCGTCGTCTTCTTCCAGGACTCCGGCAAGTTCAACTACCGGTACTCGACCCTGGGCTTCCAGGACGCGGCCAACCTCGACGACGGCGATCTGTGGCCGGTGGCGTACGCGCTACGGAAGTGGAGCCCAGCGGTGGAGAAGAGGGTCACCGAGCTGGTGAGGGCAGCAGTCTCCTGACCTTCACCCGTTCGGCGCCGCGAGGTCCGCCCGGTGTCGCAATTATCGACATGTGAGAATGTCAGGCCGACCGGCGAAGTCGGGTCGATTCCCGTCGGAGGGGCCAGCCATGATCCCGCTCGGGGGCGACGAGGTGTCGCCCCCAGAGGGGGGATCATGCTTCACAGACCATCATTCGCACGGATCGGCGGGGCACTGCCGCGTCGACTCGCCGGCGCGACCGCCGTGGTGGCCCTGGTCGCCGCCGCCGCCATCGTCGGCGTGGCCGGGCCGGCCGCCGCCGCTCCGGCGGGTGAGCTTGCCGGCGCGAGTGGCCTCGCGGGCACAGAGAGATCCGGTCTCCAGCGAGTGGCCGACGCGACGCTTCCCACGTCGGCCCTCTCCCTGACCGCGCCCGCCACCGCGACCGCGCTCGACCCGCTCACCATCAGCGGGCAGCTCACCCTGGAGGACGGCGCCGCCCCAGGGATGCAGCAGGTGCAGGTCAACCGTGTCCTGCCGGACGAGACCTGGACCATGCTCACCGCCACCACCGCGGCCGACGGCACCTTCACCCTCACTGACGTGCCGCCGATCAGTGGCCCACTCCGCTACGACGCCTACTGGTTCCCGACCGAGGACTACCAGGGCAGCAGCGCCTCGGTAAACGTGCAGGTGGCCGGGCGGGCCGCGACGCTCACCCTCGACGGCCCACGCAACGGCAGGGACGGCCGACAGCTGTCGCTGACCGGCACGCTGGGCCTCGACGGCCGGGCCCCCGCGCAGCCACAGGAGCTGGCGGTGACCCGGACGATCTGGAACAACCGCCTCGACGGTGCCGTCCAGCAACTGCCCAACGTCACCACCGACAGCGGCGGCGCCTTCACCGTTGTCGACACGCCCACCCAGGGCGGCCGGTACGTCTACACCGTCACCTCGTACGCCGACCAGGTGTACGCGTCGTCGTCCGCCAGCCACGAGGTCACCGTGTCCTCCCCGGACTCGCACCTCGACGGTCAGGTGGTGGACCCGGCGTACATCGGGTTGGAGTTCCAGGTCACCGGCGCGGTGACCTACGACGTCGGCGCGTGTCAGGGCCCGACCGTGGTCCACGTGAGCCGGCGGGTCAACGGCGGCGGGGCGACCCGGCTGGCGGATGTGAGCACCGACGCCTCCTGCGCCTTCAGCTTCGGCGACACCGTGAGCAGAACGGGGCAGGTGGTCTACACCGTAACCTGGGACGGCAACTCCACCCACCGCAGGACCACCGGCACCATCACCGGCACCGTGCAGAAGCAGCCGTCCGCCATCGACGCCACCTCACCCGACCGCACCCTGCTCAACGGTCAGCAGGCGATCGTCGAGGGCAGGGTCACCAGTGGCAACGCCGAGTCGATCGGCGCGAAGCTGACGCTGACCGTGCGACGGATCGGCCCGGACGGCACCTCGGTCGACCTTCCGAAGGTGACCACCGCCGCCGACGGCACGTTCTCCTACCGCGACTCCCCGCCGACCATGGACGCCAGCACCTACCCGCAGTTCCAGTACGAGTTCTCCTGGCGTGGTAACGCCACGTACCAGGCGAGCACCGGGAGCGTCTTCTTCTACATCGTGCCGCCCGACTGCGACTGCTGACGCGGTCGTGACCGCCGTCCGCCCGGGTGACGACCGGGCGGGCGGCGATCGGCCCTCCTGGCCGGGGGCGCCGACGTGGACGATGATCGAGGGCCGGAGGCTGAGGGGGTGGGCAGTGCGGACGATGTGGCACAGGCCGACAGCGGTGGGACGGGTCGCCCCGTGACGGGCCGGGCCGGCGAGGTCTTCGACACCGCGCGGGTGGTTTCGGAGATCGAGGCGCTGCTCACCGCGGATCTGCCCACCGGCGGCGCGACAGTCAGCGAGGGCGACCCGGCCACCGGGGAGTGGGCCGGCACCCGGGGCGCGGGCTTTCGGATCATCCCGCTCTGGGAGAGCGAAGCCCTCACGGGCGTGTACGGCGCCGACTGGAACCAGGCCGAGGATGCCGCCGAGGCGAACCTGGCTCTCGTGGTCGGGACGTCGGACCATCGGTGGGGCCCGCACCGCACGGTCTCCATGCGGGTGCCGCTGTTTCGGCATCAGGCCCGCGCGCCTCTGCCGGCACTGTTCCAGGCGCTGGCCGACCTGGACTGCTTCGGCGACCTGACGGTCTGGGGGCCCACCGCGACCGGCGGCCGATGGGTCGCGGTCTCGGTCAACCAGTGCGACGGCGACGCCCCAATGATCATGACTGCGGTCGTCAGTCATGCCGCGATCATCGAACTGTCGGAGTGACGGATGTCCACCACAGACCATGCGCTGGCCGTCGAGGCGGCGGAAGCCGGAGCCGCAGTGGTCCGTTCGCAGTACGGGTCCTCGCTGGAGCGCTTCACGAAGATCGGCACCGACTTCGCCACCACCGCCGACATCGAGGCGGAGAGGGCCATCCTCGATGTCCTGCGGGCGGTGTGCCCGGCCGACGGCCTGCTGGGCGAGGAGAGCGGACGCACGGGCGTCGGCGGAAACGGCCGCACCTGGCTGGTCGACCCGTTGTGCGGCACGCTGAACTTCAGCGCGCGGACCATGCTGGCCTCGGTCAACGTCGCTCTTCGCACCGGCACACACGTCGCCGTGGCCGCCTCGGCGGACCCGTTCAGCGAGGAGGTCTTCTGGACCGACGGCGTCGCCGCGTACGTCCGAGGCGCCGGGACGGACCAGCGACTCGTCCCGTCGGCCGAGTCGACGCTGGTCGACGTCAATCTTGATCCCCCGTTCCCCAACCGGGACGTCTTCCTGGCCGCCCGGATGCTTGCCGACGAGGGCTTCATCGCCCAGTTCCGCCCACGTGTGGTCTCCAGCACCCTGGCCGTGGCCTGGGTGGCGGCCGGTCGCCGCGCCGCCTACGTGACCGACGGCCACGACCTGCGCCACAGCGTCCACTTCGCGGCCGGGATCGCCCTCTGCCAGGCGGCCGGTTGCGTGGTCACCGGCATCGACGGGCAGCCGCTGCACGCCGGTGGCGAGGGCCTTGTCGCCGCCGCGGACGAGCAGACCCATGCCGCCCTGCTGACTCTCATCCGCACACAGCGCACCGGGAGCGACGGAAGGCCGAGGCCCGCAGCTTGACATCAACCGCGGTTCAGGTTCTAGCGTCGCGTAGTGGATCACGTTGACGGTCGGAAGGCGGACGAGCTGTTTCGCCGTGACGTCCGTCGACCCAGCACCGCTGTCGGAGGGAATCTGATGTACCTGCCACGCCTTCTCCGCCCGCGCACGGTCGCGAGCGCCCACTGCGACCTGCCCTGCGGCGTCTACGACCCGGCGCAGGCCCGCATCGAGGCCGAGTCGATCAAGGCGATCTCCGAGAAGTACCAGGCCAGCGACGACCCCGAGTTCCGCACCCGATCGCTGATCATCAAGGAGCAGCGGGCCGAGCTGGTCAAGCACCACCTCTGGGTCCTGTGGACCGACTACTTCAAGGCACCGCACTTCGAGCAGCACCCCGAGCTGCACGGCCTCTTCAACGAGGCCACCAAGCTGGCCGGTGCCGGTGGCGCGAAGGGATCCGCCGATCCGGCGGTCGCGGACCGGCTCCTCGGGAAGATCGAGGAGATCTCGAAGATCTTCTGGGAGACCAAGCAGAGCTGAGCCGACCGGGACCGGGTGGCACCGGCCACCCGGTCCGGCGTACCGCGTTTCGGGAGGACCGCATGACGTCGCGCACCGACCTCGTCGAAGAGCTGATGAGCCGTTTTCCGCAGGTGCCCCGAGAGGCGGTCATCAAGGAGGACCTGCTGCGCGGCGGGGTCGCCTTCGACGACGCGGCACTGACCGACAACGAGAACGGCACCGTCAAGCCGAAGTCGTACTTCATCTT
Organism: Micromonospora cabrerizensis; assembly: GCF_022230955.1. GTDB lineage: Bacteria > Actinomycetota > Actinomycetes > Mycobacteriales > Micromonosporaceae > Micromonospora > Micromonospora cabrerizensis. Next base: position 36,191 of record NZ_JAKKFI010000111.1, read on the forward strand.
CTCCTTCGACCACCGGACGCTGCCGAAGTTGGGGACGGCCGCGCTGCGTCGGCCACCCGAGGAGATCGTGCTCACCGGCGGTCCGTACGAGCTACGTCGCACCGTCGTGTCCGTCCGCACCAACCCCAGCTCGCCGTACCGGGTCGGAACCGACGGCGACGGCCGACTGCGCCTTTTCCTGGACGGACGACCGGTCGCTGATGTCGGGCTGCCTCCCATGCCGGCCTACTACCGCCACACCCTCGCCAACGGGAAGTCGGTGATGGAGGTCGCCCCGACCATCCAGTGGGGCTATCTGATCTACCTGACCGCGTTCCGGGTCTGCCAGTACTTCGGCGCGAAGGAGGAGTGCCAGTACTGCGACATCAACCACAACTGGCGGCAGCACAAGCAGGCGGGCCGGCCCTACACCGGTGTGAAGCCCGTGGACGAGGTGCTGGAGGCCCTGGAGATCATCGACCGGTACGACACCGACCGCGCCTCGCAGGCGTACACGCTGACCGGCGGCAGCATCACCTCGCAGGTCGACGGGCTGGCCGAGGCGGACTTCTACGGCCGGTACGCGCAGGCGATCGAGGAGCGGTTTCCCGGGCGGTGGATCGGCAAGGTCGTCGCGCAGGCGCTGCCCCGGGCCGACGTGCAGCGCTTCCACGACTACGGGATCCGCATCTACCACCCCAACTACGAGGTGTGGGACAAGCGGCTGTTCGAGTTGTACTGCCCGGGCAAGGAGCGCTACGTCGGTCGGGAGGAGTGGCACCGCCGCATCCTCGACTCCGCCGAGGTCTTCGGGCCGGGCAACGTGATCCCGAACTTCGTGGCGGGCATCGAGATGGCGGCCCCGCACGGCTTCGCGAGCGTGGGCGAGGCGATCGACTCCACCGCCACGGGGCTCGAATACTTCATGTCGAGGGGGATCACGCCGAGGTTCACCACCTGGTGCCCGGAGCCGACCACGCCGCTCGGCCGGGCCAACCCCGAGGGCGCGCCGTTGGAATACCACGTCCGCCTGCTGGAGGTCTACCGGGCGACGATGGACGCCAACGGCCTGTCCAGCCCGCCCGGGTACGGGCCGGCGGGGCCGGGGCGAGCGGTGTTCTCGGTCAGCTCCTTCATGGACACCCTGACTGCCACGCCCTCGTGAAGGGCGCGCGTGGGCGGGGGCGACGGTGTCCGTCGCCCCCGCCCGCCGCTTACCGCTAGCTGGCGTACGTCTCGAACTCGCCCACCCGGGGCGTACCGCTGGAGCTGTTGATCTTGAACGTGATCTTGCTCAACGACGTCGCGGCGAAGCTGATGGAGCCCGCCCCGCTGCCGGAGGCCAGGACGGCGCCGGTGTCGTGGTTGACGAGCTGCCAGGACCCGATGGAGCCCTGGGTCCCCGACGGCTCACGGATGATCACTCGGGACACCCCGGTGGCCGAGCCCCACTTGATCGAGATGGAGCCGGTCGAGCCGACCGGTGACCAGTAGGTGCTGATGCTGCCGTCACGCACGTTGCCGTAGCTCGTTCCGCTGGCCTTGCTGGAGCCGTCGGCACTGGCACCCAGGCTGAGATTGGTCCCGCTCGGCGGCGGCGTGGTCGGTGGCGGCGTGGTGGGTGGAGGCGTGGTCGGCGGCGGGGTGGTGGGCGGAGGCGTGGTCGGCGGAGGGGTCTGCGGCGAACAACTGCCGTTCGACACCCGCAGGCCCGTGTTGGCGCCCACCGTCTGCCGAACGATGTCCGGCACGCAGCTCGCACCGTCGAGGCTGTACGGGTACGGAATGCTGACGGTGGTGGTGGACGTCAGGTTGGGGCCGGCCGGATAGCTGTCGCCACCGGTGGCAGACCAGGTCACGTTGTCGAGGATGTTGCCGCTGACCTGCCAGAAGCCGCGCTCGCTGGTGTAGAAGGTGCCGAGGACGTCCTTCGAGTCGCGGAAGTAGTTGTTCTCCACCTTGGCCTTGGCGCCGGCCCGCGAGTTGATGCCGGACTCGTGCAGGCTCACGTAGTGGTTGTTGTAGATGTGGGCCGTGCCACCGCGCAGCAGCGGCGTACGGGAGTCGATGTTCTCGTACAGGTTGTGGTGGTACGTGATGAAGCCGTTCGAGCGGTCGCTCTCGCTGGAGCCGACGAGGCCGCCGCGACCGGAGTTGCGCAGGATGCTGTAGGAGAGGGTCACGTACTGGGTGTTGTCCTTCATGTCGAAGAGGCCGTCGTACCCCTCGGACTCCCCACCCGACGCCTCCAGGGTGACGTGGTCGACCCAGACGTTGCGGACCGTGCTCTCCATGCCGATGGCGTCCCCACCGTTGGAGGTGGGCGAGCCGGACTTCTTGACGTTCCGGATGGTCACGTTCTGGATGATGATGTTGCTGGAGTCACGGATGTGGATGCCGAGCTGGTCGAAGACCGCTCCGCCGACGCCGAGGATGGTGACGTTGCTGATCTGCTTCAGCTCGATCACGCCCGCCGCGGTGTTGCAGCTCGAACCCGACACCTTGGTGGTGTTGCCGTGGTTGATGGTCCCGGTGACCTCGATGGTGATCGGGGTGCTGCTACTGGCCCGACCGCACAGCGCCGCGTGGATCGCCGTGCCGGTCGTGGCCCGCACCGTCTGCCCGCCCGCGCCACCGGTGGTCCCGCCGTTCTGGGTGGCGTAGCCGGTGGCGCTGCCGACCGCCGCCGACGCCTGAGGGGTTGGCATGGCGACCACGACCGCGATCCCCACGGCCGCCGTGGCCAGCGCTGCCGATAGTCGCACCGCAACTGCTCGTCTCATCTCGCCTCACTTCGCATTCGTCTGGTCTTCGCCGACACAAAGCGGCAGCCGTCGCGACCGGCCGGCACCTCGCAGCGCCTCAAGAATTGGCGGCGATCAATCGCCGGAGTGCTGTCGACATCCCCTCGCCCCTGGTGAACGCGGTGCGCGTCGTGCAATCGACGCCCTCCGCTGGCATCGCCCGAAATGCGATCACCGGGGCTCATGAATGAAACATCGATGTAACGCAATCGTAGGAAAGCGGTTTCCCTCAAGGCAAGGGTTAGCGCTTGCAGGTTTGTTGCAGAGTCAGCGGCCGTCGCCCGGGGCGGGTTCGCCACCGGAGGGCGCGCGGGCGGCCAGCACGGACTCCTGGGCCTCCTGCCGACCCTCCTGCCGGGCACGGGCGAGCAGCCCGGCCAACCGACGCCGACGGCGGCGGGCAACCGCCCGCAGGCCGACGAGCAGGACGGCGAGGAGGCACAGCAACGCGAGCTGCGCCCACGGCACGACCCAGGTGGTGACGGTGGCGGAGGCCGGTCGCAGGTCGGCACCTGCCGGACCGTCGCCGAGCAGCGCCGGAGTGGTGGTGACGGTGGTACGGAGGCGACCCAGTGCCCAGACACCGTCGGCGCGGGTCTCCATTGTCCGGCTGCCTCCCGGCAGCAACTCCCCCACGTCGCCGGTGGCATCGTGGCCGGTCAGGCCGACGAGGTCGGACACCGCCACGCGGCTCGTTCCGCCGACCCAGACATTGCCGCCGTTCTCGATCGTGTAGCGGACCCGGACGGTGCCTCCGGCGAACGGATTCCACGACGGTGTGTACGCGGTGGTGAGACCCCGCACGGGCAGCGCGGCCTGCGCGACCCCGTTGACCCGCACCATCACCCGGAAACCGACTCTGCTCTCGACGTTGACCGTTCCACCGGTGCTGGTGACGGTCGCGGCGATGCCGGCCGGGTGGTCACCCGGGGCGGCACCGGTGGGCACCGTGATCGTGAACGGCACCACCCTCGTCTCGTCGGGGCCGACGGTCACCCTCTCCTGGACGTCGATCCAGGTGCCGCCGTCGACCGAGGGACGGTCCGACGACAGCATGTTGAAGCGGCCCTTGTCGGTGAGGTAGCCGTCGGCGGCCTTCAGGGAGAAGGCGACTGCCGTACGGCTGAGGTTGCGCACCGCCAGGTGCTCAGTCACGGTCTGCCCGGCATCGAGGCTGGCGTTGATCCACCGGCGTTGGTCCGGCCCGCTCGCAGTGGCCGGCTGGACCGTCCAGGTCAGGGCCTTCGGGTCCGGGTCCGCCGTCGCCACGGCCGGTGCGACCGGCACCGTGAGGGTCGCGACGGCGAGGACGGTGAGCGCCCGGCGCAGCGGGGTGACGGTCATGGCGACGGCCCTTCGGCACGGGGTTGGCGGGGGCCTGGCTCCAGGCCCCCGCCACACCACTATTCGAACAGGGAGAGCGTGAGCGTGGAGCTGTACTCGCCGGCGGCGACCTCCGCGGGGGTCCGCAGGTAGAGGTCGGCGTTGACGGAGTACGAGTCGCTGGCGACCGCCCCGGAGTCGAAGGCGGAGACGAGCAGCTCCTGGTCGACGAGGCCGACGTTGTTGCCCGGCAGGGTTGCCTCGTCCAGGGTGGTCACGACCTCCTCGCCCTCGGTGACCAGGCCGGTCTCCCCGCCGTCGAGCAGGCGGGGCTTCCAACCGAGGTGGTCGGCGGTGATCGGCGCCTGGCCGGAGTTGCCCGCGAAGGCGGTCGCGCTGCCGAGCACCGCCCAGCTGGCACCGTCGGGCACCTCGTCGGCGACACGGGTGTCGGTGACCGTGACCGTCGGCAACGTCCCGACGAACTGCCGGACCAGCAGGGTCGAGCCGTCCTCGGACAGCGCGACGGCGTCGCCGGCGATCGACAGGGCGAGCACGCCCGGTTCCCTGATCTCGTCGATGTCGACCGTGACGCGCACGCTGGCGTCGTCGTCGGGCTCCGCCATGGCGGGCGACGGCAGCACCGCGGCCCCGGCCAGGACGGCGCCGACGGCACCGGCGGCGAACATCTGCCGCCGAAGGTATGCGTTCATGTGATCTCCGTTCTCGTGCAGGAGGGGTTATCCGCCGCAGGTGCCGGCGGGGTGTTGCACGGTGCGGACCGTCGTCACGTCCTGTCCGCCGATCGACCCGGTCACCCGGACCGTCGCCGAACCCGCCGGCACCGACACGGCACGCGTGTTGAACGACTGGTAGGCGTTCGTCCCCGGCGCGACGGCCGCGAACGACCGCTGGCCGTACGGGGTCTCCAGGGCGATCCCCACCGGCGCGTCGTGGTCGTTGCGCGCCTGCACCGCCACGTACGCCGTGCCGCCCACGCACCGCGCCGACGCAGTGACCGTGACGGGCAGCTCGGGCTGGGTGGCCGCCGCGAAGGCCCAGTTGTCGATCTCGAAGAGGTCCGTGCCGGCCGGCCCGGTGAAGGTGAAGTAGACGTCGTGCACGCCGCTGACGCCGTCGAGTTCGGCGGTCACCTCGGCCCACTGACCGGACGGGGTGTCGACCGGGATCGTGGCGACCACGGGTCCGGCGACGTCGTCCAGCCGCACCTGGATCTGCCCACCGGTGGCGAGCGCCCGCACCCGTGCCGTCACGCTCTGCGCGCCGTTGCCGCCGAAGTCCACCGACGACAACGCGGTCCAGTCGCCGTTGTCGATGTCGCGGACGACCAGGTTCGGCGCGGCGCCACCGAACTGCGCGGAGCTGCCCTCGACCTTCGCCGTCGTGACGCCCTTGCTCCAGCCGAAGGTCTCGGCCTCGAAGACGCGGTACGGCGAGAAGTCCCGCACCTGGTTCACGCCGGCATAGGTGCCGACGACCTGCTGGATCGTGCCGTCCGGGTTGAAGGCCAACTCCTGGATGTGCGGGCTGCGGTACCCCTGGGTGGTGTTGCCGTTGATGCGCTTGTTCAGCGTCGGCGCGTGGTAGGTGAAGTAGTGCTTGCCCTCGAACTCGAACACCGACTGGTGGTTGTTGCCGCCGGTGCCGCTGCCGAAGAACTGCGACTGGTTCGGGAAGAGCACGCCGGCATAGGTCTCCTTCGGCCACGACATCGGGTCGTCGGAGATCATGTAGCCGATCTGGCCGCCGCCGGGGTAGCCGGGAAGTGGCTGCTGGCTACCACCGAAGTCGTTCCCGCCGAAGTGCGACGAGTACGAGAAGTAGTACTTCCCGTCGCGCTTGAAGACGTGGCCCGCCTCGAACGCCACCGGGGCGTCCACCACCGCCGCCGTTCCCTCGGTGGAGATCATGTCGTTGCCGAGTTCGATGGCCCGGATGTTCTTCGGGTTGTTGAACCGCTCGGCCGGCGGCATGCTCGTCGACGCGGGACCACCACCGAAATAGAGGTACGGCTGGCCGTCGTCGTCGACGAACGGCGCCGGGTCGAACTTCCACGCGACGGTCTCGGCTCCGGGGGTGCGGCCGTCGATCAGCGTGCTGGTGCGCTCGCTGGTCCACGGGCCGAGCGGCGACGCACCGGTGATCACGTTGCTGGAGCCACCGCCGTTGGCGTAGTAGAGGAAGAACTTCTCCTCACCGTTCACCACCTTCTTGGTGATGCCGGGCGCCCACGAGTTGGCGGTGAACGGCGCAACCCCGTTCGGGCCGGCGACCTGGATCTCGCCGTGGTCCGTCCAGTTCACGAGGTCCTCCGAGGAGATCACCGTGATCTGGTTGATGTCGCCGTAGTTGATCCCCGGTGAGACGCCCGTGGCGGGGTCGGGGGCGTAACCCTGGGTGTCGTTGGTCAGGTACATGTAGACGCGGCCGTCGTGCACGAAACCGAAGCCGTCGGCACCGAACTTGTGCCCGATCAAGGGGTTGTGCTCCCCCGGCACCTTGCCGACGACCTCGATCGTCTTCGACGCCGGGGCGGGCGGGGCGGCGCCGACCACCGACACGTCGTCGAGCGTGAAGTCCATCAGGTGCAGGTCCGGGTCCGTGGACGGCGTGCTCGTCCACGGGGTCTCGAAGAACAGGCGTGCCGTCGAGACGCTCTGCCCCGCCGGGATCGTGAACGTCCCGTTGAACTGCGCCCACTGGCCCTTCGTCGCCGTCACGCTGACGAGGTTCGTGTAGGTGCCGCCGCCGTAGTGCATGGTCGCGAAGAACTGCTTCGTCGCCGGCCCGTTCGGGTTCTCGTACCTGATGCGGGCCGTCAGGGTGTAGGCCTGGCCGGCCTGCACCTTGCCGCTGAGGTCCTGCATCGGCCCGGAGCCGGTCGTGGTCCGGCTGGTGACGAGCACGGCGTTCGCGCCGGAGTAGGCGTCGGTCGTGGCCGACAACTGGGCGCTGTCGGTCGCGTTCCCGTTGTTCACGAACCAGTTGGCAAGGCCGTCCTCGAACCCGCCGTTGACGACGAGATTCGTGTCGGCGGCCTGGACCGGCCCCGAGCTGGCGACGATCCCTGCGGCCAGCATCAGGCCGACCGTCGCGATCGCCGCGACCCGGCCCCGGGTCGCTCGTCGCATTCGTTGTTCCACGAAACGTCCTCCTTCATCTCTGACGTGCGGTCATCGGTGTACGGGGGATCGGTGGGTGGTCCGGACATCCCGACTGCCGCCACCGGATCGAGGGCGGCCGGCGGCGCGGGACAGGTCCGCCGTTCCGCGCCGCGCGGCCGGTGGCCGGTGGTGCGCGCCGGTGAGCCGGGGGCTCGTGGTGCGGTCATCCGCCGCAGGTGACGGCGGGGTGCTGCGCGCTCCGCACGGTGGTCACGTCCAGGCCGCCGACCGTCCCGGTGACCCGGACCGTCGCCGAGCCGGTCAGCACCGACTCCGCCCGCGTGTGGAAGGACTGGTAGACGTTCGCCCCCGTCGCCACCGCCGGGAACGACCGGTTGCCGTACGGGGTCTCCACCGTGATCTCGACCGGCGCGTCCGAGTCGTTGCGCGCCTGCACCGCCAGGTACGCC
>NZ_JAKKFI010000112.1 GCF_022230955.1 Micromonospora cabrerizensis
CCGCGCGGCGGGTCAGGCCGCGGCGGATCAGGCCGCGCGGCGGGTCAGCCGACCGCGAGCGCGGCGGCGAGGAACAGCACGAGGCCGACGGTCAGGTAGGCCGTGGGTGGTCGGAGCCACCCCCGACCACCGTCGGCGAGCGCCAGACCGCCGGTCCGGAGCCCGTAGAGCCCGGTCGCGAAGATCGGCAGCCCGGCGACCAGGGCGATACCCACCACCACGTTCCCGGCGTCCACCGGGTCGCCGGTCACGCCCGCCAGCAGCACCCGCAGCGCGGGAACTTCGAAGATCAACACCAGCAGCGCGAAGAGTACGGCCAGCACCGGCCGGCGGGTCCGGTAGACGCCGTCAGCCACCGGGGGGTACGCCGTCGGCTCCGTCGCCGCGGGCAGGTCCGGGCGGGGGCCGATCCCCGGCATCGGGCCGGTCGGCATCTCCAGCGGGTGTGGGGTGTCGCCGCCCCGACTCGGCTCGACGATCGGGTAGCCACCCAGCGGGGCGGGACGCGCCGGGTCGGCGAGCACAGCAGCGGGCGTGTCGGACGCCGGCGAGGCCTCCCGGGTGGCCTCCGGCAGGCCGCTGGTCAGCGGGGATGCAAGCCCGCTCGACTCCCGGGCGGCCCGTCGACCGGGCAACTCGCCGGAGATCTCCGACGGGTCCCGGTCAGCCCTGCGTGAGCGGGTCGCCCGATAACCGTCCGCCTCCGGTCGAGCGTCACCGAGCGGGTCGACCACGCCGAATCGTCCCGATTCGGGCTCCTTCGCGCCGAACCGAGCGGACTGGGCATCCACGGCACCGAAGCGTCCCGAGTCCGGCTCGGGCGCTCCGAAGCGGCCCGCGTCCACCGCGCTCAGCCGACCCGAGTCCGACTCGGGCGTACCGAATCGACCCGCCGAATCCACGGCGCCGAAGCGGCCGGAGTCCGGCTCCCGGCGACGGCCGACGCCGGTGTCCTCGACGGAGCGCCCCTCGTCGGGGCCGCGCTGCTCGGGAATCTCGGTGTCCCGGTACCGCGATTCGCCCGTGCCCCGCCACTCCGACTCGCCGTAACCGCGACCCCGCTCATCGGGGTACCAGCGCGACTCCTGATCTTCCGGAAAGCTCCGTCGTCCGTCCACGTCAGGCACCGTATGCGACCGGCTGCCCGCTCGCCATCTGGCTCGGCTCGGCAACGCCCGACACCCGCCGTTGAGCCAGGTTGCCGTAGCACATGACGGCGTGATCGTCGGGTTTTCCACAGGACACCCGTCGTCCACAGCCGGGCCCTCGGCGGGGTCGCGGCACACGCCCTCCGAAGGGCACCGTGCCGGCCATGACGAAGCGGAACCAGGCGGTCGGCGCGTACGGCGAGCGGTGCGCCGCCCGGCACCTGACCGAGGCAGGGCTGCGCCCGATCGCCCGCAACTGGCGCTGCACGGCCGGCGAGATCGACATCATCGCGTGGGACGGGCCGGTGCTCGCCTTCTGCGAGGTGAAGACCCGCCGGGGCGACGACTTCGGCACCCCGGCCGAGGCGGTCGTGCCGGCCAAGGCCCGCCGGCTGCGAGGGCTCGCCGCCCGTTGGCTGACCGAGACGGGCACGACCGCCGAGGAGGTGCGCTTCGACGTGGTGTCGGTGCGGCTGCCCGACGCCGGGCCGGCGCAGGTCGACCACCTCAAGGGCGCGTTCTGAGATGCGCTTCGAAGGATCGGTGACGGTGTCATGAGCTACGCCAAGGTGCTCTGTGTGGGTCTGGTCGGGGTGACCGGTCACCTGGTCGAGGTGGAGGCCGACCTGGCCGCCGGCCTACCGGCGGTGGTGATCTCCGGGCTACCGGACACCGCCCTGCACGAGGCCCGCGACCGCGTCCGCGCCGCCGTGGTCAACTCCGGCCAACGATGGCCCAACCGGCGGATCACCCTCAACCTGCTGCCCGCCACGCTGCCGAAGTTCGGCTCGGCCTTCGATCTCGCCATTGCGGCGGCGCTCCTGGGCGGCTCGGGTGAACTGCCGCTGCTACCCCTGGAGGGGGTCGTGGTCCTCGGCGAGTTGGGGCTCGACGGGACGGTCCGACCGGTGCGCGGCGTGCTCCCGATGGTCGCCGCCGCGGCCCGGGCCGGCGTCGGGCGGGTGATCGTGCCGGCCGGCAACGCCGCGGAGGCTGCGGTCATCCCGGGGGTACGCGTGCGCGCGGTGGACAACCTGCACCGACTGGTCGCCTTCGTCCGCGACGGCACTCCGCTGATCGAGCCTCCGACGGCCGTCCCGGCACCACCGGCCGACGGACCGGATCTCGCCGATGTCGCGGGGCAGCAGTTGGGCCGGCGCGCGTTGGAGGTCGCCGCCGCCGGCGGGCACCATGTGGCCCTGCTCGGCCCTCCGGGTGCCGGCAAGACGATGCTGGCCGAACGACTGCCGTCGATCCTGCCCGAGCTGGACGACGACGCGGCGCTCGAGGTCACGGCGCTGCACTCGATTGCCGGGCTGCTGCCGCCGGGCGGCCGGTTGCTGCGTCGCCCGCCGTTCCAGGCGCCGCACCACACCGCGAGTGTGCCGTCGCTGGTCGGTGGAGGCTCGGGGCTGGCCCGGCCGGGCGCGGTGTCGTTGGCGCACCGCGGGGTGCTGTTCCTGGACGAGGCCCCCGAGTTCAGCAAGGGCGCGTTGGAGGCCCTGCGTCAACCACTGGAGAACGGTCGCATCCAGCTGAGTCGCAGCGGGGGCGGCACCGAGTACCCGGCCCGGACCCAGCTGGTGCTTGCCGCCAACCCGTGCCCCTGCGCGAAGCCGTCCGGCGACGCGCACTGCGAGTGCACGGCGCTGGTCCGCCGCCGCTACCTGGGCCGGCTCTCCGGGCCGTTGCTCGACCGGATCGACGTACAGGTCCGGCTGATGCCGGTGCGGGCGGCGGAGTTACTGGCACCCGACGGCGACACCGAGCCGTCGGCGACCGTCGCCACCCGGGTGGCGGCGGCCCGGCAGGCGGCGGCCACCCGCTGGGCCGGTCTCGGCCGCCGGGTGAACGCCGAAGTGGACGGTCCGCACCTGCGCCGACCGCCGTGGCGGCTGCCCGCCCGGGTCACCGCAGAGCTGCGCGGCCGGCTCGACTCCGGCTCGCTGTCGGCGCGCGGCTTCGACCGGGTCATTCGGATGGCCTGGACCATCGCTGATCTGGACGGCCGGGATCGGCCGGACCTGGACGACGTGCGGGAAGCGATCCAACTCCGGACGGGAGAAGCGACGTGAGCGACGACGACGCACAGCGACTCGCCCGGGTCGCCCTGACCTGGCTGGCCGAGCCGGGCACCCGCGCGGTGCACCGCCTGGTCGAACGGCACGGCCCGGTGGCGGCCCTGGACCTGCTACTCGACGGCGGTAGCCCGGACAGCTGGCTGCACAGCACGGTGGCCGCTCGGACGGCAGCCGGCGACGCGCGGGCGGTGGCGGCCGAGGCGCTGGAACGCGCGGACCGGCTCGGGGCCCGTCTGGTCACGCCGGACGACGAGGAGTGGCCGGCCCAGGTGGCTGTCCTGGCCAACCTGCGCCTGCCGGACGTCACCCGCCGGGTGGACGTGGAGACGGCCCCACCGCTCTGCTTCTGGGTCCGCGGAAGCTGGCCGCTGGGCGAGGCCCTGGACCGTTCGGTGGCGGTGGTCGGGGCGCGGGCGGCCACCGGCTACGGGCAGCACGTCGCGACCGAGCTGGGTTACGGGCTCGCCGAGCGGGACTGGACGGTCGTGTCCGGTGGCGCGTTCGGCATCGACGCCGCCGCCCACCGGGGCGCCCTCAACGCGGGCGGGCTGACCGTCGCGGTGCTCGCCTGCGGGCTGGACAGGCCGTACCCCATGGGCAACGCCGCTCTCTTCGACCGGATCGCCGACACCGGTTTGCTGGTCAGCGAGTGGCCGCCCGGTGCCGAACCGCTGCGGCCCCGGTTCCTGATCCGCAACCGGGTGATCGCCGCAGGCACCCGGGGCACCGTCGTGGTGGAGGCTTCGGCTCGCAGTGGGGCGACGCAGACCGCGCGGCGCGCCATCCACACCAATCGGGTGGCCATGGTGGTGCCTGGGCCGGTGACCTCGGCGATGTCCGTCGGCGCGCACGAGTTCCTCCGCGAGTTCCCCAAGGCCCGGCTGGTCACCGGTTTGGCGCACGTCCTCGAGGAGGTGGGCCGGATCGGCGCGGACCTGGCCCCGTTGGCGCGTGGCCCGCAACGGCCCGCCGACGCGTTGGACGACGACGCCCGGTCCCTGCTGGAGGCGCTGCCCCGCCGAGGCGCGATGGGCGTGGACCGCCTCGCCGCCCGCGCGGGTGTCGACGTACGGACGGCGTTGCGCAAGCTGTCGCTGCTGGAGGAGTTGTCCATGGTGGTGCGTCGCGACGGCGGCTACGCCCTCATCCCGCCCTCCCGACCGATGCGCACGACGACGGCGACGACGTCCGGGTCGACGTGAGGGCGCCGGCACGGGGCACCGAGCTGCCGCTCCCACCGGTACGGTGCCCGGTCATGGGTGGAATCAAGCCGTGGCACATCACCGTGCTGTGCTGTCTCGTCACGTCCGCCGTGTTCATCGCCGGCCTGGTGGTGGTGCTGATCAGGAGGGCCAACCGGCGATAGTCGACGTCCGACGAACACCGGCACCGTGGCGGCCGTTGACCCTCGTCGCTCGGCCGTAGGCTGGGTGCCGTGCCAGCTGCCAGTGAGGGTGCCCGGGCCGGTGGACCGGTCGGCGGTGGGAGTTCGGTGCCGCGTCGTTCGCGCGGCGTCCGCAGACCCGCGCGGCCACGATGAGCCGGCCTGACCGGGGCACCCGGGCCATGCACCAGGCACTACCGCCCGAGCTGCGCGACGCCGTCGACGACTTCGCCGAGCACCTGTCCCGGGTGCGTAACCGGTCGGCGCACACCGTCCGCGCGTACGTCACCGATCTCGTCTCGCTGCTCGACCACGCCGTACGGATGGGCTGCGTCGACCTGGCCGAGCTGGACCTGTCGGTGCTGCGCAGCTGGCTGGCGAAGCAACGCACCACCGGTGCGGCCCGCACCTCACTGGCCCGACGAGCCGCGTCGGCACGGGCGTTCAGCGCCTGGGCGCATCGGGCCGGGCTGCTCTCCGCCGACATCGGTGCGGCGCTCGCCAGCCCGCGTGCACACCGGGAGCTGCCCAGCGTTCTCCGCGCCGACCAGGCCGCCGCCCTGGTCGAGGCACCGACCCGGCAGGCACCGCCGGCGGGCCCAGCCCCCACCGACGTACCGACCCGGCAGGCACCGCCGGCGGGCCCAGCCCTCGCCGACTCGCCGGTGCGGCCGGCGCCCGCGGGTTCTGCTCCCACCGTCGCTGCGGCGATCGGCGGGGTCGAGGGCGCGCACGCACCCTCCGAGCCGACACCGGGCGCGGCGCAGACGACCGAGGCCGAGGCGGTGCCGTTGCGTGACCGGGTGCTGTTGGAGCTGCTCTACGCCACCGGCGTACGGGTCAGCGAGGCGTGCGGGTTGGACGTCGGGGACGTCGACCACGGCCGGCGGGTGATCCGGGTGTTCGGCAAGGGCGGACGGGAACGCGCGGTGCCGTACGGGGTGCCCGCGCAGCGGGCGTTGGACGACTGGCTGCGGCGGGGCCGTCCGGCGTTGGTGGGTGCCCGTTCCGGGGACGCGCTGCTGTTGGGTGCCCGGGGTGGCCGGCTCAACCCGACCACGGCGCGTCAGATCGTCGGGGCGTACGCCGAGGCCGTTGGCCTGCCCCGGACGAGCCCGCACGGTCTGCGTCACTCGGCGGCCACCCACCTCCTGGAGGGCGGGGCGGATCTGCGGGCCGTGCAGGAGCTGCTCGGTCACGCGTCGTTGGCCAGCACGCAGATCTACACGCACGTCTCGGTGGAGCGGCTGCGTGCCGCCTACCGTCAGGCCCACCCGCGCGCCTGATCAAGGGCCGGAGGGCGAGGGCCCCGGCGGTTACGATCATCAGGTGAGCGTCCCGCAGCCCCCCGAACCGATTCCGGGCGCCCGCCTGCTCTTCTCCCTGGACCCGGCGGTCAGCCACCTCAACCACGGCTCGTTCGGCGCGGTCCCGATCGGGGTGCAGCGAGCCCAGCAGCGGCTGCGTGACGAGATGGAGGCCAACCCGCTGCGCTTCTTCACCCAGGGCCTGGTCGACCGGATCGCGCACACCCGCCGGCACCTCGCCGGGTTCCTGGGTGCCGACCCCGACGGCAGCGCCCTGGTGGGCAACACCACGACCGGCGTCGCCGTGGTCCTTCAGTCGTTGGGCCTGCAACCCGGCGACGAGGTGCTGAGCACCGACCATGGGTACGGGGCGGTGAGCCTGGCCATCCAGCGCGAGTGCCGCCGCACCGGAGCGGTCAGCCGGGTGTTGCCGATCCCCCTGGCCGCGAGCGACGAGCAGCTCGTGCAGACCGTCCGTGCCGGCCTGCGCCCCGGGCGGACCCGGGTGCTCGTCGTCGACCAGCTCACCTCGGCCACGGCCAAGCTCTTCCCCACCGCCGCCATCGTCGGGGTGGCCCGCGAACACGGCATACCGGTCCTGGTCGACGCCGCGCACGCCCCGGGGATGCTGGCCACGACGGTGGCCAGCATCGGCGCCGACTTCTGGGTGGGCAACCTGCACAAGTGGGCGTACGCCCCGCGCGGGACCGCCCTGTTGGCGGTGGCACCGCAGTGGCGGGACCGGATCGAGCCGCTGGTGGTCTCCTGGGAGCAGGAGTCCGGTTTTCCGGCCCGGGTCGAGTGGCAGGCGACCCTCGACTACACGTCCTGGCTGGCCGCCCCGGCGGGACTGTTCACGCTGCGCAGTCTCGGTGTCGACCGGGTGCGGGCGCACAACGCCGCGCTCGCCGCGTACGGCCAGCGGGTGGTCGGGGACGCGCTGGGGGTGCCTCCCGCCCACCTGCCCGACCCCGGCGGGCCGGGGGTGTCTCTGCGCCTCATTCCGTTGCCGGCCGGCGTGGCCGCCACCATCGACGCGGCGCGGGCGCTGCAGGCGCGGATCGGCGAACGGCTCGCCACCGAGGTGGCGGTGATGAGCTGGAACGGCCGGGGCTGGCTGCGGCTCACCGGTCAGGTCTACAACACCGCCGACGAGTACGAGCGGCTGGCCGTTCGGCTGCCGGCGCTGCTCGCCCAGCGCTGACCCTGCGGAGGCCAGCCCCATGGACGGCAGCGAAGGGCCGGCCCCACGGATCGGCAGCGGGGCGCCGGACCCGTCGACCGGCAGCAGTCGCACCGGGCCGAGGCCGAGCAGTGCCAGTGGGTCCAGATAGTCCGTGCCCCGGCGCAGGCCCCAGTGCAGGCACGCCGCGGCCGGGCAACCCGGGTGACCGGGCAGCAGCTCGCCCAGCGGCGTGCCGGCGGTGACCTGCTGACCGGGACGAACGGCGGGTCGGACCGGCTCGTGGGTGGTCCGCAGCCCGTCGGCGTGGCCCACGGTGATCACCGGTCGCCCGGCCACCGGACCGGCGAAGAGCACGGTGCCCGGACCGGCGGTGCGGATCACCGCACCGGGCGGCGCGGCAAGGTCGACGCCCCGGTGACCGGGCAGCCACGGTCGGGGCGGCGGGTCGAATCGGCGTACCGGACGAGGCGGCCCGTCGACCGGCCAGCGGAACCGTCCGGCGGGTTCCGGGGCGGACGCCAGGGCCGCCGCGACCGGCACGACCGGCGTCGGTGGTTGGCGGGGCCCCGCCGCGACAAGCACCGCCAGCCCGCCGAGCTGCACGGTCAGCGCAAGCGGGATCGCGGCGCGGAGCAGCAACGCACGGCGGGTCGAACGGACGGGTGGCGGTCGCATGTCGGAAGCCTCCGGCCCAGGCCGGGTCGTCCGCCAGCCCGGCCGACGCGGCTGTGGACAACGAACGGACCTGTGGACGACCACCCGGAGATGCCGATGATCTGCTACGGCCCGTCAGGTCACCACCACTGCTCGTTGGCCCCGGTCTCGTAGTCGTACTCCTCGACGTGGTCCCACTCCTTCCCGGTCGCCCTCTCGTAGGCGTTGGAGGGGACGTCGAGAATCGACTCCGCGTGGGCGGCCTCCTCGGTGGTGAAGCGCTGAAACGCCGCCGGATCGGCCAGCACGGCATCGAACGCCGCCGGTCCCGCCACCACCACCGCGCAACGCGCGTACAGGAAACCGTCATCGGACAGTCCGTCGGCGCCGGGAGAGGCAGCCTGAGCGAGCACCCGACGGTCCAGTTGGTGGAGCCTGAACGCGAGCGTCTCGGCGAAGCCGGTGATCCGCTCCACCGACTCTTCCGCCAACATGGCGGTCAACCGCTCGTACGGCCGGTCGTCCCGCGCCTCGGGCCGACCACCCAGCACCGCGACGAGCCGCCAGAATTCCTCATCCGCAAGCATCACAACCCTCAATGATCGCTCGAACGAACCGGTGCCTGCCCGCTGACCACACGCCGCCGTACCTCCGGGGCCGTTTTCGGGCTGCCACCCAGGGCCTAGGCTGGGCCGCGTACGGCGGGTGCCGCCGTTTGGACCGGGGAGGCCCAGGCATGACCACTGTCGATGACCGGACGCCGACGGTGGCCGACGTGAGCGGCCCGTCCCGCCTCGCGGAGCCGGACGAGGCGATCAGCGCCGAGGAGTTGCAGCTGGCCGCCCGCAACCACGGCATCCCGTTGGAGGCGCTGCGCTACGACGTCACCCCGGCCGGGCTGCACTACCTGCTGATCCACTACGACATCCCGGACGTCGACCCAGCGGCGCACGCGCTGACCATCGGCGGCGCGGTGGACCGGCCGCTGACGGTCACCCTCGCCGACCTGCGCGAGCGGCCACGGGTCACCCGGCAGGTGACCCTGGAGTGCGCCGGCAACGGGCGCGCCCTGCTGCACCCCCGGCCGGTCAGCCAGCCCTGGCTGGTCGAGGCGGTCGGCAACGCCGAGTGGACCGGCACCCCGCTCGCTCCGCTGCTGCGGGAGGCGGGCCTCGGGCCGGACGCGGTGGACGTGGTCTTCACCGGCGCCGATCACGGTGTCGAGCGCGGGATCGAGCAGGACTACCAGCGGGCCCTTCCGGTCGCCGACGCGCTGCGCGAGGAGGTGCTGCTGGCGTACGAGATGAACGGCGCTCCCCTGCTGCCGCAGCACGGCGCCCCGCTACGGCTGATCGTGCCGGGCTGGTACGGCATGGCGCACGTGAAGTGGCTCCAGTCGGTCGAGATCCGCACCGAGCCGTTCGAGGGCTACCAGAACGCCGTCGCGTACCGGGTGCGCACCGACGCCGACGACCCCGGCGTTCCGGTCACCCGGATCGAGCCCCGCGCGCTGGTCCGCCCGCCCGGCTTCCCCGACTTCATGTCCCGCCGCCGGGTGCTGCGACCCGGACCGTGCACGGTGGACGGTCGGGCGTGGTCGGGGCACGCGCCGGTGGTGTCCGTGGAGGTCACCACCGACGGTGGACAGAGCTGGGCGGCAGCCGAACTGGACTCGGCCGACGGCGGCGACTTCGCCTGGCGGCGGTGGCGCTACGAGTGGTCCGCCACACCGGGCCGGCACGTGCTGGGTGCCCGGGCGACCGACGCGTCCGGGCGCACCCAGCCGGTCGAGCAGCCGTGGAACCGTGGCGGTTTCGCCAACAACCTGGTGCAGCGGGTCGAGGTCCTGGTGCCGGCCGAGTGACGAGGCGCCGGCCGAGTGACGAGGCGCCGGCCGAGTGAAGGCGCCGGCCGAGTGAAGGCGCCGGCCGAGTGAAGGCGCCGGCCGAGTGATCGGCGGCGCGGGTCACACCGCGGGTGGGGGCCCGTGGTGTGGTCGGCCGGCGCGGGGTTGGTCAGCCGCCGAAGCCGGAGTCGGCGGGCAGCGAGATGTCGGGCTTTTCCAGCTCCTCGACGTTGACGTCCTTGAAGGTCATCACTCGGACGTTCTTCACGAAGCGGGCCGGACGGTACATGTCCCACACCCAGGCGTCGTGCATCTCGACCTCGAAGTAGACCTCGCCGTCGGAGTTGCGCACGTGCAGGTCGACCTGGTTGGCCAGGTAGAACCGGCGTTCCGTCTCCACCACGTACGAGAACTGGCGGACAATGTCGCGGTACTCCCGGTAGAGCTGCAGCTCCATCTCGGTCTCGTACTTCTCGAGATCTTCCGCGCTCATCGCACTCCGCCTTCCATGGCCACATCTTCCCCCACCGGCGCCGGAGGCCGAGGCTGCTCGCCCAACGCCACGCCGACGGTACCCCCTGACGCCCACGAGCGCTCCATCGGCTCTTCCAGCGCGTGGCCGCCGGGTCGTCGGGCGCGCGGCGGCCGGCCGTCGCGGCCGGAGACCGCGGCGACATTGACGTACGAGAACCGGTGTTCCCGGCACGGCCCGTGCTCCCGCAGCGCCGCGGAGTGCTCCGGGGTGATGTAGCCCTTGTGCTCGGCGAAGCCGTACGCCGGGAACACCCCGTCCAGCTCCACCATGATCCGGTCCCGGGTGACCTTGGCGAGCACGCTGGCCGCCGCCACACACGCGGCGACCCGGTCGCCCTTCCACACCGCCAGGCCGGGCACGCCCAGGCCGTCCACGCCGAAGCCGTCGGTCAGCACGTACTCCGGGCGGGTGGTGAGCGAGGCGAGCGCCCGACGCATCGCCGCCACGTTGCACACGTGCAGCCCCCGGGCGTCGACCTCGTCGGCGGGGATGACCACCACGGCGTACGCGAGTGCCCGGTCCACCACCTCCGCGTACACCCGTTCCCGGCTGGCCGGGGTAAGCAGCTTCGAGTCGGCCAGCCCCTCGATCTCGCCGCGCCGCCCCTCGGGCAGCACCGCCGCGGCGGCGACCAGCGGACCGGCGCACGCGCCCCGACCCGCCTCGTCCGCGCCGGCGACGTGCCGGAAGCCACGCCGTTGCAGCGCCCGCTCCAGGGCGTACAGGCCGGCCTCGCGGCGCACGACGGTGCGCGGCGGGGTCAGCACGACGCCTCGCCCTGACCCGCGCCGGCCGACTGCCCGAGTCGGGTCAGCAGGGCGGGCAGCTCGGGGGGATAGAACCGCTCACCGCTGGCCGCCAACTCGGCGGGAGGCCACCACCGGTGGTCGGCGATGCTGCGCTGCTCGATGGCGTTGAAGCCTGTGGTGTCCACCTGCCAGGACGGCACCCGGAGAAGGAAGAAGTCCTGCTCCTGGCGGTACCAGGTGCCGTCGAAGGTGAACTCGGTCGTGTCGCTCCAGACCGGCTCGCCCAACTCGGCCGGGTCGAGCCGCAACCCGGTCTCCTCGGCCAGCTCCCGGGCCGCGCCGGCTGCCGGGGACTCCGCCGGGTCGAGCCCACCGCCGGGGGTGAACCAGTAGCGGTGCCCTGGTCGGGCCGGGTCGAAGCCCTCGAACAGCAGGACCCGGCCGGCCGCGTCGACGAGCAGCACGCGGGCGGCGCGTCGAGGGGTGTAGGCAGGGTCGCCACTGCTCGCGGCTGCGGGGCTCGCAGGCTCACTCCTCGCGCTCACGGTCACCGCCCCAGCCTGCCAGACCGGCGGCGGATCGCCCACGCCCCGGCGGCCTACGGCTTGGGAATGCCGTCGAACTGATCGGGCACGGTCAGCCAGGTGGCCCGACTGACCGGCCAGAAGACGGTGAACGCCCGACCGACCACGTCGTCCTCGGGGATCGTGGCCTCGGTGATGTTCTGCCCGGACTGCTGCCAGTGCTCCAGGGAGTCGCCGGAAGCCGAGCGGTGGTCGCCCATCACCCACAGTCGGCCCTTCGGCACGGTGATGTCGAACTCCTGGTCGGCGGGCTTGTCGCGGATCCCGTCCAACGAGAAGATGTACGGCTCGTCCAACGACTTGCCGTTGATCATCAGCCGTTCCTGGGGGTCGCAGCAGACCACGTGGTCACCGGGGACGCCGATCACCCGCTTGATGAAGTCCTCACCCTCGGGGTTGCCGCTCCACGTGGTCGGAGCCTTGAACACGATCACCTCGCCCCGGTGCGGCGATCGGAAGTCGTAGACCAGCTTGTTGACCAGCACCCGGTCATCGATCTTGAGAGTGTTCTCCATGGACGGGGACGGGATGAAGAAGGTCTGCAGCACGAAGGCGCGGACCAGCACCGCGACCAGGATCGCCACACCCAGCAGGATCGGCAGCTCCTTCCAGAAGGAGCTGCGCGGCTTGTCGGTCTGCTCGTCAATCACGCCAAGGAGCCTACGTTGCCGAACTGGACGCCACCGACCGGAACGCGCGGGAACCACGCAGTGCGGCTACCAACGGGAGTATCAGCAGCACACCGCCCTGCGGGGTCGGTCGCACCGGGGGTGCGCCGGGGGACGCCGTCACCGGCCCGGAGACGTCGTCGAACGTCGACGGCACCGACAGCGAATTCCACCGCGACGAGGGCCAGACCACGATGAAGGCCCGGCCGACCACGTTGTCGATCGGCACCGGGCCCTGGCAGCGCGCATCCTGCGAGACCTCGCGGTGGTCACCCATCACGAAGATCTGACCAGGCGGTACGACGACCTCGTCGAATCGCCGGGAGCGGCACTCCGCCGGGTTGGGCGGCAGGTCCAGCGGTGAGTCCCGCAGCACGTACGGCTCGTTGAGCGGCGTGCCGTTGACGGTCACCCGACCCTGACTGTCGCAACACTTGACGCGGTCGCCGGGGAGGCCGATCACCCGCTTGATGAAGTCCTTCTCGCCGGGGCGACTCACCCCGACCAGGTCGCCGACGGTGCGGGTGAGCTTGCCGGCGACGCCGGGGGACGGCTGCTCGTCGACCTGCGGTGCCCAGCGGTCGGTGCCCCGGAAGACCACCACCTCGCCGCGTTGCGGGTCGCGGACGTCGTAGACGACCTTGTTGACCAGCACCCGGTCCCCGACGAGGAGCGTGTCCTCCATGGAGCTGGACGGGATGAAGAACGCCTGGAGCAGGAAGGTGCGGATCAGCACCGCCAGGCAGAACGCGACCACCAGCAGCAGCGGAAGCTCCTGCCAGAGGGGCATCTGGCGGCGGGCACGGCGAGCCCGCCGGCGCCACGGATCGACGGTGCCGTCCTCGTCAAGCGTCTGCACCACGCCACTCCCCGGTCCACAGAAGCACTACCGCCCGGGAACCTCGTCGAGGCTCCACGGGCGGTAGTGGACGGCTGCCCGCCACGTGGGCGGGGCCGCCGCCTCGCTGCGCCCGTACGACCAGGGTAGTGCGGTCTGGTTGGTACGGCATACGCGCAGCTCAGGCGGCGTGGTAAGCGGGAAGTCAGCTGGGCTGCTTCTCCCGCTTCTCCTTGATCTTGGCCTTCTTGCCGCGCAGCTCGCGCAGGTAGTACAGCTTGGCGCGGCGCACGGCACCACGGGTCACGATCTCGATCCGGTCGATGCCCGGGCCGTTGATCGGGTAGGTCCGCTCGACGCCAACGCCGAAGCTGATCTTGCGGACCGAGAAGGTCTCGCGCAGACCGTCACCCTGGCGACGGATCACGACGCCCTGGAAGATCTGGACACGGGACCGGTTGCCCTCGACGACGCGGGCGTGCACCTTGACGGTGTCACCGGCCCGGAAGTCGGGAAGGTCGGTCCGCTTCGACTGGGCGTCAAGGGCGTCCAGGATGTTCATCGCTGCGTCCTCGTAAGGCTCACGGCGCACCGTCACTCGGTGCGCGGGTGGGTGATTCTGATTCCCGGGTGGTGTCGGCGGACCGACCCCGGTCGGGGATCCTCGCAGCCGCCCGCGGGCGCGGACGGATGCGGCAACCCCCCTACTTTGCCACATCCCCCGCCGGCAGCTGAAATCCGGCCTGGTCCAGGGCCGCGATGTCCCGTTTGTCGAGCCGATCGGCGGGCAGCGCGGCCAGCAGGTCAGGGCGGCGGGCGGCGGTGCGCAGCAGGCCCTCCTCGCGCCGCCAACGGGCGATCTTGCCGTGGTCGCCGGAGCGGAGCACCTCCGGCACGTCGTGCCCACGCCAGCTCGGCGGCTTGGTGTAGATCGGTGCCTCCAGCAGCCCGTGCGCGTGCGACTCCTCGTCCAGCGAGCCCGCGTTGCCCAGCACCCCTGGCAGCAACCGGGTGACCGCCTCCAGCATCACCAGCACCGCGACCTCGCCACCGAAGAGCACGTAGTCACCGAGCGAGACCTCGGTGACCGGCATCCGGGTGGCGGCGTGCGCCAGGACACGTTGGTCGATGCCCTCGTACCGGCCGCAGGCGAAGAGCAGATGCGACTCGGCGGCCAGCTCGTGAGCCATGGCCTGGGTGAACGGGGCACCGGCCGGCGACGGCACCAGCAACCGGGGCGGCGGGGCCTCGGCCGGCGCGAGCGCGTCCAGCGCCTCACCCCACGGCTCCGGGCGCATCACCATCCCCGGCCCGCCGCCGTAGGGAGTGTCGTCGACCGTGCGGTGCACGTCGTGGGTCCAGGTCCGCAGGTCGTGCACGGCAAGCTGGAGTACGCCGTTGGCCCGCGCCCGCCCGATCAGCGACAGGTCGAGCGGGGCGAAGTATTCCGGGAAGATCGACACGACGTCGACGCGCATGACGGGGTGACCCTAGAGATCGAGCAGGCCGGCTGGCGGGTCGACGATCACGCGTCCACCAGCCAGGTCGACCTCCGGGACGATCGCCCGGACGAACGGGATCAACGCGGTACGCCCCTCGGGACGCCGCAGCACCAGCAGGTCCGAGGAGGGTGCGTGGTCGATCCGGGCAACCTCACCCAGCCGCTCGCCCGTGGGCGTCACCACGGCCAACCCGACCAGCTGGTGGTCGTGGAACTCCTCCGGGTCGTCCGGCGGGGTGACGTCGGCGCTGTCCACCACGAGCAGGGTGCCGCGCAGCGCCTCGGCGGTGTTGCGGTCCGGGATTCCAGCGAACGCGATCAGCACCCGACCCTGGTGGAAGCGGGCTTCCTCGATGGTCAGCTCCGCCGGAACCCGGAACGGAACGCCGGGCTCGCCTTCCGAGGCTGTGGTCGGGGGCGTCGCCCCCGGCTCAGTGCCCAGCACAGTGTTGCGCGCAGGCGGGGGTGTCGCCCCCGGCTCAGTGCGCAGCACTGTGCCGGGGGCGAACCGTGCTTCGGGCTCGTCGGTCCGCACTTCCACGGTGACCTCACCGCGGACGCCGTGCGGCTTGCCGATCCTGCCAACGACGAGCTGCATCAGTACGAGTCGACGATGTCGACGCGTACCCCGCGCCCGCCGATGGAGCCGATCACCTGGCGCAGCGCCTTGGCGGTCCGGCCGGACCGCCCGATCACCGTGCCGAGGTCCTCGGGGTGCACGCGAACTTCGAGCCGCTTGCCCCGACGGGAATCGACCAGTCGCACCCGGACGTCGTCCGGGTGGTCGACGATGCCCTTGACCAGGTGCTCCAACGCCGGACGCAGAGGCATGTCAGGCCTGCTCACCGGCGTCGGCAGCGGCGGCCGGAGCCTCAGCCTTCGGAGCCTCGGCCGGAGCCTCAGCCTTCGGGGCCTCAGCCTTGGGCGCCTCGGCCGGAGCCTCAGCGGTCTTGGCGGCCTTCTTGGCCGGCTTGGCCGGCGTCTCCGGGGCGAGCCCGGCGGCGGCCTTCGACTCAGCCTCGTACACAGCCTTGCGGTCGGCCCGCTCGGGGGCGACCAGGAGCGGCGGCGGGGCCGGCAGGCCCTTGTACTTCTGCCAGTCACCGGTCAGCTCCAGCAGCCGCTGCACCGCCTCGCTCGGCTGAGCGCCGACGGACAGCCAGTACTGGACCCGCTCCGACTTGACCTCGATGATCGAAGGGTCTTCCTTCGGCTGGTAAATCCCGACGAACTCAATCGCCCGACCGTCACGCTTGGTGCGCGAGTCGGCGATGACGATGCGGTACTGCGGGTTGCGGATCTTGCCCATCCGCAGGAGCCGGATCTTTACGGCCACAGTTGTTTCGCTCCTGTTGCGATCTCACCGGCCCGTGCGGGCGGTGTGCATGGGTGAGCGCCGACCGGACCCGTGGGGTTGGGCCGGAGACTACTCGGTGGACTGGCGACGTGCCCGGGTTAGAGGGCGCCGGACGCGCGCCGGATACCAGCGACCCATTCTGCCAGATGCGATGCCGATCTCACGCATCGGACCCGGACACCGCGCCACCGGTGACGCGGGACACCTCTCAGCGCACCGGCGGGCGGTCCCATCCCGGCGGAAGTTCGTCCGGTACATCCCAGTTCGGCGGGGGCGTGAAGTCGCACCACGTGCCGTCGAACGGGAACTGCCCGGCCTCGGCGAGCGCGATCACCCGCTCCCCCTCGGCGCGGACCGCCTTCTCGTCGGTCACCCAGTAGTCCTCGCCGAAGGCGAGCCGCTCGACGAACTCGTCCTCGTCCTTCCAGTCCCAGCTGAGATCCGGTCGCACCACCACGTCCAGGTCCTGGTCCACCACGTCGACGCCGGCCACCGGACCGTCGTCCCAGCGGACGCCGGGCTCCTCCAGGTTGACGTACCAGTTGGTGAACCGGCCCTGCGCGTCGCGGAACCACCAGACGGAGTGCGCCGCCCCGGTGGGCAGGAACTTCAGCAGCGGCGGCCCGTTCCAGCGCCCGTGCGCCATCCGGTACGACGACGAGATCCACTGGGCGAACGGCATCGCCCGCATGTTGAGCCCAGCTTCGGTCACCTCGTGGGCCACCGGGGAGTCCCGGGCGATCCACACCAGCAGACCCCGGTCGTCGTCGCTGACCACGCGGCCCGGCCGGACCCACCCGATCCGACCGTGCCGCACGTTCCGATGCATGATCAGCCGACCCGGCTCGAAGCGCACCGCACCCACCTTCGGGTTGTTCTCCCTCTGCCCCAGGCGTCAGGAAGGGCACACCGTCACGCGCGTGACGGTGCGTCCCTACACCTCAGTAGGCGCGGGCGAGGATGGCGACCAGGTCGGGCTCGTCCTCGGAGTCCGGTACCGAACCGTCGGCGCGCAGCAGGCAGCGCACCGTGACGCCCTGACCGTTCGCCTCGGCCTCACCGGCCACGCCGACCGCCGACCACGGCACCCGGGCCCAGCCGTTCGCGGCTGCCTCGATCGCCTCGGCCAGGGTGGCGACCTCCACCGTGCGGGACTCGCGGTTCGCCAACGCCTGGTCGTGCAGCACCTGCTGGTCCGTTTCCAGCGCGGCCAGCACAGCGGCGACCACGTCGGCCACCGGCGTCGGGGACTTCGAGCCGTCGGTGCGACGCACCACCGTCGCGTTGCCGACGGCCAGGTCCCGGGGGCCGACCTCGACGCGTACCGGATAGCCACGCAGCTCGGCGTCGACGGCCCGGCGGCCGAACGCGGTGTCGGTCCGGTCGTCGAGCGCGACCCGGACACCGGCGTCACGCAGGCCGTCGCGCAGCTTGGCCGCCGCCTCGGCGACGCCCTCGCCATCCTTGACGATCATGACGTACGCCTGGATCGGGGCCAGCCTCGGCGGCACGCGCAGACCGTTGTCGTCGCCGTGCGCCATGATCAGGCCACCCAGCATCCGGGTGGACGTGCCCCAGGAGGTGGTCCAGGCGTGCTCCCGGCCGCCCTCCTTGGAGGAGTAGCTGATGTCGAACGCCTTGGCGAAGTTCTGACCCAGCTCGTGGCTGGTGCCCAACTGCAGCGCCTTGCCGTCGCCCATCATGCCTTCGCAGGTGTACGTGGCCGTCGCCCCGGCGAACCGCTCGCGCGTCGTCTTCAGGCCCACCACCACCGGGATGCCGATGACGTTGACCATCAGATCCTCGTACGCCTCGTGCAGGATCTTCCGCGCGTACGCCCGGGCGTCCTCGCGGGTGGCGTGCGCGGTGTGCCCCTCCTGCCAGAGGAACTCGCTGGTACGCAGGAAGATGCGCGGGCGCAACTCCCACCGGACCACGTTCGCCCACTGGTTGAGCAGCAGCGGCAGGTCCCGGTACGAGTCGATCCACTTGGCCATGAACTCGCCGATGACCGTCTCGCTGGTGGGGCGCACCACCACCGGCTCGGCGAGCGGCTTGCCACCACCGTGCGTGACCACTGCGAGCTCCGGCGAGAAGCCCTCGACGTGCTGGGCCTCACGCTTGAGGTAGCTCTCCGGGATGAAGAGCGGGAAGTACGCGTTCTCCGCACCCGCCGCCTTGATCCGGGCGTCCATCTCGGCCTGCATACGCTCCCAGATGGCGTAGCCGGCCGGTCGGATGACCATGGTGCCGCGAACCGGGCCGTTGTCGGCCAGCTTCGCCTTGGCGATCAGGTCCTGGTACCAGCGGGGGAAATCCTCCGCACGGGGAGTGAGCACGCGTGCCATGACCGCACATCCTATGCGTCAGGCGGGGCGACACCGCGCCCGGGAGCCGCCGTGCCGTGTCGCACCCGCTTCTGGTCGCGGTTGTGCACGCTCACGGCGTCGGTGGTGACGGCGCTGGACAGCTCAACGGCGGCCGGCGGGACGGTGAGGGGCGGGCGGGCCGCGCGGCTCTAGAATTCGACCACCATGACTGCAACGACGGACTCGCCGCGCCAACGGCTGCGGGACACGATCGTGGACGCCGCACGGGCACGGACCATCGCCGCCGGCTGGGACGCGGTCCGGATGGGCGGCGTGGCCACCACGGCGGGAGTGAGCCGGCAGACCGTCTACAACGAGTTCGGCAGCAAGGCTGGGCTGGCCGAGGCGCTCGCCCGCCGCGAGGTGGACCGCTTCGTCGGCGACGTCCGCGCCCACCTGCTGGCGCACGGTTCCGACGTACGGGCCGGCGCGTACGCCGCGATCGCGCACACCCTCGCCACAGCAGCCGACAACCCGCTGGTCAAGGCCATCCTGAGCAGTGCCCGGGGCGGCTCGGAGGAGCTGCTTCCATACCTCACCACGCGCGCCGAGGTCGTCCTCACCGAGGCCTCCGGGGCGCTCATCGAGTGGGCCGGCGACCACCTTCCGGGCGCCGACCAGGCCGCGTTGGCCTTCGCCGCCGACACGATCGTCCGGCTGGTGGTGAGCCACATCGTGCTCCCCCGCTCGCCGATCGACCAGACCGCCACGGCTCTCGCCGACCTCGCCGTACGCCTCTTCAGCGCCGCCATCCGCCCGACCCCCTGACCCACCCGCCCCACGCAGCAGACCCCCCCGCGCCCCGCTCGCCTCAAACCGCGCCCCGCGCGCCCCGCGCAACTTCCGGGATGTTGCTGCCTCCGGCGCGCGGGAGGCAGCAACATCACCGATGTTGAGCGGATCTTCCTCCCAGCAGGGGTGTTGCAACCACCGGTTGAGCGCGCCAGGTCCCGTCGCGGGCCGCAAGATCGCGCTCGATCCAGGATGTAGTGGCCTCGGCGTTGCAGGACCCCACTACATCGAGGATCGAGCGCGATCTTGCGGCGGAACACGGCCCGAGGCCGCCGAGAGCGCGGCACGGAGCGCCGAGCGCGGAGCAGGCGGCACGGAGCGCGGAGCAGGCGGCACGGAGCGCGGAGCAGGCGGCACGGAGCGCGGCGGCGACACACGGGCGACCGCCGACGCCACCGTGAGCCCGGCGTCGGCGGTCGCGGCGGGGCGCGCGGGTCAGCGCACCACTCGGCCGCGCAGGATCGTGCGGGAGGGGGCGCGGACGACGCGCAGGTCGCGGCGGGGGTCTTCGGGGTAGACGGTCAGGTCGGCGAGACCGCCCTCGACCAGGCCGGGGAAGCCCAGCCACTGTCGGGCGCCCCAGGAGGCGGCGGCGAGCACGTCGACGGGTGCCATGCCGGCCTGCTCGTGCAGCAGCAGCATCTCCTCGGCGGCGAGGCCGTGGTCGATGCCACCACCGGCGTCGGTGCCCACGTAGATCGGCACCCCCGCCTCGTAGGCGGCACGCACCACCTCGGGGAAACCGTCGCGCAGGGCGAGCATGTGCTCGGCGTACCCGGGGAACTTGCCCCGCGCCTGCTCGGCGATGCCTCCGAAGGTGGCGATGTTGATCATCGTGGGGATCAGCGCGGTGCCCCGCCGGGCCATCTCGTCGATCAGGTCGAGGCTGAGCCCGGTGCCGTGCTCCACCGAGTCCACCCCGGCCCGCACCATGATCTCGACCGCCGACTCGGAGAAGGTGTGGACCGCGGCGCGTACGCCGGCGTTGTGCGCGGCCTGGACGGCTGCGGTGAGGGTATCCGCGTCCCAGGCCGGCGCGAGGTCACCCACGCCCCGGTCGATCCAGTCGCCGACCAGCTTGACCCAGCCGTTGCCGGCCCGCGCCTGGGCGGCCACCGTCGCGGTCACGTCGGTGGCGTCGACCTCCACGCCGATGTCCCGCAGGTAGCGCTTCGGCGGCGCGACGTGCCGGCCGGCGCGGGCCAGTCGCGGCAGGTCCGGCTCGTCGTCGAGTTCGGGGTACGGGTACGGCGACCCGGCGTCGCGGATCGCCAGCACGCCGGCGTCCCGGTCGACGTGGGCCAGCTCGCGGGCCTGGTCGAGTGAGGTGATCGGGGCGCCGCCGCGGGCGATGCCGATGTGGCAGTGCGCGTCGACCAGCCCGGGTAGCACGAAGCCGCCGTCCACGACGGTCTCCGCACCGGGCACCGGGGTGAAGGTCACCCGGTCCCCGACCAGCCAGAGATCCCGGACCTCGTCGTCGGGGAGCAGGACACCGCGCACATGTTGAGCCATGGGCACAGTCCTACCCGATCACACCCGGTCGGGGGCGAGCAGGTCGCCCCCGACCGGCACAAAGGTCAGCGGGGGCGAGCAGGTCGCCCTCGACCGGCACGGAGGTCAGCGGGGGCGGTTGTCGCCCTTGCCGAGCTTGTTGAAGTCGATCTTCGGGAGCTTGAAGCCGGGCGGAAGGCCCTGGCCACCGGCGAGGTCGTTCGGGTCCATCCCCGGCGGAAGCTGCGGCATGCCACCCGGGAAGCCGCCCGGCATCCCGGCTCCGGCGCCCGTACGCGGCCGACCGCCACCCTTGGTGCCCTTGCGCTTGTTCTTCGGCGACTTGGTCGCCTTGCGCCGGCCACCGCCGGGCAGGCCCATCATGCCGCCCATCTGCTTCATCATCTTCTGCGCGTCGGTGAAGCGGTTGAGCAGCTGGTTGACGTCCATCACGGTGACCCCGGAGCCGTTGGCGATACGCGCCCGGCGGGAGCCGTTGATGATCTTCGGGTTGGTCCGCTCGCCCGGGGTCATCGACCGGATGATCGCGGTGACCCGGTCGAAGTGGCTGTCGTCCAGCTCGGCGAGCTGGTCCTTCATCTGCCCCATGCCGGGCATCATGGCCAGCACGTTGGCGATCGGCCCCATTCGCCGCACCGCGATGAGCTGGTCGAGGAAGTCGTCCAGGGTGAACTGCTCGCCGCCCATCAGCTTGGCGGTCATCTTCTCCTTCTGATCGGAGTCGAAGGCCTGCTCGGCCTGCTCGATCAGAGTGAGGACGTCGCCCATGCCGAGGATCCGGCTGGCCATCCGGTCGGGGTGGAAGACGTCGAAGTCCTCCAACTTCTCACCGGTGGAGGCGAACAGGATCGGCTGCCCGGTGACCTCGCGCACCGACAGGGCGGCACCACCGCGAGCGTCGCCGTCGAGCTTGGAGAGCACCACGCCGGTGATGCCGACGCCGTCGCGGAACGCCTCGGCGGTGCGGACGGCGTCCTGACCGACCATCGCGTCGATGACGAAGATGACCTCGTCCGGCTGGACCGCGTCGCGAATGTCGGCGGCCTGCTGCATCATCTCGGCGTCGATGCCGAGCCGGCCGGCGGTGTCGACGATGACGATGTCGCGGGCCGCCCGCTTCGCGTGCTCGATCGAGGCGCGCGCCACCTGCACCGGGTCACCGGTGCCGTTGCCGGGCTCCGGGGCGTACACCTCGACACCGGCCCGGCCACCGAGCACCTGGAGCTGCCCGACGGCGTTGGGGCGCTGGAGGTCGGCGGCGACGAGCAGCGGCTGGTGCCCCTGGCCCTTGAGCCAGCGGGCCAGCTTGCCGGCCAGGGTGGTCTTACCGGAACCCTGGAGACCGGCCAGCATGATCACGGTCGGCGGCTGCTTGGCGAACTGGAGCCGCCGGCCCTCACCGCCGAGCACGGTGATCAGCTCTTCGTTGACGATCTTGATGATCTGCTGGGCCGGGTTCAGCGCCTGGGAGACCTCGGAGCTGCGCGCCCGCTCCTTGACGGCCGCGATGAAGCCCTTGACCACCGGCAGCGCGACGTCCGCCTCCAGCAGCGCGAGACGGATCTCGCGCGCGGTGGCGTCGATGTCGGCGTCGGTGAGCCGACCCTTGCCGCGGAGCTTGGTGAAGATCCCGGACAGGCGGTCACTCAAGGTGTCAAACACGCGAACATCCCGTTTGTCAGTGTTCCGGCGGGCACAACGCGGCCGGCACTGCGGAGTCCGGCCACCGCTAGGGTAGCCGCCCCGCCGCAAGGCCGCTGTCGCCCGGCCCGGGCCTCACCCCGACACCAACCCCGACTGGTACGCGAACACGACGAGCTGGGCCCGGTCCCGGGCTCCCAGCTTGCCCATCGCCCGGCTGACGTGGGTCCGCGCGGTCGCCGGGCTGACCACCAGACGGGCGGCGATCTCCTCGTTGTTCAGGCCCTCCCCGACCAGGCCGACGACCTGGCGCTCCCGATCGGTCAGCGCGCCCAGCCGGGGGTGCGGGCGCAGCACCCGCGACGGCCGGGTGGCGAACTCCCGCACCACCCGACGGGTCACCGACGGCGACAGCAGCGCCTCCCCCTCGGCGACCAACCGGATCGCCCGCAGCAGCTCGGCCGGTCGGGTGTCCTTGGTGAGGAACCCGCTCGCGCCGTGGCGCAGCGCGTCGAAGACGTACTCGTCCAGCTCGAAGGTCGTGAGCACCACCACCCGCGTACCGGTCAGGTCGGGGTCCGCGACGATCCGCCGGGTCGCCTCGATGCCGTCGATGCCGGGCATCCGGATGTCCATCAGCACCACGTCCGGCCGAACCCGCCGGGCCAGCTCGACCGCCTGCAACCCGTCGGCCGCCTCGCCGGCGAGCGCCAGGTCGTCCTCGCTCTCCACCAGCGCGCGCAGGCCGAGCCGGACCAGATCCTGGTCGTCGGCCACCAGCACCCGGATCACGTGGCCGGCCCCACGGGCAGACGGGCGTACACCCGGAACCCGCCGCCGGTGCGCGGCCCGGCCGCCAACCGCCCGCCCAGCGCCGCGACCCGCTCCCGCATCCCGGCCAGGCCGTGCCCGCTCTCGTCGTCGACGAAAGCCGCCCCGGCACCCGTTCCCCGGTCGGTGACCTCGACGGTCACCTCGTCGGCGCGGTAGTCCACCCGCACCTCCGCGTCGGCCACCCCCGCGTGACGCAGCACGTTGGTCAACGCCTCCTGCACCACCCGGTACGCGGTCAGGTCCAGCGCCGCCGGCAGGTCCCACGGTTGGCCGACCACGCGCAGGTCGACGGCGAGTCCGGCCCCGGCGAGCCGGTCCCGCAACGCCGGGAGCCGGGCCAGGCCGGGCACCGGCCCTCGCTCGGCGCCCTGCCGCACCGCGCCGAGGGTGACCCGAAGCTCGTCCAGCGCCTCCCGGCTGGTCCGGCTGATCGCGGTCAGCGCGGTCTCCGCCTGCTCGGGCCGTTTCGGCAGGAGGTGCAGGGCGATCTCCGCCTGCATGCTGATCGCGGCGAGCCCGTGCCCCACCACGTCATGCACCTCCTGGGCGATGCGCAGTCGCTCCTCGTCGGCCTGCCGCCGGGCCTGTTCGGCGCGATCTCGGGCCGCCTCGGCCCGGCTGCGCGCGGCCGACTCGCGGTTGACCCGCACCACGACCCCCACCGCGAACGGTACGACCACCCAGGCCGACGCGGGCAGCACTCCGGCCCAGCCGGGCGCCGGGCCGCGGGACCCGAAGACGTGCGCCAACAACAGGACGAACGCGCCAGCGGCGGCGAGCGCCGCCGGGCGCACCGGCAGTCGCACCGCCACGGTGTAGACGGCGATGAGGAACACGACCAGGATCGGCCCGTACGGGTAGCCGAGAACCAGGTACGCCGACGTGGTCACGGTGACCACGGCCAGGGTCGCGATCGGGGCGCGCCTGCGCAACAGCAGAGCGAGCGCGGCGACCGCGATCAGCACCCGGCTGGCGGCGTCGACCGGCGTCGAAGCCGGCTGGTTGTCCCCGGCCAGACCGGTGGCCAGCAACCCGAACCCGAGCAGCACCAGGGCGAGCGCGGCGTCTGCCGCCACCCCCGGCCATCGCCACCGCCCGCCGCCTCGCATGGCCGTCATTCTGCCCGCGCCGACGCCATCTGACGTGCGTCGACGAGCGGTACCGCGGCTACGCCCCCGGACGTACCCACCCGAGCCGGCCCTCCGATCGCAGCGCGCTGGCGGCGGACGCCCTCACGAGCCTGATGACTCTGAGGCATAAATATGACTCTGAGGTATAGCGCTCTCAGGAGTGACCGGCTGGCACGGGCGGCCAACGGCCGAGCACCGCCCGGCCGCACTCGTCGGCAGGACGACCGAGCGACCGAGCGACCGAGCGGCCGAGCGGCCGAGCGGCCGAGCGGCGCGGTAGGTCAGACAGCGGCGAGGACGGCAGCTTCCAGGCGGGCCCGGGTGGCGTCGTCCGGCCAGCCACCGACCAGGTAGAAGGCGTCCACCACGTCGGCGCCGAGAGTGGAGATGCGGGCCGCGCGGACCAGGGCACCCGCCTCGTCGAGCGCGCAGGCGACCCGGTAGAGCAACCCGGCGGCGTCGGCGGCCCGCAGTTCCAGCAGTACGGCGTCGGTGGCGGCCTCCCGGTGCCAGACCACCCGTGGCGCCGCGCCGCCGCCACGGCTGGCGAGCGCACGCCCGCGCAACCGCTGGGTGACCGACACGTCGCCGGCGACCGCCCGGCGCAGGTCGGCGCGGAGAGGGACCGGGTCCGGCGGGAGACCGTAGCGGGGTTGCACCCGGCACTCGACCAGGGCCCGACCGTCGACGGCGGAGGCGTCCGCGGAGATCACCTCCAGCCGGTGCAGCGCCAGGCAGCCGGCCACCGTGGCGAGCAGACCCCGCCGGTCGGCCGCCGCTACCGACACCCGGTCGCCGGTCAGGTGGACGACCGGCAGCGGCCCGGCCAGCAGCTCCGGGTCCGGAGCGGGTGGCTCGGGGAGTACGCCGGTGTCCAGCGCGGTGCGAACCCGGGCGACCAGCTCGGCGACGAGTCGGCCCTTCCAGTCGGACCAGGCCGCCGGCCCGGTCGCCGCCGCGTCGGCGCGGACCAGCGCGTGCAGCACGTCGAGGGTGCCGGTGTCACCGACCGCCTCGGCCACCGAGGCGATGGTGACCGGGTCGGCCAGGTCCCGGCGGGTGGCCACGTCGGGCAGGAGCAGGTGCAACCGGACCAGCGTGCCGATCAACTCGACCTCGGCGGGGGGCAGACCGACCCGGGTGGCCACCGCCTGGGCAACCGGGACACCGACGGTGCTGTGGTCACCGGGAAGGCCCTTGCCGATGTCGTGCAGGAGAGCGCCGAGAAGCAGCAGGTCGGGGCGCTCCACCTCGCGGGCGTGCCGGCTGGCCTCGTGAGCGGTCTGCACCAGGTGCCGGTCGAGGGTGTAGCGGTGCACCGGGTTGTGCTGCGGCAGGCTGCGCAGCCGGGTCCACTCGGGCAGCCAGTTGTCGACCAGGCCGTACCGGTCGCAGGTTTCCCAGGCGGGCACCAGGCCGGGACCGGCGCCGAGAAGGGTGACCAGCGCGGCCCGGGCATCAGCCGGCCAGGGCGCGGGCAGGGGCGGGCAGTACGCGGCCAACCACTCGCAGGTGGCCCGGGCGATCGGGAGTCGGGTCGTGGCCGCCGCGGCGGCCACCCGCAGCGAGAGGCTCGGGTCGGGGCGAGCCCCGATCGCCGTCCGGGCCAGCACGAGCTCACCGTCGTGCTCGACCACGTCGCGGGCCACCGGGCGGCGCGCGGGGCGGGCACCTCCCCCTCGGGACCGGCCGGAGCGCAGCCGGTCGGCGGCACGGAAGGCGTCGTCCAGGGCGTGGCTGACCGTGCGGGCGTCACCGGCGACCCGGCGCAGGAGGGCGTCGCCGTCCTCCAGCGCGAGGAGCCCGGCCACACCGTCACGTTCCTGGGCGACCAGCCGGTCGACCCGCCGGCCGACCTGCTGGTGCAGGGCGTCCCGGGTGTCCAGCAGGCGCAGGTGGGCGGCGCGTACGGCGGGGCGCAGCGCGTCGGTGATGCCGGCGGCGGAGATCGCCCGCAGCAGTCCCACGTCGCGCAGACCGCCGGCGGCCTCCTTCAGGTCGCCCTCCAGCAGGAAGGCCAGCTCGCCGTGGGCCTGCCAGCGGGCTTCGGTGACCGCCCGCAGGCCGGGCAGGTGCCGGACGGCGGTGCGCCGCCAGTGGTCGGCGGCGGTGCGGATCAGCGCGTCGGCCAGCGTCTGGTCGCCCGCCACCAGCCGGGCGTCGAGCAGCCCGAGTGCGACCTTGACGTCGTCCTGGGCCACCGAGAGCGCTTCGGAGACGGTACGCACCGAGTGGTCGAGCCGCAGGCCCGCGTCCCAGATCGGGTACCAGACCGAGGCCGCCAACTCGTCGGTGCCGGGCACTCCCGCGTGCAGCAGAACCAGGTCGAGATCGCCGTACGGGGCGCACTGCCGACGCCCCAACCCCCCGACGGCGATCAGCGCGACCCCCTCCCGCGACGGCAGCAACCGACGCAGAAAGCTGTCGTACGCGCTCGCCCGCTCCAGCCGAGCGGCCTCCCCGATCCCCCCGGGAACGCCGACGACCTCGTTGATCAAGAGGTTCGCGTCGCCGTCACCGGCGTGTCCTGACGCGTTCTTCCTGATCAACGAGGTCATGTCGGTATCGGCGCGATCAGAGGGCGTCTAGGCCGCGTTCGCCGGTACGCACCCGGACGACCTCTTCGACACCGGTGACCCAGACCTTGCCGTCACCGATCTTGCCCGTGCGGGCCGCCCCGACGATGGCGTCCACCACCTTGTCCACGTCGATCTCGTCGGTGAGCACCTCAACCCGGATCTTGGGCAGGAACTCGACCGTGTACTCGGCACCCCGGTAGACCTCGGTGTGCCCCTTCTGCCGCCCGTACCCCTGAACCTCGCTGACGGTCAGCCCGGCCACCCCGAGGGCGTGCAGGGCCTCCTTCACCGCGTCCAGTTGGTACGGCTTGATGACTGCGGTCACCAGCTTCATGTCCAACCCCTCCATCCCAGGAACGTTAACCGGCGACCTTTTCGCTGACCGTCTCGGCGGGCTCCGCCGGCGGCTTGGCACCACTCGCGCCGCCACCGGGGGTGCCGATGCCGGCCATCGCGAACGCGCTGCCCGTGCCGCCACCGGCCGGGGACAGGTCGTAGCTGCTCTCGGCGTGCTCGGCGATGTCGATGCCCTCGACCTCGGCCTCACCCTTGACGCGGAAGCCGATCGTCTTCTCGATGACGAAGGCGAGCACCCAGGCGATGCCGAACGACCAGACGGTGACGATCAGGCCGGCGAGGGCCTGCCGACCGAGCTGGGTCGCGCCGCCACCGTAGAAGAGGCCATCGGACGCGCCCACCACGTCGGTGATCGCGGCGTTGACCGAGTTGGTGGCGAAGAGACCGAGCCAGAGCGAACCGATCCAACCACCGACGAAGTGCACGCCGACCACGTCGAGCGAGTCGTCGTAGCCGAGCTTGTACTTGAGGCTGACGGCGAGCGCGCACACCGCACCGGCGACGACGCCGAGCAGGACGGCCGCCCACGGGGCGATGAAACCACAGGCCGGGGTGATGGCGACCAGACCGGCGACAGCACCGGACGAGGCACCCACCATCGTCGGCTTACGGGTCTTGACCCACTCGACCGCGATCCAGCCGAGCACCGCCGCCGCCGTGGCGAGCTGGGTGTTGATGAAGGCGAGGCCGGCGACCGAGTCGACGGTCAGCTCGGAGCCGGCGTTGAACCCGAACCAGCCGAACCACAGCAGACCCGCACCGAGCGCGACCAGCGGGATGTTGTGCGGCTTCATGCCCTCACGCGGCCAACCGAGCCGCTTGCCCAGCACCAGAACCACGGCCAGGGCCGCCGCACCGGCGTTGATGTGCACCGCCGTGCCACCGGCGAAGTCCAGGGCGTGGATGTCGGCGCCGATGATGCCGCCGCCCCACACCCAGTGGGCGACCGGGAAGTAGACCAGGGTGGCCCAGCCGAAGGCGAACAGCAACCAGCCGGCGAACTTGGCCCGGTCGGCGATGGCACCACTGATCAGCGCGACGGTGATCACCGCGAAGACCATCTGGAAGGCCATGAACACGTAGAGCGGGACCCCGATGCCGCTGGGGTTCTCCGCCGTGGCACCCCACAGGTCGGTCTCGGCGAGGAACGTCTTGGTGCCGAGGTACGCGCCCGGGTCGCCCCAGAAACCGTTCACGTCGGCCCCGAAGGCGACGCTGAAACCGTAGAACCACCACAGAATAGAGATGAGCCCGATAGCCGAGAAGCTCATCATCATCATGTTGAGTACGCCCTTGGCCCGGTTCAGACCGCCGTAGAACAGCGCCAGTCCGGGGGTCATGAGCAGCACGAGCGCGGTCGAAACCAGCAGCCACGTGGTATTGGCGCCGTCGATCGTCGGTGCTTCAGGCACGCTGGCCTCCTAAAGGGTGAAGTCCTCCTTCGCGGCTTTCCGGGGCAGCGTCGCCCGTAGGCCGGTTGCGCGGAAGCTTCGCGGCCGGCTGTTTCACCCAGGGTCCCGTGCGGGTTTCCGTCTCGTGACGGGTTGTTTCGTACGTGTCACGAAGTCCGCACAGTCAGCGGCATGGACAATGGTGGATCGTTCGGACGGCGGACGTCGATGGCTGACCGGCCAGGCCCATCGACCGGTCCGCTTGACGGGACCGGCCGAGCATCGACCGGCCGACGCTCAGCGGAGGGCGTTCTCCAGTGCGTGCCGCTCGTAGTCGAGCAGCCGCAGATCGCGCATCGGTCGGCGCAGGTGGCCCTTGTGCACGATCCGGACGAACGCCGGCTCACCGGCGGCGGCCATCCGGCGGATCCCCTCGACGTGGTCCACGATCCGCTTGCGGATGGTCCGGATCAGCCGGTGCCGGTCCCGAGGGATCAGCCCGTACGCGTCGGCGAAGAGCCGGAGCCGGCGCGGCCGGTCCGGGTGCTTCCAGCCGAGCGTGATCGAGTCGCGGTCCGCGAAGATCGGCACCCAGGTCCAGGCCGCGTACGCCACGTCGTAGATCCGCGCGCCGGGCGAGGCGAGGTCGAAGTCGATCAGCCCGAGGGTGCCGTCCGGCCGCCAGATCACATTGTGCGGCGCGGCGTCGTGGTGGCAGATCACCTCGGTGTCCGGCGGCGGGGGCCCGAACGAGCGCCAGACGGCCCCCGGCTGCGGGGTGAAGCCGTACTGCGCGTCGTGGAACATGCGCAGCATGGTGGCGACGGTGACCAGCGCCTCGTCGGTCACCCAGTGCGGGGCGAGCGGGTACTCCCCGCACTCCCCCTCCAGGTACGACAGCACCTCACGGTTGCGCTCGTCCATCCCGAGCGCCCGGGGAGCGCCGGTGAAGCCCACATACTCCAGGTGGCGCAGCAGGGCGTGCACGGACGGTGTCCACGGCCCGGCGTTGCGACGGACCGTGTCACCGACGCGGACGACGGTGCTCACGTTGCCGCCGTGCAGCGGGATCTCCTGCGAAGTCACGTACGGTCTCCCGAGGCGCTGCGAGGGGTGGCCGGGCTCACGCCAGCCCGCGTATGCGCGGTTGTCACTGGACACCCGAGACTACGCGTCCCGTCCGGTGGCCTCGGTCCCCAGCAACGCGTCGACGAACTGCGCCGGGTCGAACGGGGCCAGGTCGTCCTTGCCTTCACCGAGGCCGACCAGCTTCACGGGGATGCCGAGCTTGCGCTGCACGGCGATCACGATGCCGCCCTTGGCGGTGCCGTCGAGCTTGGTCAGCACCACGCCGGTCACGTTGACCACCTCGGTGAAGACCCGAGCCTGCTCCAGCCCGTTCTGGCCGGTGGTGGCGTCCAGGATGAGCAGTGTCTCGTCGATCGGGCCCTGCTTCTCCACCACGCGCTTGACCTTGCCCAGCTCGTCCATCAGGCCGACCTTGTTCTGAAGGCGGCCGGCGGTGTCGATGAGCACGGTGTCCACGCCGGTGTCGATGCCGCGCTTGACCGCGTCGAAGGCGACGCTGGCCGGGTCGGCGGCCTCGGGCCCACGCACGGTCTCGGCGCCAACGCGGGAGCCCCAGGTCTCCAGCTGGTCGGCGGCGGCGGCCCGGAAGGTGTCCGCGGCACCGAGCAGCACGGTACGGCCGTCGGCGACCAGCACTCGGGCGATCTTGCCGCAGGTGGTGGTCTTGCCGGCGCCGTTGACGCCGACGACGAGGACCACGGCCGGCACGCCGTCCTTCGGGGCGGTCCGCAACGACCGGTCCAGGCTCGGGTCGAGCGCGTTGACCAGCTCGGCGGCCAGCAGTGCCCGCAGTTCGGAGGCCGAACGGGTGCCGAGCACCCGGGTGCGCTCACGGAGCCGGTCGACGATGTCACGGGTGGCGTCGACGCCGACGTCGGCGGTGATCAGGCTGTCCTCGATCTCCTCCCACACGTCCTCGTCGAGGTGGTCGCGGGCGAGCAGGCCGAGCAGGCCCTTGCCGAAGACGTTCTGCGAGCGGGACAGTCGGGAGCGGAGCCGGACCAGCCGCCCGGCGGTCGGCTCGGGCACCTCCACCGGGGCGGGCGCCTCGATGACCGGCGGCGGCTCGACCAGGACGCCGGTGGACAGATCGGACTCCGGTGCCTCGACCGGCGGGCCGGCGAGATCTTCCTCGGCCCTGGTGTCGACCTCGGTGTGCGGCAGCGGGGGCTCGGGCCGCCGCCGCAGGCGCGGCACGACCAGCCCGACTGTGCCGGCGATCAGCACACCGAGCAGGACCAGAGCGAGGACGAGATATTCGGCCATGCCGGAATCCTGTCAGATGCGGGCGGCGGCGTCCCAGCCACCGCACCCCGAGCGGCGTCCGGAGTCTCAGCCACCGCACCCCGAGCGGTGCCCGGAGTGTGAGCCACCGCCCCCGCGAGCGGTGCCCGGAGTCTCAGCCACCGCCCCCGGCTGGTGCCGGGGAGCGGCGGTAGGCTCGGCCGCATGCCCGCCGCACACCTCCTCATCGGCCCACTCCTGCGGCGAGTGGTGGACACCCGAGCGACCGTCTGGGTGGAGACGGCCGCGCCCGCCGTGGTCACCGTCCGCACCGCCGACGGCGCCACCGGCACCGCACCCACCTTCTCGGCGTACGACCACCACTACGCCCTCGTCGTGGTGGAGGGGCTCACCCCGGACAGCGCGACCACCTACGAGGTGCTGGTCGACGACGAGGTGGTCTGGCCGGTGCCGAGCAGCGGCTTCCCGCCGAGCGTGATCCGCACCCGGGCCGCCGACGACCTGGACCAGCCGGTCAACATGATCTTCGGCTCGTGCCGGGAGACCACCCAGCACTCCACGACCCGCAAACTGCCACCGGACGCGCTGGACGCGTACGCCCGCCGGTTGATGGCCGACCCGGAGTCGAACCCGCCGCCGGACCTGCTGGTCCTGCTCGGTGACCAGGTGTACGCCGACGTGACCTCGCCCACGGTGCGCCGGCTGTTGCGTCGGCGACGGAAGCGCCCGAAGGGTGCCCCGGCCGACCAGGTGGTGAGCTTCGACGAGTACACGAAGCTCTATCTGGAGTCCTGGCGTGACCCAGAGATCCGCTGGCTGCTCTCCACCGTGCCGAGCGTGATGATCTTCGACGATCACGAGATCATCGACGACTGGAACACCTCGGCGTCGTGGCGTGCGGACGTGCGTGAGCAGCCGTGGTGGCAGGAGCGGATCGGCAGCGGGCTCGCCTCGTACTGGGTCTACCAGCACCTGGGCAACCTCTCCCCCGACGAGATCGCCGCCGACCCGGTCTTCGCGAAGGTCGCCGCCGCCGAGGACGCCACCGGCGTGCTGCGCGACTTCGGGCACCGGGTCGACCAGGAGTCGGACGTGGCGCACGACACCGAGCGCTGGCGCGCGGTGCAGTACCAGTGGAGTTACGCACTGGACCTGGGCCGGACCCGGCTGGTCATGCTCGACAACCGGTGCAGCCGGGTGCTCGACCCGGGCAGCCGGGCGATGCTCCCGCCGGGCGAGTGGTCCTGGTTCCTCGACCAGGCACACGGGGTCTACGACCACCTGGTGGTCGGCGCCTCGCTGCCCTGGCTGCTGCCGCAGGGCATCCACCACATCGAGGCGTGGAACGAGAAGCTGGCGGACTCCCGTCGCCCCTGGGTGGCACGTGGGGCGGAGAAGCTGCGCCGCGCCCTGGACCTGGAGCACTGGGCGGCGTTCCGGCGCTCCTTCGAGGCGCTGGCGGAGACCTTCGCCCGCATCGGCACCGGCACCCCCCGGCAGTCCGGCGCGCGGGTCGGCGCCGGTCCGGCGTACGCCCCGCCGGCGTCGATCAGCGTGCTCTCGGGGGACGTGCACCACTCGTACGTGGCCCGGGCCCGTTTCGGCGACCCGGCGGTGGTCACGCCCGTGCACCAGCTCACCTGCTCACCGATCCACAACCAGGTGCCGGCCGGCATCCGTCCGCTGATGCGCCTCGGGTGGTCGGCCGGTCCGGCCGGTGCCACCCGGGCGCTGGCCCGCTCCGCGGGTGTACGGCGGCCGGGGGTGCGGTGGCGCAAGCTGGCCGGTCCCTACTTCGGCAACGCGGTCGCCACCCTGACGCATGAGGGTCGCCGGGCTGACGTGGTCATCGAGGGCACCACCAAGGACGGGGCCCTACGCCCGGTGATGCGGCGTCGACTCTCGGCCGCCGCACAGCCGACCTCGCCGTAGTCTCTACGCCGTGGACGAGCACCTGCCGGAACCGATCCGGGCGGTCGAGCACGAGTTGACCGCCCTGCTGCGTCGTGGGCGGGCGGTTTCCTGGGAGATCGCCCGCGAGGTGCACCCGAACCTGGAGCCCAACACCTACGGGCTGCTGCTCTGGTTGCGGCGCAGTGGGTCGATCCGGTTGACCGAGTTGGCGGCGCGGCTCGGTGTGGGCAAGGGCACGCTGAGCCGGCAGATCAACGCCCTGGAGGTCCTCGGCCTGGTCTACCGCGACCCCGATCCCAGCGACCGGCGGGCCGCGCAGATCAGTCTCACCGAGGAGGGGCAGCGCCGCTTCGACGTGGCCCGGGCCGCCCGGCTGGGCGAGTTCCTGCGCGCGCTGGACGGCTGGCCGGAGCGGGATGTCGAGGACTTCGC
This sequence comes from Micromonospora cabrerizensis, assembly GCF_022230955.1. Lineage (GTDB taxonomy): Bacteria > Actinomycetota > Actinomycetes > Mycobacteriales > Micromonosporaceae > Micromonospora > Micromonospora cabrerizensis. The sequence continues at coordinate 33,127 of NZ_JAKKFI010000112.1, forward strand.
CCGGCTGCTCGGCCGGTTCAACGACTCCTGGCAGTAGCGCCCCGGACCGGGGAATAGCGGGCCCTTCCGACAAGTTGTTGCTTCAGGCAACTAAGGCATACGGTTGCCTCAGGCAACTCACAGCGGCCGGTGCACACCAGCCCGCCGCCGTTCCACCTCGACTCCGCTCGGAGGCAACAACGATGAGCCAGGCGACAGCGCCCACACAGGCGACCGCCGTCGACATGACCCACCGGCAGATCCTGGAGGCACTCTCCGGCCTGCTGCTGGGCCTGTTCGTCGCGATCCTCTCCTCCACGGTCATCTCGAACGCGCTGCCGCGGATCATCACCGAACTGCACGGCGGCCAGTCCGCGTACACCTGGGTCGTGACCTCGGCCCTGCTCGCGACCACCGCGACCACCCCCATCTGGGGCAAGATGGCCGACCTGACCAGCAAGAAGACACTGGTCCAGCTCGCCCTGGGCATCTACGTGCTGGGCTCGGTGCTGGCTGGTCTCGCGCAGGGCACCGGCGAGCTGATCGCCTGCCGCGTCCTCCAGGGCGTCGGCGCGGGTGGTCTCACCGCGCTCGCTCAGGTGATCATGGCCACGATGATCGCGCCGCGCGAGCGGGGCCGCTACAGCGGCTACCTCGGCGCGGTGATGGCCGTCGGCACCATCGGCGGCCCGCTGATCGGCGGCGTGATCGTCGACACCTCCTGGCTCGGCTGGCGCTGGTGCTTCTACGTCGGCGTGCCGTTCGCCATCCTCGCGCTGATCGTGCTCCAGAAGACCCTGCACCTGCCGGTCGTCAAGCGGAAGGCCGAGATCGACTGGTGGGGCGCCACCCTGATCACCGCGGCCGTCTCGGTCCTGCTGATCTGGGTCTCGCTCGCCGGTGACCAGTTCGCCTGGGCCTCCTGGCAGACCGCCGTCATGGTCGTCGGCGCCCTGGTTCTCGGCGCGCTGGCGATCCGGGTCGAGACCCGGGCCGCCGAGCCGATGATCCCGCCGCACCTGTTCCGCAACCGCACCATCACCCTCGCCGTCGTGGCCAGCATCGCGGTCGGTGTGGGCCTGTTCGGCGCGTCGATCTTCCTGGGCCAGTACTTCCAGATCAGCCGCGGTCAGAGCCCGACCATGTCCGGTCTGATGACCCTGCCGATGATCCTCGGCCTGTTGATCGCCTCCACCGTCATCGGGCGGGTCATCAGCAAGACCGGCCGCTGGAAGCGGTACCTCGTGATCGGGTCGGCGCTGCTCACCATCGGCTTCGCGCTGATGGGCACCCTCCGCGCCGACACCAGCTTCACCCTGCTCAGCGTCTACATGGCGATCATCGGCCTCGGCCTGGGCATGACCATGCAGAACCTGGTCCTCGCCGTGCAGAACACCGTCGGCCCGCACGAACTCGGCGCGGCCAGCTCGGTGGTGGCGTTCTTCCGGAGCCTGGGCGGCGCGATCGGCGTCTCCGCCCTCGGCGCGGTGCTCGCCCACAAGGTCAAGGACTACACCGCCGACGGGCTGGCCCAGCTCGGCATTCCCGCCTCCAGCTCCGGCAGCGGCGGCACCCTGCCCGACGTGCACACCCTGCCCGGCCCGCTGCGGGCGGTCGTGGAGAGCGCGTACGGCCACGGTGCCGGTGACATCTTCCTCGTGGCCGCCCCCTTCGCGCTGATCGCGCTGATCGCGGTGAGCTTCATCAAGGAGGTGCCGCTGCGGCAGCACAACGGCAACCCCGTTTCCGACGAGGTCGAGCGGGAATCGACCCTCGCCGCCGGCGCTGGCGCGGCCGTGATCCGTACCGGCGAGCAGAGGTGAGGTAGACCGATGGACGTGGGAGCACCGGACCGCGAGGACTACGGCCCCCGGACCCGCCCGCTGCCCTTCGAGAGGGGCACGGACGGCCCTCGGGTGATCATGGTGGGCGTCGACGGCACCCGCACCTCCGAGCGGGCCGGTGCCTACGCCGCGGGTCTGGCCCGCCGGCAGGGCGCCGCCCTGGTGGTGGTCTTCGTCAGCTCGGCCAGCGGTCTGACCGCCCTGGTGCCGGGAATGGACGCCGGGGCGGTGCAGCGCACCCACGACGAGGTGGCCGACGAGCTGCGCCGGGAGTGCCGGCGTGGGGCCGAGCAGTGGGGCATCCCGGTGACCTTCCTGTTCCGCCGGGGCGACGCGTACGGGCAGCTGTGCGCGGCGGCCGACGAGTTCCAGGCCGACATGGTGGTGGTGGGCACGTCCGAGCAGGCCGGTCACCGACTGGTCGGCTCGGTCGCCACCCGCCTGGTCCGCACCGGCCGCTGGCCCGTCGTCGTGGTGCCCTGATAACCCGTCGCGACATGTCAGGTGTGCCGGGCAGGATGCGCGGCATGACCTGGATCGCACCGGAGATCACCCGGACCCCCGAACCGTACGTCGGCGACGAGCGCACCATGCTCGACGGCTGGCTCGACTACCACCGGCAGACACTGCTGCTCAAGTGCTCCGGCCTGAACGAGGAGCAGTTGCGCACACCGAGCGTGGAACCGTCCGGGCTGACCCTGCTCGGCCTGGTCCGGCATCTGGCCGAGGTCGAGGCCTGGTGGTTCCGGGAGAACTTCGCCGGCGAGCCGGTCGACTACCCGTACTTCACCCCGGAGAACCCGGACGCCGACCACGACGTCAGCGCCGCCGACGCCGAGGCGGACTTCGCCACCTTCCACCGGGAGGTCGCGCTGGCCCGCGAGGCCGCCGCCGGCCACTCGCTCGACGAGACGTTCACCGAGGTCGGCGCGAAGAAGCGCACGTTCAACCTGCGCTGGGTGTACGTGCACATGATCGAGGAGTACGCCCGGCACAACGGCCACGCCGACCTGATCCGGGAACGCCTCGACGGCGTCACCGGCGAGTGACCAGCCTTCAGTAGTCCAGGGCAGCCCGCAGATAGCGGAGGTCGGCGTGACCGCCCCAGCGGTGCGCCGACAGCCCGGCGGACCGGGCACCCCGCACGGCCCAGTCCTCGTCGTCGACGAAGAGCACCCGGGCCGGTGGGGTGGTCAACGCCTGGCAGGCGGCCTGGAAATACTCCGGGGCGGGCTTGTGCACCCCGAGCGTGGAGGAGTTGACCACCACGTCCAGCTCGTCGGCCAGCCCGAGCGCGGCCAGGTCGGCGTCGAGCAGGTCGGTGGCGTTGGTGGCCAGGCCGACCTTGATCCCCGCCGCGCGCACCTCGCGGACGAAGTCGAGCACCTCGTTGTCCACCTCGCCCCGGTAGCGCTGCCACTGCTCCACCGCTGCCCGGGCCCGGTCCGGGCCACCGGCCGGCTCGGCGAGAGCGTCGGCCACGCTGCTCACCCAGTCGGCGTGGGTGAGCTGGCCGGTGAGCACCGGCTGAAGTCGGCCCCACTGCATGGCGATCTCGGTGAGTACCCCGTCGGCGAGGCCGTACTCCCGCTCCACCCCGGCGGCGACCGCCGGGTCGAACCGGCGCAGGACGCCGTCCAGATCCAGCAGGAGCGCCGTCGCGCGTTCCCGAGCCACTACCCGTTCTCCTCGCCGCGGCCGTGCCGCTGGTCGTCCTCGTCGGCCCGGTTGAGCCGTTGGCTGATCACCTGGGTGACCCCGCTGCGCATGGTGACTCCGTAGAGCGCGTCCGCGATCTCCATCGTCCGCTTCTGGTGCGTGATGACGATCAGCTGACTCTTCTCCCGCAACTGTGCCAGCAACAGGATCAGCCGGCCCAGGTTGACGTCGTCGAGCGCCGCCTCCACCTCGTCCATGATGTAGAACGGGCTGGGCCTCGCGCGGAAGATCGCCACCAGCATGGCCACCGCGGTCAGCGACCGCTCGCCGCCGGAGAGCAGCGATAGCCGCTTGATCTTCTTGCCCGGCGGGCGGGCCTCCACCTCGACACCGGTGGTGAGCAGGTCGTCCGGCTCGGTGAGGATCAGCCGGCCCTCGCCGCCGGGGAAGAGCACGGTGAACACCTGCTCGAACTCCCGAGCGGTGTCCTCGAAGGCGCTGGCGAAGACCTCCAGGATCCGCTCGTCCACGTCCTTGACCACGGTGAGCAGGTCCCGACGGGTGGCCTTGAGGTCCTCCAACTGCTCGGAGAGGAACTTGAAGCGCTCCTCCAGCGCGGCGAACTCCTCCAGCGCCAGCGGGTTGACCTTGCCGAGCAGGGCCAGTTCGCGTTCCGCCTTGGCGGCCCGCTTCTCCTGCACCGGGCGCTCGTAGCGGACCGGCTCGGGCACCGGCAGGCCGTCCCGCTCAGCCGTCGCGACGTCGACCTGGGTCGGCGGGACGGGCTGCGTGGGGCCGTACTCGGCGACCAGCGTCTCCACGTCCAGCCCGAAGTCCTCGGCGGCCTTCGCCTCCAACTGCTCGATGCGCAGTCGTTGCTCGGCGCGGGCCACCTCGTCGCGGTGCACCTGGCTGGTCAGCCGCTCCAGCTCCGCCGCGAGACGCTTGGCTGCCCCGCGTACCTCCTGGAGTTCGGCCTCGCGGGCGGCGCGTTCCAGGGCGACCGCGTCGCGGTGCTCCTCGGCCGTCGCGATCGAGGTGGTAAGCCGGGTGAGGGCCTCCCGGGCGCCGCCGGCGACGGCCCGGGCGATGCCCGCCCCCCGGGTGCGCGCGGCCCGCCGGGCCGCGGCGCGCTCCCGGGCGG
>NZ_JAKKFI010000113.1 GCF_022230955.1 Micromonospora cabrerizensis
GACGACCGCGCCGCGGCCCCCGGCGACGGTGGCGGCCACCGCGTCGGCGTAGCGGGCCGCCCAGTCCTCGCCGGGCAGCGCCGACCAGACCGCGCGGGGTGCCCGGCCGTCGGTGAGCGCGCGCAGCAGCGCGGGGCCGGTCGGGTAGTCCCGCCAGCCGCGCGGGTCGACCGCCGCGGCCTCGGTGACGGCCGTCGGGCCGGGTTCGTCGTCGCGGGGCTCCTTCTCCACCCGCGCGTGCCGGGGCGGCACGGCGAGCCGGAGCACGTCGGCGAGGTTGCCCGCGTACCGGTCGGCGACCGCCCGGGCCAGCCGGGAGACCTCGGGCGCCAGCACCGGCTCCGGCGAGACCACCTTCTCCAGGTACGCGAGGCGACCGGTGTGCCCGGAGTCGTCGGCCCGGGACAGCAACCAGCCGTCGACGAGCTGCCCGGCGAAGCGCACCTTCACCCGCGTACCGGGGACCGCCACCTCGTCCAGCTCGGCCGGCACCAGGTAGTCGAACGGGCGGTCCAGGTGCGCCAGTCCGACATCCACGCAGACGCGCGCGACCGGCGACCCGTCCGCGGGTCGCCGGTCGCTGCGCCTGGTGGCGGTCAGGCTCCCGCGGCCGACTTGAGGTCGGCGGCCCGGTCGGTGCTCTCCCAGGTCAGATCCGGCAGCTCCCGGCCGAAGTGGCCGTACGCAGCGGTCTGCTGGTAGATCGGGCGGAGCAGGTTGAGGTCCCGGATGATCGCGGCCGGGCGCAGGTCGAACACCTCGGTGACGGCCTTCTCGATCGAGGTGACCGGCACGGTCTCGGTGCCGAACGTCTCGATGAACAGGCTCACCGGGTGCGCCTTGCCGATGGCGTAGGCGACCTGCGCCTCGCACCGCTCGGCCAGGCCGGCGGCGACCACGTTCTTGGCCACCCAGCGCATGGCGTACGCGGCCGAGCGGTCCACCTTGGACGGGTCCTTGCCGGAGAACGCGCCACCGCCGTGCCGGGCGTACCCGCCGTAGGTGTCGACGATGATCTTGCGACCGGTCAGGCCGGCGTCACCCATCGGGCCGCCGATCTCGAAGCGGCCGGTCGGGTTGACCAGCAGCCGGTAGCCCTCGGTGTCCAACCCGAGGCTCTCCAGCTCCGGCGCGATGACGTGGTCACGCACGTCGGGGGTGAGCAGCGAGTCCAACGAGATGTCGGCGGCGTGCTGGCTGGACACGACCACGGTGTTCAGCCGGACCGGGCGCAGCCCCTCGTACTCGATGGTGACCTGGGTCTTGCCGTCCGGGCGCAGGTAGGGGATCGTGCCGTCCTTGCGGACCGCGGCGAGCCGGCGGGCCAGCCGGTGGGCGAGGGCGATCGGCAGCGGCATCAGCTCGGGGGTCTCCGAGCAGGCGAAGCCGAACATCATGCCCTGGTCGCCGGCGCCCTGCGCGTCCAGCGCGCTCTCCGACGCCCCGGTACGCAGCTCGAAGGCGTTGTCCACGCCCTGCGCGATGTCCTCGGACTGCGCCCCGATGGAGACGCTGACCCCGCAGGAGGCGCCGTCGAAGCCCTTCTTCGACGAGTCGTAGCCGATGTCGAGGATGGTCCGGCGGACGATCGTCGGGATGTCGGCGTACGCCTTGGTGGTCACCTCACCGGCGATGTGCACCTGGCCGGTGGTGATCATGGTCTCCACCGCGACCCGGCTGTGCGGGTCCTCGGCCAGCAGCGCGTCGAGGATGCCATCGCTGATCTGGTCAGCGATCTTGTCCGGGTGGCCTTCCGTGACCGATTCGGACGTGAAGAGACGGCGTGTCACGGCACTCCTAAGCGTGTGAGGTCGTTCCGCGGCAGTCTAATCACCACTGCGGCCGGTGTCGGGATCGGTCGCGCCGTTTACCACCCGTCAGGAACTGCCGGGCAGCCGCGCCACCACGAGATCCCAGACGGTGTCGGCCACGGCCTCCTTGGCCTGCTCGGGAAGCCGGCTGACCGAGCCGTCCGCCCCGATGACCGTCACCGTGTTGGTGTCGGCGCCGAAGACCTTGTCGTGACCAACCTCGTTGATCACGATCAGGTCGGCCCGCTTCCGGGCGAGTTTCGCTCGGCCGTTGGCCTCGGCGTCGCCGGTCTCGGCGGCGAACACCACCAGCAGCTGCTCCGGTCGCTTGCGCTGGCCGAGCTCCGCCGCGATGTCGGGGTTCGTGACGAGCTCGATGGTGGGCGCGACACCATCGTCCGACTTCTTGATTTTGCCAGCCGCGTACGTCGCGGGCCGGAAATCGGCCGGAGCCGCCGCCATCACCACCGCGTCGGCGTCGACGGCGGCCTTCACCGTCGCCTCCCGCAGCTCGGCGGTGGTGCCCACCCGGATCAGGTCGACGCCGGCGGGGTCGGGCAGGGAGACGTTCGCCGCGATCAGGGTGACCCGGGCGCCCCGGGCCACGGCGGCGCGGGCGAACGCGTAACCCTGCTTGCCCGAGGAGCGGTTGCCCAGGAAACGGACCGGGTCCAGGGGCTCCCGGGTGCCACCCGCGGTGACGACCACCCGACGGCCGGCCAGGTCGGTGGGGGCGACGTCGCCCCGGGCCAGCACCTGGCGGGCGACGGCGAAGATCTCCGCCGGGTCGGGCAGTCGCCCCTTGCCGGTGTCGACGCCGGTGAGCCGGCCGACGGCGGGCTCGATGACCCGGACGCCCCGGGAGCGCAGCGTGGCGACGTTGGCGACGGTGGCCGGGTGCTCCCACATCTCGGTGTGCATGGCCGGGGCCAGCAGCACCGGGCAGCGGGCGGTCAGCAGGGTGTTGGTCAGCAGGTCGTCGGCGAGCCCGTGCGCGGCCTTTGCCAGCAGGTCGGTGGTGGTCGGCGCGACCACCACCAGATCGGCCTGCTGACCGAGTCGGACGTGCGGCACCTCGTGGACGTCGGTCCAGACGTCGTCGGCGACCGGCTGGCCGGAGAGTGCCGCCCAGGTCGGCGCACCGACGAACCGGAGCGCCGACGCGGTCGGCACGACACGGACCTGGTGACCTGATTCGGTGAAGAGTCGCAGCAGCTCACACGCCTTGTAGGCGGCGATGCCGCCGCCGACCCCGAGGACGATCGAGGCGGACATCGGCCGGCGAGTGCTTACGGCTGGTCGGTCGGCTCGGCGGTGAGCAGGCCCGAGTTGATCTCGCGCATGGCGATGGAGAGGGGCTTCTCCTGCGGGGTGGTCTCGACGAGCGGGCCGACGTACTCCAGCAGACCCTCACCGAGCTGGCTGTAGTAGGCGTTGACCTGGCGCGCGCGCTTGGCGGCGAAGATGACCAGCGCGTACTTCGACGTCGTCTTCTCGAGGAGCTCGTCGATCGGCGGGTTGGTGATGCCTTCGGGGTTGGCGATGGATCCCACGAATTAACCTCTGCGTCTTTCGAGCCGCGCGGACGCGGTGCTGAGTCTCAACAGCGGCCGACCGTCAGCCGCGCACTCGCGACCAGGTCGGATCCGGATAAGAAGAACCGAGTAAGCCTACCAGCTCGTCGGCCACCCGCTCGGTGAGGTCGTGTGTCAGCGTGTGCTCGAAGGCGGCCGCCACCACGGCGTCGGGGTGGTACCCGGGTGGGCTCAGCAGCACCAGCCGCGAATCGGGCAGGCGCGCACGCACCAGCGGGACGCCGGGCAGGTCGAGCGAGAGGAGCACCGGCTGCCCGGCGTCGAGCCGGGCGCGCAGCGGTTGGTACGGGGTCCCCCGGCGGTACGAGCCGATCCGGGACCACTCCAGCAGCTCGCCGTCGACGAGTCGGCGATCGAACTCGGCGGGGGCGAGGAAGACGCGGTCAACGCCGTCGATTTCCGACTCCCGGCGCGGCCGTGTGGTCGCCGGCACCGGCAACCACACGGACGGAGAACGCGCCCGGACGAGCTCGACGACACTCTCCCTGCCGGAACCCGAAGGTCCAGCCAGGACAGTGAGCCGAGCCGCCGGGCGCGCCTCGTCATCCGTGCTCACTGCTTGTTTCTACACGCTGCCAGGTTCAGTTGGCGGCGAACTCTCCAAGCAGTGCCTTGCGCTGCTGCTCGCCGAGGCCACGCAGGCGACGGCTGTCGGCGATCTTGAGCTTCTCCATGATCTGGGTAGCCCGGATCTTGCCGATACCCGGCATGGCCTGCAGGACGGCCGAAACCTTGAGCTTGCCGACGACGTCGTCGCTCTCGGCGCGCTCAAGGACAGCACCGAGGGTGGTCTTGCCCTGCTTGAGCTGCTCCTTCAGCTGAGCACGGGCCTTGCGGATCTCCGCGGCCTTCTCGAGCGCGGCAGCGCGTTGTTCGGGGGTCAGTGACGGGAGCGGCACCAGTTCTCCTCAGGTCCCTATCGCGGCGGGCGGGGCGCACCGCCGCATCTGTGAAACGTGGTGTCGCTGTGAACCAAGGGGTCCGTGGTTCCCAGCGCGGGGAAAACTAGCGGTCAACGGAGCTTTCGGCAACGTGGGGGCCCCATGATCAACGCACAGTGACCGACCCATCAGTCAGTCACCGGGCAGGCAGAACGGCCCGACAGTCGGCCAACACCCGGTCTGCGGCGGCCCGCAGGGCAGCGACGTCGGGGCCCGCCGAGAGCACCTCGCGGGAGTACGAGGGGAGCACCGAGCCCAGGCTCGAACCGAAGACGGTACGCAGATCGGCTGCCCCGGCACCCTGCGCGCCGAGGCCCGGGGCGAGCAGCGGACCCCCCACGGCAGAGAGGTCGTGACCGGTGTCACCGATGGTCGCCCCCACCACCAGACCGAAACTCCCGAGTGGGGTCGCACCACTGTTGAGCTGGGAAATCTCGTCGATCACGGTCTGCGCCACGGTGCGGCCGTCGGCCGTACGGGCCCGCTGCACGGCCGCGCCCTCGGGGTTGGAGGTGAGGGCCAGCACGAACACCCCGCCGCCGTGCTCGGCGGCCAGCTCGAACATCGGCGCCAGCGAACCGACCCCGAGGTAGGGGCTCGCGGTGACCGCGTCGACATACAGCGGGCTGGATGGATCAAGGTAGGCGGAGGCGTACGCGCTCACCGTCGAGCCGATGTCACCGCGTTTGACGTCGAGGAGAACGAGCGAGCCAGCATCCCGTAACTGTCGGATAGTTGACTCAAGAATCGCCACGCCGTGGGACCCGAAACGCTCGAAAAAGGCCGACTGAGGCTTGACCACCGCAACCCGGTCACCGAGGGCTTCCACGACGGTTTGGGTGAAGCGGTCAAGACCCTGAAGGTCGTCGGCGAGACCCCAGCGGGCCAGTAGACCGGGATGCGGGTCGATGCCCACACAGAGCGGCCCCCGCTCGTCGACCGCCCGGTGCAGCCGGCTTCCGAAGCTCTCCATCCGGTACTCCCTCTCTCCTCCTGCCGGGCGGCGGACCGCCTCCCGGGTACCCCGTCGACCACGGCCAGCTCAGCCGGCCGCCACCGCCGCCGCGACGCCGGCCGCGATCCGAGCCACGTCGGCGTCGTCGGTCACGTACGGCGGCATCGTGTAGACCAGGTCGCGGAACGGGCGCAACCACACCCCCTGCCCGGCTGCGGCCCTGGTGGCCGCGCCGAGGTCGACCTCGTGATCGAGCTGCACCACCCCGATCGCGCCGAGCACCCGCACGTCGGCGACGCCCGGCGTGCCGCGCAGGGGCTCCAGGCCGGCACGCAGACCGGCGCCGACCCTGGCGACCTGCCCCGCCCAGTCCCCGGCCCGCAGCAGCCCGATGGAGGCGTTGGCCACCGCGCAGGCCAACGGGTTGCCCATGAACGTGGGCCCGTGCGCCAGCACGCCGGCGGCGGAGATGCCACGGGCGACCTCCGGGGTGCAGAGCGTCGCCGCGAGCGTCAGGTAGCCCCCGGTGAGCGCCTTGCCCACGCACAGCACGTCCGGGGTCACCCCGGCGTGCTCGGCGGCGAACATCGCACCGGTACGGCCGAACCCGGTGGCGATCTCGTCGAAGATCAGCAGCACCCCGTGGGCACGGGTCACCTCGCGCAGCACCCGTAGGTAACCCGGGTGGTGGAACCGCATCCCGCCGGCACCCTGCACGACGGGCTCGACGATCACCGCGGCGAGTTCGTCGGCGTACCGCTCGACGGTCTCCACCAACGCCGCCACGTACGCGTCGTCGGGAGGGTCGTCGAAGCCGCCCGGCGGGACCGGGGCGAACACCTGCCGGGGCAGCACGTCACCCCAGAGGTGGTGCATCCCGCCCTCCGGGTCACAGACGCTCATCGGGTGGAACGTGTCGCCGTGGTAGCCGCCCCGCCAGGTCGCCAGCCGGCGTCGCTGCGGCTGCCCGACGGCCCGCTGGTACTGCAGGCACATCTTCACGGCCACCTCGACGCTGACGGAGCCGGAGTCGGCCAGGAACACGTGCTCCAGGCCCTCCGGGGTCAGCTCGACCAGGGTCCGGGCGAGCTGCACGGCGGGTTCGTGGGTGAGCCCGCCGAACATCACGTGACTCATCCGGCCGAGCTGATCGGTCACCGCCGCGTCCAGCACCGGGTGCCGGTACCCGTGGATCGCCGCCCACCAGGACGACATCCCGTCCACCAGCTCCCGCCCGTCGGCCAGCCGCAGTCGTACCCCCTCGGCGCTCCGCACCACGTACGGCGGGTTCGTCGGCGGCAACGCGGCGTACGGGTGCCAGACGTGCGCCCGGTCGGCGGCCAGGATCTCCTCGGGTGTCACGCGTACTCCTTCGTGCCTCAAGCGGCCCGGACGGCGGACGTCCTGTGGCCGGGTCGAACCTCGCCGTCGCCGCCTCGCCGGCCGCCGCTTCCCTGTCCGTCGCCTTTGCTCTGCACCCACGGACGCGACACCCGGCGGCCGGGCGTCGCGCTCCCGCCTCCGCCGCCTTTGCTCTGCACCCACGGACGCGACACCCGGTGACCGGGTGGCGCGCTCCCGCCTCCGCCGCCTTTGCTCTGCACCCACGGACGCGACACCCGGTGACCGGGCGTCGCGCCCCCGGCGGGGACGCCGTGTCCGGCAGCGATCCGGGTGGTGCGTCCACGGGTGCAGAGCAAAGGGGCCACAGCAGGCGTGGGCTCCTCGGCGCGCAGCGGGCTCGGCAGCCGGTCGCGCCGGGCCAGCACCGGACCTCCGGCAGTCACCGGCCCGCGACGGGGTCCGGTGCCGCCGTGGTGGCCGCCGCGCGGGCGGTGGCGCGGACCAGGGCCGGGCCCCGGTAGATGAAGCCGGTGTAGAGCTGCACCAGGGAGGCGCCGGCGTCGAACATCCGCGCCGCGTCGTCCGGGTCCAGCACCCCGCCGACGCCGACGACCGGCAGCCGGCCACCGGTCTCGGAGTGCACGAAGGCGACCACGTCGCGGGCCCGCCTGGTCAGCGGTCGACCGGAGAGACCACCCACCTGGGCGCCGCGCTCGGCGTCCACAGTGGCCAGCCCGGTCCGGGCCAGGGTGGTGTTGGTGGCGATCACCCCGGCGGCCCCTCGGGCCAGGCAGACCTCCAGCAGCTCGGCGATCGCCGCCTCGGTCAGGTCCGGCGCGATCTTCACCAGCACCGGCTTCTCACCCACCAGGGCGCCGAGCAGCGCGTCCAGGTGGGCGCGGTCCTGCAACGAGCGCAGCCCCGGCGTGTTCGGCGAGGACACGTTCACCGCGAAGTAGTCGCCGTGCCCGCGCAGCGCCCGGTACGAGGCGAGGTAGTCCTCGACCGCCTCGTCGAGCGGAGTCACCTTGGACTTGCCCAGCGAGATGCCCAGCGGCACCCCGAGCGGGCGCGGTAACGCCGCCAGCCGGGCGGCCAGCGCGGCGGCCCCGGCGTTGTTGAAGCCCATCCGGTTGACCACGGCCTCGCTGGCCGGCAGGCGGAACAGCCGCGGCCGTGGGTTGCCCGGCTGGGCGTGCGCGGTGACCGTGCCGACCTCGACGAAACCGAAGCCGAGCGCCGGCCAGGCCGGCAGCGCCGCGCCGTCCTTGTCCATCCCGGCGGCCAGCCCGACCGGGTTCGGGAACCGCACGCCGAACACCGTGCGCGGCGCGTCGACCGCGTACCGGGCTCGCAGCGCCGCCAGCGCCACCGGACGCCGCGAGAGCGCCCGCAACCGCCGCAGTGTCCACTCGTGCGCCACCTCGGCGTCCCCACCGCCGAGCCGGAACAACTGGGGCCGTACCACCCGCTCGAACAGGGTCACTGGGCCGCCCGCAGGGTGGCGTGCAGGTCCTGCAGGGGACGTACCTGCATGTCGCCGCGGATCCGCGCCTCGATGCCCATCACGGCCGCGGCGGCGCCGGGAACCGTGGTGATGCAGGGGATGTCGGCGGTGACGGCCGCGCTGCGGATCTCGTAGCCGTCGGAGCGGGCGCTGGCACCCGAGCCCTGCGGCGTGTTGATGACCAGCGCCACGTGGCCGCCGCCGATCAACGACACCGCGTCGTCGCCCTCACCGGCCTGGTAGTGCTTACGGATCTGCTCGCAGGCGATGCCGTGCCGGCGCAGCACCTCGGCCGTGCCGGCGGTCGCGACGATCTCGAAGCCCAGATCTGCCAGCCGCTTGATCGGGAAGATCATGCCGCGCTTGTCCCGGTTGGCCACCGACACGAAGATCTTCCCGGCGGTCGGCAGCGAGCCGTACGCCGCCGACTGGCTCTTGGCGAACGCGTGCCCGAAGTTGGTGTCGATGCCCATCACCTCACCGGTCGACTTCATCTCCGGCCCGAGCAGCGAGTCGATCCCCTTGCCGGCGCGGGTCCGGAAGCGCTTGAACGGCAGCACCGCCTCCTTGACCGCGATCGGCGCGTCGGCGGGCATCGTGCCCCCGTCCCCGGTCGCCGGCAGCAGGCCCTCGGCCCGCAGCTCGGCGATGCTCGCACCGAGCGCGATCCGCGCCGCCGCCTTGGCCAGCGGCACCGCCGTCGCCTTGGAGACGAACGGAACGGTCCGCGACGCCCGCGGGTTGGCCTCCAGGACGTAGAGCACGTCGTCCTTGAGCGCGTACTGCACGTTGAGCAGGCCACGGACGCCGACGCCACGCGCGATGGCCTCGGTATAGCGGCGCACCTCGGCCAGGTGCGAGCCGGCGAGGGTGATCGGCGGCAACGCGCAGGACGAGTCGCCGGAGTGGATGCCGGCCTCCTCGATGTGCTCCATCACGCCGCCGATGTAGACCTCGCCGTCGGCGTCGCACAGCGCGTCCACGTCGATCTCGATGGCGTCGTCGAGGAACCGGTCCACCAGCACCGGGTGGTCCGGCGAGATGTCGGTGGCCCGTCCGATGTAGTCGCGCAGCGTCGGGTCGTCGTAGACGATCTCCATGCCCCGCCCGCCCAGCACGTACGACGGCCGGACCAGCACCGGGTAGCCGATCTCGTCGGCGATCGTCTTGGCCTCGTCGTAGGACGTGGCCATGCCGTGCGCCGGCGCGCGCAGCCCGGCCCGGGCCAGCACCGCGCCGAACGCGCCCCGCTCCTCGGCCAGGTGGATCGACTCCGGGGACGTGCCGACCACGGGCACGCCCGCGTTCTTGAGCCGCTGCGCCAGGCCCAGCGGGGTCTGCCCGCCGAGCTGCACGACCACCCCGACCACGCCCGGCCCGCCGGCCGCCCGACCGGACGAGTCCTCCGCGTGCCAGACCTCCAGGACGTCCTCGAAGGTCAGCGGCTCGAAGTAGAGCCGGTCGGCGGTGTCGTAGTCGGTCGAGACCGTCTCCGGGTTGCAGTTGACCATGACCGTCTCGTAGCCGGCCGCCCGCAACGCCTGCACGGCGTGCACGCAGGAGTAGTCGAACTCGATGCCCTGCCCGATCCGGTTCGGGCCGGAGCCCAGGATCAGCACCTTCGGCCGGTCCGACGGCACGACCTCGGTCTCCAGGTCGTACGTCGAGTAGTGGTACGGCGTGGTGGCCTCGAACTCGGCGGCGCAGGTGTCCACCGTCTTGTAGACCGGGCGCACGTCGAGGCGGTGCCGCAGGGTCCGTACGCCGTCCTCGGCGGCCAGCTCCGGGCGCAGCGCGGCGAGCTGCCGGTCGGACAGGCCGGCCCGCTTCGCCACCCGCAACAGGTCGGCGTCGAGCACCGGCGCGTCCACGATCTCCGTACGCAGCTCGATCAGCGCGGCGATCTGGTCCAGGAACCACGGGTCGATGCCGCCGGAGGCCTCGGCGACCTCGGCGATCGACGCGCCGAGGCGCAGCGCCCGCTCGACGGTGTACAGCCGGCCGTCGTGCGGGATCCGCAGCGCGGCGAGCGTGTCCGCGAGCGTGACACCGGCCGGGTCGGGCACGGTCCAGAAACCCGCCGACCTGGTTTCCATCGAGCGCATCGCCTTGTTCAGCGCCTCGGTGAAGTTGCGTCCGAGGCTCATCGCCTCGCCCACCGACTTCATCGTGGTGGTCAGCTCCGGGTCCGCGCCGGGGAACTTCTCGAACGCGAACCGGGGGATCTTCACCACCACGTAGTCCAGGGTCGGCTCGAACGCCGCCGGGGTCTTCAACGTGATGTCGTTGGGGATCTCGTCGAGGGTGTAACCGATGGCCAGCTTCGCGGCGATCTTCGCGATCGGGAAGCCGGTCGCCTTGGAGGCCAGCGCCGAGGAGCGCGACACCCGGGGGTTCATCTCGATCACGACGATCCGGCCGTCGGCCGGGTTGACCGCGAACTGGATGTTGCAGCCGCCGGTGTCTACCCCGACCTCGCGCAGCACGGCGATGCCCAGGTCACGCAGGCGCTGGTACTCCCGGTCGGTGAGCGTCATGGCCGGGGCCACGGTGACGCTGTCGCCGGTGTGCACGCCCATCGGGTCGATGTTCTCGATCGAGCAGACCACCACGACGTTGTCGCGCCGGTCACGCATCAGCTCGAGTTCGTACTCCTTCCAGCCGAGCACGCTCTCCTCGATGAGCACCTCGTGCACCGGGCTGGCCGACAGGCCGTCGCCGGCGATTCGGGCCAGGTCCTCCGGGGTGTGCGCCATGCCGGAGCCCAGGCCGCCCATGGTGAACGACGGCCGGATCACCACCGGCAGACCCAGCTCGGCGACGGTCGCCTCGACCTCGTCCATCGAGTGGCAGACCCGGGAACGGGGCACCAGCCCGGTCGGGTCCTCGACGCCCAGGCGGACACCGGCCTTCGCCACGATGTCCTTGAACAGCTGCCGGTCCTCGCCCCGGTTGATCGCGTCGATGTTCGCGCCGATCAACTCCACGCCGTACTTCTCCAGGACGCCGGCCTCGTGCAGGGCGACGGCCGTGTTGAGCGCGGTCTGCCCGCCGAGGGTCGCCAGGATCGCGTCGGGGCGTTCCTTGGCGATGACCAGCTCCACGAACTCCGGGGTGATCGGCTCGACGTAGGTGGCGTCGGCGAACTCCGGGTCGGTCATGATCGTCGCCGGGTTGGAGTTGACCAGGCTGACCCGGATCCCCTCACTGCGCAGCACCCGGCACGCCTGGGTGCCGGAGTAGTCGAACTCGCAGGCCTGCCCGATGACGATCGGCCCGGAGCCGATCACCAGGATGTGCTTGAGATCGGTCCGCTTAGGCATTGCTACGCCCCCTGCTGTGGTTCCGACCCTCGATCAAGTCGGCGAATCGGTCGAAGAGGTAGTCGGCGTCGTGCGGGCCGGCCGCCGCCTCCGGGTGGTACTGCACCGTGAACGCGGGCACGTCCACGGCCCGCAGCCCCTCGACCACGTTGTCATTGAGGCAGACGTGCGACACCTGGACGCCGCCGAAGTCGGTGTCGATCACCTGGTCGGGGACGACAGCGCCACCGACCACGCCCGGCACCTGGACCGCGAAGCCGTGGTTGTGGCTGGTCACCTCGACCTTGCCGGTGACCCGGTCGAGCACCGGCTGGTTGATCCCCCGGTGGCCGTAGCCCAGCTTGTAGGTGCCGAAGCCGAGCGCCCGGCCGAGGATCTGGCTGCCGAAGCAGATGCCGAACAACGGCACCTCCCGCCGCAGCGCCTCCCGGGCCAGCGCCACCGGGGCGTCGGCGGTGCCCGGGTCACCCGGACCGGGTGACAGGAAGATCGCGTCGGCGCCGGTGGCCAGCAGGTCGTCGATGCTCGACGAGGCCGGCAGCACGTGGGTGGTCACCCCGCGGGTGGCGAGCCGGCGCGGCACGTTGCGCTTGATGCCCAGGTCGAGGGCCGCCACGGTGAACCGGTGCTCGCCGAGAGCCTCGACGACGTACGGCTGGGCGGTGGTCACCTCGGCGGACAGGTCCGCGCCGACCATCTGCGGCGCCTGGCGGACGCGGGCCAGCAGGCTCTGCGGGTCGTTGTCGACGCTGGAGATGCCCACCCGCATGGCGCCACGCTCGCGCAGGTGCCGGGTCAGCGCCCGGGTGTCCACGCCACTGATGCCCACCACACCCTCGGTGGCGAGGCGGTCCTCGAGGCCACCGGTGGCGCGCCAGTTCGAGCCGATCCGGGCCGGGTCGCGCACGACGTAGCCGGCCACCCAGATCCGGCCGGACTCGTCGTCCTCGCCGTTGACGCCGGTGTTGCCGATGTGCGGCGCGGTCTGCACCACGACCTGCCGGTGGTACGACGGGTCGGTGAGCGTCTCCTGGTAACCGGTCATGCCGGTGTTGAAGACCGCCTCGCCGAAGGTCTCCCCGACGCTGCCGTACGCCTCACCGGGGAACGTGCGCCCGTCCTCGAGCACGAGGATCGCGGGCCTGCGCTTGACCATTACTTGACAGCCTTTCCGTCCAGGACCGTCGGCTCGCCACGCAGGAAGGTCGCCACGATGCGACCCGGCAGCGTCATGCGGGCGTACGGGGTGTTGCGACTGCGACTGGCCAGTTCCGCCGGCTCGATGGTGCGGCGGGCGGCCGGGTCGATCAGGGTCAGGTTGGCCGGCACACCGGGTGCCGGGTCGACGCCGTGCCCGGTCAGCCCCGCGATCCGGGCGGGGGTGCGCGACATCCGCTCGGCGATCAGGTCCCACTCGGGGCCGAGCACGTCGAGCGCGATGGACAGGGCCGTCTCCAGGCCGAGCATCCCCGGCCGGGCGTACGCCCACTCGCACTCCTTGTCCTCCACGGCGTGCGGGGCGTGGTCGGTGGCGATCACGTCGATGACACCGTCGGCGAGCGCGGCACGCAGCGCGGCGATGTCCGCGGCCGTCCGCAGCGGCGGGTTGACCTTGAAGACGGGGTCGTAGCTCTCCGCCCGCTCGTCGGTGAGCAGCAGGTGGTGCGGGGTGACCTCGGCGGTGACGCGTACCCCACGGGTCTTCGCCTGGCGCAGCACCTCGACGCTGCCGGCGGTGGAGACGTGGCAGACGTGCAGTCGGCTGCCGACGTGCTCGGCGAGCAGCACGTCTCGGGCGATGATCGCCTCCTCGGCGACCGCCGGCCAGCCGATCAGCCCGAGCCGGGTGGAGACCTCACCCTCGTGCATCTGAGCGCCCTCGGTGAGCCGGGGCTCCTCGGCGTGCTGGGCGATGATCCCGTCGAACGCCTTGACGTACTCCAGGGCCCGGCGCATCAGCTTGGGGTCGGCGACGCAGTGCCCGTCGTCGGAGAAGATCCGCACCCGGGCGGCGGAGTCGGCCATCGCGCCCAGCTCGGCCAGCCGCTCGCCGGCGAGCCCGACGGTGACCGCGCCGATCGGCTGCACGTCGACCAGCCCGGCCTCCCGGCCGAGCCGCCAGACCTGCTCGACCACGCCGGCGGTGTCCGCGACCGGTGAGGTGTTGGCCATCGCGCAGACCGCCGTGTAGCCACCCATCGCCGCCGCGCGGGACCCGGACTCGACGGTCTCGGCGTCCTCCCGGCCGGGCTCGCGCAGGTGGGTGTGCAGGTCGACGAGGCCGGGCAGGGCGACCAGCCCGGTGCCGTCGACGGTGGTGGCGTCCGGCGCGGACAGGCCGGCGCCGACCTCGGCCACCACGCCGTCGCGGATCAGCAGGTCGGTCGGCGGGCCGCCGACGACACTCACGCTGGTGATCAGGTACGCGCTCACCGGTTGTTCCCTCCGAGCAGCAGGTAAAGGACGGCCATCCGCACGGAGACCCCGTTGGTGACCTGTTCGACGATGGTGGAGCGGGGTGAGTCGGCGACCTCGGGGGTGATCTCCATCCCCCGGTTCATCGGGCCGGGGTGCATGACGATCGCGTGCTCCGGTAGCCGCCGCATCCGCGGGCCGTCCAGGCCGTAGCGGCGGGCGTACTCGCGGGCGGAGGGGAAGTAGGAGTCGTTCATCCGCTCCCGCTGCACCCGCAGCATCATCACCACGTCGACGTTGGGCAGCACCGAGTCGAGGTCGTAGGAGACGTCGGTGGCCGGGGCCAATGCTCCGGCGATGTCGACGGGGATCAGGGTCGGCGGGCCGACCAGGGTGACCTTGGCGCCGAGGGTGGAGAGCAGCAGCACGTTGGAGCGGGCGACCCGGGAGTGCAGGACGTCCCCGACCACCGCGACCGACAGGCCGGCCAACCGGCCCAGCCGGGATCGCATGGTGTACGCGTCCAGCAGCGCCTGGGTGGGGTGCTCGTGGGTGCCGTCACCGGCGTTGACGACCGACCCGTCGACCCAGTTGGCCAGTCGGTGCGGCGCGCCGGAGGCCGGGTGCCGGACGACGACGGCGTCGGCGCCCATGGCCTGCAGGGTCAGCGCGGTGTCCTTCAGGCTCTCGCCCTTGGTGACGCTGGACCCCTTGGCGGAAAAGTTGATCACGTCGGCGCTGAGCCGCTTCGCCGCCGCCTCGAAGGAGATCCGGGTGCGGGTGGAGTCCTCGTAGAAGAGGTTCACCACGGTGCGGCCGCGCAGCGCGGGCAGTTTCTTGATCTCCCGGCCGGCGACGGTGGCCATCTCGGCGGCGGTGTCCAGGATCTCGGTGGCGGTCGCGGCGTCCAGGTCGGCGCCGGAGAGCAGATGCTTGATCATGAGGTGGGTCCCCCGTAGAGCTTGACCTCGTCCGTCCCGTCGATCTCGGCGAGCGTCACCTTCACGCTCTCGGCGAGCGAGGTCGGGATGTTCTTGCCGACGTAGTCGGCGCGGATCGGCAGCTCCCGGTGGCCGCGGTCGACCAGGACGGCGAGTTGCACCGACGCCGGGCGGCCCACGTCGTTGAGCGCGTCGAGCGCGGCCCGGACGGTGCGGCCGGAGAACAGCACGTCGTCGACGAGGATGACCCGCTTGCCGTCGATGCCGCCGGGCGGCAGCTCGGTCGGGCCGATCGCACGGGTGGCGTGCCGGCGCAGGTCGTCGCGGTAGAGGGTGATGTCGAGCACACCGACGGGAACGGCGACGTCCTCGAAGGTGCTGATCCGGTCGGCGAGCCGCCGAGCGAGGGGGGTCCCCCTGGTGGGAATCCCAAGGAGCACCGTGTCGGCGGCGCCCTGGGTCTTCTCCAGGATCTGGTGGGCGATGCGGTCGACCACGCGCTGCACGTCGGCGCTGGCGAGGATCACCTTCACCGAGGGTTGTCGCGGTGGTGACGAGCGGGCAGCCGGTGGGTATGCCACGGCGGACCTCCTTCCCCGCCTCACTGGACGGGTCGTTAAAGGATGTCGGGCACCTCCGGCCGGACCGCAGAGCGGACCTGGGCCGGGGCTTCACGCCACGTTACCAGTGGTCACCGGTCCGATGGACGGCGGCCGCTGACCACCGGATCAGGACCACGAAAGGGGGATAACTTCCCGGACGCTCCCCAACGGTAGGGTCACGACCACTTGACCAGGTGTCCCATTCCCCGTACCGTCACGCTCCGTAGCGATCGACGGGAGAACCCCGAGCAGCACTGGGAGTGTCCGAATGCCCTCTGAATACGCCAAGTCTCTGGGCGCCCGCCTGCGCTCCATCCGCCAACAGCAGGGTCTCTCCCTGCAGGGTGTGGAGGAGAAGTCGAACGGGCGGTGGAAGGCCGTGGTGGTCGGCTCGTACGAGCGTGGCGACCGGGCCGTGACGGTTTCCCGTCTGGCCGAGTTGGCCGAGTTCTACCGTGTCCCCGTCTCGGAGCTGCTGCCTGACGGCAGTGGTGTCCGTCACGAGCCCACCAGCAAGATCGTCCTGGACCTGGAGCGGCTCTACGACGAGGCCTCCGAGGACCTGGCCTACGTCGCGCGCTACGCCCGCGCCATCCAGCAGCAACGCGGCGACTACAACGGTCGGGTGCTCTCCATCCGCGCCGACGACCTGCGGGCGCTCGCGATCGTGTACGACGCCTCACCGTCGGGCCTGATCGAGCGGCTCACCGAGCACGGTGTGCTGGTGGCCGACCCCCGGGCGTTCTTCGCCTCCTGAGCTGTCGCAACACCCGAAAGGGCCCGTGCCGATCGG
>NZ_JAKKFI010000114.1 GCF_022230955.1 Micromonospora cabrerizensis
CCGATCGGCACGGGCCCTTTCGTGTCGCATCGTTCGGTGGAGACGCTCAGCGGGTGGCGTACTCGGCGATCCGGCCGAGCACCCCGTTGAGGAAGCGCGGCGAGTCGTCGGTGGACATCTGCCGCGCCAGCTCCACGGCCTCGCTGATCGCCACCGCATCGTCGATCTCGTCGACGTAGAGCAGCTCGTAGACGGCGATCCGAGCCAGATTCCGGTCGACGACCGGCATCCGCTCCAGCGTCCATCCCTCGGCGTAACTGGCGATGAGCTCGTCGATCCGGTCGAGGTGCTCGGCGACACCCTCGACCAGGCCCACCGCGTAGCCCAGGTGCTCCGGCCGGGGCTGCTCGATCCGCTGCACGTAGCCGGCGAGCACCTCCACCGGAGGCTTGTCTCGTAGGTCGGACTCGTAGAGGACATCCAGCGCCCGCTTGCGCGCCTTGCGGCGCGCCGGCATCTGCTGCTTGGAACCCTCAGCCATCAGGCGCGGCCGAGGTAACGGCCGTCGCGGGTGTCGACCTTGATCTTCTCACCGGTGGTGATGAACAGCGGAACCGGCACGGTGGCGCCGGTCTCCACGGTCGCCGGCTTGGTGCCACCGGTCGAACGGTCGCCCTGCAGGCCCGGCTCGGTGTAGGTGACCTCCAGCACGACACTGGTGGGCAGCTCGATGTAGAGCGGCACCCCCTCGTGCTGCGCGACGGTCGCCTCCGCCTCGGGCAGCAGGTAGTTGGATGCCTCGCCGACGGTGCCGCCGGGCACGGTGATCTGGTCGAAGGTCTCCAGATCCATGAAGACGAAGTCCTCGCCGTCGGCGTACAGGTACTGCATCGTGCGCTTGTCAACGGTCGCGGTTTCGACCTTGGTGCCCGCGTTGAAGGTCTTGTCGACCACCTTCCCGGACAGCACGTTCTTCAGCGTGGTGCGCACGAAGGCACCACCCTTACCGGGCTTGACGTGCTGGAACTCGACGACGGCCCAAAGCTCGCCGTCCAGGTTGAGTACCAGGCCGTTTTTGAGGTCGTTGGTGGAGGCCATTTCCTGCCTTGATCATCAATTGGCGGACAGACCTGGCAAGTCTACAAGCTGCGCCGAGACTCGCTGACCGCCCTACTTCGGCGCTGATCACCCCCTTGGGCATCGACACCCGCGCAGATAACGCAGAGCGACATTCCAGGGAGGCATCCCTCCCCTGGTCGACCCCCTTTGCTGTGCATACCTATATGCGACGGTCACGCACCGTACCGGCAGGCCGTCGCCCCTACGGCAACGCAGCTCACATATTCGCAGCTCACCGCGCTGTCGCATCCGCAGGTGCAGAGCAAAGGGAGCAAGCAGGCAGGTGCCCTGGCGCCGGGCGGGGGACGCGGAGTGACGCTCGCCGGCGAGAGTTGGCGATCACAATCGGTAATTTGCCACAGACCGGCGCTAAAGACGGTGAAAGGTCGGGTGCGGCGGGCGGGAAGCCACCGGTCAGGCGGCTCGGGCGGCCAGGTGGTGCAGGGCGAGGCGATAACCGTCGATGCCGAGACCGCAGATCACCCCGGTCGCCACCGCGGACACCACCGAGTGGTGCCGGAACTCCTCACGGGCGTGGATGTTGGAGAGGTGCACCTCCACCAGCGGCCCCCGCAGCATCGCGCAGGCGTCGCGCACCGCGTACGAGTAGTGCGACCAGGCGGCCGGGTTGAGCACCACGGCGGCAGCCTCGTCGGCGGCGGTGTGCAGCCAACCGAGCAGTTCGTGCTCGGCGTCGGTCTGCCGGACGGTCACGTCCAACCCCAACTCCCGGCCGGTGGCCTCGCACAGCGCCACCAGATCGGCGTAGGTGGTCGCGCCGTACACCTCGGGCTCGCGGGTGCCCAGCCGGCCCAGGTTCGGCCCGTTGAGGACGTACACCCTCACCGGGTGCCCACCTCCCGGTAGGCGGCCTCCAGCAGCGCGTCGTCCGGGCCCTCCAGCATCGCCGGGCGGGCCAGCCCGTCCAGCACCACGAAGCGCAGTCGACTGCCCCGGGCCTTCTTGTCCACCCGCATCGCGGCCAGCAGCTGCGGCCAGGCGTCGGCCGGGTAGCTCACCGGCAGACCGAGCGCGGTCAGGGTGACCCGGTGCCGGTCGGCGGTCGGGGCGTCGAGCCGGCCGGCGAGCCGGGCCAGCGCGGCGGCGTACACCAGGCCGACAGCGACGGCGTGGCCGTGCCGCCAGCGGTAGCCCTCGTTCTGCTCGATCGCGTGGGCGAGGGTGTGACCGTAGTTGAGCACCTCCCGCACGCCGGACTCGCGCAGGTCACCGGCGACCACGTCGGCCTTGACCCGGATCGCCCGCTCGATCAGCTCCCGCGTCACCGGCCCGCGCGCGTCGGTGGCCGCCGCCGGGTCGCGCTCGATCAGGTCCAGGATCGCCGGGTCGGCGATGAACCCGCACTTGACCACCTCGGCGAGCCCGGCCGCCAGGTCGACCGCGGGCAGACTGTCCAGCGTGGCCAGGTCGGCCAGCACACCGACCGGTGGGTGGAACGCGCCCACCAGGTTCTTGCCGGCGGCCGTGTTGATGCCCGTCTTACCGCCGACGGCGGCGTCGACCATGCCCAGCAGCGATGTCGCCACCGGCACCCAGCGCACCCCGCGCAACCAGCAGGCCGCGACGAACCCGGCCAGGTCGGTCACCGCACCACCGCCCACGCCGACGACCGCGTCGGTACGGGTGAAGCCGGCCGCCCCGAGCCGGTCCCAGCAGGCGGCGGCCACGTCGATCTGCTTGCCCGACTCGGCGTCGGGCACCTCGATCGGCAGCGGCTCGATGCCGGCGGCGCGCAGCCGCTCGCCGAGCGCGTCCGCCAGGGCCTTGAGCGGGGGCGCGTGCAGCACCGCCGCACGGCTCGCGCCGGGCAGCAGGCCGGGCAGCGCGCCGAGCAGGTCACGCCCCACCAACACGTCGTACGGCCGCTCGCCGCCGACCGGAATCCGGGTCACCTCGTCCATCGCCGGCAGCCTAGTCGAGCGGACGACGTGGTGCGGGCGGCTGTCCACCTGCTGGCCGGGCCGCCCAGTCGGCGAGCAGTCGGGCGTGCTCCGCGACCGCGGCGCGCAGCGCGTCCGGGTGTCGCACCGTGAACGGGCAGCCCAGACCGGCGAGCAGCGCGGCCATGCCGGGCAGGCTCTCCGCCCGGGCCCGCAGCAGCACCCCGTCGGTGGTGGCGGTCAGCTCGGCCACGCTGGGCGGGACCCGACGACGGGCGGTGACCAGGTCGGTCTCCAGCAGCACCTCGACCTCGTGCGTGTACGGCACACCGGCCAGTGACCGGGTCACCCGGGCCACCGGGTCGAAGCCGTCCGGGACGGTGAACGTCGCCACGCCCGGCGTCACGGCGCCGATGCGGTCCAACCGGAACGTACGGACCTCACCGCGCCGGTGATCGTGGCCGGTGACGTACCACCGACCGGAGTGGAAGACCAGGCCGTACGGGTCGAGCTCCCGGTGCGACTGCTCACCACGCCAGGAGCGGTAGTCCAGTGCCACCCGCTGCCGGTGCCGGGCGGCCGAGGCCAGGGCGAGCAGGGTGCTCGACGCCGGCCGCAGCTCCGGCTCGGGGCGTCGCAGGGTGAAGCCGAGGTGCTCCTGCACAGCCGCGAGCCGGTCGGCGAGCGCCGCCGGCAGCACCCGACGAATCTTCGCGAGTGCCGTGGCCGTGGCGGGCTGCTCGGTGGCCAGCCCGACCCGCTCGGCGACGACCAGGCCGAGCAGCACGGCCACCGCCTCGTCGTCGGTGAGCATCAGCGGCGGCAGTTTGTAGCCGGGGTGCAGCCGGTAGCCGCCGTGGCGGCCCCGGTCGGCGGTGACCGGGATGCCCAACTCGATCAGGGTGGTCGCGTACCGGCGCACGGTCCGCTCGTCGACGCCGAGCCGGCCGGCCAGCTCGGCGGCGGTCGCGCGGTGCCGGGCCTGGAGCAACTCCAGCAGAGCCAGCACCCGACCGGCGGGATGTGACACGGGGCACTCCTCCAAACCGGGCGGATTCTGTCCGGATTCGATCGTACGGTCTGTCGGTAACCGAGAGAAGGAGCGACTGATGGCGACGTTCGTGCTGGTACCGGGGTTCTGGCTGGGTGCCTGGGCGTGGCGGGACGTGACCGCGACCCTGCGGGCGCAGGGCCACGACGTGCACCCGATGACGCTGACCGGGTTGGCCGAGCGCGACCACCTGGCCGGGCCGGAGGTGAGCCTGGAGACGCACACCCTCGACATCGTCCGGCTGATCGAGGTCGAGGACCTGCGCGACGTCCTGCTGGTCGGGCACTCCGGCGGGGGTATGCCGGTCGCCCAGGCGGCGGACCGCATCCCGGAGCGGATCGCCCGGGTGGTCTACGTGGAGAGTGGTCCGCTGCCCGACGGCACCGCGCAGTTCGACACCGTGCCTCCCGAGGAGCAGCAGCACCTGCGGGCCGCGATCGGCGACGGTCACCTGCTGCCGCCGCCGGCCTGGGACCCGGCCGCCGACCCGACCAACCTGGCCGGCCTGGACGAACCGACGCTGGCCCTGCTCCGCGCCCGGGCCACCCCGCATCCGCTGCGGGCCGCCACCGACCCGGTACGGCGCACCGGCGGGCGTAAGGTGCCGACCGCGCTGGTCGCCAGCACGTTCCCGCTGGCGGTGGTGGAGCAGATGATCGCCGAGGGGCACCCGTACTTCACCGGGTTGGCCGGCGGTCAGCTGTTCGCGCTGCCCACCGGGCACTGGCCGATGCTCAGCGAGCCGAAGGCCCTGGCCGACGTGCTCGACGCCGCCGCCCGAGGCTGACCGCAGCCCCGGGGAGGGGCACCGTCGCCCGGCCGGTGGCTCGCCGGCCGGGCCGGCGTCAGCGGGGCAGCAGGGCGGTGATCTCCTCGACGATCGCCGTGGGGGCCCGCCCGTCGGTGGTGACCGTCACGGTGGCGACCTCGGTGTAGAGCGGCCGGCGCTGGTCCATCAGGTGCTTGAGGGTGGCCCGCGGGTTGAGCGCCAACAGCGGCCGGCCGGCGCCGAGCCCGACCCGCCGCACCGCGTCCGGCAGCTCGACCGAGAGGTGCACCACCCGGTGCCCCACCAGGGCGGCCCGGGTCTCCTCGGCCAGCACCGCGCCGCCGCCGAGGGCGAGCACGCCGGTGCCGCCCGCCAGCGCCGCGGCCACCGCGGCCCGCTCCAAAGTACGGAAGTGCGTCTCACCCTCGTCGATGAAGATCTCCGGGATCGGCTTACCGGCCATCTGCTCGATGTCGGTGTCGGTGTCGCGGAACTCCACCCCGAGGGCGTCGGCGAGCGCCCGCCCGACGGTGGTCTTGCCGCAGCCGGGCGCGCCGACCAGCACGACGAGCGGCGCCATCAGCGGATGACCAGCGCGTCGAGGTAGCCGGCCAGGTTGCGGCGGATCTCGGCGATCGAGTCCCCGCCGAACTTCTCGGTGGCCGCCTCGGCGAGCACCAGCGCCACCATCGCCTCGGCGACGACCGCCGCGGCGGGCACCGCGCACACGTCGGAGCGCTGGTTGATCGCGGTCGCCGGCTCGCCGGTGGTGACGTCCACGGTGGCCAGCGCCCGGTTGAGCGAGGAGATCGGCTTCATCGCGGCACGGACCCGCAGCGGCTCACCGGTGGTGATGCCACCCTCCAGCCCGCCGGCCCGGTCGGTGACCCGGCGGACGCCGGTGGCCGACGGAATGATCTCGTCGTGCGCCTCGGAGCCACGGGACCGGGCCTGCTGCCAGCCGTCACCGATCTCCACGCCCTTGATCGCCTGGATGGACATCAGCGCGGTGGCCAGTCGGGCGTCGAGCTTGCGGTCCCACTGCACGTGGCTGCCCAACCCCGGCGGCACCCCGTACGCCAGGACCTCGACCACGCCGCCGAGGGTGTCGGCGGCCTTCTTCGCGGCATCGACCTCGGCGACCATCAGGGCGCTGGCCTCGGCGTCGAGGCAGCGCAGCGGGTCGGCGTCGATGCGGGCGGCGTCGGACGGGGTGGGGCGCAGACCGGGCTTCGCCGCCACCGGGCCCAGCTCGACGACGTGCGAGACGATCTCGATGCCGAGCGCCTGGTGGATCAGCGCCTTGGCGACCGCGCCGACGGCGACCCGGGCGGCGGTCTCCCGGGCGCTGGCGCGTTCCAGGATCGGCCGGGCGTCGGTGTGGCCGTACTTCTGCATACCGGCCAGGTCGGCGTGGCCCGGCCGGGGACGGGTCAGCGGCGCGTTGCGGGCCTGCCGGGCCAGCTCGTCGGGGTCGACCGGGTCGGCGGCCATCACGGTCTGCCACTTCGGCCACTCGGAGTTGCCGACGCGGATCGCCACCGGGCTGCCCAGGGTGACGCCGTGGCGCAGCCCGCCGAGCAGCTCGACCTCGTCGCGTTCGAACGACATCCGGGCGCCACGGCCGTAGCCCAGCCGCCGGCGGGCCAGCTCGTCGGCGATCACGGTGGTGGTCACCTCGATGCCGGCCGGCACCCCCTCCAACATCGCGACGAGGGCGGGACCGTGCGATTCACCTGCAGTCAGCCAGCGCAACACATCGGTCAGTCTGTCACGGCCGGTGCCCGCCCCGGCGTGCTGCCCGCCGCGTCCCGCCCTACGGACGCCGACGCCCGGTCGGACCGGGCGTCGGCGGCGGCTCAGATCCCCCGACCCCGCTTGTGCAGGGTGCGCAGCACCGCGTCGGCCCGGACCACCCGACCGGCGACGGCGAGGGCCAGGTAGGCGCGCGGCTCGCGGGGATTGCTGCGCAGGGTGCGTCGCGCCCAGCGCAACGCGCCCCGGCGGTCACCCGAGGCGGCCTGGGCGAACGCGATCTGCCCGGCGACGCGGGCCGCACCGGCCGGTTGGGTGGCGAACTCCGGGTAACGCTGCAGCAGCCACTGCAACGCCTCGGAGATCGTGTCCCACCGCTGCGCGAAGTACGAGCGCTTGTGCCAGCGGACCAGCACCGACGGCGTACGCAGGTTGATCAGCGGCGCGCTGCGCGCGGCCCGGAGCAGGAACTCGTAGTCCTCCGCGTAGCTGCCCGGGATCTCCTCGTCGACCAGACCGAAGCCGTCGCGCAGCGCGCTGGCGCGGATCAGGAAGGTCGACGGGTGCAGCTCCGTCATCCGGTCGCGCAGCAGGTCGTCCAGGGTGATCCGGTCCTTGTCGAGCACCCGGTCGACGGTGTGCCCGTCATAGCTGATGCGGATGCCGCAGCAGACGAACTCGGATTCGGGGTGGGCGGCCAGCGCGTCGACCTGGGCGGTCAGCTTGCCGGGCAGCCACTCGTCGTCGTCGTCGCAGAACGCGACCAGCTCACCGCCCGACGCGACCGTCCCGCTGTTACGCGCCCCGGCCAACCCCGGCGTACGGGAGTTGTGGACCACCCGCACCGCGCGATCCGGGCCGTTTCCCAACTCGGTCAGCGACTCGTCCGGCACGGACTGGTCGAACACCACCACGACCTCGATCGGGCCCGGGTACTCCTGGGCCAGGATCGCGCGCACCGCCGCTCGGAGCAGCTCGGGACGGTCCCGGGTGGGCACCACGACGCTGACGCTGGGCTGCTGGGTCATCGGGTCTCCTTCGTGCCCGGACGCGGCCGGGACCGGACCCGCCACCGGGATGGGCGCGGGGTCGAGCCGGCAACCAGGTCGTCGACGATCTGCCCGACCCGGGCCACCGCCGCCCGTTGTGCCTCGTGCGCGCCCGGGTCGGCGGCCACCGCGTACCGGGAAGGGTCGGCCAGCCCGGTCGTCAACGCGTCGTGCAGCGCCTCCCGGGTCTCGCAGAGCGCCACCAGCCCGGCCGCGCCGAGACGGCGGGCGAAGAGAAGCTGGTGGTTGTCGACGTGCTCACCGCGCGTCGGGTCCCGGGGAACGACGATGGGCAGGTGGCCGTGCCGGCGGGCCTCCAGGATGGTCGCCGGGCCGCCGTGGCAGACCACCAGGTCGGCGTCGCCCATGGCCTGCTGCAGCTCGTCGTGGCCGAGGAACGGCACCGCGCCGGGCAGCGGCGGCGCGGTCGTGTGCCCGTGTTGCAGGGTCAGCCCGACCGGGTCGGTGACCTGCGCGTGCCACTGCGCCAGCCAGTCGACCAGCCGGTCGAAGGGGTGCTTGTCGGTGCCGACCGCCACCAGCAGCGTGAGCTGGCCCGTCGACGCGCTGTCGCGCTGACGCGGCAGACGGGACGACCCGACGGTCGGCTGCGGCTGTGGACGCCGGGCGGTGCCCGTCTCCCCCGTCACAGCAGCGTCCCGACGACGGTCGCCTCGGGGTACTGCCGACGCTGCTCGTCCCACTGCACGAGCATCGCGGACAGGAACGGGCGGCAGAGCCGGGCGGTCAGCGTCGGGGTGTCGATCCGGTCGTACACCTCGATGTAGACGGTCGGGATGCGCCGCAGCCGGGCCAGCACCACGAACGGCACCGCCACCCCGGCGCCGGTGGTGACCACCGCGGCGACCCTCCGGGACCGCAGGACCTGCCAGGCCAGCAGCGCGTTGCGCAGCAGGTTCGGCACGTTGCGGGTGGTCGGGTGGTGCGCGGGCACCAGATCCTCACCGGTCAGCAGGGACAGCGCCTCCGGGGTGTCAAAGGTGACCCAGCAGCGCTGCCACTGTTCGTACCAGGGCCGCAGGGCCAGTAGTTGGGCCAGGTGACCGCCGCTGGATCCGACCAGCAGCAGCACCGGCGCCGTACCGTCGTCGTTCTTCGTGTCCACGCGACTCCCCACAAGTTCGCTTGGAATTCCTGTTCACGCCACGCAGAAGCAGATCACACGTTTCCCGGTCCTTGAATAGCGCGACCGGACGAGATGTCGATCTCCATTTCGGGCTGTCCGGCGCACCGTTCGCCCGAGGACCCATCGATCGCCATCACCACCTGCGAGTTTGTCGTCACTCTGCGCCGCATCCTCGACGCCGCGATTCCCCGGATCAGCCGCTATGTCTTTTCTCTATGACGTCCAGCAGCGCGGGATGCAGCGCGGCGTTCCAGCCCGCGCCCGCGTCGGCCAGCCGCCAGGTGCGCAACCACATCTCCACCAGGTACGCGTCGGCCACCAGCCGGCGCTGCGCCGCGTCGAGGCCGAGGCGGTCGCCGTGCCGGCCCAGGTGACCGTCGACGGCCGACGCCGCCGCGTCGGCCGACTCCCCCCGCAGCACCAGCGCCCGCTGGAACGCGTCGTGCGCCAGGTCGAAGCCGACCGGCACGTCCGGCCCGCTGTGCTCCCAGTCCCAGGCGACCAACTGGCCGGCGTGCCAACCCAGGTTCCAGGGCACCCAGTCACCATGCCAGTGGCCGAACTCGACACGGGTGTCGCCATGCCGGTTGACCAGCGCGGAAACCGCGGAGACCGCCCGCGCGCCGGCTGGTTCGGCCGCGGCGGCCCGGTCGGCGAGCCCGGCCAACCGGGTCAGGAAGGTCGAGCCGGCCAGCGGTCGGGGCGTACCCGTCGGGCCCCCGCGGCGGGCGACCGCGAGCAGCGCCGCGATCCGTGGCGGGTCGTGGACCGGCACACCGCGTACCTGCGGTGGCAACGGCTCGATGACCGCGACCACCTGGCCCGCCCACACCGTCTCGGTGAGCAGCCTCGGCGGGGTCGGATGATCCGCCACGCCGGTGACCGCGCGCAACGCCCGCAGCGCCGCCGCCTCCGCGGTGACCAGCGCGCGGGTCGCGTCGTTCCACCCGATCTTCGCGTAACCGCGCGGACGGCCGTCGGCGGTGAAGAGTTGCAGGGTCGGCTTGGCGTTGGGGTCCGGTGGCCGGACACCGCAGGCGGCCAGCAGCGGCGCTCCACCGAGGTCGGCGGCGAGCCGCTCGGTCAGCAGCAACTCCGCCGCCGACGCTCCGGCGGGCACCGAGACGGTCAGCGTCGGGAAGGGCGCGAGCCCCACCTGACCGAAGCGGGCCAGGCCGCCGAGCACCGCCCGCACGGCGCGCACCTTCGGCGGCCGCAGAGCGTTGTACGCCAACAGCGACGCCGCCCCGGCCCGGGGCGCGCCCAACGGCACCAGGAACCTCGCCCGGGCGACCGACGGCACGACCGCGTACCGGGCCACCGCCTGGTGCCCCGCGGGCGGGGCACCGCCCACGGTCAGGCCGACCCGGTCGTCCGGGAAGACCGCGCGACTCACCCAGCCCAGACCGTCCACCCGCGAACGCGGGTCCGTGGTCGGGCCCACCCGTGTCGTCACGCCGGCCGGTCCGACCAGTCGAGGTCCAGACCGAGCCGCTGACGCAACGCGTCGTTGTACGGCCGGTAGTAGTCGGTCAGCTCGGCGCGCACCGCCGGCTCCAGGGGCGACGAGCGCCGGTCGTTGTAGACCTTGAAGTCGGGCAGGTCGTACGCCGGAAGCCCGAGGAAGTCGAGCGTGCGCCGGTAGGTCGCCCGGGAGTCGCGGTAGAGGTCCTCGCTGGGCAGGAAGAGGATCTGCTGCCGGTCGAAACGCTCCAACCACGGCTCCAGGTGCTCCAGGTAGCGCCCCCGGGCCCGGTACGTGTACCAGTCGTACGCCTCGCTGAACGAGTCCGGCTCGGCGATCAACCGCTCCCGCTCCCCCGCCGTGCGCTCCGGCTCGGCGGCCAACGCCGCGGGGAAGTCCAACGGCTCGATGCCGTGGGTGCGGCGTTCCTTCCAGTGCGAGTACGCCCGCTCCACCGGGTCCCGCAGCAGGACGATCAGCTTCACCGTCGGCATCAGCCCGGCGACCCGCTGCGCGGCGAGGGGGTGGAACATGTACAGCGGGGCGGCCTCACCGACCCGGACCGGCCCACCGTGCCGCTTGGCCAGCGCATCCCGGTGCCGTTCGGTCGGGAAGTGCGAGCGGTACCACGACTCGCCGCGAGCCCAGTGCTCCTCGAAGTAGTGCGCCGACTTGGTGTTCCACGCGGGGAAGAGGCGCGGCACCAGCGGGTGCTGGATGAGGTAGTTCCACAGGGAGGTGGTGCCGCCCCGCTTCGTGCCGATGATCAGGAAGTCCGGCAGTGGCCGGCGATCACTGGTGCGTACCCCGTAGTCGACCAGCGACTCCTTCACCCGGGTGGTCACCTGGGTCGGGACCAACTGCTTGACCCGGTCACGGATGGACGCCACGACGGACCTCACCTGCCTCTCGTCGATGCCGGAGTGGGCTCGGCGGCCGTGGCCGCCTTGTCCCCTGCACGGATCTGCCTCATGGTCCCCCGGATGCCGGCGCGCACCCGGGGCAACGTCAACATGCCGACGCAGCCGGCCAGCAGCACCGCCAGCGCCACCAACAACCCGGCCAGGCCGCGACCGCCGGCCAGCACGCCGGCGCCGGCCGCCAACCCCACACCGGCGACCGTGACCGCCGCGGCACGCACCATCGCGGCGTCGAACAGCGGCTCCCGAACCACCGACCGGGCGAACGCGGCGGCGGTGAGGTTCTCGGTCGCGATGCCGGCGGCCCAGGCCACCGCCGCGCCCGTGGCGCCGTAGCGGGGGATCAGCCAGAGGCCCAGCGAGACGGTCACCGTCAACCCGGCGACCGTGGCCACCAGGTGCAGCCCGCTGCGCCCACCCATCAGCAGCAGGCTCTGCACGTTGCCCACCCCGGTGTTGACCAGCATCGCCAGCGCCAGCACCGTCATCGCCGGCACGCCAGCGGTGAACTCCGGCCCGAACAGTTGCAGGAAGGCCAGCGCGAACACCGCCAGCAGCAGGTAGACCGGCCAGGACAGCACCAGCCCCCAGGTGGTCAACTGCCGGTGCACGGCCGCCGCCGCCGCCCGCTCGCCACGCCCGAGCAGCCGGGACAACTGCGGCGACACCGCCACCCGCAGACCCTGCATGGCCAGCTGGCCGGCCAGCACGTACCGGCCGACCGCGCCGAACACACCGGCGTCCGCCGGCCCGGCCAGCACCGAGGTGAGCAGCACACCCACCCACATGCTGCCGGCGTCGATGGCCGCCGAGGCCGCCCGGGGCAGCGCGAAGCGCCAGAACGTCGACCAGTCGGAGCGGACCGGGCGCAGCGTCGCGCCCCGGCCCAACCCCAGCGGGCCGGCGACGAGGGTGAGGCAGGCCAGCAGCGCCAACGCCGCCGGCACCAACCAGCCGGTCATGCCGGCCAGCAGGCCACCACCGGCCAGCGCGGCGGCGCCGACCAGCACCGGGCGAGCCACCGGCAGCAGGAGGAACTGCACACCGACGTACGCCCGGATGGGTCGCACACAACGCAGCGCGGCCAGCAACAGGGTCATGGCGACCACCACCGGCACCGCGGCGAACGTGACCGTGAGCAACGCGTCGCCGCTCGCACCGGAACCGCGCAGCAGCCGGGGCGCGAGCGCGTCGGCGACCAGCACGCCGACGCCGGCGACCAGGAGCCCGGCCAGCAGCGGTGGGATCAGCGCCACCGGGAGCAGGCGCGCCGCGTCCCCGCGCACCCCGGCGCTACGGCGGGGCAGCGCCCACATCAGACCCGTCTCCGCACCGAGCGTGCACACCGCGGTGGCCACGGTGACCACCCCGATCGCGGCGAAGAACGCGCCCGCGCCGGCCGTGCCGTACCCCCGGGTGATCACCACGGCCAGCACGAAGCCGAACAGGCCACTGGTGGCCGCGCCGAGCAGGCCGGCCACGCCGCTGCGCGCGCTGCGGCGGGTCTCGGCCGAACCCGCGTCCGCCGCCACGCCGGCGGCCGGCCCCACCGGCTCGTCCGGGCCCACCGGCGTCGGGCCGGCCGGAGGTCGGGTGGCGGCGGTCATGCGAGCACCACCGCGTCCCGCGCGGCCGGCGGCCGCGGCACGACCAACCGGGTCAGCCGTTCGCGTTCGCTGAGCGCCATCGCGAAGGCGACAGCGAAGAACGCGACCGCCAGGTTCTGGTTGGCCATGCCGTAGAACGGGACCTGCACCAGGCAGACCACCGGCACCACCGCCAACCACTGCCCGGCCGACGAGGTCGCCCGCGCGCAGATCACCGCGGCGGCGACGAACCAGGCCAGGAAACAGATCAGCGCGGGTACGCCGTGGCTGAACAACACCATCCACAGCTGACCCTGGGTGCCGATCGGCGCGGCAGCCGACACGGTGTCGACGTTCACCGGCGCGCCGTAGCCCAACCACGGCGACTCCTGCACCCGGCGGATCACCTCCGTGTAGAGCGAGAGCCGGTCGGTGTTGGTGTCACTGGAGTCGACCCGTTGGCTGATCAGCTCGGTGATCGGGATGAACAGTGTGGCCAACGCGCCGATCACCACCACCCCGACGATGGAGGCGGCGACCCGGACGTTGCCGCGCAGGCTGGCCCGCACACCGAGCACCGCAAGCCCGGCGCCGAGGCTCAGGAACATCGCCCGGTTGAGGGTGAGGAACGCCGGGGCGAGCGACAGCGGCAGCGACGCCAGCAACGCCCAGCGCAGCACCCCCCGCTGCCGCAGCATCGCGTAGGCGACCATGCACGGCAGGGTCATGGCGTACGCGCTG
The DNA here is from genome assembly GCF_022230955.1 of Micromonospora cabrerizensis. Classification (GTDB taxonomy): domain Bacteria; phylum Actinomycetota; class Actinomycetes; order Mycobacteriales; family Micromonosporaceae; genus Micromonospora; species Micromonospora cabrerizensis. Next base: position 13,444 of record NZ_JAKKFI010000114.1, read on the forward strand.
CCGTAGTTGTTCGTGTACGCGAACGGCGCGGCCGGTCGGTAGATCGGGTTCAGCGACCGGGCGCTGTATTCCGCCGTGGTCAGGTGCACCATGTCCTGGATGAACGGGGTGCCGGCCACCCCTCCGGGCAGCAGCACCTCCATCGGGGTGGTCATCGCCAGCCGGGGCACCAGCACCCCGAGCCAGCCCAGCGCCACCAGCCCGAACCAGAACGCGCAGAGCGGGGTGAGCACCGCCATCAGGCTGGCGCGCTCCCGCGCGGCGGCGTAGACGTAGACCCCGACCACCAGCGCGGTCAGGTAGAAGGCCAGGCGCAGCGCGAACGTCAGCAACGAGGCGGGAGACGAGAGCTGGGTGGCACTGACCACCACGATGGCCAGGAACAGCAGCCAGATGCCCACCGCCGGCGGCAGCGGCACCCGCCCCCGGGTGAGCAGCAACGCGAGCAGCAGCGCACCCAGCAGGGGCCAGCCGAGGTAGAACGCACCCAGCAACCACCAGAGCGGCACCAGGCCGAACATCAGCGACAGCGGCCAGATCGGCAGCCGGGGCGGCGCGGGCTGCGGCACCGGCGAGGCAGCGGCCGGAACGCCTCCGGGCGGCGGTTCGGTCGCCGGGGCACGGGTGACCGACACGGTCAGGCCCGGCCGTTGCGCGTGAGCACGAAGCCCAGCGGGGTGACACCGGCGGCGCGCAGCCGCTCCACCAGGCGGCGCAGGTCGCTCTGCCGGGTGCGGTCCCGCTCGACGACCACCACCGCACTGCCCTGCCGGGCCACCGCGACACCGCGCTCGTCGGACTCCGCCGGTGGGGCGTTGAACAGCACCAGGCCGTGGTCCGCACCCTGGCGCCAGGTGCCGAACTTGACGCTGCCCACGCCCACGGTCACCTCGTCCGGGTCGACGACCCGGCTGGTGTCCGGGCGGCCGGACGACACCCGGGGCAGCGTCAGCGTGGCGTCCGGGTCGGTGGACGGGCGGGCGCCGGGTGGGTGCGGTGAGGGCCGGCGGGCCGCCGTGCTGTCCGTGGCGCCCGTGACGGTCGGGGTGCTGCCGGCCGGCCGGGGCTTGGGCACCAGCGGCCGGGACGGGTCGATGGGCAGCCGCCCCCGGTCGGCGAGCACTGTGGTGCGCAGCCGCTCGGTGCGCCCGCTGTCGTCGGCGACGAAGACCTCCCGACCGTCGGCGGCGAGCGCCACCGCGAGCCCCGCGGTGAGCGCGGTGGCGTCCTCCCGGGCGGTGACCAGCGCCACCCGGGCGGGCTGACGGACCTGCTCGGCGATGGCCATCGCCACGTACCGGACGTCGGCGTCGACGGCCCGGCCGCTGCCCCGCAGCGCCGGGCGGCGCACCGTGCCGAGCAGCGGCAGGCCGGTGGCGTCCCGCCCGTCGGCGACCGAGCGGACCCGCCGGTCGGTCGACTCCCAGGCGTACGCCAGCACGATGCCGATGAGCGCCCCACCGAGCAGCCCGGCGACCAGATAGAGCAGTCGGTGCCCGGCGGAGGTGACCAGCGCCTTCTCGGCGGTCTGGGTGATCCATCCGGGGTTGACGTCCACCGCGGCGATCTCGGTACGGGCGGCGTTGAGCTGGGTGAGCTGGTTGTTGATCCCGGCCAGCTCGGCCACCAGCGCATCCCCGGCGGCGGTGTCCTTGGCGGTGTTCGCCCGCTTCTGCAGCGCGGTCTGCTGGGCGACGACCTTGGTGATGCTCTCGTCGTAGGAGCGCAGCATCTCGGCGCGCTGCTGCTCGTACATCGTGCGCCGCACGTCCAGGTAGGCCTGGGCGGCCATGTTGGCGCTCTGCACCGCCCGCTGCGCGTCACCCGCCTGGTAGGTGAAGCGCAGGATCTGCCCACCGGTGGGCACCTCGACCTCGAGCGCGTCGCGGATGTCGCGCGGGTCGCCGCCGGCGGAGTCGGCGAGCCGCTGCACGACCTCGGTGCCGGTGGCGATGCCGCTCTCCACGTTCATGTTGACCGCGCGGTCGGCGCCCGCGCCGCTGGGGGTGAACGCGTCGGTCACCACCGGCCGGACCGCCACGACGGCGCTCGCGCTCATCGCCGCCGGCACGAGCAGCACGTAGCCGAGCGCGGCGAGCAGACCGACCATCGCCACCCCCGCCACCAACCGCAGCCGGTGCATCGGCACCCGCAGCAGGTCGGTCAGTGTCACCGCGCCGGAGGTCCCGGAGGACGGGGCGTCGGTGGACCAGGAGCCGGGAGCTGCATCAGTCATGGAACTTCTTCACCGTCTGTTGAGGATTGCCGACGACCACCACGCCGGGGGCGACGTCCGTCCGGACCACCGTGGCCGCGCCCACGACGCTGTCCCGGCCGATCCGTACGCCCTTCATGACCAGGGCGTGCGCGCCGACCCACACGTTGTCCTCGAGGACGATCGGGGCACGGGTGGCCGGGCCGGGCGGCGCGTGACGCTGCGCGGGAGGCAGGTTGTGGAAGTCGTTGTCGAGCAGCTCGCAGTCCGACAGGAGGCACCGGTCGCCCACCGTCACCGACGTCCAGGTGCCGATCCAGGTGGCGTTGAGTAGACAGTCGGCACCGACGCGGACCTCGCCGGGGCCCGCGAAGCGGACGAGCTTGTTCAACCGGGTGCGGTCACCGATGGTCACCCGCACGCCACGGCGCAGCCGGATCCGACCACGGATCTCCACGTCCCGGCCGAGTGTCAACCGTCGATAGCGAAACCTGTACCAGCCGCGTTTGACCGCGAAGAGCAGACGCACCGCGCGTCTCGTACGGATGCCAGCGGCGCCGAGCAACGACCCTCCCCCACGTCGCGGGGCCGGCGGCGGATGAACCACCGCCACCGGCCCAACGTGAACAATCTACCGATGCTCCGTTACGAACGGTTGACCGTTACTGTACGGAGAAGAATGTCGATGGGGTAGACCAGGACAACTCGGGCGTCGCCGTGCTGACGACAGTCGCCGTGGCACCATCGACCGCCGCGCTCGGCCCGGCCGTCGGGTCGAACGGCACACTGCGCAGAGCGCCGTCAGTGGCACCGTAGACGATCCGACCACCCACCCAGGCCATGCCACGCACCGTCGACCAGGTCACGCCCGTCGTCGGCAGGGTGAACTCGGTGGCGCCGAGGTAGTTGCCGTCGATCTCGAAGTACCGGTAGTAGAGACCGTTGGCCCCGGTACGGGTGTAGTAGAGCCGACCGTCGAGGAAGAAGGCGCCGGTCAGCACCGCCGGGTTGTACCAGTCGTTGTAGCCGGACGCCTCCCACGGGGAGCCGATCGCCCCGCCGTTGAACAGCGACACGTCGATCCGGCTGCCGGTGGGCGTGCCCGCCACCGTGTGCGACCAGTAGATCCGGTCGTCCACCCGCCAGGTCGCGCCGGCCGCCGTGTACGCGGGCTGGCTGACCGTGGCCGGGGTGCCCAGCGCGACGCCGTCGAACGGCACCTTCGCCAGGGTGCCCGGAGCGGTGTTCAGGTAGAGGTTGCCGGTGGTGGCGGCAGGCGGGTTCTTCGGGGTGAAGGTACGCCCGCCGGCGAGCGGGAACATGCCGAGGCGGCCGTGGTATTCCTCGCCCATGCCATCGGAGTTGTGCCCGAAGTACAGGCCGTCCGAGCCTCGCCAGAGCACCGGCACCGACGAACCCCACGTGCTGGTGCCCGAGGGCATCGAGGCGCCGCCACTGCGGCGTGGGTTCCAGTTGACCGGCATACCGGTCGCCGGGGTGACGGCGGCGACGCCGAGCCGGTCGACAGCGCCCGCGCCGGCGGTGTCGCTGGCGTTCGGGTTGTTGAGCCAGCGGAAGTGCCCGCCCAGGTAGATCACGTTGTCCGCGACCTCGACCGAGGTGATGGTGTCGTTGCCGGTGTAGTCGGCCCAGGTGGCGATCTGACCGCTGCCCCGCGCGGCGGTCTCGAAGCGGACCAGGGCGTCGCAGTACGCGGCCGGCCAGCCGCTGCCACCGTTGGTGCCGACCACGAACCAGCTGCCGTCGGCGCCGAACTTCACGTCCTGCACGTAGTGCACGAAGGTCGTGGGCGCCGCACACGCCGCGGTGAACTTGTCGGTGCTCCAGTCGATCAGCGTGGGCGTCGCGGAGACGTCCACCAGCGCCATCTGGTTGCGCGGCAGGCCATTGACGAGCGTGAAGTTGCCGCCGACGGCGAGGGTGTTGCCGTCCGGGGTGACGTCGATGGTCCAGACGTACGACGTGGTGCTGTGCCGCCCGACGGTGGCGTCGATGACGAAGCTCGGGTCGATCGCGCCGGTCGTCGCGTTGAGCCGGCCGAGACCGGCGTGCGCGGTGCCGTTGAGCCAGTTGAACGCGCCAGCCACGTACAACCAGTTGCCGTGCAGGACGAGGTCACGGACCGTGCCCCCGTCGGAGCGCCCGACCCAGCTGTCGATGATCGCGCCGGTCGACGGGTTGAGCGCGACCAGGTTCTTGCGCGGGACGCCGTTGACGTTCTTGAAGGTGCCGCCGACGATCAGCGTGCCGCCCGGGCCGGCGAGGAGCGTGTTGACCGCACCGTCGAGCACCGGGAGGAACGTGGTGGACATGGTGCCGCTGGTCCGGTCGTACGCGAACAGGTAGCGCTGGGTGACCCACGCGGAGCCGGCGGTCTGCCGGAGCTGGGTGAAGCTGCCGCCGACGAAGACCGTGTTGCCCACCTGCGCGAACGCACGGGTTTCACCGTCTCGCGCGTGCGGGGTCACGTCGGCGGGGTTGGCCGACACCAGAGTCGCCGTCTCCGGGACCGGAACCACCGCAGCCGACGTGGGCGTGGGAACGCCCAGAACCGCGGCGACGATCGCCAACGCGACCACCCCCGCCCGAGCACGACGTCGTTCTGCAGAACGCCACAAGTGCGAGAGTTTGGGCACGCTTCGCCTCCAAGATGGATGAGAACCCGAGGTAGCGTGCCTCGTCCAGCCTGGTAAACAAAATCCGCCGATTGGGCGGTGCATGAATCTGCAAGCCGACAGAACGCCGGAGGTCGGATGTCCGACCCCGGCGAACGGCGTCCCGTCAGCGCGACATGGTCGTCAGCGGCTCCCCCCGGTGGGCTGCCGCAGGTACGGGTCCTGACCGGCCTTCGCGAAACCGGCCACTGCCGCGGCGTCGTGGTTCATCGTCATGTCGCAGGTCGACGTCCGGCTGGTCATGCCGGCCGAGTTGAAGTAGATCGCCGCCTTGATCTTGGGATGCGCCTTCAGCGCCGCCGGGAACTCCTGGAACCAGCGCTGCTTGGCACCCGGGTCGGCGGCGTCGAAGTTGGTGCCGAACTCGGCGAGCATCCGGGGCTTGCCAGCGCCGATACCGTTGTCGTCCAACCAGCGGTAGAAGCCGCTCACCGTCGTGCTCGGGCTCTTCCAGACCTTGCTGCCGTTGCAGACGTGGAAGTTGTACGGGTCGTAGGCCACCCAGTCGACGTACTGGTCACCGGGGTACAGGCCGGCGTACCGGGAGTAGTGGCCGGACCAGCCCATCATCGTCCAGACCCAGACCGCGTTGGTCGCGCCGGCCCGCTCGAACCGCTCGTGGACGTAGCGCCAGGCGCGGACGAAGTCGGCGTCGCTGCCCTTGTTCGGCTCGTCCTCGGGCTCGTGGTCGAAGCCCATGAAGACCGGCACCTTGGCGGCGCGGATGCGGCCCGCCACCGCGTCGATGGTCTCGTCCTGCTGGCCGTTGTAGACGTCGGACCACTTCAGGCTGGTGCCGGCGGAGAAGTTGCGGGACTCCCAGGCGAAGAACATCAGCCGACCCTCGCGCATCTGCTGCTGCTCGTACGCGTCCGGGAAGGCGCCGTTGCTGCCGGCGTTCGAGAAGTCGTGGTAGCGGTGCACGATGTCGAACTTGCGGCCGACCTGCGACTCCACGTCGGTGACGGCCTTGCCGTGGTCCCAGCCTCCGGACGACCCGGCGGGCGAGTACATGCCCCACCAGGCGCCGCAGGAGGGAACGAGCTTGTCCGACACGGACCCGCACCGGCCGGAGGGAAGGGTGCCGCTCGCGCTCGGGGTCGGCGTCCGGCTCGGGGCGACGGTCGGCGAGGGCTTCGGCGAGGCGCTGGTCGGCGAGGCGCTCGGCGGCGACGCGGGCCGGGTGGTCGTCACCGGCGACGGCCGGGACCCGAGGTCGTAGCTGATCAGCAGGCTCGGGCGAAGGTCCGGGCTGCGGTTCTCGACCGACGCCCAGTAGATCCGGCTCTCCAGGCCCGTCTGGGCCAGCGAGACCGTCCAGGTGCCGTTGCCGGTGACCAGCTTGGAGACGTCCCACTCGTTGAAGCCCTTGGAGACCCCGGTCACGCTGTCCAGCGCGTCACCGGCCGCCGCCAGACCCGGCCGGGCCTCGCGGGCGCTCAGCGGCGACGCGTGCGCCGTCACCGTGGCGGCGAACTGCTGCCAGGCGTGCACCCGCAGCGTCGCCCGGACGTTGACCGCGGCGGCCGGCACGGTGGTCACCGCGAACTCGATGACCGCCTCCCGGCCACCACGCGGGTTGCCGTCGCAGCGCGTCGCGCAGGTCGCCAGCGTCGTCTTGGCGGCGTTGTCGCCGTCCTGCGTCACCGCGGTCGCGGTGGTGTCCGCCGCCGCCCGGATCGACAGGTCGTCGCTGGCCAGCAGCGGCATCATGGTCGCCACGATGCCGGCCACCACCGATCCGCCGAGCACGCCGATGGCGATCGCCTTGCGCCGGGGTCCGGAGCGGAACCGGGTGATGCGGTGCAGTCCGTGCCTGGTCAAGGAAACTCCCTGTGTCTGCGTCCGTAACGGTGAGCAGCGTATCGATGACCAGGACGCGTCGTGGGGAGGATAGTTTCCCGTAAGCGCGTCTTAACCGTCAGCTAAGAAAGCCGCCCGGAACAAAGGGCTCTGGCCGCAGGTACGGCCGGAGCCCTTCACACACACCTTGCTCGCAGCGCGTGCGCGGAGTCAACGGCACTCCTCCCCCGTCCGATCCGTCGACTGAGGACCATCCGGAGCGGCGGGTCAGCCGGCGCGTGCCGCCGTCAGCGCGGCAGCCATCGCCCCGACCGGAGCGGTCACGCCGGTGAACTGCTCGAACTGCCCGACCGCCTGAGCCAGCAACAGGTCCAAACCGGACACCACCCGCAGCCCGGCGGTCAGGGCGGCGGCGGCCAGCGGCGTCGGCCACGGGTCGTAGAGCGCGTCGAAGAACACCGCGCCCGGTCGCCAGACCACCACGCCGACCAACGGGTCGGCGACCCCCTTGGGCACGGTGGAGACGACCAGGTCGGCGGCGGAGACGCGCCGAGGCGCGTCGGCCCAGCCGGCGGGGGTCAACGCGACGCCCAGGGCGTCGGCCACCGGCCGCAACTCGTCGGTCGCCTCCGGTCGGCGGGCGACCACCGTCACCGACGGGCAGCCCAACTGCGCGGCGGCGGCCAGCGCGGCGCGGGCCGTGCCACCGGCGCCGAGCACCGTCACCGCGGCACCCGCGCTCACCCCGGCGGCGGCGAGCACCTGCACCATGCCGGCGACATCGGTGTTGTCCGCGTACCAGGAACCGTCCGGGCGGCGTACCAACGTGTTGGCCGCGCCGACGGCGGCGGCGACCGGCGACGCCTGCGCGGCCACGGCGAGCGCCGCCTCCTTGCCCGGCATGGTCACCGACAACCCGGCCCACTCCGGGCCCAGGCCGGCGACCAGATCCGGCAGCTCCGCCGCCGCGCACTCGATCCGGGTGTACGACCACCCGGTCAGCCCGGCGGCGGCGTACCCGGCGGTGTGGATCACCGGGGAGAGGGAGTGGCTGATGGGCTTGCCCAGCACCGCAGCCCTACGGGTCGTGCCGCCCGGGACACCTGCCGTGTTCCGCATCACGTTCCGCCTCCCAATGTTCGGATCGACCCTACCCAGCATCCAGGCCAGGCCACCAGAGAACAGGGTCTCGGACGATGCTCGACGGCTCGACCATCGCTTGCCGGCCATCGATGGCGGTGAAAGCATTCCGGAGACGGTACGACCGGTCGAAAACTGGGGGAAACCTTGAACAAACGCATTCTGCGTGCCCTTATCGCGATTGCCGCGGTCTTCAGTTCGGCTCCAACACCGCCGCCAAGACCCGGACCTGGCAGGACGTGATGAACGTCGGCATCGACGGCTCGGTCGGGCCGGAGACCTGGGGTGAGGCGTACGGCGCGGTCAACCGGAACACCGGTTACGACACGAGCACCCAGACCGGTTACTTCTACTACGGTTACAACCGCACATTCGCTCTGCGCAAGCAGAACAGCAACGGCGTCTGGACGTTCCTTGATCCACGCACTGGTTCGTGGACCGGAACGAGTCACTGACAATGACGCGATAATGCGTCAGCGTTGACCCAAAAAAAGCTCCCTTTCCGACGAGACCGCAATTTCGGTCACCGTCGGGAAGGGAGCCTTTTCATATCGTGCCGCGGGCGGTCAGATGATGCCGGCCTCCCGGGCCTTCGCCTCGTTGCGCTGGTGCTGCTCGTACGTCTCGGCGAACTCGGAGTGGCCCTGCTTGTCGATCGCCACGAAGTAGAGCCACTTGCCCACCGGCGGGGCCATCGCCCCCTCCAGGGCCTGCTTGCCCGGGTTGTTGATCGGGGTGGGCACCAGACCGCGCAGCTTGCGGTTGTACGGGTTCTTCTGGTCGTCCAACTCGGCCGCCGTCATCTGCTTGGACGACTTGGTCGGCTTGCCGATCGACTCCAGGTAGTAGTTGACCGTGACGTCCATCTCCAGGCAGTTGCAGAAGAACTCGCCGTACACCCGGTTGTAGGCCACCCGGGCCACCTTGCCCAGGTCGTCCTTGTTGCCCGCCTCGGCCTGCGCCAGCGAGGCCACGATCAACGCCTCGTAGGGGCTGACACCGCCCCGTTCCTTCTGCACCCGGTCGGCGAACTTCATCTCACCGGTCACCGAGAGGAAGTTGTCCACCATCAGCTTGAGGATGCTCTCCGCGGTGGCCTTCGGCGGGATCTCGTACGTGTCCGGGTAGAGGAAACCCTCGACGGACTTGACGACCTTCTTGCCGTCCTCGCGCGTGAACCACCAGTCCGGGACGCCGAGCGCCTCCGGGTCCTTCGCGGCCGCCTCGAACTCCTTGACCGGGATCTTGGTCTTGTCGGAGAGCAGCTTGTAGATGTTCTTGGCGGTGCGGCCCTCGGGGATGGTGAGCCCGTTGACGATCTTGTTCTTCAGGTCGAGCATCGCGGTGACGGCGCTCGCGCCACTCATCTGCTTACGCAGCTTGTACGTGCCCGGCTGGATGTTCTTGCTGCGGGAGTTGGCCTCGGCCGCCTCGATGAACGCCTTCTGACTCTTGACCACGTCGGCCGCGACGAGGGCGTCGGCCATGTCGGCCAACAGCGCCCCGTTCTTGATCTCGACGGTGATCTCACCCGCCCCAGCACCGTCGTAGTCGGGGGTGACGAAGTAGTTCTGGATGCGGTCGAAGCCGTAGAACGCGACGCCGCCGATGCCGCCCAGCAGAACCAGGGCCATCAGCAGAGCCAGGAACGTCTTGCCCCGCCCGCCACCGGACCCGCCGTTGCGCTTGCGGAAGCTGCGCCGATGCCGGCCCTTCTCCCCCCGCTCCGCCTCGTCGAACCCAAGGTCCAGATCGTCGATCATTACGTCCGCCTCCGCTGCGCGTCCAGCCAGCTCTGCAGGATCTCCACCGCGGCCGCCTGGTCGACAACCGCACGTTGACGTTTACCTCGGACGCCACGCTCGGCAAGCCTACGAGAAGCGACCACGGTCGACATCCTCTCGTCGGTGAGCGTTACCGGGACGGGCGCTATCACATCGACCAGTCGGTCAGCGTACGCCTTCACATGGACGGCCGCAGGTCCATGCTTACCCGCGAGATTGACCGGAAGGCCGACGACAACCACAACGGCCTCGTGTTCGGCCACCAACGCGGCCAGCTCGGCGAGGTCGCTCGGCACCGCGTCCGGCGCCGCCGTGAGATCACGGGCCAGGGTGACCAGCGGTGTTGCCAGGATCCCGTCCGGATCCGAGCGGGAGACACCCACCCGCACCTGACCGACGTCCACACCGATCCGCACACCGCGCTTCAGCTCAACCACCGACGGTCACCACCTGGTGGGTACGAACCAGGGCGGACCAGATGGCCCGCCCTGGCTGAGAGTGATCGTCCATCACGCCTCGGTGATCGCCTTCTCGACGGTGAGGAGCAGGTTCGGTGCCTCGGTCGCGGGTAGGCCGCCGCCCTGAGCCAGGTCGGGGCTGCCACCGCCGCGCCCGGAGAACGCCGCCTTCACCAGTTCCGACGCGGCCAGGCCACGGCTGCGCGCGGCCGCGTTGACCGCCACCACCAGGGACGCCTTGCCGTTCGACCGGGCCGCCACCGCGACCACCGCCGGCCGCGCCGGGTCGATCTTGCCGCGAATCTCCTGGGCCAGTGTCCGCACGTCGTTACCGGCCGCGCCCTCCGGCGCCTCGGTGCCCACGTACGCGACCCCGCGCACGTCCTTGGCCTGCGCGGCGAGCGCCGCCGCACCACCCAGCACCAACTGGGCGCGCAGCTTCTCCAACTCCTTCTCCGCGTCCCGGAGCTGGGTGACCGTCTGCTCCACCCGGTCGGCGACCTGGTCGTTGGGCACCCGGTACAGCTCCGCCAACCGGGAGACCAGCAGGTGCTCACGGGCCAGGAAGCCGAAGGCGTCCATGCCGACCAGCGCCTCGACCCGGCGGACACCGGAACCGATGGACGACTCAGAGAGGATCTTCACGAGGCCGAGCTGGGCCGAGCGGGCCACGTGCGTGCCGCCGCACAGCTCCCGGGCGTAGTCACCCACCTCGACGACCCGCACCTCCTCGCCGTACTTCTCGCCGAAGAGCGCCATCGCCCCGATCCGCCGCGCCTCGTCCAGCGAGGTGATGAAGGCATGCACCTCCAGGTCGGCCAGGAGCACCTCGTTGACCTGCTGCTCCACGTCCCGCAGGACGGTCGGCGACACCCCGGTCGGGGTGTTGAAGTCGAACCGGAGCCGACCGGGCGCGTTCAGCGACCCCGCCTGGGTGGCCGACTCGCCGAGGAAGTTCCGCATGGTCTGGTGCACCAGGTGCGTGGCGGTGTGCGACCGGGAGATCGCCCGCCGCCGGGTCGTGTCGATCTCGGCGTAGCCGGCCTCGCCGGCGCGCACCTCACCCCGGATCACCCGGGCGCGGTGCACGATCAGGCCGGGCACGGGCTGCTGCACGTCGAGCACCTCGACCTGCCCGCCACCGACGGTGATCATGCCCTGGTCGGGCTGCTGACCACCGCCCTCCGCGTAGAACGGGGTGGTGTCGAGAACCAGCTCGATGGTGTCGCCCTCGGTCGCCGCCTGGCGCGGGCCGTCGGCACCGAGCAGCGCCCGCACCGTCGACTCGCGGGCCACCTCGCTGTAACCGGTGAACGTCACCGGGCCACCCGAGTCGAGCACCGACCGGTACGCCGACAGGTCGGTGTGACCGGTCTTGCGGGCCTGCGCGTCCGCCTTCGCCCTGGTCCGCTGGTCGGCCATCAGCCGCCGGAACCCCTCGTCGTCCACCTGGAGGCCCTGCTCGGCGGCGATCTCCAGGGTCAGGTCGATCGGGAAGCCGTACGTGTCGTGCAGCTGGAACGCCTTCGCCCCGGACAGCGAGGTGCCGCCCGCGGTACGGGTCTCGGCGATCGCGGTGTCCAGGATCGTCGTGCCGGCACGCAGAGTCGACAGGAACGCCTCCTCCTCCGCGTACGCGTAGTCCGCGATCCGGTCGAAGTCGGTCGCCAGCTCCGGGTACGACGGGGCCATGCAGTCCCGGGCCACCGGCAGCAGCTCGGGCAGCGCCCGGTCCTGCCAACCGAGCAGCCGGATCGACCGGATCGCCCGGCGCATGATCCGGCGCAGCACGTAACCGCGCCCCTCGTTGCTCGGGGTCACACCGTCGCCGATCAGCATCAGCGCCGTACGCACGTGATCAGCGATCACCCGCAGCTTGACGTCGTCCGGGTGCGACTCGCTCGCCACGTGGCCGGAGTGCGCGCCGTACCGCTTGCCGGTCAGCTCCGCCGCCCGCGCGAGGATCGGCCGGACCTCGTCGATCTCGTAGAGGTTGTCGACGCCCTGCAGGATCGAGGCCATCCGCTCCAGGCCCATGCCGGTGTCGATGTTCTTCGCCGGCAGGTCACCCAGGATCGGGTAGTCCTCCTTGGTGGTGCCCGGACCCCGCTCGAACTGCATGAACACGAGATTCCAGTACTCCATGTACCGGTCCTCGTCGACCGCAGGGCCGCCGTCGCGGCCGTACTCCGGGCCCCGGTCGTAGAACAGCTCCGACGACGGGCCGCACGGCCCGGGAATGCCCATCGACCAGAAGTTGTCCGCCTTGCCCCGGCGGACGATCCGCTCGGCCGGCACACCCACCGACCGCCAGATCTCGTACGCCTCGTCGTCGTCGAGGTAGATCGTCGGCCAGATCCGCTCGGGATCCAGCCCGTAGCCGCCCTCGGCGATCGGCTTCGTGGACAACTCCCACGCCAGCGGGATCGCGCCGGCCTTGAAGTAGTCGCCGAAGGAGAAGTTGCCGTTCATCTGAAAGAACGTGCCGTGCCGGCTGGTCTTGCCGACCTCGTCGATGTCCGGGGTGCGCAGGCACTTCTGCACGCTGACCGCCCGCTGGTACGCGGGGGTCTGCTGCCCCAGGAAGTACGGCACGAACTGCACCATGCCGGCGTTGACGAACAACAGGTTCGGGTCGCTGATGGCGGGCAGCGGAGCGGACGGCACCACGGTGTGGCCATTCGCCTCGAAGTGCGCGAGGTACCGTCGCTTGATCTCCGCCGTCTTCATCGCTGGTGTTCCTCCGGAAAGATGTCTCGATCGCCGATCCGCGGGTCTTCCCGCAGGTCGGCGAACTGATCGTCGAACGCCTCGCCCTGGGCGAACGCCTGGTGGATCTCCTGCTCGCGCTCGGCCATGCCGACCCGCACGTCCTCCACGAAGCTACGCAGTGACTCGACGAGCCCGCCAGCGGATTCCGTCAACGTGCTGGCGATGCCGGCCGGTGTGTACGCCTGGGCGGTGCGGGTCGCCTTACGGACCACGATCACACCGACGGCCACCCCGATACCGAGCCAGAAAAGACGCCTCATGTCTCGTTACCTCCTGGTGCGCCGGCCGGTCAGCGGTTGCCGCGCCGCGCGGCCCGCCGCTGCTGCTTGATGGTGTCGCGGACCTCACGCTCGGTCTCGGCGTGCCGACGGCCAGCGGCGGCCTTGCGCACGCTGTAACCGAACGCGGCCACCTTGACCAGCGGGTTGGCGGCCGCGGCGGAGACGACGGTGGCCAGGTTGGCGACGTTGGCGGTGACGTTCTGCGCGTGGCTGGTCATGGTGTCGACCTTCGCCAGCTGGAGGTTCACGCCGTCAAGCGAGGTCTGCACCTGCTCCAGCGCGACGTTGACGTTCTTCACCGTGGTGTTCACGTCACCGAGCAGCGGTGCGGTCCGATCGTTGAGGTCGTTGATCATCCGGGTGGTGGCGTCAACCGTGTGCCGCAGCCGCAGGATCGGCAACGTCAGGATGAGCACCAACACCGCGAACGCGGACGCCGCGATCAGCGCCGCGATGGCTCCAAAGTCGCCCACGCCTGTCCTCCTCAAGCAGAGTTCCGCAGGACCCGACGTCCCCGGAACGCACAACCATGGCACCCGTACCGGCCGCCGAACCGTCGACGGTCACCGGCAGCGGGCGTGCCCGCCAGCCCCAGACCCTACCGTCCGTGATGGAGGCCGGCTCACGACGGTGAGGGTGTCAGCTCTCCCAGCGGATCACCGCTGACCGTCGGGAACGGATCCTCTCCGGTCAGTGACGGGTCGGTCGTCGGCTGCGGCCTCGTCCGCTCGTCGTCGATCGCGTTGCGTACCTTCACCGACACCAACGAGCCGGCGCACCCCGTCGCAGCGGCCGACGGATCGGCAGACGGATCGACCGACGGCACGACGGCCGGCTCGCCGTCGACCGGCGGCGGCACACAGGTCGGCTCGCGGACCCACAGGTCGAGCGTCAGCTCGTCGCGCCGCCAACAGGTGTAGCTGCCCTTCGTCTCCTGCTCCGGGCAGCGACTCACCTTCCACGGCTGCCAACCGTCCTGACGCAACGCGTTCTCGTAGGCCTTCGCCGTCTCCTCCGGCGCCTTTTCCGAGGTGACGGTGCGCTCTCGCAGCCGACAGTCGAGCAGACACCACCGGCTGCCGCTGACGTCGTCGACCGTCTTCGCGGCAGCCCAGCCGGGCACGTCGAGCTTGTCCAGGTTGTCGAAGACCGGGTCACGGCTCAGCGTCCGGATGCCGAAGAAGAGCGGCACCGCACCGAGCAGCACGATGCTGACCAGCGCCAGCACCGCGGCGCGCAGCCGGCGTCGTTCACGCGTCTCGCGGCGCGCCTCGGCCCGGGCATCCGCTGCGGCGCCGTCGTCGGGCGAGTCCTGATCCGCCGGGCGCAGCGCTGGCGCTCCGGACGGATCGGGTGCCGGGCGGTCCACCGGGCCGGACGGGGACGGCACCACGGCGGCAGCGCGGGCCACACCGACGGGTTCGCCGGGACGGCCGGGCGGCGGCACCGGGGCGACGCAGCTC
>NZ_JAKKFI010000115.1 GCF_022230955.1 Micromonospora cabrerizensis
ACCCCCCACCCCCCCCCCCCCGCCCGGGCCCCCGCCCCCCCCCCCCCCGCTCGGCCAGGAGGAGCACGTGACAACCGCGAAGTCGTCCCACGCCCGGCCCGGCGGTCCGGCGCAGGCGTGGCGGCTCTTCCGCCGCTGGCAGCGCAGCCGACCGTTCTGGGGCGGGCTGCTCACCGCCCTGGCCGGGCTGGAGATGTTCGCCTCCACCCGGATGACCCTCAACGGCCTCAGCTTCCACAGCGGGGCGAGTGGTCTGCTCTCACTGCTGATTCCGGTCATCCTGGTGACCTGCGGCCTGCTGCTCTGGTTCACCCCGGCGCAGCGCCTGTTCTACTCGATCGTCGCGGCGGTGACCGCGGTCTACTCGCTGATCGGGCTCAACCTCGGCGGCTTCTTCGTGGGCCTGCTGCTCGGCATCGTCGGCAGTGCGCTCGCCTTCGCGTGGACGCCGACCCACCCGGCCCCACCCCCGCCCGATCCGACCGACGCGTCGACCGAGGAGCACCCGGCCGTCGAACGGTCCGACCCCGAGCGGCCCGGTCCCGAGCGGCCCGACCCCGAGCGGCCCGACCCCGAGCGGTCCGACCCCGAGCGGTCCGACCCCGAGCGGCCCGGTCCCGAGCAGGCTGTGCCCGAGCAGGCTGTGCCCGAGCAGAGTGTTCCCGGGCTCGGCCGGAACAGGCCGGCCGACGCGGGCCCGCCGCCCGAGTGGCCGGGGCGTACGGCCGATCCGAAGGCTTTCGGGATCGCCCTCGTGGTGCTCGGCCTCGCTGCCGCGACGCTGGCCGCCCAGCCCGGAGCGGTGCAGGCGGCCCCGAGCCGGCCCACCACGACCGTCTGCCCCACCCCGTCCCGGAGCGTCCCGCCGTCGCCCAGCCGTACCCCCGCCACGCCGACGCCGACCCAGACGAGGGGTGGCAACGTGATCACCGACATCCTGGACGGGATCGGTGACCTGTTCAACGGTGGACGCCGCAAGGCGAGCCCGACGCCGTCGGCGAGCCCGACCGCGCAACCGAGCGGCACGCCGACGACGCGTCCCGGACCCGCGACCTGCCCGTCGTCGCCCACCGGCAAGCCAGGAGCGCCCGAAAGGCCAGGGACGCCCGACAAGCCAGGAGCGCCCGACAGGCCAGGAGCGCCCGACGGGCCGGGGGCACCTGAGAAGCCGGGCACGGTGGAGCCGGGGAAACCGCTGCCCCGCATCGCCGCCGACCCGAGCCTGCCGACCGTGGCGCAGACGCCGTCGAAGCTCACCGGGTCGTCGGTGCGGATGACCGGACTGCGGTTCGAGGGGATCACCGACCTGCACACCGTGAAGGGCGATCTCAAGGTGCTGAAGTTCAGTATGCGGGAGGCGGTGACCGAGGACTTCCTGCTGCGCGCCGACGGCCCGGCCGGGCGCAACCAGCGGTACGCCACGGACCGGCTGACCGTCAGCGGAGACGTCGCCTTCTATGCCACCCGGTTCGTCGGCCGGCTGCTCGGCATCAAGATCACGCTGACACCGGAACTGCCGTTGCCGGACGGACTCCCGGTCACGTCACCCATCCCGATCACGTTCACCGACCCGGTCATCGACCTGGCGTACGTCACCAGTGACACGCTGACGGCGCGACCGACGTTGGCACTCAGCCTCGGCTGAGCGCACGACTGCGCGCGGCGACGGACTCGTCGTACCGTCGAACCGCGCGCAGCCGCAGCGGTCAGAGCCGGGCCAGCGCCCGGCGCAGCGGGTCGAGACCCAGCGCGCCCAGGTCCAACGCCTGCCGGTGGAACTCGCGCAGGTCGAAATCCGCACCCTTACGGGCCTTGGCGTCCTCGCGGGCCTGGAGCCAGATCCGCTCACCGACCTTGTACGACGGGGCCTGCCCCGGCCAACCCAGGTAGCGGTTCAGCTCGAAACGCAGGTTCTCGTCCGGCACCCGGCAGTGCGCCCGCATGAACTCCCAGCCCAGTTCCGGCGTCCACCGCTCGCCCGGGTGGAAGCCGAACGGGTTGTCCTTCGGGATCTCCAGCTCCAGGTGCATGCCGATGTCCACGATGACCCGCGCCGCACGCATCGCCTGACCGTCGAGCATGCCCAGCTTGTCGCCCGGATCCTCCAGGTAACCCAACTCGTCCATCAGTCGCTCCGAGTAGAGCGCCCAGCCCTCGCCGTGCCCGGAGACCCAGCAGAGCAGCCGCTGCCAGCGGTTGAGCAGGTCGGCCCGCACGGCGGTCTGCGCCACCTGGAGGTGGTGACCCGGCACGCCCTCGTGGAAGACGGTGGTCACCTCGCGCCAGGTGGAGAAGTCGGTGATGCCCTGCGGCACCGCCCACCACATCCGGCCCGGGCGGGAGAAGTCCTCACTCGGGCCGGTGTAGTAGATGGCGCCGTCGCTGGTCGGGGCGAGGCAGCACTCGATGCGGCGGACCTGCTCCGGGATGTCGAAGTGGGTGCCGTTCAGCTCGGTGATCGCCTTGTCGGCGAGTGCCTGCATCCAGTCCCGGAATGCCTCCTTGCCCTGGATGGTCCGGGCCGGGTCGGCGTCCAACCGGGCCACGGCCTCGTCGACGCTGGCGCCGGAGCCGGCGATGCGCCCGGCGACGACCCGCATCTCCGCCTCCAGGCGGGCCAGCTCCGCGAAACCCCAGGCGTACGTCTCGTCCAGGTCGACCTTTGCGCCGAGGAAGTACTGCGAGGCCAGCTCGTAGCGCTCCCGGCCGGCGGCCTGCTTGTCCCGCCCGTGCGGGGCCAACTCGGTACGCAGGAACTGGCCGAACTCGGCGGTCGCCGCGGTCGCCGCCGCAGCCCCCCGACGCAGGTCCGCGCCGAGCGTGCCCTCCGCGCCGAGCCGCTCGACCAGCCCGTGGAAGAAGTTGTCCCCGGTCGGGTCGACCCAGATGTCGCACTGTTTGGCCACCTCGACCAGCTGCACCTTCGAGCTGACCTCACCGGCGGCGAGCGCCTCGCGCAGAGTGGTCTTGTAGCCCTCCAGCGCGCCGGCGAAGCCGTTGAGCCGGGCCGCGATGTTGGCCTGCTCGTCGGCGGTCGCGGTCGGCATCAGGTCGAAGACCATGCGGATCTCGTGCAGCCCGCTGGTGATGACGCTGACCTCGCTGGTCACCTCGCCGGCGTCGTACCGGGCGAGGTCCAGACCGAGCCGTTCCTGCATGGCCTCCTTGGCGGTCCGCTCCAACTCGGTTGCCGGCTCGGTCACCTCCAGGTCGGCGAGAGTACGGCGGGTGAGGTCCGCGCGTGCTCGGTAACCCTCGGGCGAGAGGTCGTCGAGCTGGTCGTCATGGCCGGCGATGCCGACGAAGGTCGCGCCGGTGGGGCTCAGAGGCGCCCACTCGGCCACGTATCGGTTGGCTAGTTCATCGATTCGTCCCACGCTGCGACACTACGTGACCACCCCGTCCCCGTGTCGATGACGTTTGTCGTGTTCAGCCACAGGTTCCGGCAGGGTACGACGGCCGAAAAGGCGTGCGACTTTGTCGGACGGCTACGGCAGAGTGTCAGGGGTGAACGCCGATACCACTCCTGACAAAGCGCCGATTCGTTCCTGGTTGCCGGGCTTCGTCGCCCTGGCCGCGATCTGGGGCTCCAGCTTCCTCTTCATCAAGGTCGGGGTGGCCGAGCTGCACCCGGTCCAGCTCACTCTCTACCGGGTTCTCGCCGGCGCGTTGACCCTGCTCGTCGTCCTCGCTGTGCTGCGCGAGCGGCTGCCCCGCGAGCCTCGGATCTGGGCACACCTGACTGTCGTCGCCGCGTTCGGTGTGGCCGTGCCGTTCACTCTCTTCGGCTACGGCGAGCAGCGGGTCGAGTCGATGCTGGCCGGCATCTGGAACGCCACCACGCCACTGATCGTGCTGCCGTTGGCGGTCCTGGTCTTCCGCACCGAGCGGCTGACCGTGCGCCGTGCGGTCGGGCTCGGGCTGGGCTTCCTCGGCGTGCTGGTGGTGCTCGGGGTGTGGGAGGGCATCGGCGGGGCCCACTTCACCGGCCAGCTGATGTGCTTCGGCGCGGCCGCCTGCTATGGCGTCGCCATCCCGTACCAGAAGCGGTTCGTCGCCGGCAGCGCGCACTCCGGCCTGTCGTTGTCCGCCGCGCAGCTGCTGCTTGCGGCCGGGCAGTTGGCCATCGTCGCCCCGTTCGTCGCCGGCCTGCCGCCGCTGCCCACCGAGCTGTCGGCAGGAGTAGTGGCCAGTGTGCTGATCCTCGGCGCCCTCGGCACCGGGCTCGCGTTCGTGATCAACATGCGCAACATCCGGGTGGCTGGCGCGAGCACCGCCTCCACCGTCACGTACCTGATTCCGATCTTCGCGGTGCTGATCGGCGCCGTGGCGCTCGACGAACGCCTCAACTGGCACCAACCGGTCGGCGCGCTGATCGTGCTGCTCGGGGTCGCTGTCTCGCAGGGCGTGTTCGGCCGCCGTCAGCCCCGGCCGGTGATCGGCGTGGGTACGCCCGCCGCTCCCGCCGCCGAGCCGGTCCGTCACTGAGGCCCACCGCGTCACCGCCCCGCGTCACCGCCCCGCGTCACCGCCCCGCGTCACCGCCCCGCGTCACCGCCCCGCGAGGTGATCGACTCGACTTCTTTGAAATCGGGGTGTCCACCGGGCCAGGAGACCCCGACTTCAAGAAAACCGAGTCGATCACCGTCGGGCGGGGCGTTGCGGTCAGGCTCGGTTGTGCGTCCAGTCCACGAGTTGTTCCGCGGACCAGGTGTTGACCACCCGGTCGGCGGGGACGCCGCAGAGAGCGGCCCGCTCGCAGCCGAACCGTTGCCAGTCGAGCTGGCCGGGCGCGTGGGCGTCGGTGTTGATGGCGAAGCGGCAGCCCGCCTCCAGCGCGCGGCGGATCAGCCGCTTCGGCGGATCCTGACGCTCCGGCCGAGAGTTGATCTCGACGGCGGTGTCGTGCTCCGCGCAGGCGGCGAAGACCGCGTCCGCGTCGAAGTCGCTCTCGGCCCGGGTCCGGGCCCGGTGACCCCGGTCGCCCGGGCCGGTCACTCCGGCCGGGCGGGACGACACCATCCGGCCGGTGACGTGGCCGAGGATGTCCAGGTGCGGGTTGGCGACAGCGGTCAGCATCCGACGGGTCATCTTCGACCGCTCGTCCTTGAGGTTGCTGTGCACCGACCCGACCACCACGTCCAGCCGGGCCAGCAGCTCGTCGTCCTGGTCGAGTGAGCCGTCCGCGAGGATGTCCACCTCGATGCCGGTGAGGATCCGGAAACCCTCGGGCAGCGCCGCGTTGACCTGCGCGACGTGGTCGAGTTGTCGGCGCAGCCGGGCCGCGGTCAGGCCCCGGGCCACCGTCAGCCGTGGCGAGTGGTCGGTCAGCACCAGGTACTCGTGGCCCAACTCCACCGCGGCCAGCGCCATCTCCTCGATCGGCGAGCCGCCGTCGGACCAGTCCGAGTGGGTGTGGCAGTCGCCCCGCAGGGCGGCGCGCAGCGCCGTGGCCTCGGCGTCCAGGTCGCTGCCCTCGGTCGCCACCAACCGCCGCAGGTAGACCGGCTCCTCACCGGCCAGCGACTCCGCCACGCAACGCGCCGTGACGTCACCAACCCCGGCCAGCTCGGTGAGCGTGCCGTTGCCCGCCCGATCGGCCACCTCGGTCGCCGACAGGCCGGCCAGCGCCTTCGCCGCCGACCGGAACGCCCGCACCCGATAGGTGGCCTCGTTCGCACGCTCCAACAGGAACGCGATCCGGCGCAGGTCGGCGATGGGATCCCGGGCCTTCATCCCACCGAACCTAGTCGGTGCCGCGCCGGTCAGGGAGCCTTCGGGCAGCCGTGTTTGCGCTGCCATGCGGTGACCTCGGCGGCCGGTTCCCTGTTGCCGCCGCGCCGCCAGGAATCCAGGTAGCGGGCCGGCCAGAGCACCCCGCGCCGGATCCACCAGCCGTCCTTGCCCGCACACGGCGGCGAGATGCCGAAGTGCACGTGGCACACGTTGTTGGCGTTGCCGGTGCGCCCCACCTTGCCGAGCTGCTGCCCGGCGCGTACCCGCACCCCGGCGTCGACGCCGCCGGACACGACACTCAGGTGCGAGCCGTAGTAGCGCACCCCGTCGTCGCCGAGCAGGGAGACCGACAGGCCGCCGTTCTCCGGGCCCTGCGGCCCCCGCTTCGAGTACCGGTCGACCCGGCTCACCTCCAGCACCGTCCCGTCGGTCACCGCGACGAACGGTTCACCGCAGTCGGCGAAGAGATCCGTGGCCGGGTACGCCCCGTGCGTCGGGTGGTAGTCGACGTCGTCGGCGCGTACCGGAAAGACATGCCGCAGCCCGGTGCGCGGTGCCGTCACCGACGGCCCGGCCGACGACGGTGTCGAGGCCGGGGTCGGGGTGGCAGCCGACGGCGACGGTGCCGCCGGCTGCTCGGCGGTCGCCCAGACCGCCGGCGGCGTGGGCGCGGCACCGTCGGCCGGCACCCCCGGCCGGGTTGTCGCGCAACCGGCGGCCAGCACCGGGACGAGCAGCAGCAGGATCGGGTACGCCGGATGCGCGCGGCGGCCGATCGTCGGCGACGGCATCCGGTCATCCTGGCAGAGCCGGTACCGTGGGCACGAGCGACGCGCGTGAGGGGAGGGCAGCGACGGTGACCATCGCCCGACCCGAACCTGGCTCGGATCCCGGTGCCTTCGCCCGCCCGGTGGCGCGTACCCCGTCGGGTCTTTTTCCTGCCGGCCCCCCGGCCCGCCCCACCTACCGCGAGCCGCATCCGATCACCGGCGGCGGTGTTGCCGCTGGCGGCGGCGCGGCGGCCGGTTGGTTCCTGCTGTTCGGTCTGCTCGGCACCGATGTGGCCAGTTACGCGTGGTGGACGGTGGCGGCGGGCCTGCTGGCGTGGCTGACCGCCCTGGTGCTGGTCCGCCACGGCGACCGAGGGGTCGCCACCGGGGTCGCCATCGTCACGGCGGGAGGCTGGAGCATCGCCGCCGCCGTGCTGGCGGTCCGCTGGGCGACCAGCGGTGACTGGCCGCTGTGGTGATCGCCGACTGCGTCACCGACTGCTCTGGTGACCGCCCCGAAACGGCTCCGAAACAGGTGTCCATGACTGCGCCGTGTGCCCGGTTGGCTGCGTAGCGAACGCCGTCTTGACGTGGCCGCCGAGACTCGGCACGCTCGGCACCATGGCCTGGACCACCCCGCGACAGGACCCGGATCGCAGCCGCCGCCGCCTTCAGTTGTTGGCCGAGTTGGCGGGTGCCCGCGCGGTCCGTCAGCGCAGCCGCCCGCAGCGGCAGCGCACCGAGCGGCTGCGCCAGCTCATCGCCACCCGCCGTCGGGTCGCCGGCTGATCCGACTTTGTCAGGAATGACCGGCCCTTCGGGGCGTTGACCGGTCGCCTGCCGACGCGACCGGCTAACGTGCACGCGTAACGGGTCGGCGTTGAGCCGAGGGGCTATTGGGGGGACCGTGTCGTACTTCGCTGCGGCCGTGGTGCGCGACGACAGTGGCTGGACCGCCGCCGAGGTCAGCCTGCGTGGCGCCACCGACATCGACGAGGTCGCTGACCGGCTGCGTGACGTCGACCAGGAGGCCGACGTGTCGCTGCTGTTCGTTGAGGCCGATGACGCCTATCTGGTGGTCCTGCGCCTTGACGAGGGTGACGACCTGCGGGTGTTCGGCTCTGATTCCGCGTTCGCCGAGGAGTCCGCTCTCGGTTCGCTGCTGGTCGGTGATCTGAAGACCTCGGTCACCGGGCTCGACGGCGACGAGGAGCCGCGCCCGGTGTCGAGCGGCGACGAGGAGAGCGAGCAGCCCGTCGTCGACCCGGAGGCCGACCCGGTGGGCGACGCCGACCTGCTGGCCAACCTGGGCATCTCCGCGCAGAAGCTGCTGACCCTGTGTACGCACGAGGGGATGATGCCGGCGGACGTCACCGCCGAGATCTGCCAGGTGCTCGGCTGCGTGGACGAGGTCGAGGAGCTGCGTGAGGTCTGAGCCGGCCGACGCCACCGATCCGTCGCTGGAGTCGATCCGACCGGGGCAGCCGACCCCCGGTGCCGTGGGCCGCGCCGGGCCGGGCGCCCACGAGGGCCTGGCCGACCGGGGCGACGTCGGCCGGCGGCAGCGGCACGAGCTGTGGATGCGCCGTGCCCTGGAGGTCGCCGTCACGGGCGCCGCCGACGCTGCCACAGGTGCCACGGATGTGGACGACGTGCCGGTGGGCGCGGTGCTCTACGGGCCGGACGGGACCGAGCTGGCCATCGGGCGCAACGAGCGGGAGCTGACCGGCGACCCCACCGCCCACGCCGAGGTGCTGGCCCTGCGCCGAGGTGCCGAGAGCGTCGGCCGGTGGCGACTGGACGGCTGCACCCTGGTGGTCACCCTCGAACCGTGCACGATGTGCGCGGGTGCGCTGGTGCTGGCCCGGGTCTCCACCGTCGTCTTCGGCGCGTGGGAGCCCAAGACCGGAGCGGCCGGATCGCTCTGGGACGTGCTGCGTGACCGTCGGCTCAACCACCGCCCCGAGGTCTACGGCGGGGTGTTGGAGGCCGAGACCGCCGCCGTCCTGCGCGCGTTCTTCCGCTGAGACCGTGCCGCCGGTCAGGTCGGCGGCAGGGTGACCGTGACGATCAGGCCGCCGGCCGGGCGGGGCTGCGCCTCGGCGCTGCCCCCGTGGGCCCGGGCCACCGCGCGGACGATGGACAGCCCCAACCCGAAGCCCCGGCCACCGGCGACCCGCTCGCGCGACAGCCGTCGGAAGGGCTGGAACATCGTCTCGACGTCGTAACCGGGGATGACCGGCCCGGTGTTGGTCACCGTGAGGGTCGGCCGGCCGTCGACCAGTCCGGTGCGCACCTCCACCCAGCCGTCGGCGGGCAGGTTGTGACGCAGCGCGTTCTCGACCAGGTTGAACGTGAGCCGCTCCAGCAGCACCGGGTCACCGCTGGCCGGCGCCGGGGCCAGGGCCCGCCGCACCCGCACGCCGGGCGCCTGCCTCCCGGCCTGGTCGGTCGCGTACGCGCAGACCTCCGCCAGATCGACCGGCGTACGCTCGGTCAGCTCGTTCTCCGAGTCGGCCAGGGTCAGCAGGCCGTCGATCAGCCGCTCGTGCCGCTCGTTGACCGCCAGCAGCGACTCACCCAGCCGCCGGGTCTCCGCCGACGCGTCCGCTCGGGTGACCGCCAGCTCCACCAGGGCGCGGTTGAGCGCCAGCGGGGTACGCAGCTCGTGTGAGGCGTTCGCCACGAACCGGCGTTGCCCGTCGAAGGAGCGGTCCAACCGTTCCAGCATCTCGTCGAACGTGTCGGCGAGTTCGCGTACCTCGTCGCGCGGGCCGGTGAGCGCGATCCGTTCGTGCAGGCCACGGCCTGCGGTGTCCGCGCCGGCGATCCGCCGGGCGGTGTCGGTGACCTGGTGCAGCGGCTGCAACGCCCGACCGGCGAGCAACCAGCCGAAGGCGATCGCCGCTGTCGACACCACGATCAACGCGATGCCGCCCTGGGTGAGCAGCGACTCCAGCGCGTTGCGCTTCGCCTCGTCCTGCGCCTGCTCGACCAGGGTGCGCAGGGTTTCGATGTTCTGGCCGCTGCCCGGGTTGGGGGTCGTCGCCGGTGTCGGCAGGTCGCGCAGTTTCACCCCGAACGGCTGCGGCATCCGCTGATCCACCAGCACGTACGTGACGGCGAGCAGCACCATGCCGGCCAGCAGGAACAGCCCCCCGTAGATGAGGGTGAGCCGGGCGCGGATCGTCAGGCGTTTCATCGGATCTGGTACCCCGCTCCGGGCACCGTCTCGATCACCGGCGGGTCGCCGAGCTTGCGGCGCAGCTTCATCACGGTGACCCGGACGACATTGGTGAACGGGTCGATGTGCTCGTCCCAGGAGCGTTCCAGCAGCTCCTCGGCGGAGACCACCGCGCCGTCGGCGCGCAGCAGCTCGACCAGCACCGCGAACTCCTTGCGGGACAGCGCCACGTGCCGGTCGTCCCGGCGTACCTCGTGTCGGGCCGGGTCGAGCTGGATGCCGGCGCGACGCAGCGTCGGTGGGGCCGCCGGGCGGGCCCGGCGGGTCAGCGCGTGCACCCGCGCCGACAACTCGACCAGCGCGAACGGCTTGGTCAGGTAGTCGTCGGCACCGAGTGCCAACCCCGCCACCCGTTCCCGGACGGCCGCCGACGCGGTCAGCATCAGCACCCGGGTCTCCCCGCCCGCGTCCACGATCGCCCGGCACACGTCGTCGCCGTGCACCACCGGGAGGTCCCGGTCCAGGACCACCACGGCGTACTCGTTGACGCCGAGCCGTTCCAACGCGGCGTCCCCGTCGTACGCCACGTCGACAGCGAACGACTCACGACGCAACCACTCGGCGATGGCGTCCGCCAGCACGGTCTCGTCCTCGACCACCAGCACTCTCACCCCTCCATGGTCCTCGGGGTGCGGTAACGGTGGCGTAACCGCTCTCGGTTACGCCGGGGATACGCCCGCTGCCGTGCACTGGGTGGCACGTCCGGCGAACCGCGCCGGACCTGAGCGGAAGCAGACACCATGCGACGACAGATGCTCGCGATCCCGGTCCTGCTCGCCCTGGCGCTGGCCGGTTGCGGTGCGGGAGGCGACGACGGCGGCGGGGTCGCGACCGCCGGTGGGGCGAAGAGCAGCGCCACGGCGAGCGGCGCGCCGGTCGGTGACTCGGACCGGCAACTCGACTTCGCCCGCTGCATGCGCGAGAACGGGGTGGACATGCCCGACCCGGAGGCGGGCGGCCGTCCGGGCTTCCGGTTCGGCGGGGACGTGGATCAGCAGAAGGTCCAGGCCGCCATGGAGAAGTGCCGGGACAAGCTGCCCAACGGCGGGCAGGGACCGCAGCTCAACCCCGAGCAGGCCGAGCAGATGCGCACGCTGGCCAGGTGCATGCGGGAGAACGGGGTGCCGGACTTCCCGGACCCGGACGCCGACGGGCGCGTCCAGATCGGGGCGGCGGGCAAGGCGTTCGACATCAGCGATCCGGCCATGAAGGCCGCGCTGGAGAAGTGCCGGCAGCTCGCGCCGGAGTTCGGCGGTGGCCGGTGACCGGCAGCATCCGACGCTCGCGGTGGCGCGCCGCCGTGACCGGGGGGATCGTCCTGCTCGTCGCCGCCGTGGGCGTGGTCGCCGCGGTGGGCTTCGGGGGCGGTGCCGGTGGCGACCGTGCCCGAGCCGGCAGCGCGCCGCCGGCCACCGCCACGGTCACCCGACAGACCCTCGCCGACTCGGAGACCGCCGACGGTGAGCTGGGGTACGGCACGACGCGTACCGCCAATGCGAAGCTCAGCGGCACCGTCACCGGGCTGGCGGCCACCGGGTCGACGGTACGGCGGGGCAAGTCGCTCTACCTGGTCGACAACGAGGAGGTGGTGCTGTTCTACGGCGGGCTGCCCGCGTACCGGACTCTCGCCCCCGGGGTGGAGGGTGCCGACGTCGCGCAGTTCGAGCGGAACCTCGCGGCGCTGGGCTACACGGGTTTCACGGTCGACGACGAGTACACCGGCTCCACCGCGGAAGCCGTCCGGGACTGGCAGGAGGACCTCGGCCTGGCCGAGACCGGTCGGGTCGAGCCGGGGCGAATCGTGTACGCCGACCGGGAGGTCCGGGTGGAGAGCCACCAGGTCGACGTCGGTGACCTCACCCAGCCCGGCCAGGCGGTGCTCACCTACACCGGCACCAGCCGGGTCGTCACGGTCGAGCTGGACGTGGACGACCAGCGGCTGGCCAAGCAGGACGCGAAGGTCACCGTGACGCTGCCGGACGGCAGGGAGGTGGCGGGCGCGATCAGCACGGTAGAGACGATCGTCCAGGCCGGTGCGGCCGGTGCCAACGGGCAGTCCGGTGACCCCGAGACGAAGATCCAGGTGACCGTCGCGGTGACCGACCCGAAGGCCCTCACCGGCTTCGACCAGGCCAGCGCGGACGTCACCTTCACCGTCTCGGAGCGCCGCGACGTGCTCACCGTGCCGGTGGCGGCGCTGTTGGCGCTCGCCGAGGGCGGCTACGGCGTCCAGGTCGCCGAGGGTGACGCGAGTCGGGTCGTCGCGGTGACCACCGGGCTGTTCGCCGACGGCCGGGTGGAGGTCACCGGCACCGCCGTCACCGAGGGCATGACGGTGGTGGTGCCGACGTGACCGGCGACGTGATCGTGCTCGACCGGGTCAGCAAGAGGTACGCCGGCGAGGTCGTCGCGCTGGACGATGTCTCCCTGCGGATCGGCTACGGCGAGCTGGTGGCGATCGTCGGTCCGTCCGGGTCGGGAAAGTCGACCATGCTGCATCTGATCGGGACGCTGGACCGGCCGTCGTCGGGCAGCGTGCTCATCGACGGGTACGACGCGGCGAAGCTGACCGACCGGGAGCTGTCCGCACTGCGGGCCACCCGGATCGGTTTCGTCTTCCAGCAGTTCCACCTCGCGCCCGGCGTCCCGGTCGTGGAGAACGTGGCCGACGGGTTGCTCTACTCCGGCGTACCGCTGCGGCGGCGGCGCGAACGGGCGGAGGCCGCGCTGGTCCGGGTTGGCCTGGGCCACCGGTTGGGTCACCGGCCGCACGAGCTGTCCGGCGGCGAGCGGCAGCGGGTGGCCGTGGCCCGCGCGGTAGTCGGTGAGCCGGCGGTGCTGCTCGCCGACGAGCCGACCGGCAACCTCGACTCCAGTTCCGGCGCGGGGGTGCTGGAGCTGCTGCACGGCCTGCACCGGGCGGGCACCACCGTCGTGGTGATCACCCACGATCGGGAGATCGCGGAGAGCCTGCCCCGGCAGGTGCGGATGCGCGACGGCGCGGTGCGGCACGACTCGGCCTTCACGCCGGGCGGAGTCGGCTGATGGCGACGTCGACCTCGGGCCGCCTCAACCCGGCCCGGTTGGGACCGGCGGACGTCCTGCGAGTCGGTGGGGTGGGGCTACGGACCCGCCCGCTGCGGGCGTTCCTCTCCGCGCTGGGCATCGCCATCGGTATCGCCGCGATGATCGCGGTCGTCGGCATCTCGTCGTCGTCCCGCGCCGAGTTGGACCGGGCGCTCGACGCGCTCGGCACCAACCTGCTCACGGTCGAGCCCGGCAACACCCTGTTCGGCGCGGACGCACAACTGCCCGAGGAGTCGATCGCGATGATCGGACGGATCGGCCCGGTGACCGGGGTGTCCGCGACCGGGCAGGTCTCCGACGCCAAGGTCTACCGCTCGGATCGGATCCCGGCGGCGGAGACCGGGGGCATCGCCACCCGGGCGGCCCGGCTGGACCTGCTCGGCACCGTCGGGGCCGAGGTGGCCACCGGCACCTGGCTCAACGAGGCGACCGCCCGCTATCCGGCGGTCGTGCTCGGCGCGACCGCGGCGCAGCGACTCGGGATCACCGCGGCCGATCCGCAGGTGCAGGTGTGGCTGGGCGGGCGGCCGTTCACCGTGGTCGGCACCCTCGCCGCCGCGCCACTGGCCCCGGAACTGGACACGTCGGCGTTGGTCGGCTGGCCGGCGGCGACCGCCTACCTGAGCTTCGACGGCCACCCGACCACCGTCTACACCAGGGCGCAGGAGTCGCAGGTCGAGGCCGTCCGGTCGGTGCTCGGCGCGACCACGAACCCGGAGGCGCCGAACGAGGTGGAGGTGTCCCGGCCCTCGGACGCGCTGGCCGCCGCCGAGGCGACCGACGACGCGTTCACCGGCCTGCTGTTGGGCCTGGGCGCGGTCGCGCTGCTGGTCGGCGGCGTCGGGGTGGCGAACACCATGGTGATCTCGGTGCTGGAAAGGCGGGCCGAGATCGGCCTGCGGCGGTCACTCGGGGCCACCCGCGGCCAGGTACGGACCCAGTTCCTCGCCGAGTCGCTGCTGCTCTCCGCGCTCGGCGGGATCGGTGGGGTGGTGCTGGGCATCCTGGTCACCTCGGGCTACGCGCTGTCCCAGGGCTGGCCGACCGTGGTGCCGGCCTGGGCGATGCTCGGCGGGGTGGGCGCGACCCTGGTCATCGGCGGCTTCGCGGGCCTCTACCCGGCGGTGCGCGCCGCCCGCCTCTCGCCGACGGAGGCGCTGGCCGCGGTCTGACCGGCGTGGCGCGGGCGCGGCGTGGCTCGGGCGCGGCGTGGCGTGGCTCGGGTCGGTGTGGCGTGGCTCGGGTCGGGTCGGTGTGGCGTGGCTCGGGTCGGCGTGGCTCCGGCTCGGGTCGGCGTGATGCGAGAGAGCGTGATGACTGTGAGGCATATTTATGCCACACAGTCATCACGCTCGTCGTGGTGACGCCGCCCGGACGGGTCAGGCGATGATCGTGTCGAGGGCGATCTCGACCATCTGGCTGAAGGTCTGCTCCCGCTCCTCGGAGGTGGTCTTCTCGCCGGTCTTGATGTGGTCGCTGACGGTCAGCACGGTCAGCGCGCGGGCCTTGAACCGGGCGGCGATCGTGTAGAGCGCCGCCGACTCCATCTCCACCGCCAGCACGCCGTAGTCGGCCAGGGTGTCGTAGAGGTCCGGCCGGTCGGTGTAGAAGGCGTCCGCCGCCAGGATCGGCCCGACGTGCATCGTGATGCCGCGCCGCTCAGCCACCTCGACCGAGGTACGCAGCAGCCCGAAGTCGGCCACCGGGGCGTAGTCGATCAGCCCGTCGAAGCGCATCCGGTTCATGTTGGAGTCGGTGGACGACCCGATGGCCGCCACCACGTCCCGCAGTTGCAGGTCGGTGCTGAGGGCACCGCAGGAGCCGACCCGGATCAGCGTCTTCACGCCGTACTCGTTGATCAGCTCATGGGCATAGATGGAGGCTGACGGCATACCCATGCCGGAGCCCTGGACGGAAACCTCGACGCCGTTCCAGCGGCCGGTGAAACCCAGCATGCCCCGGACCGTCGAGTAGCAGGTGGCGCCCTCGAGGTAGGTCTCCGCGATCCACTTGGCCCGCAGGGGGTCGCCCGGCATCAGGACCCGCTCGGCGATCTCGCCCGGCTTCGCGCCGATGTGCGTACTCATGACAAAGATCCTGCCAGGCCGGCACGGGCGATACCGGTTCGGCGTCGGAACCAGCGGTCCTGTACCCTCGTCGGCGGTGGCGTGTCCGAGCGGCCTAAGGAGCACGCCTCGAAAGCGTGTGAGGGTTAACGCCCTCCGAGGGTTCAAATCCCTCCGCCACCGCTCCTGTAGTGCGAGAACGCCC
Organism: Micromonospora cabrerizensis; assembly: GCF_022230955.1. Classification (GTDB taxonomy): domain Bacteria; phylum Actinomycetota; class Actinomycetes; order Mycobacteriales; family Micromonosporaceae; genus Micromonospora; species Micromonospora cabrerizensis. The sequence continues at coordinate 15,109 of NZ_JAKKFI010000115.1, forward strand.
GGCAGATCCGCGAGGATCTGCCGGGCGTTCCGCGTTCGGTCTCAGAGCTGCTGCTCGCCGCCATCGACGAACAGTTCGCCGCCGGTCATGAAGCTGCTCTGGTCGGACGCGAGGAAGAGCGCGGCGTTGGCGATCTCGTCCGGGTGGGCCATCCGGCCCATGGGCACGCCCGAGGCGATGGACTGGAGCAGGCCGGGTGCCTCCGCGGGGCTGGGCGCGAGGCCGGCGAGCCCGGGGGTCTCGGTCGAGCCGGGGATCAGGGTGTTGACCCGGATCTTCCGGCCCATCAGCTCGGCGGCCCAGGTGCGGCCGAACGAGCGGATGGCGGCCTTGGACGCGGCGTAGACGCTGAACGCCGGGGTGCCGTTGCTGGCGGCCGTCGAGCCGGTCAACACGACAGAGGCGCCCTCGTTGAGCAGGGGCAGGGCCTTCTGCACGGTGAAGACGGTGCCGTAGATGTTGGTGTCGAAGGTGTTGGCGATGTGCTCGACCGTGATCGAGTCGAGCGTCCGGAACTCGCCGCCGCCGGCGTTGGCGAACACCACGTCCAGCCCGGCGCCCCGGGCCTCGATCGCCCGCATCACCCGGTCCAGGTCGTCGAGGTTGCTCACATCGCTGGCGATACCCGTGACGTTCGCCCCGATGCTGGCCACGGCCTCGTCCAGCGGGCCCTTGCGTCGGCCGGTGACGAAGACGTACGCGCCTTCGGCGGCGAAGCGGCGGGCGGTGGCCAGGCCGATGCCCGTGGTGCCCCCGGTGACGAGGGCGGTCTTGCCGTCGAGCTGTCCCACGATGGATCTCCTTCGACTATTTATGTACCGAGCGGTACTGATCCGACCGTAGCAACCACCGGCGGCGTCCGCAAATTTCTGTACCGATCGGTTGGGCCGCGGGTAGGATGGCCCCAGAGAGGTGGTGGGCAGTGCCACAGCGAGGACGACCCCGTGGATTCGACGCCGACGAGGCGCTGGAGCGCGCAGTCGAGGTGTTCTGGCGGCAGGGGTACGAAGGCGCGTCGGTGAGCGACCTCACCGCCGCGATGGGCATCAACAAACCCAGCCTCTACGCCGCCTACGGCGGTAAGGAGGAACTGTTCCGCAAGGCCGTGGCCCGCTACGCCGAAAAGGACATGGCGTACGCGCGGAACGCGTTCGCCCAACCGACCGCGTACGAGGTGGTCGCCACCCTGCTGCGGGAGAACGTGGTTGCCGTGACGCGTACCGACCGGCCCGCCGGTTGCCTGTCGATCCAGGGCGGCACCGCCTGCTCCAGCGACAACGCGCCCGTTGCCGGGTTCCTCGCCGCCAGCCGACTGGCCGGCGAAGGGGCTCTCGCCGACCGGTTCGCCCGCGCCGTCGCCGAAGGCGACCTACCCGCTCACGCCGACCCGGTCGCGCTCGCCCGCTTCGTCATGATCGTCAGCGAGGGGCAGGCGGTGCACGCCGCCGCCGGGGTCAGCCGCGAGGACCTGCGACAGGCGGCGGAGATCGCGCTCGCCGGTTTCGCCGCGGCGTCTGGGGCGCGGCTGCCCGAGCAGGCCACTCAGACGGTCTGAGCGCTCGCCGCCTCAGCAGGGGCCGACGCCCTCGTCGAAGAGGCGGCGGGCCCAGTCGGCGTACCCCGCGATGGTTTTCCGGACCGTGCGTCCGTCGTGCAGGAACAGGTACGCGCGGTCGCCGTTGCGGGCGAGCAGCCCGTCGAGGCGGTGCGTCCCCTGTGGAGCGTCGAGTCCGGTCACCAGCGGATAGCGGGCCCAGACCTGGTCGACGGGTGAGCCCACCGTTATGCCCTCCGGTGTCCGCATCGGGTCGCCGACCCAGAGCAGCACCAGTCTGTCCTCCACGAAGACCGGGCTGACCGTGTCGTGGCCGACGAGCATCGGCCCGCACGCGTCCAGGCTGGTTCGCAGGATGCCGCGCTGGGTCAGCTCATCCTCGGTGTCACCGAACTCGATGTTGCGCAGGCCGTTCAGGTCGATGATCTCCACGCTGCCGGCGGGCCGGCCGTGCGGGATCGACCCGGTTGGTGGTACGCCGCTGCCCGCAATCGAGGCAGCCGTCATCAGCATGGCAATAAAAGCAAATTGTCGCAATTTCATGGAATCCCCCAGTCCCCAACGGAACGGGAGCCCTCAGGTTGCTGGCGATCGCCGGATTACTGGTTTTCCCACTGTTCGACCAGCTCATCCCAATAGTCGGCGCTGAGTCGACGCCGCCCGTGCGCCAGCCAACCCTCGGTGTTGCGCTCCAGGTGCAACCCCAGTTCGGCGAACGGGTCGATCCACTCGCCGGGCTCGACACCGAGCCGGGTCAGCGCCGCGTTGATCGGCCACTGCCCGCGCGGCGCGTCCAACACGTCGTCGAAGCCCGGACCCCACGAGAGCGTCCCACCCAGCCACACCGCGGCCGACTGGTAGCCGGTGCCGCCGCCGAACTCCGCCTCCAGGTATGCCACCGGCCCCGCCTCGGACCAGCGGGTCAGCGACTCGGTCAGCGTCGGCGACAGCACCAGGCCGAACGGGTGCTCGGCGTTGCGGTCGTCCGTTGCGAAATCCGGCAGCGACCCGGTCAGCTCCACCACCAGCTGCGGGGTGATCGGCAACAACCCGAAATCCTGGCGCAGCTCGCCGAGGACCGCGTGATCCAGCTCGGCGGTCTGCTCGCGCAGCAGCTCGGCGTCCGCGACCACCGCGCTGAGCTGGTACGCCATCGAACCCTCCGCCGTCCACAGCCTGTGGATAGAACATGTGTACGACGGTTTCCCGGCTGGCCGGCGTCGATTCCCGGACCGTACCCGCCCAGCGGCGGCTGACTCCCTGCCGGGACCCGTTGTACGGTCCTGGTCATGGCTGACCAACTGACCGTTCCCGGTATGCCGTCTCCGCTCGCGCCCTCGCCGGAGGGGCTCTGGCAGGTGGACGGGACGACCGGGGCGGTGACGGTGTTGGCGCAGCCGCGCACGGACATCTTCATCGACCCGAGCGGCGGCAGCGTCGACGGGGACGAGAACGCCGCGCCCGTCCTCAACGCGGCGACGCTGCTCGGTGACCTGCCGCCGCAGGGCGACTTCCAGTTCAGCGCCAAGGTCAGCGTGGCCTTCGCCGCGACCTTCGATGCCGGGGTGCTGCTGCTCTGGCGGGACGAGCGGTGCTGGGGCAAGTTGTGCTTCGAGTTCTCACCCGAGGGTGAGCCCATGATCGTGTCCGTCATCTGCCGTGGTGTCGCCGACGATGCGAACGCCTTCGTGGTGGCCGACCGCTCGGTCTGGCTGCGCGTCTCGCGGATCGGCCGGGTCTACGCGTACCACGCGTCCGTCGACGGCACGACCTGGCAGTTGATCCGCGTGTTCAGTTTCGACGGCGAGACGACCGGCGACCGGATCGGCTTCGCCGGCCAGTCACCGACCGGCGACGGGTGCAGCGTGACCTTCGACGAGATCAGCTTCCGGCCGGAACGCCTCGCCGACCTCCGCGACGGCTCCTGACGCAGACCTGCCCTGTCCACAGCCTGTGGATAGAACATGTGTACGACGGATTCGGGCCCTGGTCAGAGCCGCATGCCGAGCCGGGTGACGAACGCCCGCCAGGTCGCCGGCGCGAAGGTGAGCGCCGGGCCGGTCGGGTCCTTGGAATCCCGTACGCCGACGACGCCGGGCAGGTTGTCGGCGACCTCGACACATGCGCCGCCGTTGCCGCTGCTGCGGCTGCTCTTACGCCACCGTGCGCCGTTCAGCTCCATGTCTGCGCCACTTCCCTCATCAGGTCGACCGACTGCCAGTGGGACAACGCCTCCCCGCGCACGTTCTCCCATGCCGCCATCATGGCCGCGATGTCCTCGGGGTCGCTAGCGACTTGTCCCTGGAGTTGGTTGTCCAGATAGCCGGCGACCCGGTGGTCGTGGCTGTGCGCGATCACGAACGGCCCGTTCAGCCCCGCGTAGGCGCCGACCGCGCTGGGCACGACGTGCACCCGGATGTGCGGCTCGGCGCAGGCCGCGACGACGGCCAGCAGTTGCTCGCGCATGGTCGACCCGCCGCCCACCGGGCGACGGATGACCGCCTCGTCCACGACCGCCGTGAACTGCGGCGGGTCATCCCGCCTGAGCACGCCCTGCCGGCCCAGCCGGACCGCCAGGTGTCGCTCGATGTCACCCCGGGGGATCAGGCCCGCGCCGCTCAGCACCGCCCTGGCGTACGCCTCGGTCTGCAACAGCCCCGGCAGCACGGTCGACTCGTACCAGCGCAGTGACACCGCCTCGCGCTCGATCTCCTGCCAGGGGCGAAACCAAATGGGGTCACGACGTCTTGAAGTGTCCGGCCAGATGTCCGACACGTCCTTGTGGAGTGCCTCGGCCGCCGCCAGGCGGTGCCGGGGGTGCGGGATGCGCCCCTCGGTCAACCAGCGCCCCACGGTCTTCGGGTCGACGCCGACGGTCTCGGCGAGGGATTCGGTGGTGTGCCCGGTGTCGCTGAGCGCCACCCGAAGCGCGTCGTTCACGGCTCCTCCATCGGATGTCCCAAATATCTGAGAACCATATCGTTACGCGGTGTACCTGTCCGGTGACGCGCCCGAGGGTGGTTCACAGAAGACGGCGTGACCGGTGGAGGCGCAGAAGCCCGGCGGTCGGCGTCAGTCCGGGGGTCGCCCCGACGGGGCGACCCCCGTCCACCGCGAAGGAGGTTCGTCCATGCCCCGCCGCCGCCACCGGAACCACCTGCCGACCCGCCCCACCTGGCGTTGCGCGGCGTGCGGCATCGCCTGGCCGTGCTCGGCGGCCAAGCTGCGGCTGCTCGGCGAGTACCGGCACGACCGGCTGGCGCTGACCATCTACCTGGCGACGCTCCAGGCCGAGGCCAGCGCACAGCTCCGGGAGGTCGAACCAGCGCGTCTTGCCGACCGCTTCCTCTCCTGGGCACGCGCCCGCGCCTGAAGGGGGTCGCTGGTTGGGGCGTTCCGCGCGCGGGGCGTGGTTTCCGGCGCGGGGGCGGAGAACGACTCAGGGCCGGTCCCCAGTGGGGCCGGCCCTGTCGTTGTGCCGCTCAAGAGAGCGGAGGATACGAGATTCGAACTCGTGAGGGTGTAAACCCAACACGCTTTCCAAGCGTGCGCCCTAGGCCTCTAGGCGAATCCTCCGCGAGCCAGGATACAGGCCTCCGTCGGCCGGGCCACCCCACCACCCCCTGAAGATCGACGGGCGGTCGGGTAGGCTTGGCGGCACCTCCCGTGCGGCGGTATCTCGTGAACCTCCCCAGGGCCGGAAGGCAGCAAGGATAAGCGAGCTCTGCCGGGTGCACGGGAGGCCTTTTTGTCTGCGGGCTGGTTGATCCACTCGACTTCCGTGAAGTCGGGGTGTCCCGGCCACGCGGACACCACGGTTTCCAGGAAGCCGAGTCGATCAAGCGTGGCGCGGGGTCGATCAAGCCCCGGCGGCCCGGTCGATCAAGCAGGGCCGACGTGCGGCAACCCAGGCGCCCGGGGTGGTGGGTGGTCACCCGCGCCCGACCGGCGCAGAATGGCTCGGTCGAGAGGAGGCGGGACGAGTGACGCTGGCGCTCTACCGCAAGTACCGGCCGCGTACCTTCGCTGAGGTCATCGGTCAGGAGCACGTGACCGAACCGCTGTCGCAGGCGCTGCGCAGCGGACGGCTCAACCACGCCTACCTCTTCTCCGGGCCGCGCGGCTGCGGCAAGACCTCCAGCGCCCGGATCCTGGCCCGCTCGCTCAACTGTGAGCAGGGCCCCACCCCCGAGCCGTGCGGCAAGTGTGAGTCCTGCCGCTCGCTGGCCACCGACGGTGCCGGCTCGATCGACGTGATCGAGATCGACGCCGCCAGCCACGGTGGTGTCGACGACGCCCGTGAGCTGCGCGAGCGCGCCTTCTTCGCGCCAGCCAGCAGCCGCTTCAAGATCTACGTGATCGACGAGGCGCACATGGTCTCGACCCAGGGCTTCAACGCCCTGCTCAAGCTGGTCGAGGAGCCCCCGGAGTACGTCAAGTTCATCTTCGCCACCACCGAACCGGAGAAGGTCCTCGGCACGATCCGTTCGCGGACCCACCACTACCCGTTCCGGCTGATCCCGCCGAAGGTGCTCCGCCCGTACCTGGAGCAGCTCACCCAGGCCGAGGGCGTCGCCGTCGAACCGGCGGTCTTCCCGCTGGTGGTCCGTGCCGGCGGCGGTAGCGCCCGGGACAGCCTCTCGGTGCTCGACCAGCTCATGGCCGGCGCAGGCCCGGAGGGCGTCACCTACGCGCGGGCCGCCGCGCTGCTCGGGGTCACCGACGCCGCGCTGATCGACGAGATGTGCGACGCGCTGGCCGCCGGGGACGGCGCCGCCGCGTACGCCACCGTCGACCGGGTCGCCGAGGCCGGGCACGACCCGCGCCGGTTCGCCGCCGACCTGCTGGAACGGCTACGCGACCTCATCGTGATCCAGCAGGTGCCGGACGCCGCCGCGAAGGGCCTCATCGACGGCCCGGCCGACCAGATCGAGCGGATGGCCGCCCAGGCCTCGCAGCTCGGCCCGGCCACGCTCTCCCGCTGCGCCGACATCGTGCACGACGGGCTGGTGGAGATGCGCGGCACCACCGCGCCCCGCCTGCTGCTGGAGCTGATCTGCGCCCGGATGCTGCTGCCCGGCGTGGACGACTCCACCGGTGGCCTCCTCCAGCGCCTCGAACGGATGGAACGTCGGCTCACCCTGAGCGGCACCGACGCGCCGTCGGCCGCCGCCGGCTTCGCGCCGGCCACCACCCCAGGGGTACGCCCACAGCAAGCCCCACCGGTCCCGGCTGCCGCAGGCCCGGCACCCGCCAACGCCCCGACCTCGGCACCGCCGTGGGAGGTCGACCCGGCGTCGTCCCCGACCCAGAGCAGTGCGGGCCTGAGCGCTGCGGGCCTGAGCGCTCCGGCCTCGGCCGGTCGTGCTCCGACCGCTGCGGCGTCGAGCGCTCCGGCCTCGGGTGTCCCGACCTCGGGCGCGCCCGTGTCGGGTGTGCCTGCCTCGGCTGCGGACTCGCCGATCCTGGCGTCACCCGGCGCGTCGACCACCGTCGGGTCGGCATCCGCTGACCAGGGCGCACCCGTCTCGCCAGCCGGGCCGGGCACCGCCTCACCGGCCCAGCGTCGCGTGGTGCCGCCGTCGGCGGTGCTCCCCGACCCGGCCACGCCCGTGCCACCGCGACCGGGTGCGCCGGCTGCCGCGCTGGACGCGGTCGCGGTCCGTCGCGTCTGGCCCGACGTGGTCGGCAAGGTCAACCGGACCAACAAGCGGATCGCGGCCCTGATGCGCGACGCGGTGGTGCGCGAACTCGACGGCGACATGCTGGTGCTGACGGTGAAGTCGACCGTGCTGGCCAAGATGATGGCCGATCACGCGGCTGTGCTGACCGACGCGCTCTACGAGGAGTTGGGCGGGCGCTGGCAGATCCGCTGCGAGGTGGCCGGTGAGCGCGGTGGCGTGTCGCTGTCCGGCTCGCAGCGCTCACAGCCGGCCGCTCCGGCCCGGCCCGTCGCACCTCCCGCTGCGCCGAACGCGGCTGCTGCCACCAGCGAGCCGCCCGCCGCACCGATTGCTGCCGGCTCACCGAGCGCGTCGCCTGCCACACCGAGCGCACCTGTCGGCCCGACGAGCGCACCTCCCGCTGCACCCAGCCCGAGCGCTGCACCGACCGTGCCTGCCGCTACCGGCCTGCCGCCTGTCGCACCGATCGCTTCCAGCGCACCGAGCGCGCCGCCTGTCGCAACCAACCCCGACGCTGCGCCGGACGTCAACACCGTCGGTGAGCCGGCCAGCGCGCCAACCTCGACCGGTGCCGCCGGGCCGACTCATGGGTCGTCCGCAGATGGTCAGAGGGCGGGCGGGGTAGGCGCAGCGCAGCCCGGCGCGGCCGATGACGAGGACGGTTGGCCGGAGGCGGCGCGCCCCGGCGGCGGTGCCCCGGCGAACGAGGCGACGGATGACGAGGACTGGCCGGAGGCCGCCCGTCCCGGCGGCGCGTCGGCCGGAAACGACCCAGGCGCCGACGCCGCGCCGGGCGGCCCCCGCTCGGCACCAGCATCGGTCAGCGCGAACGGCGGCAGCACCAACGGCGGCAGCGCGAACCGAGGTCACGCGAACGGCGGCACCGCGAAC
>NZ_JAKKFI010000116.1 GCF_022230955.1 Micromonospora cabrerizensis
CTCGATCTGCCGGATCCGCTCCCGGGTCACCCCGTAGACCTGGCCGATCTCGTCCAGAGTCCGCGGCTGGCCGTCGGTCAGGCCGAAGCGCAGGCGTACCACACCCGCCTCACGCTCGGAAAGCGTCTGGAGCACCTGCTGGAGCTGGTCCTGCAGGAGCGAGAACGAAACCGCGTCCACCGCGACCACGGCCTCGGAGTCTTCGATGAAGTCACCGAGCTGGCTGTCGCCCTCGTCGCCGATGGTCTGGTCCAGAGAGATGGGCTCCCGAGCGTACTGCTGGATTTCCAGCACCTTTTCGGGTGTGATGTCCATCTCCTTGGCCAGCTCCTCCGGAGTGGGCTCGCGGCCCAGGTCCTGGAGCAGCTCACGCTGTATGCGGCCAAGCTTGTTGATGACCTCGACCATGTGCACCGGGATGCGGATGGTGCGGGCCTGGTCGGCCATCGCGCGGGTGATCGCCTGCCGGATCCACCAGGTGGCGTACGTGGAGAACTTGTAGCCCTTGGTGTAGTCGAACTTCTCCACCGCGCGGATCAGGCCGAGGTTGCCCTCCTGGATCAGGTCGAGGAAGGCCATGCCACGACCCGTGTACCTCTTGGCCAGCGACACCACCAGTCGGAGGTTCGCCTCCAGGAGGTGGTTCTTGGCCCGCTCGCCGTCACGGGAGATCCAGCCCAGGTCACGGACCATGTCCCGGACGAGCTTCTCCTCGCCCTCGTCGGCCGCGCGCAGCCGCTCGGCGGCGTAGAGCCCGGCCTCGATGCGCTTGGCCAGCTCCACCTCCTGCTCGGCGTTGAGCAGCGGAACCTTGCCGATCTGCTTCAGGTACGCGCGGACCGAGTCGGCGGAGGCGGTCAGCTCGGCGTCCCGCCGGGCCTGCTTGAGAGCCTCGGACTCCTCGTCGTCCCACTCGAAGTCGTTGTCGGTCGCCGAGGCGGCGGCGTCGGTCTCGGCGGCCTGGGCCAGCTCGGCCGGCTCCTCGACCACCACGTCCTCGATGGCGGCGGCCAGCTCCTCCGGGTCGATCTCGCCCTCGGCGCCCTCGCCCTTGGCCTTGGTGCCGGCCTTGGCGCCAGCGGCGGCGACCGTCGCCTTGGTGGCCCGGGTCGACTTGGTGGCCTTCGCCGTCGTGGCAGCGCCCTCGGCGGAGGTGGCCTTGCGGGCGGCCACCTTGCGCGGGGCCGGCGCGGACGGCGCGTCGTCGGAGGCGGGCGCCTGCTTCGGGGCGGGCGCGGCAGCCTTCTTGGTGGTCTTGGCGGTGGTGGCCCGGGACGCCGGCGTGGTCGAACGGGCCGCGGCGACGCGTCGGCGAGTGCTCGCCGAGCCGTCGACCACCACGGTCACTCCCGCCTCGGAGAGCGCCCGCAGAATCTTCTTGGCCTGGGCCGGAGTCACCTCGGCGGACTCGACGGTGCGCGCGAGCTGGGCCGACGTGAGCTGGCCACCGGCGCTCTGCGCGTGGGCGATCAGGGTGTCGGTGAGCGAGCGAACGTCGGCGCCGGTCTGGCGGGGTTCTGTCACGAATGACCTTCCGGAGGCGAAGAGCGGGCACGGCCGGGTTGTCCGGCACAGCGTGGGGCAACCGGGCCGGGCAATGTGGTTGAGGGACCCGCGTGTCCCGGACCGGCCGGTGTTCGGCGGTCCGTGGCGCGTGGGCAGGGGTGAATTGTAACGCCGTCTGCCGCGATCTTCCTGCGCCGCACTGCTTAACGGCGGTGGGACCGCCGATTCGGCGCTGATGTGGACTTTGTAAGGATGATACTCGCGCGGGGCGTGGAACGCCCCGGTCGCGTGGGAAGGGGACGTTGGGATGGACCGTTCGGCGCCGTCACCTCGGGAACTCTTGGCGGTCGCGCTCGGCGTCGCACGGGATGCGGCGGCCACCGCGTACCGGATGCGGGTCGAGGGTGTCTCGGTGGCTGCGACCAAGAGTACGGTCACCGACGTGGTCACCGCCGCCGACCGGGCGGTCGAGCGGCAGGTGCTCGACGCGCTGAGGCAGTTGCGGCCGGACGACGCGGTGCTTGGCGAGGAATATGGCATCCGGGACACCGGGCCGGTCGCGCCGGGTGGGGTGCGCTGGATCATCGACCCGATCGACGGCACCGTCAACTACCTCTACGGGCTGCCGTACAGCGCGGTGTCGCTGGCCGCCGAGGTCGACGGGGTGGTGGTCGCCGGCGTGGTGCGCAACGTGAGCACCGGCGAGGAGTGGACGGCCACGGTCGGCGGCGGGGCCTGGCGCGACGGTGTGCGGTTGCGCTGCTCCGGCGAGACGGACCTGGGGCAGGCGCTGGTCGGCACCGGCTTCGGCTACGACGCCGGGCGTCGCGCGCACCAGGCCCAGGTGGTGGCCGGTCTTATCGCACACGTCCGGGACATCCGGCGGCTCGGTGCCGCCGCGCTGGATCTCTGCCTGGTCGCGGAGGGCCGGCTCGACGCGTACTTCGAGAAGGGCCTCGCGGCCTGGGACCTGGCGGCCGGCGGTCTGGTGGCCGCCGAGGCGGGGGTGTGCGTCGCCGGCCTGGCCGGTGGGCCGCCGGGGCCCGACCTGGTGGTCGCGGCCCCGCCCGCGCTCTTCGGGCCGCTGCACGACCGGCTGGCCGGGCTGGACGCCGCCGGCGGGCCCTGAGCGACCGGGCCGGCGGCTGAGCGACCGGTCAGAGCGCTCAGGCGGTCACTTGGCGACCGGGGACGGGCAGGAGCCCTTGGGTGCCTGTGGCGCGCCGATGTCACCGAGGGACTGGTTGACCTCGGTCGTGGTGGCGAGCTGCTGGAAGCCGTTGCCCAGGACCACGTCCACGACGTCGTCGGTGCGCTTCGGGTCGTAGCCCGGCTCGGCGTTGTTGAGGAAGTACGCCTGCAGCAGGTGCGCGGAGCCGACGCCCTTCGGGCCGTACCGCAGCACCGCCACGTCGTCGATCCCCTTGCGCTCGTTGCCGACCTTCTTGACCTGGAACTTGCGGTTGCGGAAGTCGTCCGCGACGCTGCCGGCCCGACCGGCCTCGTCGGTCGCGTTGAACACGTTGATCTTGACGTCCTTGGGCTCGTGCAGTGTCACGTCGGCCAGCGGCCAACCCTCCGGGCAGCCCTCGGCCGTGCCCGCCTTTCCCTGGCTGTCCCGGATGATCGCGGTGACCACGAACGCCAGGGCCAGCACCCCGAGCAGGCCGACGACGACGAGTGCTCGCACTCGCGCAAAACTCATCTGGGCACTCCCGGGACCTCAGGTGGGTGGCGGCAGCCGGCGACGATCAGACTGGCCGCCGGCCGTCGAATACGCCGCTGAGGTTAACGGTTGTCCGGCCGTCGCGTGGAAACAGCCCGACATGCCGGCGCGCCGACCGCGAACCGGGTACTACTACCCCTATCTTCGTGTCGCCTGAATCACATTGGGAACAACTTCGCGTGCGGGGGCGTACATCTCAGCCGCAAGGGCGGTATACATGCCTCGCCCAAGGGGGGGTAAGGTTCCGCGCTCGCAGGGGAGTCGCCCCGGCGAGCTCGACCCGTTCGGTCCTCGGGTCGGGTGCCCGACACAAGTGGTGGCCGGCCAGCGGAACCGAAACAGCGTCGTCCGGCGTTACAACCGGAAGCGACAACATCGATATGGGAGAGTGAAACCGATGGCCACCGACTACGACGCACCGCGTCGCGACGAGGTCGACCTCGGCGAGGACAGCCTGGAAGAGCTCAAGGCACGGCGCGTCGACTCACAGTCGGGCGCGGTGGACGTCGACGAGGCCGAGGTGGCCGAGAGCTTCGAGCTGCCCGGTGCCGATCTGGCCGACGAGGAGCTCACGGTCAAGGTGCTTCCGATGCAGCAGGACGAGTTCCGGTGCGCCCGCTGCTTCCTGGTCCACCACCGTAGCCAGCTGGCGGTCGAGCGTAACGGCGAGTTGATCTGTCGCGAGTGCGTCTGACAACCACGACACCGGCGGCGGCCTCCTGAACGGGGCCGCCGCTAGCCGGTGTAGGCATGCGGCACCGGTGGGTACCTGCTTGACTCGTAGCGGGTAGCCACAGCACCGGGAGGTCCGATGAGCGATCGAGGCGGCACCACCGACGGCGGTACGGGCAACCTCGATGCCACCAGTGGCACGGACGACCTCGGTGCCGCTGCTGGCACGGACGACCTGGGCGCCACTGCTGGCACGGACGACCTGGGCGCCACTGCTGGCACGGACGACCTGGGCGCCACCGTCGCGGCGTTGACCGCGGACGACATCGCTCCGGCCCGTCGCCGTCAACTGCTGACCCGGATGGTCGGGCAGGCCCGCGCCCGGGGCATCTCCGACCTGTTCAAGCCCCGTGCCGCCGTGCGCTGGATGGTCGACGCCGTCGCCGAGGTCGCCCCGCACATCCCGGTACGGGACCTGGAAACCCTGCGTCGGCACTTCCCCGGCCTGGACGATGCCGCCCTGGCCGACCGGCTCATCCGCAACGCGTCCCGGACCACCGCCGCGATCGGCGCGGCCGGCGGGGGAGTCGCCGCCGTCGAGTGGACGGTCGCCCCGACCCTGCTCTCCGCGCCGGTGCTGCTCGCCGCCGAGACCGTCGCCGTGGTGTCGGTGGAGCTGAAGCTGGTCGGTGAGCTGCACGAGGTCCACGGCGTGGCGCTGCCGGAGGGCGGCAGCCAACGGGCGGTCGCCCTGGTGCACTCCTGGGCCACCCAGCGGGGGGTCAACCCGATGGTGCCCGGCGTGGGGGTGGGCGCGGTGCTCGGCACCGCGGCCCGCAAGGAACTGCGGGACATGCTGCTGCGGCGTTTCGGTCGCAACCTCACCACGCTCGGGCCGTTCCTGACCGGAGCGGCGGTGGCCAGCTTCCTCAACCGCCGGGCCACCCAGCAGATGGCCGAACAGCTTCAGGTGGACCTGCGTCGGCGGGGCATCGCCCGGCCCGCGCCACCGGCAGCCCTGCCCGGCCCGCCCACCGGCACCTGAGCGGGTCAACGGCGTCGGGTCAGCCCTGCTCGCCCGTGGTGGGACGGGAGAGCGTCAGAGCGTCCCTCGCGGCCAGCACCGCCTCGGCCAGCTCGACCGGGTGCCGCGTGCTCACCACCCAGAACGGGGTGGGGTCGGCCGGGTCGTCGAGCACCACCTGCACGGCGCCGCCGATCCACGGCCGCTGCACCACGAAGGCGAGCGGGTCCGCGCCGACCCCGAGCACCTCACGGCGGCCGGCCACGTCCAGGGGCACCACGTCGGCCACGAATCGCACCGGCAGGCGGGCGTCGTCCACCCGCAGCTCGGAGTCGGCGACCCCGACCCGGATCCGGCCCAGCCACCACAGCCCTGCCGCGGTGAGGGGCAGCAGCACGACGAACGGCAGCCAGGCCCGCACGCCGTCGGCGCCCATCCAGATCTCGACGGCCAGCAGCGCGGCGGCCACCAGCCCGGCCAACCACAGCCACCAGGGCAGATCCAGCCGTTCGGCGTACGCCGGGCGGGCGTCGACCGGCGGCTGATCGGCGGACGGAGAGGGCGACATGCTCACTCCTGCGAGGGTACGGCGCACGGCGGCTCGGCGAACCGGCAGGATGGCAGGGTCACCCCGAGAACCGGACGGAAGAGGGGACCCGTGACAGACGTCGTACCCGTGCCCGTGCAGCTGCTCGACTCCGAGCTGCCGTTGCCCACGTACGCCCATCCCGGCGACGCCGGGGCCGACCTGGTGGCGGCCGCGGACGTGGAACTGCCGCCCGGTGGCCGCGCCCTGGTGCCCACCGGCGTGGCCATCGCGCTGCCGGAGGGGTACGTGGGTCTGGTCCACCCCCGTTCCGGTCTGGCGGCCAGGCTCGGCGTGACGGTGCTCAACGCTCCCGGTACGGTCGACGCCGGCTACCGGGGTGAGATCCTGGTCAACCTGATCAACCATGATCGGGATGTGCCGGCGAAGATCTCCCGCGGCGACCGGATCGCGCAGCTCGTGGTCCAGCAGGTCGCACGGGCGCGGTTCGAGCCGGTGGTCGAGCTGCCCACGTCCCGGCGTGGGGTCGGCGGGCACGGGTCGACCGGCGGGCACGCCGGGCTGGTGCCGTCGCCGACGGGCCAGGACCGGGTCGAGCGGCGGCCAGACGAGCCGGGCCGCGGGCAGACGGAAGAGGTGGCAGGGTGAGTGTGAACAGCGGAGGGCAGGCGCAGTGATCTTCTCCCGAAAGCGGGCCGACGCCGAGCGGCAGACCCGTGACGAGCGGGCCGTCCAGGTCCCGGACCAGGGCGATGCGGCGCCGACGTTGGAGCGCGGCCCGTACGACATCTCCGAGAGCTACGACGACGTGCAGCGACTCGACCTGGGCAGCCTGCACATCCCGGCGATCGCCGACGTCGAGGTGCGGGTGCAGGCCGACCCGCAGGGTGTGATCCAGCAGGTGGTGCTGGTGCACGGCGACAACGCGCTCCAGCTGGGCGTCTTCGCCGCCCCCCGCTCGGAGGGGATCTGGGGCGAGGTGCGCGAGGAGATCCGGCAGTCGCTGCTGCGCGACGGCGCGAGCGCGCAGGAGGTCGACGGCGAGTACGGCCCGGAGCTGCACGCCCAGGTGAACACCCCGGACGGCCCGACGAACCTGCGGTTCGTGGGCATCGACGGGCCGCGCTGGATGGTCCGCGGCGTGTTCCAGGGGCCGGTGGCCACCAACCCGGCCGTGGCCGGGCCGCTGGTGGAGTGCCTGGACGGCCTGGTGGTCGACCGTGGCCAGGAGGCCAAGCCGGTCCGTGAGCCGCTGCCGCTGCGGCTGCCCCGCGAGATCGCCGACCAGGGCGACGCCGAGGCGGGCGACGCCGCCGCCGAGCCGCGCCAGGTCTGACCCGCGCGCACCGGCCCGCCGGAACCAGCCCCGTCGGCGTACGCTGGCGGCACGGTTCCGGCGCCGCCGGTGCCGGCCGGGGACGGCGAGCGTGGAGAGGGTGACGCGGAGGTCATGACGACCGACGAGGGCCGGGTGTCGCTGCGGCGCATCCTGCAACGGTTCACCGCCAGCGAGGCCGAGATCGACGCGCAGGAGCTGCGGCGGGAGAGCGCCGAGTGCGGCGGGATCCCGGCCCAGCAGTGCTCCCGGGGTCAGCTGGTGTCGGTCGCCGGTCGGCTGCGCACGGTGGTCTACACGCCGCGCACCAACCTGCCCACCCTGGAGGCCGACCTGTACGACGGCAGCGACGTGGTCACCCTGGTCTGGTTGGGTCGACGGCACATCGCCGGGATCGAGCCGGGCCGGCACCTGACCGCTCGTGGCCGGGTGGCGGTGCGCGACGAGCGCAAGGTCATCTACAACCCCTACTACGAGCTGGACTCGCCGAAGTGACGGCGTTGCGGACGGAAGGCCGGCGATGACGACGGGACAGCACCGGGCGGCGCAGCCGGAGACCGGCCCTCCGGACGAGGAGCCGCTGCCCACGATCGCCGAGCAGATGGCCGACCAGCTCGGCGGCTGGCGGGGTCTGGTCGAGTCGAGCATTCCGGTCGTGGTCTTCGTGCTGGCCAACATCATCGGCGAGCTGCGACCGGCGGTGATCGCCTCGGTCTCCGTCGCGCTGCTGATCGCCGGGCTGCGGCTGGCCCAGCGCCGGCCGATCCGACATGCCATCAACGGGCTGTTCGGTGTCGGTGTCGGCGCTGCCATCGCCTGGCGCACCGGCGACGAGCGCGATTTCTACCTTCCCGGCATCCTCTACGGCATCGGGTACGGCGTCGCCCTGCTGGTCTCGGCGGCGATCCGGCAGCCGCTGGTGGGCTGGATCTGGTCGGTGCTGGTCGCCAAGGGCCGCTCGGACTGGCGCACCGACCCGAAGCTGGTGCGCACCTTCACCCAGCTCACCGTGCTCTGGGGCGTGGTCTGGCTGGCCAAGGTGGGCGTGCAGGCCGGGCTCTACCTGGCCCACCAGGACACCTTGCTGGGCGTGGCCCGGCTGGCGCTGGGCTACCCGCCGTACGCGCTGCTGCTGCTGATCACGGTCTGGACGGTGCGCCGGGTCACCCGGGAGTCGTCGCCGACCCCGCTGCCCGGCGCCTGACCGACCGCGCCGGCCGTCGGCTCAGCGTGAGCCGCGGGTCCGCTCGACGCTGTCCGGCCCGAGGATCACCGCGCGGACCTGGTCCTCCACCTCGGCCGTGCAGACGAAGATCAGCTCGTCGCCGGCCTCGATCGGGTCGTCCGGGCTGGGCACCAGGACCCGCTTGCCGCGCAGGATCGCCACCAGCGCGGAGTCGCGGGGCAGCGGCACGGCGTGAATCGGCTGACCGACGTAGGGCGCGGTCGGCGGCAGGGTGATCTCGACCAGGTTCGCCTCACCCTGGCGGAAGGTCATGAGCCGGACCAGGTCGCCGACGGTGACCGCCTCCTCGACCAGCGCGGCCATCACCCGCGGCTTGCTCACCGCGACGTCGACGCCCCACTGCTCGGTGAACAGCCACTCGTTCTCGGCCCGGTTGACCCGGGCCACCACCCGTGGCACCGCGAACTCGGTCTTGGCCAGCAGCGACAGCACCAGGTTGGTCTTGTCGTCGCCGGTCGCCGCGACCACCACGTCGCACCCGGCGATGTTGGCCTCCTCCAGGCTGGCCACCTCGCACGCGTCGGCCAGCACCCACTCGGCCGCCGGCACCCGGTCCGGGCGCAGCATCTTGGGTTGGCGCTCGATCAGCATCACCTGGTGGCCGTTGTCGATCAGCTCCTGGGCGATCGAGCGGCCCACGTTGCCCGCGCCCGCGATGGCGACCCGCATGGCTCAGTGCCCCCCTTCCGGCGGCGCCGCCGCCACCGACGTGACCGTCGCCACGATGTCATCGCTGACCAGCATGAACACCTGGTCACCCTCCTGTACGACGGTGGAGCCGGTGGGCAGCGTGCCGATGCCGAAGCGGATCAGGTAGGCCACCCGGGCGCCGGACGCCTCCTCCAGGGTGCGCACCGACCGGCCGATCCAGTCCTTGTGGATCGGCACCTCGACGATCGACACGGTGCTCGTCGGGTCGCGGAAGATCTCCACGTTGCCCTCCGGCACCAGGTGCCGCAGCATCCGGTCGGCCGTCCAGCGCACGGTGGCGACGGTGGGGATGCCCAGCCGCTCGTAGACCTGCGCGCGGCGCTGGTCGTAGATGCGGGCGGCGACCCGGGACACGCCGAACGTCTCGCGGGCCAACCGCGCCGAGATTATGTTGGAGTTGTCGCCGCTCGACACCGCCGCGAAGGCGTCCGCGCGCTCGATGCCGGCCTGTCGGAGAACCTCGCCGTCGAAGCCGGCCCCGGTCACCGTGATCCCGGCGAAGTCGGGGCCGAGCCGGCGGAACGCGTCGGCGTCCTGGTCGATCACCGCCACCGAGTGCCCTCGGGACTCCAGGCTGTGGGCGAGGGTCGACCCGACCCGGCCACATCCCATGATCACGACGTGCACGCTGTCCCTCCCAAGGTGCGTACCGCCCCCGCTTCCGGTGGCCTCCGAGTGCGAGCCTGCCACGTCCCGGTGGGAAGCGGGGACCGACCGTACCCCGTCGTCGTGAGCAGCGGTGATCGCCCACCCCCGCGCCCCCGCCGTGGTGGTCGTACCCTTGGCGTTCGTGGCCAGTCCCACCTCGCTGCTGAAGCGGCTCCTCCTCGGTCGACCGTTCCGGTCCGACCGGCTTCAGCACACCCTCCTGCCGAAGCGCATCGCGCTGCCCGTGTTCGCCTCCGACGCGCTGTCCAGCGTCGCGTACGCGCCCGACGAGATCCTGCTCACCCTCTCCATCGCCGGCGCCTCGGCGTTCCTGTTCTCCCCGTGGATCGCGCTGGCCGTGGTCGTGGTGATGCTCACCGTGGTGGCCAGCTACCGGCAGAACGTGCACGCCTACCCCTCCGGCGGCGGCGACTACGAGGTGGCCACGGTCAACCTGGGCCCGAAGTTCGGCGTCGGGGTGGCCAGCGCGCTGCTGGTCGACTACGTGCTCACGGTGGCGGTGTCGGTCTCCTCCGGGGTGGCCAACCTCGGCTCGGTGGTGCCGTTCGTGGCCACCCACAAGGTCCTGATCGCGGTGATCGCGGTGGTGGTGCTGACCGCGGTCAACCTGCGCGGGCTACGCGAGTCGGGCACGGCGTTCGCCATCCCCACCTACGGTTTCGTGATCGTGATGCTCGGGATGCTGCTCACCGGGCTGTTCCGGGTGTTCGTGCTGGGCGACGACCTCCGTGCCCCGAGCGCCGACCTGGTGATCCAGGCCGAGCACAGCGTGACCGGGTTCGCGTTGGTCTTCCTGCTGCTGCGGACGTTCAGTTCGGGCGCCGCCGCGCTCACCGGCGTGGAGGCGATCTCCAACGGTGTGCCGGCGTTCAAGGCGCCGAAGAGCCGCAACGCCGCCACCACCCTGCTGCTGCTCGGCACCATCTCGGTGAGCATGCTGGTCGGGATCATCTGGCTGGCCCGGCTGACCCACCTTCAGTTCGTCGAGGACCCGAAGCTCCAGATCGTCTCCGGCCCCGAGGGGTACGTGCAGAAGACGGTCACCACCCAGCTCGGCGAGACGGTCTTCGGTTCCGGGTCGATCCTGCTCTACGTGCTGGCCGGGGTGACCGCCCTGATCCTGTTCCTGGCCGCGAACACCGCGTTCAACGGTTTCCCGGTGCTCGGCTCGATCCTCGCGCAGGACCGCTACCTGCCCCGTCAGTTCCACACCCGGGGCGACCGGTTGGCGTTCTCCAACGGCATCACCTTCCTGGCCCTCTTCGCGATCGTGCTGATCGTCGGTTTCCAGGCCGAGGTGACGAAGCTGATCCAGCTCTACATCGTCGGGGTCTTCGTCTCGTTCACCGTCTCCCAGGTCGGCATGATCCGGCACTGGAACCGGCACCTGCGCACCGAGCGGGACCCGGAGGCGCGTCGCCGGATGGTCCGCTCCCGGGCGATCAACACGTTCGGCGCGGGCCTGACCGGCGCGGTGCTGGTGATCGTCCTGGTTACCAAGTTCCTGCTCGGCGCCTGGATCGCGATCGCCGCGATGGCGGTGATCTACGCGCTGATGCTGGCCATCCGCCGGCACTACGACCGGATCGCCGTCGAGCTGACCCCGCCGGACGAGGGCCGGGCCACGCTGCCCGCCCGTAACCACGCGATCGTGCTGGTCAGCAAGCTGCACCAGCCGACACTGCGGGCCATCGCCTACGCCCGGGCCACCCGGCCGGACACGCTGACCGCCGTGACCGTCAACGTGGACGACAAGGACACCCGGGATCTGCAGGCCGACTGGGAGCGGCGGGAGATGGCCATCCCGCTCACCGTGATCGACTCGCCGTACCGGGAGATCACCCGGCCGATCCTGGACTTCGTCGCCTCCACCCGCCGCAAGTCACCCCGCGACGTGGTCACCGTCTTCATCCCGGAGTACGTGGTCGGCCGCTGGTGGGAGAACCTGCTGCACAACCAGAGCGCCCTGCGTCTCAAGGGCCGGCTGCTCTTCGAACCGGGGGTGATGGTGGTCAGCGTGCCGTGGCAGCTCGCGTCGACGGCGAGCAAGAACCTGGACCGGCTGGACGCCACGCTGTCCCGGACACCGGCGCGGGGGCCGCGCGGCAACCTGCCGCCGGTGGTCTCCATCCCGCCGGTGGTCACCACCCCGCCGCCGGGCGAGGGCGGCCCGGCGGACCGCGCTACGGAAGGGAACGGCCGTGACTGAGTCGGGCGGGCAGCGAACCGCGACAACCCCGGTGCCACCGGCACCCGAGCGTGGGCTGGCGGAGGCGGAACGGGTCGAGCTGACCGTCGACGCGGTCGCCCCCGGCGGGCACTGCGTGGCACGGGTGGACGGACAGGTGGTCTTCGTCCGGCACGCGCTGCCCGGTGAACGGGTCGTCGCCGAGGTCACCGAGGTGCACCGGGGGTTCGTCCGGGCCGACGCGGTGACCGTGCTGGACCCGTCGCCGGACCGGGTCGAGCCGCCCTGCCCGTACGCCCGACCCGGCGCGTGCGGTGGCTGCGACCTGCAACACGTCGCCCCGGCCGCGCAGCTGGCCTGGAAGACCGCCGTGGTCCGCGAGCAGCTGATCCGCCTCGGCGGGCTGACCGACGCCGAGCTGGACCAGCTCGGCGTCCGGGTCGAGGCGCTGCCCGGCGGCCTGCTCGGCTGGCGCTCCCGGGTCCGGTACGCCGTGGACGGCGCGGACCGGGCCGGTCTGCTCAAGCACCGGTCGCACGAGGTGGTGCCCATCGACCGCTGCCGGATCGCCCACCCGGCCATCCAGCAGCTGCCGGTGCTCGCCGAGCGCTGGCCGGCCGCCGAGGCGGTGGAGACGATCGCCAGCACCGGCGGGGACGTGACCGTCACGGAGATCCGCGACGGGGTGCCCACCCCGGTGAGCGGGCCGGCCGAGGTCCGCGAGGTGGCCGCCGGACGGGACTGGACGCTGCCCTCGTCCGCGTTCTGGCAGGTGCACCCGGCCGCCGCGGACACCCTCTGCGCGGCGGTGTTGGACCTCCTGGACCCCCAGCCGGGCGAGACCGCGTGGGACCTCTACGGCGGCGCTGGGCTGTTCGCCGCCGCCCTCGCCGGCCGGGTCGGCGAAGCCCGCATCACCCTGGTCGAATCGAGCCGGGACGGGGTGGACGCGGCCCGGGCCAACCTGGCCGACCTGCCCCGGGTCGAGGTGGTCGCCGCCCGGGTCGAGACCGCGCTCACCCGCCGACGGATCACCGGCCCGGTCGACGTGGTGGTGCTCGACCCGCCGCGCTCCGGCGCGGGCGCCCAGGTGGTGCGCGACATCGTCGCCGCCGGCCCGCGAGCGGTCGCGTACGTGGCCTGTGACCCGGCGGCCTTCGCCCGGGACGTCCGCACCTTCACCGACCTCGGTTGGCGGCTGGCGGCGCTGCGGGGCTTCGACCTGTTCCCGATGACACAGCACGTCGAGCAGGTGGGGCTGCTGCTCCCGCCGGCCGGGCGTTGACCGCGGACCCTCGTACCCCGGCCCGGCCGCCGCGGATGGTGCTCTGACCAGGCGCTCAGCCGACCCGTACGGCCCGGGCAGCTCGGCCCGGGCTGCGGAGTGCCGGGCGGCCGATAGACTCTCCGGTCATGAGTGTTGAAGAGGACACGGCCAACCACGGCCGGCTGCTGGGGACGGTACGCGGTCCGCAGGACGTCAAGCGGATGTCCGGCGAGGAGCTGGACGTCCTCGCTGCCGAGATCCGGGACTTCCTGATCGCCAAGGTCTCCCGCACCGGCGGGCACGTCGGGCCCAACCTCGGTGTGGTCGAGCTGACGCTGGCCATGCACCGCGTCTTCGACTCGCCCCGCGACCGGCTCCTGTTCGACACCGGCCACCAGGCGTACGTGCACAAGATCCTCACCGGGCGCCAGGCCGGCTTCGACAAGCTCCGCCAGCGTGGTGGCCTCTCCGGCTATCCCAGTCAGGCGGAGAGCGAGCACGACCTCATCGAGAACTCGCACGCCTCCACCGCGCTCTCCTACGCCGATGGCCTGGCCAAGGCGTACGCCCTGCGTGGTGAGGCCCGCAGCGTCGTGGCCGTGGTGGGCGACGGCGCGCTCACCGGTGGCATGTGCTGGGAGGCGCTGAACAACATCGCCACCGCCGGCAACTCCCTCGTGATCGTCGTCAACGACAACGGCCGGTCCTACTCGCCGACCATCGGCGGGCTGGCCGACCACCTCTCCTCGCTGCGGCTCAACCCCGGCTACGAGAAGGTCCTCGACACCGTCAAGGACGCCCTCGGCTCCACGCCGCTGGTCGGCAAGCCGATGTACGAGGTGCTGCACGCGGTCAAGAAGGGCATCAAGGACGCGGTCGCCCCGCAGGCCATGTTCGAGGACCTCGGCATCAAGTACGTGGGCCCGGTGGACGGGCACGACGTGACGGCGGTCGAGGCGGCGCTGCGCGCGGCCAAGAACTTCGGCGGCCCGGTCATCGTGCACGCGGTCACCCGCAAGGGCTACGGCTACCGCCCGGCCGAGGAGGACGAGGCGGACTGCCTGCACGGCCCGAGCAGCGCCTTCGACGTGGAGACCGGCGCGCTGCTGGCCGCCCCGTCGGTGAAGTGGACGCACGTCTTCGCCGACGAGCTGCTGGCCATCGCCGACGAGCGGCCGGACGTGGTGGGCATCACCGCCGCGATGGCCGAGCCGACCGGCATCGCCAAGCTGGCCCGCAAGTACCCCGAGCGGGTGTACGACGTGGGCATCGCCGAGCAGCACGCCGCCACCTCGGCGGCCGGCCTGGCGCTCGGCGGTCTGCACCCGGTGGTCGCGGTCTACGCCACCTTCCTCAACCGCGCCTTCGACCAGGTTCTGCTGGACGTGGCGATGCACAAGCTGCCGGTGACCTTCGTGCTGGACCGGGCGGGCATCACCGGCCCGGACGGCCCCAGCCACTACGGCATCTGGGACATGTCGGTCTTCGGGGTGGTGCCCGGGCTGCGGATCGCCGCCCCCCGCGATGCCGCCACGCTGCGCGAGGAGCTGCGCGAGGCGGTGGCCGTCGACGACGGCCCCACCGTGGTGCGCTTCCCGACCGGCGCGGTCGCCGCGGACCTGCCGGCGCTGCGCCGGGTCGGCCCGGTCGACGTGTTGGCCGAGTCGGCGCGTACCGACGTGCTGCTGGTCGCCGTCGGGTCGTTCGGCCAGCTGGGCATGGAGGTGGCCGCCCGGGTCGCGGAGCAGGGCTACGGCGTCACCGTCGTCGACCCCCGCTGGGTGCGTCCGGTCCCGGCGGAGCTGGTCGACCTCGCCGCCCGCCACCGGCTCGTGGTCAGCGTCGAGGACGGCGTCCGGGTCGGCGGGGTGGGCGACGCGCTCGCCCAGGCGATGCGCGACGCCGACGTCCGGGTGCCGCTCAAGGACCTGGGCGTACCAGCCGAGTGGCACCCGCACGGCACCCGCGCGCAGATCCTGTCGGACCTCGGCCTGACCGCCCAGGACGTGGCGCGCAACGTCACCGGCTGGATCTCCGGCCTGGACGCCACCCCGGACCGCCTCACCCCCAGCGACGCGGCCGCACAGAACTGACGGCAACGACGACGGCGGGCGCCCCCTGGGAAGGGGACGCCCGCCGTCCTCGTGGCCGTGGGCGGGGTCAGTTGGTTGGTTTTATTGAGCGGTAGTGGGTTTTGTCGGTGTTGGCGAGGCTGTAGGTCTGGGAGCGGGACGGGCTGGGGATGACCGCCAGGCCGGGGCGTTCGACCAGCAGGGGAGTGCCCGGTGGGACGGACAGGGAGCTGTCCCGGGTGGCGCGCCAGCTGAGCACCACCAGAGGCTGACCGGGCACCGGCAACTGGTACGCCTGCAACGGGGTGGCCCGGTCGGCGGGCGAGACGACGGGTGCGGTCCCGTCGGCGGGTCGGTAGACCACCGCCGTCATCGCGCCGGCGTCGGTGTCCCAGCTGAGCTGCTGCAACTCGGCTGCCTCGCCACCGCCGAGGGCGACCTCGCCGAGCGAGCGAACGGTGAGCTTCGCCATCGGCCAGGACGTCGGCACCGAGCGCGGCGCGTCCCGGTCGCCGATCCGGCGCGGGATGCTGCCGAACGGGCCCCGATCGCCGGCCAGCACGCAGGTGTCCAGGCCGGTGAGCGCCCTCCGGCCGGTGCCGGACTCGTCGCGGACCAGCGGATAGCGCGGGTCGACGGTGCCGGTGCCCAGGTCGAGCAGCCGGTCCGCGGCCCGCCCACGGGGCAGCGACTCGGTGGTCCGCAGGGTCGCGGTCACGGCGACCGCCGTGCAGGACGGCACGTCGACCGGCGCGCTGAGGCCGTCCGCGACGGTCAGCGTCCGATCCTGCGGCCCGACCAGCGTCTGCACCCGCGCCGACACCAGGTAGCGCCGGCCGGCGGCGGTCTGCACCGGCAGCACGTCGGAGTAGACGAGGTAGCCCGGGTCGGTGTACTCGGTGGCGCGGGTCACCGCGTACCGGTCGCCGTCGCGGGTGAGTTGCAGCAGCCAGGAGGCGCTCTCGCCGGGCACGTCGGCGGCCACGAGTGCCACCGGGGCGCCGTCGACCCGGCCGGAGAAGAGAATGCCGGACGAGGGCAGGTGGGCCCGGTCGTCGGCCGGTGACCGCCACTCGCGAACCGTCCTGGTGACCGCTGCCGTCGCCGTGGTGTCACCCGAGAGGTCGCCCCGGGGCGGCCACACGGCCAACGAGCCGTCCAGGCTGTCGAAACCGACCCGCAGATCCTGCGGCTTCCTCTCGGCCACCGGACCGCAGGCCGTGGCGGCCAGCAGTGCGCTGAGCAGGACGGGAAGCGCCCTGCCGTGCCGACGGCCTGGAGTCACCTGGCCCGCCCCCGATCGCCTCGCCGTCGCTGTCGGAAAGCGCCATAGTACGAGATGTCCGATGCGAGGCCCCAGGTGGCCGCCGCCGTACCCACCACAATGGACGCCACCGGGGCTTTAGTGCGTTTTCGTTGCTCCGGTAGACTCCGCCGACTGTGACGCCTGCCGAGTCCCGCGCCCTGCCCGCGCCGCACCCGGAGGCCGCAGCCGGCCCCGACGAGATGGTGAGCTACCGCACACCGGTCGGCGTCTTCGCCGCCCCCGCCCCCGTCGAGGCACCGGCCGAGCCCGAGACACCCACGGACCCGCACGCGCCGGCGGAGCCCGCAACCCCACCGGCCGAGCCGGCAACCCCGCCGGCCGAGCCCGCAACCCCACCGGCCGAGCCGGCAGCGCCCTCTGAGCCCGCAACGCCGGCGGAGGACGTGGCGGTGGCCGACGGTGCGGAGGTCGTACCGACGCGGCCCTGGTGGCGTCGCTGGACCCGGCGACGGCAGCACCTCGCGGTGGGCGGCCTGTTCCTGCTCGCCGCGCTCTGGGTGACCAGTCGGATCTGGTTGGACCCGTCCGGACGGGTGGCCTCGCTCTACACCGGTGACCCGGCCCAGGTGCAGTTCTTCCTCGCCCACTCGGTGCGCGTGGTGCTGCACGGCGAGTACCCGTTCTACACCGAGCAGTTCAACTACCCCGACGGCGTCAACCTGATGGCCAACACGGCCGTGCTGGCGCTGGGCATCCCGATGGTCCCGGTGACGCTGCTCTTCGGGCCGGCGGTCTCCTTCGTGGTGCTGGTGACGCTGGGCCTGGCCGGGACCGCCATGGCCTGGTACCTCATGCTCTCCCGCCACCTGGTGCGTACGCCGCTGGCGGCGGCGGTCGGCGGCTGGTTCTGCGGGTTCTCGCCCGCGATGCTGTCGCACGCCAGTTGGCACCCGAACATCATCAGCCAGTTCCTGCTGCCGTTCATCGTCTGGCGGGTGCTGGTGCTCACCCGGTCCCGCCGACCGGTCCGGGACGGGGCGCTGCTCGCCCTGCTGGTCACCGTGCAGGCGTTCATCAACGAGGAGATCCTGCTCTTCACGGCGCTGGCCTGCGGGGTGTTCCTACTGGCTGTGCTCGCGCAGGAGCCCGCCCGCTGGTCGGCGGCCTGGCGACCGATCGGCGTCGGCGTGGTGACCTGCGCGCTGCTGGCCGGGGCGCTGCTGGCGTACCCCCTGTACGTGCAGTTCGCCGGGCCGATGGCCTACCACGGGCTCAGCGACGCGGTGAAGGACTACGGCAACGACATCGCCGCCTTCTTCGCCCCCGGCTCGCCCACCCTCGGCGGCAACCAGCGAGCCAACATCAACCTGGCGCCGAACTACTCGGAGGAGAACGCCTTCTTCGGCTGGAGCCTGTCCATGCTCGCCGTCGGCATCGTGGTCTGGCTGCGCCGGGAGCTGATCGTCCGGGCGCTCGCGGTGACCGGCCTGTTCTTCGCCCTCCTGTCGCTCGGTGAGCGGGTCTCCTGGTGGGACCGTGAGCTGGTCACCGGGCCGTGGCAGTTGCTGGTCCACCTGCCGCTGCTGGACGCGGTCGTGCCGACCCGGTTCGGTCTGATCACGAGTGTGGTGGTCGGTCTGCTGCTGGCGCTCGCCGTCGAGCGGGCCTGGGCGCTGCGACCGGCCGACCGGCGCACCGTGCGGACGCTCACCGCGGCGGGCCTGGCGTTCGCGCTGCTGCCGATCGCTCCGATGCCACTGCGGATGGTCTCCCGCCCGCCGGTGCCGGACTTCATCACGGCCGACCGCTGGCGGACGTACGTCGGGCCGGACCAGACGCTGGTGCCGATCCCGGTGCCCAGCATGGGTAACACGCACGGCATGCGCTGGGCGGCGGCCACCAACCTCGACTTCAAGATCCCCGGCGGTTACTTCCTCGCCCCGCGAAACGGCAACACCGGTGACGCGGGCCGGTTCGGCGGCCGACCCAGTGGGGTGGGTCAGATGCTGGAGGAGGTGGCGACCACCGGGCGTATGCCGAAGCTCGACGACCGGCAGCGCCGCCGCTTCACCGACGAGTTGCGGCACTGGCGTGCCGCGATCCTGGTGCTGCCGGTCCGCCAGCAGAACGCCGAGCCGCTGCGGCGTACCGTCGAGGACCTGGTCGGCCCCGGCCGCCAGGAACTGGACGTCTGGGTGTGGGACGTCCGGGCGCTGACCGACCGCTCGGTCTGATGACCACCGGGACGACGTCCCCGGCCACCTCACCCCCGGTGGTGGCCCGCCCGTCCCGTCCGGGCTGGCTGCGGGACCTGCTGGTGGTGGCCGGCTATCTGGGCCTGGCCGCGGTGCTGACCAGCGCGCAGTGGGGCCACCCGTGGCGGCTGTTCCACCAGGCGGGCGACCAGATCCTCTTCGAGTGGATGCTGGCCCACGCGGCGCACGCCGTGGTCGCGGGGGAGAACCCGCTGCACAGTGCCGGCTTGAACGCGCCGGACGGGGTCAACCTGATGGCGAACACCTCGGTGCTGGGCCTGGGTGTCCCCTTGGCACCGGTCACGCTGCTCTTCGGCTCGCAGGTCGCGTTCTGCGTGGCGGTCGCCTGCTGCCTCGCCGGCACGGCCGCCGCCTGGTACGCGCTGCTGCGCCGCCGGCTGGTCACCACCCGTTCCGCCGCTGCGGTCGGCGGGCTGATCTGCGGTTTCGCCCCGGGCATGATCGCCCAGGCGGGCGCGCACCTGCACATCGCCGCGCAGTTCCTGGTGCCCCCGATCCTCGCCCTGGTGTTCCGGCCCACCCCGGACGCGGCGCACCGGCTGGCCGGCGTGTGGCGTCCCGGCGTCGTCCTCGGGCTGCTGCTGGTCTGGCAGGTCTTCATCGGCGAGGAGGTGCTGGTCTTCCTGGCGCTCGCGGCGGGGGTGTTCGCGCTGGGCTACGCGCTGGCCGACCGGGTGGCCGCGCGAAGGCTCGCGCCGGCCCTCCTGGGCCGGCTGGGGGTCGCGGCCGGGGTGGCGGCGGTGCTGCTGGCGTACCCGCTGTGGTTCCAGTTCCACGGCCCGCAGCACTACTCCGGGATGGCGTTCGCCACGCACGCCTTCCAGTTGGACGCGGCGTCGTTCACCGCGTCGGCCCGGCAGACCGTGCTCGGCGACGACTGGCTGCCGGGGTTGCTCTCGCCGAACCCCACCGAGGAGAACTCGTTCTTCGGCCCGGGGCTGCTGGTGCTCGCCGTGGTGATCGTGATCTGGCTGTGGCGACGGCCGCTGGTTCGCGCGCTGGCCGGCTGTGGGCTGCTCTTCGCGCTGCTCTCCCTCGGCACCGAGCTGCGCGTCGACGGCACCGCCACGGGCATTCCGGGGCCCTACCGGCTGGTCGCCGGACTGCCCCTGCTCGATCTCGCGGTGCCGGCCCGCTTCGCGCTGGTCTGCGTACCGGTGCTGGGTGTGCTGGTGGCGCTGTCCCTGGACCGGGTGCGGGCGGCGCGCCGGCTGTCGGCCGCACCCGGGCTGCCGGTGCGGCTGCTCTGGGCGGGCGCGGTGGCCGCCGCGCTGCTGCCGCTGGTCCCGACGCCGATCCGGGTGGTGCCGGTCATGCCGGTGCCGGCGTTCGTCGCCGACGGCGGGTGGCGTCCCCTGGTGCCGCCCGGCCGGACGGTGGTCGCCGTCCCCCCGGTCACCGGCGCGGCGCAGAGCCCGGCGATGCTCTGGTCCGCCCGTACCGGTCTGGCGTTTCCCGCGCCGGGCGGTTACTTCATCGGCCCGAGTGGCCCGGACGACCCGGCGGCCCGTTGGGGCGCGCCGGACCGGCCCACGTCGGTGCTGTTGCGGCGGGTCGCCGAGACCGGCGCGGCACCGGTGCTCACCGACGCCGACCGCCGCCAGGCCGTCGAGGACCTACGGCACTGGCGGGCCGCCGTGGTGGTGCTCGGCGAGCTGCCGAACGGCGACCCGGTCCGGCGGACCGTCGAGGACCTGCTCGGGCCGGGCCGCCCGGTCGACGGCGGGTGGATGTGGGACGTCCGGCAGGTCGACTGATCAACCCACCAGAGCGCGGACGTCCCAGACCCAGACGTCGTCGACCCGCTGGGGCGGCCCGATCAGGCCGGTGACCAGATCACGCAGCACCGCCTCGCGGGGGTGCGCCCCGAGCACCACCACCGACGCCCGCCAGAACCGCAGGTCCTCGACGGCCTGGCGGCGGTTCTCGTCGGTGAGCACCGGGACCGCGTCCTTGTCCATGGTGGAGTAGATGAGGGTGCTGGTGGGCCGGTTCGGCGCGCCGAAGACCCCCTCGCCCAGCTCGTTCGGCCCGATGAAGTAGCCGCCCGGGACGGGGAACTCCTGCCCGGTCAGCGCACTCCACCGCAGCGTCGGCAGGCCGTGCACGTTGCTCGGGATCGGCACCGGCACCAGGGTGCGACCCGCCGGCACGTACGGCCGCCAGCCGCCCGCGGTGATGAAGTGCGGTGGCGGGTCGATCTGCTGGGCGGGCAGCGGCCGGGGGAAGAGCGGCAACACGGCGAGGGCGACCGCCGCGTACCCCACCGGGCGCAGCCAGCGGCGCTTCGCCGGGACCGGCGCGGGCCCGTCGGAGGTCGCGGCCTCTCCGTCCCGCTGGGCCGGCACCCGCGGCTGGTCGGCCACCGGGCGCCCCTGGCGGTGCGCGGCGTCCCAGGTCAGCGCGAGGAGTACGCCGACCGCGGCGGCCACCACCAGCGTCAACCGGGTCGGCATCATCATCTCGACCAGCGGCAGGTCGTCCGGCACGTACGACCACGGGCCACGCACACCGGTCTCGACCCCGTCGAACCGCACCCGCGGCCCGATCGACGCCACGGTGAAGACGACGATCAGCACCGCGGCGATCCGGGCGGGCAACGACCGGCGCACGAGCAGCACCAGGGCGACCACCGAGAGCAGCACCAGGGGCCAGCCGAACCAGGTGTTCTGCTCGGTCAGCCCGATCGTCTTCTCCACGGCCGGGTCACCGGCCCAGGTGTCCCGGGCGAAGGTGACGAAGGCGACCAGGTCCTCGCCCCAGTTGTGGAAGACGCCACCCTGCAGGCCCCGGTAGGACTGCGGGCCGTTGAACTGGAACCAGATCGGGTACGCCGCGAGCAGCAGGGCCAGCCCACCGGCGACGCCGAGCCCGGCCAGGAACGTGCCGGCGACGGCCCGGGTGGCCGCCGGGCGCTGCACGGCGTACGCCAGCACGACGACCAGGCAGGCCAGCGCGGTGAGGAGCAGCATCTCCTCGTTGATGAAGATCTGGTACGTCACCAGCGCCCCGAGCACCAGCCCGTTGCGCCGCCACCGGCCGGGCTCGCCGAGGCGCAGCACCCGCACCACGATCAGCGGCAGCAGGAAGTTGGACACGAAGTTGGGCTGGCCGTTGGCGTGGTGGATGATTCCCGGCGCGAAGCCGAGGAACGCGCCGCCGACGAAGGCCGCCGCCCGGGAGCGCACCAGGTGGCGGGAGAGCATCCAGTAGCCGGTGCCGGCGGTGGCGGCCAGCGCCGCACCGAGGTAGACCGCGTACATCACCTGAGGGCCGAGCAGCATGGTCAGCGGGGCCAGCGGCAGGGTCACCCCGAGCAGCGAGGTGTTGGCCATCATGTTCACCCCGTCCGGGGCGTTCTGCCGGGCCGTGAACAGCGGGTTCTCCAGGTGCCGCACCGAGTACGCGCCGTGCGCGAACAGCCACTCGAACCAGCTGTGGTCGGTGGGCAGGTGCGAGGAGACCCGACCGGTGACGTCACCCCAGTAGTTGAGGCAGACGAAGACGCCCAGCAGCACATAGGCTCCGAGGGCCAACAGGTCGGCTCGGGCCGGGCGGCGTCGAGGCCGCCGTGTCGACTCGGCCTCTGCCGGGTCGGCGTCGGTCAGGGGATTCAGCGAAGGGTCTACCACCGGCACAGCCACGACGCGCCATCGTACAGGCGGGGTTCCGTCGCTTTTGCCGGCCCGGTGCGCTCACGGTCGGTTTGCCGGACGGTGACCGGTCGGCCAGCCTTGGGTGGTGACGGAAGGACGGTCGTTGTCGATCATCGAGCTGGGCGAGATCCGGGACGAGCCCGCGTCGGTGCCTGCGGTTCACCGACCGCGCGCCACCGGTCGACCGCAGCGCAGCGCCGCCGTGCTGTTGCTCAGCCTGGTGGTGCTGGCCGGTGCGACACCCCCGCCGCAGCGGACGGTGAGCGTGGTGCCGGCGTCGCGGACGGCCACGGCGTACCTGGCCGGGGACGGCGTCTTCGTGGTCGACCCGCCGACACCCGACGGGGACCGGCACCTGACCGCGTACGCCCAGCCGTCACCGCCCGGAGCCGGGGTGCGGCGGCGGTGGCAGGCGTCGCTGGCCCGCACCGGCGACTACCTCGACGTCCGGGTCGAGCGGGGGTTGGTGCTGGCGATGGCGGTCATCGCCGCGAACCGGGTGTTCCAGACCACCGCCTTCGACGCCGCGACCGGCCGGCAACGCTGGCGGCATCCCGGGGCTCCTCAGCCGGCCGTCGGCGGCGGTCTGCTGGTGACGGACGTCCGGGGCGACGGGTCGGGCGCGATGAGCGGGGTCGAGCCCGACACCGGCCGGGTGCTCTGGTCGGTGCCGACCCCGCCGGCCGCCGGCACCACCTACCACCTCGACCCGGAGGGCCAGATCGACCGGTTCGTGCTGCTGCAACCGACCGGCGAGATCCAGGTGTACGACGCCGGCACCGGTCACCTGCTGCGCAGCGTCGACACCTTGCCCGGTGACCGCTCGGCGTACCAGCGGGTGCAGATCGTCGGCGACCTGCTGCTGCTCGTCCCGCCCGGCAGCACCCGGCTGGTGGGTTACGGGCTGGCCGAGTTGGAGCCGCGGTGGACGGCCGAGGTGACGCTGGTGTCGCATGTGCTCGACTGCGGTGTTCTGCTCTGTGCGGTGCCGCAGACCGGTGGCCTTCAGGTGCTCGATCCGGCCACCGGCGCGGTGCGGTGGTCGGAACCGGGTCAGGACGTCCTGGCCGACGTCCGGCACGGCCGGTTGCTGATGGCCGTGCCCGGCCAGGGTTACGCGGTGCGGGACGCGGCGACCGGGCGGGTACGCGCCGAGCTGGGCGCGTGGAGCCTGATGCCGGTGCTCCGGGCGGACGATCCGCTGGTCGGCCTGCGCCAGGGGGCCGACGGCCGGATGGTCGTCGCCGAGCTGGACCTGGTGGCCGGCCGAGCGCGGATCGTCGACGTGCTGCGGGGCGTCGCCGGCAGCTGCCAGGCGTCCCTGCCGGTCCTGCTCTGCCAGCGTCTCGACGGCACGACCGCGTTGTGGCGGTTGACGCGGTGAGCGACCCGGTGATCGACCTCGGTGAGCTGCGGCACGGTACGGACCCGGAGCCCCTACCCCGTCCACCCCGCGCCAACGGTCGGCAGGTGCGCTGCGGGCTGGTCCTGCTGCTCGCGCTGGTCACGCTCGCCGCCTCCGCCGTGTCGCCACCCCGGCGGGCCCCGCTGACGCTGCCGGCCCGGCCCGGGGCGGACGTCCTGGTCGACGGTGACCTCGTCCTGGTCATGGAGCCGGCGAGCCCGACGGGGCAGGGGCAGCTGGCCGCGTACCGGCTGCCCGGCGGCGAGCCGGTCTGGCAGGCGCCGCTGTCGGCGGAGGCGCGGTACTGGGGGATGTTCCCGCTGGCCGGGATGATGCTGGCCACCGGCTACGAGATCGGCCCCGAGGGTCGGGAGACACGCACCGTCGCCCTGGACCAGGCGACCGGGGCGTACCGGTGGCAGCAACCGGGCACCGCCTTCGAGCTGACCGACGGCAACCTGCTGCTGCGTACCGGCGGCGAGACCCTGCCGTCCAGTCTCCGCGCGGTCGACACGTGCTGCGGCACCGTGCGCTGGCAGCTGCCCGCCACCACCGCCGAGATCAACGTGCGGGACACCGGCCAGGGAGTGGACCGGGTGGTGCTCAACCAGGTCGACGGGCCGGTCGAGGTCCGCGACGCGATCACCGGCGCGGTGCTGGCCCGCGCCGACCTGCGCCCGCCCGACGGCGGTCAGATCAGAGTGGACCTGACGGGGGACCTGTTGCTGGCCATCGACAGAGGCTCGGGCACGGTCACCGCGTACGGGCTGGACCAGCTCGACCGACGGTGGACCCGCACGGGCGTCCACGTGGACTTCGCGTTGGACTGTGGCGCCGTCCTGTGTGTGCGTACCGGTAACAACGAACTTCAGGCGGTCGACCCCGCGACCGGTGAGCTGCGCTGGAGCAACAGCCGGTGGGGATGGGCCTGGCCGTACGACGGTCGGCTGATCGTCAACGCGTTGACCAGCGAAGACGGGCCGTCGCACTTCGTCGTGCTCGATCCGCTGACCGGCTGGGAGCTGGCCGACCTGGGCCGGTGGGACCTGTACCAACTCAGTGCCGGCGACCGGCTGGTCGGCACGCGCCAGCACCCCGACGGAGGGAAGGTCGTCGGCGAGGTGGACGTCCGTGCCGGGAAGGTACGCGTTCTGGACGTGCTGCCCCAGGCCGCCGGCGAGTGTCAGGCGATCACCGGTCACCTGGTGTGCGGTGCCGCCCCGGTCGGCTCGTACCGGATCTGGCGGTTGCCCGACTGACTACCAGTTCGGCTGGGCCGGCGGCGGGGGCAGCGGCACCGAGGGGGGCCGCAGCACGTACGCCACACCGCCGCTGCCGCGCTGCCAGACCCCCTCGAACCGCTGCCGGGGCACGGTACGGCGGACGGCGTCGTCGTCCGGGGCGTACGGGTCGTTGAGCACCGGGTCGCCGTCGGCGGTGAAGCCGACCAGCACCATCAGGTGCCCTCCGGTGTCGTACCCGAGCCCCGGCACCTCGTCGGCCCGGAACGCGGCGGAGACGATCAGGGGGATGCCGGCCGCGACGAACGCCTCCGCCTCGACCAGCGACCGCAGCCGGGTGACGAACGCGTCCACCCCGTACCGGCCGGCGTACGCGGTGTTGAACGACCAGTTGCCCGCCCCGGCGTACGCGTGGTCGTAGCAGTGTCGGGCGGCGTGCACCACCACCGGACGCGGGCCGGCCGGCTCCACCCAGGCGTAGTGCTCCGGCGCCGGCTCGGCACCCCAGTGGGCGAGCACCATCGAGGTGCAGGTTGGGCTGCACCAGGAGTCGCCGCCACCTCCCCACTGCGGGTACTGGCCGGCGTGCAGCCGCTGCGAGTAGCGGGGCACGTCCAGCACCCGACCCCAGGCGGCGGACGAGGTGGGCTGGGCGTACCCCTGGTCGGTGGTCGTGGGACCGGTGGCGACCGCGCCGACGCTGCGCAGCACCGGGCCGGTCGGGCTCTCCGCCGGCCGGCACACGGTGACCCGCGCCTGCCAGCCGGTGACCGTCGCGCCGGTCACGATCAGGGTGTCGGTGTCGACCCGGGCGTCGCCGTCGCGCTGCCCGGGCACCGAGGTGCGTCGTACCGCCCGGTCGTCGGACGCCCAGCGGGCCAACCGGTACCAGCCGGTGCTGGGCGCGTCGTCGTGCCACCCGCGCAGCTCGACCTCGATCCAGCAGCCGGCCGGGGTGTCGGCGGTCCAGGACGGCACCACCTCGCTGACGGCGAAGCCGGCCCGCACCGGCGGCGACGTCCAACTGCCCCGCTGGTTCACGCCGTCGAGGGCCAGCCCGCGACCGGTGGCGACCAGGCTGTCGCCGCTGCCGGCCGTCGTGTCGGCCGGCAGGTGGAAGCCCCGGTAGGCGATGTCCCGCCGGGTGGGTGGTGCCGCGATGGTCATGCCAGGTCCGTCCGTCGTTCGGTGCCGCCGGCCAGCATCGCGTACGCCGGGATAGTCCGCAACGTCGACCGGCGCGGGCGGCGAGGGACGATGGTTGCCCGCCGGCACTAGGTTGTCGGTGGTCAGCAGCGAGGAGGCCGGGATGCGGGTACTGGTGGTGGAGGACGAGCGCAACCTCGCCGACGCGATCGCGCGCGGGTTGCGCAAGCGGGGGATGGCGGTCGACGTGGCGTACGACGGCGACGCCGGCCACGAGGCGGCGTTCGTCACCCGGTACGACGTGGTGGTGCTCGACCGGGACCTGCCGGGCGTGCACGGTGACCAGATCTGCGCCGACCTGGCCGCCTCCGGCGCGTTGACCCGGGTGCTGATGCTCACCGCGAGCGGCACGGTGGCCGACCGGGTGGAGGGGTTGCAGCTCGGCGCGGACGACTACCTGCCCAAACCGTTCGCCTTCGACGAGCTGGTCGCCCGGGTGCAGGCGCTGGGTCGGCGGGCCACCCCGGCCGCGCCGCCGGTGCTCGAACTGGCCGACCTGGTGCTCGACCCGGCCCGTCGGGTGGCCACCCGCGCCGGTGTGCCGGTCGACCTCACCAACAAGGAGTTCGGGGTGCTGAGCGAGCTGCTCAAGGCTCGTGGCGCGGTGGTCTCCAGCGAGGAGCTGCTGGAACGCGTGTGGGACGCGAACA
This sequence comes from Micromonospora cabrerizensis, assembly GCF_022230955.1. Classification (GTDB taxonomy): domain Bacteria; phylum Actinomycetota; class Actinomycetes; order Mycobacteriales; family Micromonosporaceae; genus Micromonospora; species Micromonospora cabrerizensis. The sequence goes on from NZ_JAKKFI010000116.1 coordinate 26,666, forward strand.
CCGACCCGTTCACCACCATCGTCCGGGTCACCGTGATGACGCTGCGCAAGAAGCTCGGCGACCCGCCGCTGATCGAGACAGTGGTCGGCGCGGGTTACCGCACCGCCGAGGTGAACGCGTGAGCCGCCGGTTGCGGCCCACCCTGCGGTTGCGGCTGACCCTGCTCAACGGGGTGCTGCTGATCGGGGCCGGCGCGATCCTGGTGCTGCTGGCCTGGCTGCTGGTCCGTGACGCGCTGCGACCCACCGACGAGTTGCTGCCCGGCACGGTCGTGCTGCTGGCCGACGGCGAGTCGATGGACGCCGCCCAGTGGCAGCGGCAACTCGTCGACGCCGCCTCCGGGGAGCTGCTGGCCAAGGGTCTCGTCGCGCTGCTGGCGATCAGCGTCGTCGGGGTGGCCGGGGCGTACGCGGTGGCCGGGCGGGCGCTGCGCCCACTGCACCAGGTCACCGCGACCGCCCAGCGGCTCGGCGAGGCGACCCTGGACCAGCGGATCGGCTACTCGGGCGCCGACGACGAGGTGGCCGAGCTGGCCAAGACGTTCGACGCCATGCTGGACCGGATCGCGTCCGCCTTCGAGGCGCAGAAACGCTTCGTGGCGAACGCCTCGCACGAGCTGCGTACCCCGCTCGCCGTGATGCGCACCGAGATCGACGTGACGCTCAGCGACGACGACGCGGACGCCGCCGAGTACCGCCGGATGGCGACAGTGGTCCGCGACGCCTCGGAGCGGGCCAACGGCCTGGTGGACGCGCTGCTGGTGCTGGCCCGCAGCGAGGCCCAGGCCGGGCGGCAGTTGGGCCGGCGTACCGAGTGTGACCTCGCCGCCGGCACCGCCAACGCGCTGTCCGCGATGCGTCGGGAGGTGGAACGGATCGGCCTGAAGGTCCAGACGTCACTGGAGTCCGCGCCGGTCGTCGGTGACCCGGGGCTGCTCGACCGGCTGGCCGGCAACCTCATCGAGAACGCGGTCCGCTACAACCACCTGCACGGCCGGCTCTGGGTGCGCACCGGCACCGACGGCGACCGGTCCTGGCTGGTGGTGGGCAACACCGGCTTCGAGGTGGACCAGGCCGACGTGCCGGGGCTGTTCGAGCCGTTCCGGCGTGGTGGCCGCGAACGGACCGGTGCTCGCGGCTCCGGCCTGGGGTTGTCCATCGTCCGGGCGGTCTGCACGGCGCACGGCGGCACGGTACGGGTGATCGCGCAGTCGGGTGGTGGTCTGGAGGTGACCGTCACCCTCCCGTCGGCGGACGCCCCGGCGCTGAACGGGTCGGTGCCCAGCCACGGCTGACGGGGGTTGCGCGCGGCGTCCCGCCGGTGGAAAGATCACGGCGTCAGCCCAACAAGCGAAGGGGGGTGCGTCGATGTCCACCGATCATGACTCCGCACCCCGGGTGTGCGCCGGCTGACTCCCGGAAGCGGAGCGTCCCATCCCGTACGGAGGGAACACCCGTGTATCCACGGATCCGCAACATCAGTTTCGACTGTCACGACACGTACGCCCTGGCGGGCTTCTGGGCCGCCGTGCTCGGGTACGCCCGGCACGGTGAGGACGTCCCCGGTGATCCGGAGGCGGCCCTGCTGCCGCAGGATGACGCCACCCCGAACCTGTTCTTCCAAGAGGTGCCGGAGGACAAGGTGACCAAGAACCGGCTGCACATCTGCCTGGAGCCGGTCGACCGGACGCGGGACGAGGAGATCGAGCGGGTGCTCGGCCTCGGCGCCACCGTGGTCACCGACCGACGGCGGGCCGACGGCACGGGTTGGGCGGTGCTCGCCGACCCGGAGGGGAACGAGTTCTGCGTGGTCCGCAGCGCCGGGGAACGTGTCCACACCACCACTGTGGAGGACCAGCTGTGAGTTCGACGATCCACAACATCAGCATCGACTGCCACGACACGTACGCGCTGGCCGGCTTCTGGGCGCAGGTCTTCGACTGCCCCCGGCACCCCGACGACTTCCCCGGCGACCCGGAGGCGATGCTCCTGCCGCCGGGTGGCCCGGAGGTGCTCTTCCTCGCCGTGCCCGAGGGCAAGGCGGTGAAGAACCGACTGCACCTGGACCTGCAACCCACCGACCGCACGCGGGCCGAGGAGGTCGAGCGGCTGCTGGGCATCGGCGCGACGCTCGTCGCCGACCACGTCGGCCCGACCGGCGGGGGTTGGGTGGTGCTCGCCGACCCGGAGGGCAACGAGTTCTGCGTGCTCGGCAACGCTGACGAGCGGGCGGCGGCAGCGGCGGCGCGGGCCGCGGCGGGAGACGGCGAACCGGCCTGACCGCCGGCGTACGACCAGGGGTCCCGGTCACCTTCGGGTGCCCGGGGCCCCCTGGCTCTCGGCGACCTCGGCGAGTTGTGCGGTGACCGAACCCCAGCCGTCCGCGAAGCCGATCTTCTCGTGCAGGTCACGAGCGGCGGGATCACCGTGGCGGACGACGACCCGGTACTCCGTGCCGTCCGGGTGATCCCTCATCGTGATCTCCGCGGTCATCGGGATTGGGCTGGGGTTGGCGGGCCGCCAGGCGCTGTCGATCACGTTCGTGAAGACGATCCGCTCACGATCGTCGACGACGAGGAAGCACGCGTCGAGGTGCGGGACGAACTCCACCCCGTCGTCGCTCATCCGGGTCACCAGCGCGCCGCCGGGCCGAACCTCCAGGCGGTCGACGCGGCACAGAGACGGCGCCGGGACCCACCACTTCTCGAAGCGGGACGGGTCGGTCCAGGCGGTCCACACGGCAGCGCGAGGGGCGCGGATGACCCGCGTCATGGTCAAATCCAGATCGGGATTCATTGCTGATTCTCCTGCTGATCGGTGACGAGGCGTTCGAGGCGATCCGTGCGCTCCTCCCAGATCCGGCGCTGCTCCGCGAGCCAGTCGTCGACGACGGCGAGTCGCTCGCGGTTGAGCACACAGGTGCGCACCCGGCCGGACTTGGTCGTGCGGATCAGCCCGTTCGATTCGAGCGTCTGCACGTGCTTCATGAACGAGGGAAGGGTCATCGGGAACTCGCGGGCGAGATCGCCGACGCTCGTCGGGCCGTGCCCGAGGCGTCGGATGACCCAGCGCCGGGTCGGGTCGGCGAGGGCGACGAACACGCCGTCGAGCTGCGCCGAATACTGTGCCATGCGGCTAAGTGTTGCGGGAGATGACACTTAGCGCAAGGGCAAAGTATTTTTCCATGATCGACGAGGCGGCGGGGCAGGCGGCGGTGGTGTTAGATGAGCGCCCACAGCGAGCCAGCGAAAGGCGTGGGGCAGATGGACACGACGGCGACGGAGCCGGTGCAGGCGTACCTCAGCGCGACCGGTGAACGGCTTCGGGCCGACGGCTGCGAGGTGAGGATCGAGGACTGGGGCGGCGCGCCGGTGCTCATCGGCTACCGGGGTGATTTCAAGCTGCGGTGGATGGCGACGAAGATGCACCTGTTCACGATCGCCGCGCCGGCCGCGCTGGTCACGGCGGACGCCCTGCAGAGCTTCACGGCCATGGCAATGGACTACGTACTGGCCCGCAAGGGGCAGCTGCGCGGCTTTCAGAACGGCATGGCGGTGTTCCCCGCCCTGGTCGGCACCCAGATCGACCCGGCGGCCTCCACGTGGGCGCAGCAGGGGCAGCAGGTGAGGTTCGCGGCGGTGGGCCGCCCGGTGGCGGTGGACGCCAACACCGGCACGGCAGCCGCGTACCGGGGCAACCCGGTGCTCGGCATCATCTACGCCGCCCACCTGCGCAGCAAGCTGAACGCGTACTTCCCGGTGGTCTGACGCCGAGCGGTACGGCACGGGGCCCCGGCCACCCGAGGGTGGCCAGGGCCCCGGTCGATCACGGTCAGGAGCGCTGCTCGACCTGACCCCGGATCGTGACGAACTCGGCCTTGGCCTGGTCGGCGGACTTGAAGTACATGACCACCATGCCCAGGCTGCCCTTGTCGGCCCAGACGCAGACGCCCAGCGGCACGCTCTCCGCCTTGCCGTCGCCGCACTTCGCCTCACCGCCGAGCGGGCCGGGATCGACGGCCGCCAGGTTGGTGACCGTCAGCTCGGCGGAGAGCCCGCTGATGGCGGCGTCCATCTCCTTCTTCGGGTCGTTCAACAGGCCGGACGCGCCGGCGATCATGACGAGGTCCTGCTTGGTCGGGTCGCCGTAGAAGGCGCCGACCGCGCTGGTCTCGTTCTGCACCGACGACTTCATCTCGCGGACCATCTGGTCGGCGGCCGTCTGCAGCTGCGGGTCGGTGACCTTCGGCCGGCCGGCGAGGGTGGCCGGCGCGACCACCCGGGTCTTGCTGGCGTCGACGACGTCGCCCACCTCGTCCTTGACCGTGAGCCAGGTGATCACCCCGCCGCCGACGCAGAGCACCAGCACCACGGCCAGCACGATCAGCACGATCTTGCCGACCTTCGACTTCTTCTTCACCGGCTGCGGGGCGCCGAGCAGGTTGGGATCGCCGTACGGCTGACCCGGCTGCGCGGGCGGGAATCCCTGCTGCTGCGGCGGCGGCCAACCACCGGGCTGCTGCGGCTGGCCCGGCTGACCGGGCTGCTGCGGCGGGGTGGGGGAATCGTGCGGCGGGCCGTAGGGGTTGGCCGGCGGCTGGGACATCAGTCAGCTCCAAGTTGGGGGTGCAAAGCGCGTGATCTTAACCCGCTGAAGACCCCGAGCGTTGTCCCTGCACAGGCTCCCTGCGACCGCCATCTGATCACAAACGGTCGCGGTGGCCGGCCGTCCACCAGGGACGCTCCGACCACCGCGACGGTGGTGCTGTGATCGGTCAGGCCGGCAGACTCGCCGCCCCGCGCGGCAGGAAACGCGTGCCGGTGACCCGCTCCGACGTGCCCGTCCGGTCCAGGTACGGCGTCACGCCGCCCAGGTGGAACGGCCAACCGGCGCCCAGGATCATGCACAGGTCGATGTCCTGCGCCTCGGCGACCACGCCCTCGTCCAGCATCAGCCGGATCTCCTGCGCGAGCGCGTCGAGCGCGTTCTGGCGTACCTGCTCGGCGGTCAGCGGCTGGTCACCGACGACGAGCAGCTTGGCCACCTCGTCGTTGACCTGGTCGTCGACCACGATCGGCTGGCCCGAGTCGGCGATCCGCTTGAGGTTCTCGCTGACGCCGAACCGGTCCGGGTACGCGGCGTGCAGGGTGCCGCCCACGTGGTACGCGACGGCCGGCCCGACCAGCTGGAGCAGGGCGAGCGGACGCATCGGCAGGCCCAGCGGGTCCAGTGCGCTGTTGGCCACGTCCAGTGGGGTGCCCTGGTCGACGGCGGCGAAGACGGTGCCCAGGAAGCGGGTGAGCAGCCGGTTCACCACGAACGCCGGGGCGTCGGAGACCAGCACGCTCGACTTCCTGAGCTGCTGGCCGACCGCGAACGCGGTGGCGAGCGTGACGTCGTCGGTGCGCTCACCACGGACGATCTCCAGCAGCGGCAGCACCGCCACCGGGTTGAAGAAGTGGAAGCCGACCACCCGCTCCGGGTGCGCCAGCTCGGCGGCCATCTCGGTGATCGACAGCGAACTGGTGTTGGTGGCGAGCACCGCCTCCGGGGAGACGATCTTCTCCAGCTCGGCCCAGACCTGCTTCTTGACACCCAGGTCCTCGAAGACGGCCTCGATGACGAAGTCGGCGTCCGCGAAGGCGCTCTTGTCGACCGTGCCGCTGACCAGGCCGTACAGCTTGGCGGCGGTGTTCTTGTCCATCCGGCCCTTGATGACGGCCTTCTCGATCTGGGTGTGCACGTAGCCGACGCCCTTGTCCACCCGGGACTGGTCGAGGTCGGTCATCACCACCGGCACCTGGAGGCGGCGGGCGAACAGCAGCGCCAACTGGCTGGCCATCAGGCCGGCGCCGACGATGCCGACCTTCGTGATCGTGCGGGCCAGGCCCTTGTCCGGTGCGCCGGCCGGCCGCTTGGCCCGCCGCTGCACCAGGTCGAACGCGTACAGACCGCTGCGCAGCTCCTCGGAGAAGACCAGGTCCGCGAGGGCCTCGTCCTCGGCGGCGGTGCCGGCGGCGAAGTCGGCGTCCTTCGCCGTCTCCAGCAGGTCGAGGGCCTTGTACGCGGCCGGGACCGCGCCGTGCAGCCGCTGGTTCAGCGTCTCCCGGGCGAAGTAGAGCACGCCCGCCCACATGTCCTTGTCGACCTCGGGCCGGGTCACGGTGACCTGACCCCGCACCACCCCGGCGGCCCACTCCAGGGACCGCTCCAGGAAGTCGGCCGGCTCCAGGAGGATGTCCGCGATGCCCAGCTCGGCGGCCTGCTTCGGCTTGAGCATCTTGTTCTGCATCAGCGGGTTCTGGATGATCACCTGGGTGGCGGCGGGAATGCCGATCAGGTTCGGCAGCAGTTGGGTGCCGCCCCAGCCCGGCACCAGACCGAGGGAGACCTCGGGCAGGGCCAGAGCCGCCGCCCCACCGGAGAGCGTCCGGTAGTGGCAGTGCAGCGCCAGCTCCAGGCCGCCGCCCATCGCCGCGCCGTTGACGAACGCGAAGGTGGGGACGGAGCTGTCCTTGAGCCGGGCGAAGACCCGGTGACCCAGCCGGCCGATCTCCAGTGCCTGCGCGCGGTCGGCGAGTTGCGGCAGGCCGACGATGTCCGCGCCCACGCAGAAGATGTACGGCTTGCCGGTGACCGCGATGAACGCCGGGTCGGCGGCGAGCGCGGCGGTGATCGCCTCGTCCAGGCTGGCCAGGCCACCCGGGCCGAAGGTGTTCGGCTTGGTGTGGTCGAAGCCGTTGTCCAGCGTGATGAGGGCGGCGGGGCGGTCCAGCCCCGGTACGTTCACCTGACGCAGCAGCGCCCTGGTGACGACCTCGTTCGGTGCCTTCACTTGTTGCCACCCTCCCAGTGCGGGTTCTCCCAGATGACCGTGCCGCCCATGCCGATGCCGATGCACATGGCGGTGACGCCGTAGCGGACCTCGGGGTGCTCGGCGAACTGGCGAGCCAGCTGGGTCATCAGCCGTACGCCGGAGGAGGCCAGCGGGTGACCGATGGCGATCGCGCCGCCCCACGGGTTGACCCGTGCGTCGTCGTCGGCGATGCCGAAGTGGTCGAGGAAGGCGAGCACCTGCACGGCGAACGCCTCGTTCAGCTCGAACAGGCCGATGTCGTCGATGCTGAGCCCGGCCAGGCGCAGCGCCTTCTCCGTCGACGGGATCGGGCCGACGCCCATCACCTCCGGCTCCACACCCACGAAGCCGAACGACACCAGCCGCATGGCGATCGGCAGGCCCAGCTCGCGGGCGGTCGCCTCGTCGGCCAGCAGGCTCGCGGTGGCGCCGTCGTTCAGGCCGGCCGCGTTGCCCGCGGTGACCTTGCCGTGCGGGCGGAACGGGGTCTTCAGGGTGGCGAGCTTCTCCAGTGAGGTGTCCCGCGGGGCCTCGTCCACAGTGGCCAGACCCCAACCACCCTCCGCGTCGCGGATCGACATCGGCACCAGGTCGTCCTGGAGCTTGCCGTTGGCGTACGCCTTGGCGGTCTTCTGCTGCGAGGCGAGCGCGAACGCGTCGGTGCGTGCCTTGGTGATGTGCGGGACCAGGTCGTGCAGGTTCTCCGCGGTGGAGCCCATGACCAGCGCGGACGGGTCGACCAGCTTCTCCGCGATGATGCGCGGGTTGGGGTCGACGCCCTCACCCATCGGGTGGCGGCCCATGTGCTCGACGCCACCCGCGATGGCGATGTCGTACGCGCCCATCGCGATGCCGCTGGCCACGGTGGTGACCGCGGTCATCGCGCCGGCGCACATCCGGTCGATGGCGAAGCCGGGAACGGTCTTGGGCAGACCCGCCAGCAGCGCGGCGGTACGGCCGATGGTGAGGCCCTGGTCGCCGATCTGGGTGGTGGCCGCGATGGCGACCTCCTCGACCCGCTCCGGAGGCAGCTGCGGGTTGCGGCGCAGCAGCTCACGGATGCAGCGGATCACCAGGTCGTCGGCGCGGGTGTTGGCGTACATGCCACCCGCCTTGCCGAACGGGGTACGGACGCCATCGACGAAGACGACATCCCGGACTTCACGGGGCACTTGAGCCTCCTATTCGACCATGATCCGGCCTTCGCGCCGAGCGCGCTACGGACCGGACAAGGGTCGCCGACACGGGCACGTTCCCCCGAATGCTACTCGCCAGTAACCAAACCCGTCCCCGACCCCCGCTGTGGCCCACCCCACACTGCCCCGCGACCCGCGACCCGCGCCCCGGGGCGGCGTGGGGTCAGGGGGTCGGGTCCAGGGCTTCGGTCAGATCGGGGGTGAGGAGGGCGATCTGCCACTCGCGGGCGTTGAGGCCGCGCAGGGTCTCCGCGACCGACTCCTCGGTCAGCTCCTCCGGCGGGGTCCAGGCCAACCGGCGTACCGAGTCCGGCGTGATCAGGTTCTCCGGCGGCAGGTTGTGCTCACCGGCGATGCGGATGACCACCTCCCGGCAGCGGGCCAGTCGACCGGCCGCCACCGGGTCCCGTTCGGCCCAGCGGTGCGGTGGAGGCGGGCCCTCCACGGTCGGCGAGACCGGCAGGGAATCCTCCGGGAGCTGCCGGGCGTCGTCGAGCGCGGCGAGCCAGGTGCGAGCCAGCCGCCGCACCGACCGACCGCCGAAACCGGGCAGGGTCAGCAGCGTCTTCTCGTCCTTCGGGTCCAACTCGGCCGCCGCGATGATCGCCGAGTCGGGCAACACCCGACCGGGCGCGGCGTCGCGCCGGGAGGCGATCTGGTCCCGGGCGTACCACATGGAGCGGACCCGGGCCTGGGCCCGCGCTCCCCGCAGCCGGTGGATGCCGGACGTACGCCGCCAGGGCTCGGCGCGGACCCGCGGTGGGCGCGCCCCGGTGCGGACCAGCGCGGCGAACTCCTCCGCGGCCCAGGCCGACTTGCCCTGCCGGGCCAACTCGGCGTCGAGCGCGTCGCGCAGGTCGGTGAGCAGCTCCACGTCGAGAGCGGCGTACGTCAGCCACGACTCCGGCAACGGTCGGCTCGACCAGTCGGCCGCCGAGTGGTGCTTCTCCAGGGTGAACCCCAGTAGCTGCTCGGTCAGCGCGGCCAACCCGACCCGCTCGAATCCGGCCAGCCGAGCAGCCAGTTCGGTGTCGAACAACCGGCGCGGGCGCAGCCCCACCTCGGCCAGGCAGGGCAGATCCTGACTGGCCGCGTGCAGCACCCACTCGGCCTCGCCGATCGCCTCGTCCAGCGTGCTGAGGTCCGGCAGTGGCAGCGGGTCGATCAGCGCCGTACCCGCGCCGGCCCGGCGTAGTTGCACCAGGTACGCGCGCTGGCTGTAGCGGTAGCCGGAGGCCCGCTCGGCGTCCAGGGCGACGGGGCCGGTGCCTGCCGCGAAACGGGCCACGACCTCGGCAAGCTCGGCCGGAGCGGCCACCGGATCAGGGGTGCCGTCACGCGGGGCGATCAGCGGAACGGGCCCACCGTCGGCCGGGTCGGCTCCCTCGCCTGCCAGCTGCGGCTGGGCCGACGGCGGGTGCTGGGGTGCGTTTCCCGGAAGGTCTTCGGTGGGCCGACGGCGCAGGGGTGGTTCGTCGGTCACCTGCCAACCCTAGTGCGCGCGGTGATCCGGCGGGTGCAGCCGGTCCGGCGTGTGGTGGTCAGGTGTCCACAAGGTGTCCAAACGGATGCCGGACATCGGGGGAGACAAAGCCCGATCGCGCAGGTACGTTCCATCGAACCGCCGCCCGGGACAACGAGTCCAGGGTGGCAGGAAGACCACGGGGAAAGGCACGACGATCATGACGGCTGGCTACGGTTCGGGGGACGGGCGACCGGCGGGTGCCGCACCCGACGACGCGAACGGGTCGAATGCGGGTCGGCCCGGGCCGCTGCCACCGCGCATCGAGCCCCAGCCCGGTTCGACCTGGTCCACGCCAACCTCGGGCGGCACCGACCCGACCCGGCCCGTCCCCGCACCCCGCGCCGAGTGGCCCGTCCCGCCCAACACCGGGCAGTGGGGTCCTCCGCCGGCCCCGTTCGGCGGCGCCGGGCCCTACGGCCCGGGCGCTGCGACGGCCACCCCCGCCCCCGCCGACCGACCGCCGGCCGCACCGGGATATCCGGTCGCCGGCTATGCGCCGCCCGGTCCGGCCAGCGCTGCGCCCTTCGCGACCGCCGGTCACCCCGGCGACCCCGCACACTGGCCCGCCCCGCAGCCGGCGGCCGTCCGACCCGCCCGCCGTCGTTGGCCGGCCGTGCTCGCCACCCTGGCCGTGGTCGTGCTCGCGGCGGTGGCCGGGCTCCAGGCGTACCAGCTCGACCGGCTCGGCGACCGGCTCGCCGACACCGACCGCCGGCTGGCGCAGGCCCAGGACGGCGACCTCGCCCGCCTCGACAGCCTGGACAAGCGCGCGGAGACGTTGGAGAAGCAGGCGGGTGCCGCGTTCAACCCGGAGGCGGTGGCCACCGCCGTGCTGCCCAGCGTGTTCCGGGTCCGGGCCGGTGAGTTCACCGGCACCGCCTTCGCGGTGGGCAAGCCGGCGAGCGGCGGCGGGACGAACCTGTTCACCAACTTCCACGTGGTCGAGGCGGTCTGGAACGGCGGCGGCCGCGAGGTGTTCCTGGAACGCACCAGCCAGCGCTTCCCGGCGACCATCGTCAAGGTCGACAAGACCAACGACGTGGCCCACCTGCGGGCCAGCGGCAAGTTCAGCGGCCTGGTCACCGCACCCGCCGCGGCGAAGTCCGGCCAGCAGATCGTCGTCGTCGGCGCGCCGCTCGGCCTGGAAGACAGCGTGACCACCGGTGTGGTGAGCGCGTTGCGCCCGGCGCAGGGTGGGTCCGGGCCGGCGATCCAGTTCGACGCCCCGATCAACCCGGGCAACTCCGGCGGCCCGGTGATCAATGGCAGCAAGGAAGTTGTCGGCATCGCCACCGCCAAGGCGCGCAACGCCGAGGGCATCGGGCTCGCCGTACCCATCAAGGTTGCCTGCGACGGCTTCAAGATCTGCTGAACCGGTGACCGGCGACGCCGCCGGCCGCGTGCACCACCCAGGGCCCTCGCCGGCCCTCGCCGGCCTTTGCCGACCATCGCCGACCCTTGCCGACCATCGCCGACCCGGCTGACCAGCCGGTCCGAGGCGGTCTCTCCGCAGCACGCCACCGCGTCTGCCGACGCGGGCACCGCCCATCTGGAGGAACGACCATGTCCCAACCCTCGCCCGAGCCGCAGGCTGTCCCGCCGGCCTCCCCGACGTCCTCCGACCCCGACCCCGACCGCACCGTGACGCACGCCGCAGGTCCGCAGGCCGGCCCGTCCGGCGGCGAACCGACCGTCCCACACCAGGCCGTCCCACACCAGGCCGTCCCACACCAGGCCGTCGCGCAGCCGACCAGCGCCGACCCCACCGTCCCACACCCGGTCGCCCAGCCCGCCCCGCAGCCGTACGCGCCGGGGCAGGCCCCGCCGCAGTACCCCGCGAACCCTCCGGCGCCACCGCAGTACGGCGTGCCGCAGGGCGCGCCCGGCTACCCGGCCAGCGCCCCGCCGTACACCGGCCAGCCGATGTCGGCGCCCCCGGTCTCCGGCCCCGCGTACGGCCAGCCGATGTCGGCGCCCCCGGTCTCCGGCCCCGCGTACGGCCAGCCGATGTCGGCGCCGCCGGTCTCCGGTCCCGGGTACGGGCCGCCCTACGGCCCGGCCGTTGCGCCGGCGGGCGGACGCGGTCGCGCGGTGCTCGTGCTGGCCCTGGTGGCCGCGCTGCTCTTCGTCGTCAGCGGTGTGATGACCGGGCTGTTCGTGACGAAGAACAACGAGCTGAACCGCACCGAGAAGCGTCTCACCGGTCAGGTCAGCCAGCGCGACGGCACCATCGCCGCCAACGCCACCGAGATCACGAAGCTGAAGACCGACCTGCGGACGATGCAGGCGAAGCTCGACAACACCGAGCAGGACCTGACCGGCACCCGCAACGACCGTGACGAGCAGGCCCGGCAGAAGACGGTCATCGCGAGCTGCCTGGACAAGCTGACGACCGCGCTGGGAGCGGCGTCGGCCGGCAACAGGGCCGCCTACGACGCGGCGATGAAGGGCCTCGACAAGGTCTGCGACGAGGCGGAGAACTACCTGTAGCCCGCAGCGCCCGGGGTCAGGCTGCGCCGGCGGGGCGGCGGTCGGACAGGGCCGTCACGCCGGGTGGGGGGAGGCCGGCCGTGGAGGCCAGCAGCGCGCACCAGCCGAGCAGGTGTGCGCTGAGGTCGTCGTCGACGGGCGTCCAGGAGGCGCGGATCTCGATGTCACCGACGGTCGGTGGGCCGGCCAGGTCACCGAACCGGGTCGACATGGTCTGCGTCACCGTCCCGCCGATCGCCCGGTGGCCGGCGTCCTGGGCGTCCAACGCGTCGGTCAGCCACGTCCAGCCGACGCCGGGTAGCAGCGGGTCGGCGGCGAGGTCGACCTCCAACTCGGCGGTCACGTAGGTGACCAACCGCAGGGTGCCCTGCCACGCCTCGTGCCCGACCGGGTCGTGCAGCAGGATCAGCCGACCGGTCGCCACCTCGTCGCCGTCGCGCAGCACCGCCGCGGAGAGCGCGAACGCGTACGGGGCGAGCCGCTGGGGGGCCCCGACCTCCTCCAGGGTGATCTCCGGCCGGGGGGCCGCCGACCGCAGCCCGGCGACCGCGCGGGCGAACGTCTCCGGGAGCGCGATCGGGGGGGCCATGTCGGCAGCCTATGCCGCCGCCCGTCCCCCGCTTCGACGGCGCGCCGACGCTCATCGAGGGGCCCCGGCTCCGTCGTGGGCGTAAGGAACGGTGCCCTTCCTCTCACCCCCACCCGGGTGAGGGTGGTGGGCGTGGCACGATTGCGGCGATGACCACGGACACCACGGGCACTGTCGCCCGAGACGGAGAATCCCGCCCCGGCGGACCGGCCGACTCGCCCTTCATTCGGGCCTGCCGACGCCGCCCCGGCCCGCACACCCCGGTCTGGTTCATGCGCCAGGCCGGCCGCTCGCTGCCGGAGTACCGGGAGATCCGGGCGAGCGTGCCGATGCTGGAGTCCTGCCGCCGCCCGGAGCTGGTCACCGAGATCACCCTCCAGCCGGTGCGCCGGCACGGGGTGGACGCGGCCATCCTGTTCAGCGACATCGTGGTGCCCGTTGCCGCGGCCGGCGTCGACCTGGACATCGTGCCGGGCACCGGCCCGGTCGTCGCCGAGCCGATCCGCACCGCCGCCGACGCCGACCGGATCCGCCCGATCACCCGCGACGACGTCTGGTACGTCGACGAGGCCGTCCGGCAGTTGGTCGTCGAGCTGGGCGACACCCCGCTGATCGGTTTCGCCGGTGCGCCGTTCACCCTGGCCAGCTACCTGGTCGAGGGCGGGCCGTCGCGGACCCACGCGAAGACCAAGGCCCTGATGTACGGCGATGAGAAGCTGTGGCACGCGCTCTGCGGCCGGCTGGCCGAGGTGACGCTGGCCTTCCTGCGGGTGCAGATCGACGCCGGAGTGTCCGCCGTGCAGCTGTTCGACTCGTGGGCCGGGGCGCTCTCCGAGGCCGACTACCGCCGTTTCGTGCTGCCGCACTCGACCGCCGTGCTGAGCGGGTTGGCTGACGCCGGCGTGCCGCGGATCCACTTCGGGGTGGGCACCGCCGAGCTGTTGGGCGCGATGGGTGAGGCCGGCGCTGACGTCGTCGGTGTCGACTGGCGTACCCCGCTGGACGTGGCAACCGGCCGGATCGGGGAGGACAAGGCGGTGCAGGGCAACCTGGACCCCACCGTGCTGCTCGCGCCGTGGCCGGTGGTCGAGGCCGAGGTGCGCCGGATCCTGGAGCAGGGCCGGGCGGCCCCCGGGCACGTGTTCAACCTGGGCCACGGGGTGCTGCCGGAGACCGACCCGGAGGTGCTGACCCGGGTCGTCGCGCTGGTGCACGAGCTGTCCACCCGCCGGGCCGACCAGGGCTGACCGGCGATGCGGCAGCCCTGGCGGGTGGCGGTGGTCGGCGGCGGGATCGCCGGGCTGGCCGCCGCGGTCCGCCTGCGCGACCGCGCACCGGCCGGCACCGAGATCACGGTGTACGAGCAGTCCGGCGCGCTGGGCGGCAAGCTGCGCACCGGGGAACTGGCCGGCCAGCCGGTGGAGTTCGGCGCGGAGTCGTTCCTGATGCGCGACCCGACGGGCGCCGAGAGCGCGGCGGTGGTGTTGGCCCGCCGGCTCGGTCTGGCCGAGAAGATCGTGCACCCCACCGTGGGGCAGGCCGCGCTGGTCGTCGACGGGGGGCTGCGCCCCATCCCGGGCGGCACCCTGGTGGGCGTACCCGGGGATCTGGACCGGGTGACGTCGGTCGCCCGCCCGCTCGCGGGCGCCGACACCGACGGTGGTCGGCCACTGGTCGGGCCGGACGCGGACGTCTCGGTGGGTGCGCTGGTCCGGTCCCGCTTCGGTGACGAGGTGGTCGAGCGGCTGGTCGACCCGATGCTGGGCGGCGTGTACGCGGGCCGCGCCGACGATCTCTCCCTGGTCACGACGATGCCGGCGCTGGCCCGCACGGCCCGGGTGGAGCACACCCTGACCGGTGCGGTCCGGGCCGCGCAGGCCGCCGCGCCGCGCGCGCCCGGCGCCCCGGTGTTCGGCACCCTGGTCGGTGGGCTCAGCACCCTGGTCGAGGCCGCCGTGACGGCCAGCGGCGCGACGGTACGGCGGGACGCCGCCGTCCGGGAGTTGACCCCGACCGGCACGGGTTGGCGGCTCACGGTCGGCCCGACGCGTGACCCGGAGATGGTCGACGTGGACGCCGTGGTGCTGGCGGTGCCGGCGCGGCCGGCCGCCCGGCTCCTCGCGGGTCCGGCCCCGGTGGCCGCGGCGGGTGTCGGCGAGTTGGACTACGCGAGCGTCGCGCTGGTCACCCTGGCGGTGCCGCAGCCGCGCCTGCCCGAGCTGTCCGGCTTTCTCGTGCCGAGCACCGAGGGGCTGCTGATCAAGGCCGCCACCTTCTTCACCACCAAGTGGGGGCACCTGCGCCGGCCGGACGGGTTGGCGTTGGTGCGCGCCTCGGTGGGCCGGTACGGCGAGGAGGCGCACCTCCAGCGCCCCGACGCGGACCTGGCGGCCACCGTGCACCGAGAGCTCTCGGTGGTGCTCGGCACCCCGCTGCCGGCCCCGGTCGACGGGCACGTGCAGCGGTGGGGCGGGGCGCTGCCCCAGTACGCCCCCGGGCACGCCGACCGGGTCGCCGCCGCGCGCACGGCGTTGCGGGCCGCGCACCCCACCCTGGTCCTCGCCGGCGCCGGATACGACGGCGTCGGCATCCCGGTCTGCGTCCGCTCCGGCGAGACGGCGGCCGAGGAGATCGTCACAGCACTGGGAGGATCGGCGAGATGACCGAGCAGACCAACGCGGCCCGCCTGCGGGAGCTGAACGACAGCATCCGCTACACCATGTGGTCGGTGTTCCGGGCCAGCGCGCCGCTGCCCTCACTGCGGGACAACGTCACCGGCGAGGTCGTGGCCCTCTTCGACGAGCTGGCCGGCAAGGACGTGGTGGTCCGGGGCGTGTACGACGTCGCCGGTCTGCGCGCCGACGCGGACGTCATGATCTGGTGGCACTCCGCGTCCCCCGACGCGCTCCAGGACGCGTACCTGCGGTTCCGCCGCACCACGCTGGGGCGGGCGCTGACCCCGGTCTGGTCGCAGATGGCGTTGCACCGGCCGGCGGAGTTCAACAAGAGCCACATCCCGGCGTTCCTGGCCGGCGAGGAGGCCCGCCCCTACATCTGCGTGTACCCGTTCGTCCGCTCCTACGAGTGGTACCTGCTGCCGGACGCCGAGCGGCGCGAGATGCTCGCCGAGCACGGGAAGATGGCCCGCGGCTACCCGGACGTCCGGGCCAACACGGTGGCCTCGTTCGCGCTCGGCGACTACGAGTGGATGCTCGCCTTCGAGGCCGACGAGCTGCACCGGATCGTGGACCTGATGCGGGACCTGCGCGCGTCGGGCGCCCGCCGGCACGTCCGGGAAGAGGTCCCCTTCTACACCGGCCGCCGCCGCTCGGTCGCCGAGATCGTCAACTGCCTGGTCTGAGCCGGGACGCTGCCCGGTCTGAGCCCGGCCGCTGTCTGGTCTGAGCCGGGCGCGATTCGGTCCCGCCGGCCGGTGCCGCACCCCCGCCCGGGTGCGGCACCGGACGGGGGTCAACTGGTCGTCGTGCAGGAGACCAGCGGAACCGGGTTGCTGCCGTTCCACGAGCCGAGGAAACCGAACGTGGTGCTCGCTCCGGCGGCGAGGGTGCCGTTGTGGTTGGCGTTGCGTGCGGTGACCAGGCCGCCGCTGGTGCCGACCGTCGCGTTCCACGACGAGGTCACCTGCTGGCCGTTGTTGTAGTTCCAGCTCACCGACCAGCCCCGGGTGGGCGAGCCGCCGGCGGTCACCTTCACCTCAGCCTGGAAGCCGCCGGCCCACTGGCCGGTGACCTGGTACGTCGCCGAGCATGCCCCCGCCGGCGGCGGGGTGGTCGGCGGCGGCGTCGTCGGCGGGGGAGTCGTGGGCGGGGGAGTGGTGGGCGGAGGGTCCGTCGGGGTGCCCGTTCCACCGCCGAACTCCACGTCGCTGCACAGGTAGTACGACTGGTCCAGGTGGCTGGCCTGCCAGACGGTGTAGACGATGTGCCGTCCGGTGCGTCCCGACGCGTTGACCGGGACCTGGATGGAGACGCCACCGGTGTCCGGGTTCCACTGCGAGGCCGGGGTGTTGCCGATCTGGCCGGCCAGCTCCAGGTCGTCCCAGCCGAGCGGCTCGGTGAGCGCGTTGAAGCCCTGCCTGGTCACGTACACCCGGATGTAGTCGGCGCCGTGGCTGGCCTGGTCGAAGAAGCGGAGCCGGAAGTTGTTCGACACCGAGGTGGTCTTCCAGGCGCCGATGGTGTCCAGCGAGTTGTAGCGAGGGCTCTGGGTGCGACCGCCGCTGCACAGTTGGCCGTTGGGGACGGCGCTCTGGTGGTTGCCGCCCACGCCCTCACGGAACAGGCCGTTCCAGTTCCACATGGCGGACGGGTCGGCCTGCCAGGCCTGCCAGCACATCGGGTCTTCGGTGGCCATCCGAGGGTTCTGGAAGTCGCCACCCCAGCGCTGCCAGCAGCTGTAGTTGCGCGAGGCCGGGTCGACGACCGAGCCGTGCGCGGAGGCGGGCCTGGCCTGGATCGTGGTCAGCGCGGTGGTCAACAGGAGCGCGGCGGCCGTCGCGATGGCGAACAACCAGAACACGCGTCGTGATCGGATGAAAGTGGACATGGAGCCCCCGGGGGGAAGAGTCGGACGACGACACCCGGACCGATGGGAGTTGCCCACTCCCGCGCCTACTCGCTGGCTCCTGCGATGGCTCTACCCGGCACCATGCCAGCTCGATCGTCAGACGTCAATGGCATCGCGCCGCATCGGCGTGTGCGGGATGCCGTCCTCGACGTACTCCGGGCCGCTGACCGCGAAGCCGTGCCGGGTGTAGAACGCGACCAGGTGCGACTGGGCGTCCAGCACGCAGGGCCGGTGGCCCACCACCTCCAGCGCCGCGGCCATCAGCCGGCCCGCGTGCCCGCCGCCGCGCGCCGCCGGTGCCACCACCACCCGACCGATCCGGGCGGTGCCGTCCGGGTCGGCCAGGATCCGCAGGTACGCCAGCGGCGCGCCGCCGTCGGTCAGCCAGATGTGCCGGGTGCCCGGCTCGACGTCGCGCCCGTCGAGTTCCGGGTACGGGCAGTTCTGCTCGACCACGAACACGTCGATGCGCAGCTTGAGCAGGTCGTGGAAGGTGCGGGCGTTCAGGTCGGCGAAGGAGGCCGTCCGGATCTCGGTGGTCTGCGAGGGCATCCGACGATGGTAGGCCTCCTCACGGGGTGCCAGATCGAGATGCCCGGTGCGGTGCCAGGTAGGTGGCTGCCACGGCGGTGAGCAGCAGGGCACCGCCGCCGATGACGGGCGGTGGGAGCGGCTCGTGCAGCAGCGCCACCGCCAGCGCCGCGGCGGTGAGCGGTTCGAGCAGGGTCAGGACGGCGGCGACGCTGCCCGGCGTGGTGCGCAGCCCGGCGTAGAACAGCGCGTACGCCACCGCCGTGGTGATCACGCCGAGGTGCAGCAGCAGGGCCACGGTGTCGGGGCGTACCGGCACGGTGACCCCGGCGACCACGGCGAACGGCGCCAGGGTCAGCGCTCCGACCACGGTGGAGACGGTGGTCAGCGTCATCGGTGCGACGCGCTGCGACACCTGTCGGCTGATCAGGGTGGTGACCGCGTACCCGAGGCCGGAGCCGGCCGCCGCGAGGAGGCCGAGCAGTGGCGCGGGCGCCGCGGCGGTGGGGTCCGCCGTCGCCCCGGTGATCAGGGCGAGACCGACCACGGCCGCGACCAGCGTGGCGAGGCGCAGCGGGCCGGGGATCCGTCGGGCACGCGCCGACTCCCAGGCGGCGGCGAGCACCGGGGCCAGGCCCAGGCTGACGACGGTGGCCACGCTGACGCCGGCCCAGGCCACGGCCGCGAAGTAGAGCGCCTGGTAGAGGCCGAGGCCGACGCCGGTGAGCAGCAGCGGTACGGGTGCCGCGCGCAGGGTGGCCAGGATCGTGCCGAGCCGACCGGCGGTGCACGCCAGCAGCACGAGCGCGGCGATCGCGAGGCGGTGGAAGCCGATGCTGACCGGGCTGAGCCCGGTGCTGTCGTGCAGGAGTTGCACCGCCACGCCGGTGGTGCCCCAGAGCACGCCGGTGATGGTGATCTGGATCAGGCCGGTGCGGGTCTGCTCGACCGCCGGCGCCGGGGCGGCCGGTTGCGCGGTACGGGAGGTGGACACGGCGCGACGACCGTACCGCAGGATCGCGGCCGGGCCGGGTTCGGTCCGGCTGGCGCGGTCAGGCCGGGCGTGCGCCGACGGCGTCGCGGATCTCCGCGCCCACCTCGCCCTCGACGGCGCGGGCGCAGTGGCCGCAGCAGAAGAAGCGGCCGTTGACCTCGACACCGTGGCCGACGATTTTGATCTGGCAGTGCTCGCAGATCGGTGCCATCCGGTGGATCGCGCACTCGAACGAGTCGAAGGTGTGCACGTCACCGCTGACGGTGCGCACCTCGAACGCCATCCAGTAGTCGTTGCCGCAGACCTCGCACGTTGCCACGGAAAACCTCCCATATCACGACATGTGTCTACAGACTGCTCTCGTCCGGCGGCTCGGGTGGCGAAATGTCGATGTCCGGCGGTTCTGGCGGCGTGTCGGCGTCGGCGTGTTGTCCGTTATGGGGGGTGAACCGCCGCAACCCCCGGAGGATCGCAGTGATCAAGCGCAACAAGCTCTTCGGCAACCAGACCCGGGTCACCTTCTGCCTCCCCCGGGACGCCCCGCCCGGCCCGGTGAGCGTCGTCGGCTGCTTCAACGGTTGGCAGCCGGGCCGGCACGAGCTGGTGACCCGCCGCGACGGCACCCGGACGGTGACCGTGAAGCTTCCGCCCGGGGAGTACCGGTTCCGCTACCTGGCCACCGGCGGCGTCTGGCTGGACGACGAGTCGGCCGACCAGGTCGACGACCGGGGCAGCCTGCTCCGGCTCTGATGCAAAACTGCCGCCATCGATGGATTTATCGATGGGAGTCTTTACTGTTAACAATGTTTAAATTACCTTGAGGGGCACCCACCGTACCTGGAGAAGGAGCTGCCCCGATGCGTCGAAGAATGACCATTCCGCTGGTGGCGGCGGGTGCTGTCGCCGCCACCCTCACCGTCGCCGCCCCCGCGCAGGCGCACGGCTACGTCTCCGCCCCGCCCAGCCGGCAGGCGCTCTGCGCGCAGGGCCGGGTGCCCGACTGCGGGCAGATCAAGTACGAGCCGCAGAGCGTCGAGGGGCCCAAGGGCCTGCGCAGCTGCAACGCCGGAATCTCCCAGTTCGCCGTCCTCAACGACGACAGCCGGGGCTGGCCGGCCACCTCGGTGGGCAGCTCGCTGACCTTCACCTGGGTGAACACCGCCCGGCACTCCACCAGCAACTGGGAGTACTGGATCGGCAACACCCGCGTCGGCGTGGTCAACGGCAACAACCAGCAGCCGGGCGCCACCGTCTCGCACAACGTCAACCTCGGCGGCTTCTCCGGCCGGCAGAAGATCCTCGCGGTGTGGAACATCTCCGACACGGCGAACGCCTTCTACTCCTGCATCGACGTGCAGATCGGCGGCGGCGGGTCGAACCCGACCCCCACCACCTCACCCACCCCACGGCCCACCCCGACCGCCACGCCGACCACTCCGCCCGCGCCGGGCGGCAGTTGGACGACGGGCCGGGCGTACCAGGTCGGCGACCAGGTCACCTACGGCGGAGCGACGTACCGCTGCCGGCAGGCGCACACCGCGATCCCCGGCTGGGAGCCGCCGAACGTACCGGCGCTCTGGCAACAGGTCTGACCGCACGGGTGCGGCCGGTGGCCGCACCCGTGTTCGCCGCCCTCGCGTGAACGGAGCACCCGGCATGCCTCGCCGTACCCGTCTGGCGTCCCTGGTCGCCGCTCTGCTGCTCACCGGCGGCTGCGCCGGGTCGCCCACGTCGAACCCGTCGGCCAGGCCACAACCGGCGCCCGCGTCCCCGGCCGGCTCGGCGGCTGCCGGGTCCGTGGGTGCCGGAGCCGCGGGCGCCGCCCCGGCCGGGTCCGCGATCGACGCCGCCACGATGAGCGGGATCGACGTGGTGTTCCTCAGCACGATGGTCGGGCACAGCGAACGCACCCTGCAGATCGTCCGGTTGGCCTCCGGCCGGCTGCGCGACGACGCGCTGCGCACCCTGGCCGCCGCCATCGAGGCGACCGAGGCCGACGAGCTGGCCGCGATGCGCGGCTGGTTGCCCACGACCGGGCCCGGGGCCAGCGCGGCCGCCCACCACCACGAAGGCCACGGCGACGACGCCGCGCTCGACCGGCTGCGGACCGCGCCGGACGCGGACGTCGACCGGGTGCTGCGCGAGGTGCTCGCCGACCACCAGCGGTCGGCAGCCGACCTGGCCCGAGCCCAGGTCGACGTCGGCCGCAACGATCAGGTCCGCGACCTGGCCCGGCGCATCGAGCAGTCCCGGACCGCCGAGGTCGAGCTGCTCAGGGGTACGCCCTGAGCGCGGTCACGTCCTGGGCGTCTGCGTCAGCGGGGTTCCAGCTTGATGGAGACCGAGTTGACGCAGTGCCGGGTGTCCTTCGGGGTGAAGCCCTCGCCGTGGAAGACGTGCCCGAGGTGACTGTCGCAGCGGGCGCAGCGGATCTCCGTACGCGCCATGCCGAGGGTGCGGTCCTCGATTTCCTTCACCCGGCCCGGGATGGCGTCGTCGAAGCTCGGCCAGCCGCAGTGCGAGTCGAACTTCGTGTCGCTGGAGAAGAGCTCCAGCCCGCAGGCGCGGCAGTGGTAGACCCCCTGGGTCTTGGTGTCCACGTACTCGCCGGTCCATGGTCGCTCGGTGCCGGCCTCCCGGAGGACGTGGAACTCCTCGGGGGTCAGTCGGACCCGCCACTCGTCGTCGGTGCGGGGCAGCTCGTTGTCGTCAAGACTCACCCGTCAACCGTACGTCGAACGTCGGGGTCGTGGCATAAGGTCGCGGGATGGCTGGCACCAAGGCGGCGGTCACCGAGGTCGAGGTGGCCGGGCACAGCGTACGGCTGAGCAGTCCGGACCGGGTGATCTTCCCTGAGCGGGGGTTCACCAAGGCGGACGTCTTCCACTACTACCTCGCCGTCGGCGACGGGATCATGCGCGCCCTGCGGGACCGGCCCACCACGCTGCAACGCTTCCCCGAGGGCGTCGAGGGTGAGGCGTTCTTCCAGAAGCGGGTGCCCACCCGAGGCGTGCCCCCCTGGGTGACGACCGCGCAGATCACCTTCCCCAGCGGCCGGAGCGCGTCGGAGCTGTGCCCGGTCGACCTGGCACACGTGGCCTGGGCGGCGCAGATGGGCACCATCGTGTTCCACCCCTGGCCCGTGCGTGCCGCCGACGCCGACCGACCCGACGAGCTGCGCATCGACCTGGACCCACAGCCCGGCACCGACTTCGCCGACGCGGCCCGGGCCGCCGGGGAGGTCCGCGCGCTCCTCGACGAGCTGGGTGTGGCCGGCTGGCCGAAGACCTCCGGCGGCCGAGGCGTGCACGTCTATCTGCGCATCCAACCCCGTTGGACGTTCACCGAGGTGCGCCGGGCCACCATCGCGCTCGCCCGGGAGGTGGAACGCCGCCACCCCGACCTGGTCACCACCGCCTGGTGGAAGGAGGAACGCGGCAGCCGCGTCTTCGTCGACTTCAACCAGATGGCCCGCGACCGGACGATCGCCTGCGCGTACTCGCTGCGGGCCAACGCGCGGGCCACCGTCTCGACCCCCGTCACCTGGGACGAGCTGCCCGACGTCGACCCGGACGACTTCGACCTGCGCACCGTCCCGGCCCGGCTCGCCGAGCGCGGCGACCCGCACGCCGGCATCGACGACGCACCGTGGGACATCACCCCGCTGTTGGAGTGGGCCGACCGCGACGCCGCTGCCGGTCAGGGCGACTTGCCGTACCCGCCGGACCACCCGAAGATGCCCGGTGAACCCAAGCGGGTGCAGCCCAGCCGCGCCAAGCGCACCCCCGACGACGAGGCCTGACCGGCGGATCCGGGCGCATAGCCCGGAGTTGGCCGACGGCTGAGAGAAGGCCTCCGGGCGGTTTGGCCCGAGGCTTCTCGCGCGGCCGAGATTGTCGTACACCTGTTCTAGAGTTTGGGTGTGATCGATGAGTTGGCGCGGGCGGAGAGTGCGGTGGCGACCTGCGCCGACGCGGCCGCCTGGCCTCTCTCCGAGCCTGAGCTGATCGCGGCCCTCGACGCCGCGCACCGCTTGGAGCAACGTCTCGGCGCCGTCAAGCTGGCGTTGGTGCGTGAGGTGGACGGTCGGGGCACCGCGGTCGCGCAGGGCGCCTCCAGCACCGCGGTCTGGTTGCGCGAGCGACTGCGGTTGACCGTTCCCGCGGCCCGCCGGTTGGTCGATCTCGCGGCCTGCGTCGACGCGGCCCCGACAAGCGTGCGGGATGCTCTGGCGGCCGGGGCGGTCAACGTGGAGCAGGTCCGGGTCATCGCCGACACCGTCGCCACCGTGCAGACGGTTGCGGGGCCGGAGGGCGCCGACAAGGCCGTCGGTGTGCTGGTCGAGTGGGCCGGGCAGTTCGACCCCACCCTGCTGCGCAAACTCGGCACCCGCATCCTCGACCACGTCGCGCCTGACCTCGCCGACGCCGCCGCCCGCGCCGCGCTCGACGCCGAAGCCGCCCGGGCGACCCGCGACCGGCACCTCACCCTCTCCGAGCAGACCGATGGTCGCCTGCGGCTCACCGGCACCCTCGACACGGAAACCGCCGCGCTGCTGCGCGCTGCCATCGACCCCCTCAGCGCACCCGCCGGGCCCGACGACACCCGCTGCGCCGGGCAGCGCCGCCACGACGCCCTCGCCGACGTGTGCCGCCTCGCTCTGCGCACCGGTGAGCTGCCCGAGAGTGGCGGTGATGCCGCTCAGGTCGTCGTCACCACCAGCTACGAGGGGCTGACCCGGCAGTTTTCCGCCGGCGTTCTCGACCTCGGTCTGCGGCTCACGCCCGGCACGGTGCGCCGGCTCGCCTGCGACGCCGCGATCCTGCCCGCCGTGCTCGGCGGCGCCGGTCAGGTCCTCGACGTCGGCCGACAACGCCGCCTCGTCACCGGCCCGCTGCGCCGCGCCCTCGTGCTCCGCGACGGCGGCTGCGCCTTCCCCGGCTGCGACCGACCACCCCGCTGGTGCGACGCCCACCACATCCGACACTGGGCCGACGGCGGCCCGACCAGCCTGGACAACGCCGTCCTGCTCTGCGGGCACCACCACCGACATCTGCACCAGACCGACTGGGTCGTCCGGCTCGGCGACGACGGCCAGCCAGAGTTCGTGCCCCCGGCCTGGCTCGACCCCGACCGGCTCCCGCGTCGCAACCACTACCACCGACGAACGTAGGCGTCTGGCCGAGCCGACAACTGAGATGCGGTACACCTCCGCCGCTCAACGTGCGACCGATCCTGCACGCCATGCCCGACAACACGCCATGCCCGACAACACGGTCGCCGAGACGGTGCCCGTGCGTACCGGTCAATGGGTCAATGGTCATTCGGTTGATCAGCTCGTGTGGTGAAGGCTCAGCTCCAGCGTGAGGTCGCCCGCGAACGAGCCGACCAGCATCCACGGTTGTCGACTGTGAAGCTGTACCGATTGACTTTCGATAGGTAACGAGCGAAACTCGATGCATGGTTACGGAGCATCGAGCGGTAGCCGCTCTCAGAGTCTTTCTCGTGGTGCTGTTCGGGGTCCTGGTCGTGTTCCAGACCCTCTCGCTGCCCGGGCAGTTCGCGTACATGGCCCAGGAGTCGCCGGAGGACGCCTACCTGCGCTGGCCGGCGACCGCCGTGACGGTGTTCTGGGTGCTCTGCGTCCAGGTCGTCATCGTCGCGACGTGGAAGTTGCTCAGCCTGGTCAAGAACGACCGCATCTTCACCGAGGCGTCCCTGAAGTGGGTCGACCTGATCGTGTGGGCCATCGGCGCGGGATGGGTGGTGCTCGTGGGCGTCTTCCTCTACGTCGGCTTCAACGCGGACGACCCAGGAGTGCCACTCCTGCTGTTCCTGCTGACGGTGGGCGTGAGCGTGCTCGGGCTCCTCATGGTGGTGATGCGTGCCCTGCTGCGGCAGGCGACCACGCTGCGGACCGACATGGAAGCGGTGATCTGATGCCCATCGTCGTCCGCATCGACGTCGAGTTGGCCAAGCGCAAGATGAGCGTCGGCGAGTTCGCCGAACGCGTCGGGCTCACGCCGGCCAATGTGGCGGTGCTGAAGAACGGCCGCGCCAAGGCCGTCCGCTTCAGCACCCTGGAAGCGATGTGCCGGGTGCTCGAATGCCAGCCCGGAGACCTGCTCGAGTGGGTTGAGGAGGAAACTTCGTGAAGTACGTCCTGACCGTCGTCGCCATCCTCGGCATCGCGCTCGGTGTCGCCGGCATCGTGCACGGGGAGGCCGACGACTCGCCGGGCCTCCAACTCCTCGGCGTCGTCCTCGTGCTCGGCGCGGTGGCGTTCGGCATCCGCAACGTACGGGGCGGCAGCTGACCGTCCAGGCGCACGGGCCGGCCTGAGCTGACCCTTTCCGTAATAACGATCATGTAACGGGCGCGAACCTTTCCCGGTGGGTGGCCTGTCTTGATGGTCGTCGGCCCATCAGGGCCAGGGGAGGGCGTCGGATGAAGCTGGTGTGGAGGCGGGCCCGCGAGGCGCGGGGGCTGCTGGTTGCTGCGGTGATCGCCGCCCTCGTCGCCGTCGCGTTGGTTACCGGGCTGTCCGACTACAACCGCCGGGCGGTGGACGCCGGGCAGCGGGCCCTGGTCGCCGCCTCGCCGGCCGAAGAGCGCGGCCTGTTGGTCAGTGGCTCGGGTGGGCGTGACGCGGCCGAGTTCGCCACCCGGGACAGGGCGGTCCGAGCCGAGTTCGCCAACGGGCTCGCCGGTGCCCCGGTCAGCGTCGCCGCCGCCCGCTACGGCACCGGCCGGGAGCTGACCGGCGACCTCGGGCAGGTCTCCCGTCCGGACGGCGAACCGGTCTTCGCGAACCTGGCCACGCTCGACGACCTCGCCGCCCACGCGGAGTTGACCAGCGGAGCCTGGCCCAGCCCCGGGGCGAGCCCCGTCCAGGTGAGCCTGCCGGAGCGGGTCGCCGGCACGCTCGGCCTCAGTGTCGGCGACCGCATCCCGGTGCGTGACCGGGCCACCGAACGACGCGGTGAGCTGGTCCTCGCCGGCACCTGGCGGCCCCGCGACCCGACCGACGCGTACTGGCTTCTGGCCCCCGGAGTGGGGGCGGGCAGCGCCGGTTCCGGCACCTCGTACGGGCCGTTCACGCTCGACCCGGCCGACTTCGTCGCCACCTCGCCGGGCTCGGTGTCGGCGTCCTGGCTGGCCGAGCCGGACCTCGCGGGCGTCGACACCGCGGATCTGCCCGCCGTGCGCAAAGCCCTCACCGAGGCGACCTCGGCCGTGCCCGAGGCCGCTCAGCTCGGCAGCTCCGGGCAGACGGCGACCAAGATGGAGACGCTGCTGGACCGGATCGCCCGCGCCGACCTGGTGGGTCGTTCCTCGCTGGCCACCCCGCTGCTGCTGATCCTGGTGCTCGGTGGGTACGCGCTGGTGCTGGTCGCCGCACTCCTGCACGAGGACCGCCGTTCGCAGACCGCGCTGCTGAGAGCCCGCGGCGCCGCCCGTCGGCAACTGGCCGGCCTGGCCGCTCGCGAGGCGACCCTGGTGGTCGCCCCGGCCGCCGTGCTCGGTCCGCTGATCGCCGGCGAGGCGCTGCGGTTCGTCCGACCCGGCGGTTCGGCCGACCTCTCCACCGCCGGCGGCAACACCACCCTGGTCTGGGCGGCGGCGGCGGCCACCGCGGCCGGTTGCCTCGTCGCCATGGTCCTCCCGACGCTGCGCAGCGCCGGCACGTACGTGGCCGACATGGCCGCCCGCTCCCGACCGAACCGGGCGGCGAGCGTCCAACGTGCCAGCGTCGACCTGGTCCTCGTGGCGCTCGCCGTGCTCGCCTGGGTGCAGCTACGCCGGTACGCCTCCCCGCTGGCCGGGTCCGGCGGTCGACTCGGGCTCGACCCACTGCTGGTCGCCGCCCCGACGCTCGGGGTGCTGGCCGGTGCCGTGCTGGCGCTGCGTGTGCTCCCGCCGCTCACCCGGTTCGCCGAGCGGTTCGTCGACCGACGGCCCTGGACGGCAACCATGTTCGGCATGTGGCAGGCCGGTCGGCGTCCGCACGCCGGCCCGGTGCTGCTGCTGGCCCTCGCCGTCGGTGGCAGCACCCTGGCCTGGTCCCTGATCAGCACCGGGGAGCGGTCCCAGGTCGAGCAGGCCGGTCACACGGTCGGCGCCGACCTGCGGGTCACCGAACGGACCGGGACCGCCCCGCCCACCCGGGCTGGTCAGCTCGCCGCGCTGCCGAGCGTCAGTCGGGTGCTGCCGGCGTGGCGGGACGAGATCCGGGTCGGCCGGGAGGACCTGCAGGCGACCGTGATCGGTCTCGACGCGGCCAGCGCCGCCGGCGTCGTCCGTCTCGCCGACCGCCTGAGCGACGGACCCGCGTCGGCGCAGTACGAGCGGATGGTCAGGGTACGGGGAGCCTTCGCAGGCGTCGAGTTGCCCGCCGACGCCCGCGCGATCACCGGAACGGTCCGTACCCCGGTGAGCAACGCGAGCCGGCCCGTTCAGGTCGCGGTGACGCTGTTGGTCACCAGCTCCGACGGGCTCGCCCTGCGGCTGCCGGCCGCCAACTCCGCCAGCGACGGTCGAGCCACCCGGTTCACCGTCGAGCTGCCCGACGTGCGCGGGGCGCGGCTGCGGCTGACCGGGTTCGAAGCCGACGGTGGGCTGGCTGCCGGCAACGCCTACCGACTCCAGCTGGACGGGTTGACGGTGGTCAACGCCGACGGCACCACCGGGCCCGCCGGGCTCAGCGGTGACTGGACGATGACGGCCCCCGGCGAGAAGCCCACGCCGGTGCAGACCACACCCACCGGGTTCGCCGCGGTCCACCCGGTGGACGTGATCCCCGGCGGGCAGTTCCTGTACCAGCCACCCACCCGGTTCACGATCGTGCCGGGCGGGGAGAGCAAGCCCGTGGCGGTGCTCATGACCCCCGGGGTCCGCGACGCACTGAGCCTGCGCGTCGGCGACACCGTCGCCCTGACGCTCTCCGGGGCGACGCTGCCGGTGCAGCTGGTCGGCGAGCTGAATGCCGTGCCGAGCACCACCGGGGAAGGCGTGCTGCTGGACCTGCCCGCGGCGGTCGACACGCTGGTCCGGGGCAGTGGCGCGGTGCGGCCCGTACCGGAGTGGTGGATCGGCGCCGACGACGCGACGGCCGCCTCCCGGGCGGCCGGCGAGCTGCCGGGCGTCACCGTGCTCAACCGGGAAGCGGTGTACGAGTCGGCCGCCGGGGACCCGTACTGGCAGGGTTCGCGTACCGGGATGCTCGCCGCCGCGCTCGGCGCGGTGCTGCTCGCCCTCGTCGGCCTGATGGTGGACGTGTGGGCCACCGCGCGACACCGTCTCGGCGAGTTCGCGGTGCTGCACACCCTCGGCGCCACGCCTCGACTGCTGGCCCGGGCGCTGTTGGCCGAACAGACGTTCCTCGCCGGCATCGGCGTGGGGGTGGGGTTGTTACTCGGTGCCGGCGTCGGCGCCACCATGGCCCCACTGGTCATCCTCACCCCGGCCGCCGGCCGGCCGATCCCCCCGGCGACGTTCGCGCTGCCGTGGGTGCCGATCGGCCTCACCGCGGTCGGCCTGCTGCTGGCGGCGCTCGCCTTCAGCGCGTTCATCGCCATCGGCATCCGTCAGCGGGTGGCGGCGGTGCAGCTGCGAATCGGGGGAGAACGATGAGCGTCGGCGCTGCCGTCCGGCGGGTCCGGGCGTACGGCGGGCAGTTTCTGCTCCTGGCGGTGCTGACCCTGGTGGTCACGCTGCTCATCAGTGGGGTGCCCCGGTTGGTCAACCGGCTCGCCGCACAGGGCCTGCGGGCGCAGCTGAGCAGTGAGGCACCCGCCCGCCGGGACATCTCCTATGCCACCCCCGTGGATGCCGCCAGCTCCAAGAACACGGCGATGGGCGGTGCCGCCCAGCGGTTCGACAGCCTGGCCGCGGACATGCCGCCGCAGGTGCGGTCAGCGGTGGCCGAACGGTGGTACGCCGTGGAAACAGCGCCGGCCCGCGTGGTCGGACCGGATCTCGCGGCCCGCAACCTGCTGGTCGACCTGGGCCTGCGGTCCACGCCCGACATCCAGCGCGAGAGCACCCTCGTCGAGGGGGCGTGGCCGAGCGAGACGTACGTCCCCGAGCGACCGATCGAGGTGGCGCTCGACGTCGAGGTGGCCGGCAAGCTCAACCTGCGTACCGGCAGCGCCCTGCGGATCGGCAACGCCGACGACAAGGGCAGGCTGTCCGATGCCGCCCCGATGGTGGTGTCCGGGCTGTTCCGCCCCGCCGACCGCGAGAACGGCATCTGGGACGGTCTGCCGCCGCTGTTGCGGATCACCGAACCGCTCGGGGACGGCCAGCCGCTCACCGTCGTCGGCGTGGTCGCCCAGTCGGCCCTCAACAAGCGGGCCGCGGCGGGCTGGCCGATCCAGTCCACCTGGCGATACCGCCTGGGCGCCAACCGGATCGACGCCCGCGAGCTGGACCAGATGATCGACGGTCTGCAGACGATGCAGCGCACCCGGCCGCAGGACCTCACGTTGACCCAGGGCGTCGACGTCCCGTTGCGCGCGTTCGCCGCCCAGGTCGATGCCGCCCGGACCCTGCTGGCGGTGATCGCCGCCGGGGTGCTGGCCACTCTGGCCGGGCTCATCGTGCTCGCGGCCAGCCTCGCCACCCGACGGCGCCGCTCGGAGTTCGCGCTGCTGCGCGCCCGTGGTGGCGCGGCCACCGCCGGTGCCCGGCGCAGCCTCGCCGAATCGCTGCTGGTGGTGCCGGTCGCCGCCGCGCTGGGCTGGTGGCTGGGCACGCTGTTGCCCGGCGCGCCGGACCCGACCACGCCGTACGCCATCGCGGCGACGGTGCTGGTCACGCTGGCACTGCCGTTGGCGACGCTGGCCGTACCGGTCGGTGGGGCGGCCCGCAGTGACCTGATCCGGGTGCGCCCCTCGGCTCGTCGGCTCACCGTCGAGGTCTCCCTGCTGCTGCTGGCCGGGCTCGCCGCGGTGCTGCTGCGCCGACGTGGCCTCACCCTCGGCGAGGTGGACCCACTGCTCGTGTCGGTGCCGGTGCTGCTCGCGGTGGCGGCGGCGGTGCTCGCGCTGCGGGCGTACCCCTGGCCGTTGCTGCTGGTCAGCCGGCTTGCCGCGCGGACCCGGGGCAGCGTGGCCTTCCTCGGCACGGCGCGGGCCGGCCGGTCCGCCGTCGCCACCCCGCTGGTCGTCGTGGTGCTGGCGATCGGCACCGCGGCGTTCTGCGCGGTCGTCGCCGCCGGAGTCGACGCGAGCCGGGAACGGGCCGCCGCGCAGATCGTGCCCGCCGACGCGGTGATCCGCGGGGAGCGGTTCGCGCCCGACACCGTCGACGAGCTGGGCCGTCTGCCGGGGGTGCAGGCCGTCACCCGGGTGCTGTTCCAGTCCGACGAGCGGCTGGCGGCCGACGAGATCGGCACCGACGCGCGGGTCGCGCAGACCGACGTGCTCCTGGTCGACGGCTCGGGGCTGGACGCGGTGGCCCGCGAATCCGAGGTCGACCTGCCGGTGCCGCCCACCCTGCTCACCGCCCGGCCCGGCCCGGGCCCGCTGCCGGCGATCGTCTCCCCGGCGGTCGCCGCCGACCTGGCCAAGGCCGGCCTGGACGACTCGGCCTTCATCTCCGTGCAGGGCCAGCGCTACGAGTTCCGGGTGGCCGGCACCGAGGAGGGCTTCCCGCTGTTGTCGGCGGACGCCAGCCGGTTCGTGATCCTGCCCTGGCAGGCGTTGCCGGAGCGCACCACCACACCCGTGCCGACCAGCCTGCTCATCGCCGGGGACCCGCTGGACGCCGAGGCGCTGCGCGTCGCCGGTGACCAGGGGCAGGAACGCTACCAACGCGACGGGACAGTCACCGGTCGGGAACGCCCGATCGGGGTCACCGTCGACACCCGCGCGGACGTCCGCCGGGATCTCGGCAACGGCGGGGCGAACGGGGTGCTGGCCTTCGGGTTCGTGGCCGGCGCCGTCGGCGGCACCGTGCTCGGACTGCTGGCCATCGCGTTCACCGTGCTGGCCGGTGCCCGCGCCCGGGGCCAGGTGCTGTCCCGGCTGCGTACCCTCGGCCTGTCCCGCCGGCAGTGGCGGGGGCTGCTGCTGGTCGAGTTGACGCCGCTGGTCGCGGTGTCGGTGCTGACCGGTGCGCTGGTCGGTGCGGTGCTGCCCCTGCTGCTCAACCCGGTGCTCGGCCTGTCCGCGTTCACCAGTGGTGTGCCGGTCCAGGTGGCCTTCGAGCCCAGCCTGGTCGCCGCGGTGCTCGCGCTCGGGGCGATCGCCCTCGGCTTCGCGGTCGCCGTCGAGGCCCTGAACAACCGCCGGTTGCGCCTCGGTGAGGTGCTTCGGCTCGGAGAGGAGAGCTGAGATGACCGCTACCGCCCAGACTCCACTGGTGCCGGACCTGGCCGCCCTGCAACAGCGGGCCGCGCTTCGCGCCGCCGAGCGGGCCGGCGGGCAGGACCGCCTGCGCGGGCACATCGTCTGCGACGGCCTGGTGCGCATCTTCAAGACCGAGGGGGTGGAGGTGGTCGCCCTGCAGGGGCTCGACCTGGTCATCGACCGGGGTGAGCTGGTGGCGATCGTCGGTGCCTCCGGCTCGGGCAAGTCGACCCTGCTCAACATCCTCTCCGGCCTGGACACGCCGACCGCCGGCATCGCCCGTGTGGCCGACTACGATCTGCTCTCGCTGTCCGCGAAGCGCCGGCTGAGCTACCGGCGGGAGTTGGTCGGGTTCGTCTGGCAACAGACCGGCCGTAACCTGCTGCCGTATCTGAGCGCGCTGGAGAACGTCGAGCTGCCGATGCAGCTGGCCGGCAAGCTCAGCGGCAAGGCCCGGCGGCAGCGAGCCCGGGAACTGCTCGACATGGTCGGCGTGGGCTACTGCGCCGACCGGCGGCCGGGGCAGCTCAGCGGTGGCGAGCAGCAGCGGTGCGC
This sequence comes from Micromonospora cabrerizensis, assembly GCF_022230955.1. Classification (GTDB taxonomy): domain Bacteria; phylum Actinomycetota; class Actinomycetes; order Mycobacteriales; family Micromonosporaceae; genus Micromonospora; species Micromonospora cabrerizensis. The sequence continues at coordinate 58,341 of NZ_JAKKFI010000116.1, forward strand.
GGTCGCGGTGGCCGTGGCCAACGATCCGGAGGTGCTCTTCGCCGACGAGCCGACCGGCGAACTGGACGAGGCGACCGGCGCGGAGGTCTTCGCGGCGCTGCGCACCATCAACGCCGAGCTGGGCGTGACCATCGTGGTCGTCACCCACGACCACGCCGTGGCCACGCAGGTCCGCCGGACCGTCGCGATCCGCGACGGTCGGACCGCCTCCGAGGTACGCCGGACCGCCCGGATCGACGCGGACGGCAACACCGAGCTGGTCAGCGAGGAGTACGCGGTGCTGGACCGGAACGGCCGGATGCAGCTGCCGGCCGCGTTCGTCGACGCGCTCGCGCTGAAGGAACGGGTCCGGCTCGACCTGGAGCCGGACCACGTGCAGGTACGGCCCGGTGACCGGGCCTCGGACGAGCAGGGGGCACGGGCATGAGCCGGCAGGACATGGTGGTGACCGGCGCGGCCGGGTTCGGCGGTGTGCCCTCGGCCCACCCCGCCGAGGTGGTCCGGGTCAGTGGCGTCAGCCGGACCTTCGGCCGGGGCGAGCACGCCGTACACGCGGTGCAGGACGTCTCGTTCACGGCCAACCGGGGCGAGTTGGTCGCCATCCGGGGCCGGTCCGGAGCCGGCAAGACCACCCTGCTGAACCTGATCGGCGGGCTGGACCGGCCGGACAGCGGTCAGGTGGTGGTGGCCGGGCACGACGTCACCTCGGCGGGAGAGGCCGAGCTGTTGCGGCTGCGCCGGGGCACCGTCGGGTTCGTGTTCCAGACCTTCGGGCTGGTGCCGATCCTCTCCGCCGCCGAGAACGTCGGAGTGCCGTTGCGGCTGGCGCAGGTGCCCGCCGCGGAGCGCGAGCAGCGGGTCGCGGTGCTGCTGGAGCTGGTCGGCCTCGGTGGGCACGCGGCGCAGCGGCCCTACGAACTCTCCGGTGGGCAGCAGCAGCGGGTCGCGGTGGCGCGTGCGCTGGCCAACGAGCCGGACCTGCTCATCGCCGACGAACCCACCGGTCAGCTCGACTCGGAAACCGCACGTTCCATCATGGACCTGCTGCGCGCGGTGGTGCACGCCCGTGGCATGACGGCCCTGGTGGCGACGCACGACCCGGCCCTGATCGACCTCGCCGACCGGGTGCTCGTGCTGCGCGACGGTCGCCTGGTCGACGGCTGACCCTCCGTGGTCCGTGGGCGCTGCTCCACGGGCCCCGGGGCGGGTCAGAGCGCCAGCTTCATGCCCTCGTGGCTGGCCACGAAGCCGAGGCCCAGATAGAAGCGGTGCGCTTCGCGGGCCCTGCCCAGGACGTCGTCGGCGAGCAGGGCGATGACGGCGGGAAGGTCGGCCCGGACCGCCTCCCGGTAGGTCACGTCGGTCATGCCGGTGAGCCTGGCACAGCGACGTCGACGGATGGGTCGGTGGCGGTTGTCGCCACCGGGCAGCATGAGCGGCATGGAACTCCTGCTGCTGCCGTTCCGGTGGATCTATCGGGCGTTGGTGTGGTTCGCGAACTCACCCCGCACGCTGATCACCTCGTACCTGCTGATGATCGTGGTGGCCGGGGTCATCTACGGGGAGGTCGAGCACCGCAGCCCGGCGGACGCCGTCTGGTGGGCGGTGGTCACCGCCTCGACCGTCGGGTACGGCGACATCTCGCCGACGACCTGGGCGGGTCGTACGCTCGCCGCGCTGCTCATCTCGACCATGGTGCTGCTGGTCATCCCGCTGATCACGGCACACTTCGCGAGCCGGCTCATCGTCGACGACGACGCGTTCGTGCACGAGGAGCAGGAGCAGCTCAAGGCCGACGTGCGCCGGATGCGGGCGCTGCTGGAGGAGATGGCCGCCCGGCAGGGGATCGAGGTGCCACCGCTGCCCCCGATCCAGCCGGTCAGCGGGCCGGGCAGCGCAGGCCCTCGCGCGGCACGGTCAGGTCGAGCAGGTACGCGTCGACCGCGTTGGTGATGCAGGACGTCTGCGGGTAGGCGGTGTGCCCCTCACCCTCCCAGGTGAGCACCCGGCCGACGCCCAGCATCGAGGCGAGCCGCGGCGTCTGCTCGTACGGTGTCGCGGGGTCTCCGGTGGTGCCGACCACCACGATCGGCGGCGCGCCGTTGGCCTTCCCGGTCGGGTAGGGGTCACGCCCGCCGGGCCACTCGACGCAGCTCAACATGCCGACCGCCAGCGCCGGCCCGAACAGCGGGTATTTTCCACGCCACTCCGACTGCAACTGCCGGATCTGCTCCCGGCTCGGCTTCTCCGTCTCGTCGGCGCAGTTGATGGCCAGGTTGGCGTCGAACAGGTTCGAGTAGTGTCCGTCGTCGGCTCGGCCGGCGTACGCGTCGGCGAGCCGGAACACGTCCTTCGGGTCGCCCTCGGCCAGCCGGTCGACCGCCTGGGCCAGCTCCTGCCAACCGGATTCGGTGTAGAGCGAGGAGATGACCGCGTAGAACACCCAGCCGGCGGTGGCATCCCGGCCGTCGGCGCCCCGTGCCGGGGAGACCTTGGCCTTGTCGATGGCCGAGGTGACCGCGGCGCGTGCGTCCGGGGCGATCGGGCAGCGGTCGGCGTTCGCCGTGCACCAGCGGGTGAAGTTGGTGAAGGCCCGCTCGAAGCCGCGGGCCTGGCTCTCCGAACCCTCCACCAGCCGCTGCTGCGGGTCGACCGCGCCGTCGAGCACCAGCGCCCGCACCCGCTGCGGGTAGAGCTGGGCGTACGTGGCGCCGAGCAGGGTGCCGTACGAGTAGCCGAGGTAGGTGAGCTTGTCGTCGCCCACGGCGGCGCGCACCGCGTCCATGTCGCGGGCGGCCTGTTCGGTGCCGTACAGCGGCAACTGGTCGCCGTAGCGGTCGCCGCAGCCACGCCCGATCCGCTGACTCAGGCCGACGAAGCCGTCGAACGCCGACTGGCTCGTCGGGTCGGGGTCGAAGCCGAAGCTGGCGTCCAGGTCGGCGTCGGAGATGCACTTCACCGGGCTGGACCGGGAGACGCCGCGCGGGTCGAAGCCGACGATGTCGAAACGCTCGGTGATCGAGGCGGGCAGCCCGCCGAACTGGGGGCCGAAGGACAGGTAGACGGCGGTGTCGACGCCGGAGCCGCCCGGGCCGCCCGGGTTGACCACCAACGAGCCGACCCGGTCGCGCTGCTTGGTGGACCGGGCCCGCAGCAGGGCGATCTCGAAGGTCTGCCCGGCGCCCGGGCCGGCGCTCGCCCCGGCGCCGGTGCCCCAGTCGCGGGGCACCTGGATGCGTGCGCACTCGTAGCGCATGTCCGGTGCGCCGCGCCCGACCAGTTCGTCGGGCACCTCCGGGCAGGGCCGCCAGTTCGGGGCGCTCCCGGTCGGGGCGGCGGCGGCACCCTCCACCTCGGTGCGCGGCGCGAACGCCGGCAGCGTGCAGCCGGCGGTGAGCAGCGCGGCCGCCACGAAGGCGGCCAGGTGCCGACGGACCCGGCGGGTGGTCACCATCCGGGGCTGAGAGGCGGTGCGGGTCACGTGGTCCTCCGGGATCGAGTCGACGGCCAGGTTACGCCGGACCGCTGGCGGCTCGGTCCACGGTGGCCGTCGGGTCGCCGCGCAGCACCTGGTCCACATCGAAGCGGATCGGGCGGTCGAGCTGGTCGTAGCGGCAGGAGCGGGGGTCGCGGTCCGGGCGCCAGCGGACGAACTGGGCGGTGTGCCGGAACCGCTCGCCCTCCATCGCGTCGTAGCCCACCTCGACCACCAGCTCCGGGCGCACCGGCTCCCACTCCAGGTTCTTCGTGCCGGTCCACCGGCTCACCCCGCCCGGGATGCGTTGGCCGCGTTCGTGGTCGCCGTGCACCCACGGGTGCTCGCCTCCGGTGTCCCGGTAGGGCGCCAGCTCGTCCAGCAGCTCGGCGCGGCGGGCCATGCTGAACGACGCGCTCACGCCCACGTGGTGCAGGACCCCGGAGTCGTCGTAGAGGCCGAGCAGCAGCGAGCCCACCACCGGGCCGGACTTGTGCCAGCGGAACCCGGCCACCACGGCGTCGGCGGTGCGGGCGTGCTTGACCTTGAACATCAGCCGTTTGCCCGGCTCGTACGGCAGGTCGGCCGGCTTGACGATCAGCCCGTCCAGCCCGGCTCCCTCGAACACGTCGAACCAGCGGCGCGCCGTCTCCGGATCGGTGGTGACCTGGGTGACGTGCACCGGCGGTCGCACCCCGGCCAGCGCCTCGACCAACCGCTGCCGGCGGCGCGGGTAGGGCTGGTCGAGCAGCGCCTCGTCGCCGATCGCCAACAGGTCGAACGCGACGAAGTCGGCCGGCGTGGTCTCGGCCAGCATCTTCACCCGCGACGCGGCCGGGTGGACGCGCTGGGCCAGCAGCTCGAAATCCAGCCGCGGCTGGCCGCTCGGCCCGTCGCGCCGGATCACGATCAGCTCGCCGTCGACCGCGCACCGCTCGGGCAGCTGCCGGCGGGCCTGCTCGACCACCTCGGGGAAGTAGCGCGTCATCGACTTGCCGCCCCGGCTGGACAGCTCGACCTCGTCGCCGTCGCGGAACACGATGCACCGGAACCCGTCCCACTTGGGCTCGTAGGTCACCCCGGGGGTGGTGGGCAGCTTGGGCACGCTCTTGGCCAGCATCGGCTCGACCGGCGGGTTGATCGGCAGGTCCACGGCGCCAGTCAATCAGACGGTGCCGACAGTCGTGAGGCAGATCACCGTGAGCACCGGGGTGGCGTGTCCGTCGCTGCGCTGCTCGTCACGACCGACCGAATCGGATAACCGCAGGTCAGAGCTACTTTCGCGGGGTGTCCGAGTGGGTCTGTGACTGCTGCGGGCGGTGGCGGGTGAGCGTCGAGCTGATCCGGGGCCGCTACCGCTACCGGCTGACCCGGCGTTACCCCGAGCGGTTCGGCGGCGGCCGCAACGTGCTCGGCGAGGTCGGTTCGGTGCCGGAGTTGGAGGAGCTGTTGCGCCGGCATACCCCGCTGAGCCTGGCCGACCTGCGCGAGGCGGCCTGATCCCCGCTCGCCGGCCCGTGCGCGGCCCGGCCGATGATCGGCCACCCGGTGGATGCCGGAGTCACGATCAACCCGGCAGCCTCGTCTGCATGCGTGGCAGGCGCCGGATGGCGCCGCCGGGAGGGGGACGTGATGCGGTTCGAGGCAGACACGGAGATCGCCGCCGACGTCGAGCAGGTGTGGGCGGTGCTGGTCGACGTGCCGCGCTGGCCGGAGTGGACGGCCTCGGTGTCGCGGGCCGAACGGGGGGAGCCGGGGCCGCTCGCCGTCGGCGCGACGGCCCGGTTGACCCAGCCGAAGCTGCGGCCGGCGGTGTGGCGGGTCACCGAGCTGACCGAGGGCCGGGATTTCGCCTGGGTCTCGCACACCCCGGGGGTACGCACCCGCGGCGAGCACCGACTGCTGCCGCTGCCCGACGGGCGCACCCGGGTCGAGCTGGCCATCGCCCAGTCCGGGCCGCTGGCCGGCGTGATCGGTTGGCTCTACGGCGACCTGCTCCGGCGCTACCTGCGTCTGGAGGCCGACGGGCTCAGGCGTCGGAGCGAGCAGGGCTGACCGCCGGCTTCTCCAGCACCGCCAACCGGATGCCGTTCGGGTCCGGCCGGTGCGCCACGATCCGGTAGCCGTGCCGCTCGTACAGCCGCAGGTTGCGCGCGCTGTCCCCGCCGGTGAAGAGGGTGAACAGGGCCACCCGGCCGGCGCAGGCCACCTCGATCGCGGTGAGCAGCCGCGCGCCGACCCCCTGACCCTGCTGGTCCGGGGCCACCGAGAGGCGCCCGACGTGCGCGGTGTCCCCGGCCAGGTGGGCTCTCACAGAGCCGACCAGTCGGGGCCCCAGCCGGGCCGCGAGAACGATGCCCGGGCCGGTCAACGCCGCCCGGACCTCGTTCAGGGTCTCGGTCAGCGGCGGCAGGAACGGGTCACCGTAGTGCTGTGCCTCGGTCAGGTACGCGGCCCGCTGCACGGTGAGGATCTCGCCGGCGTCCGCGACACCGGCCGGGACGATGCTCGCCTCGACGCTCATCGGGGCAGCACACCACGACCGCCGGTGTCGTCGTCGCGCGGCCCCACCCACGGCGGCCGTACGCTGGCCCGTGTCCAGCCGAGACGAGGGGGAGTGGTGGCCGAGCTGACGTACCCGGAGGTGGGGCGGACCCGGCACGGGCCGCTGCCCGGCGGCTACCACCACCTGCGCCACCGGTACCCGTTGCCGGCGGGCTGCTTCGACACGGCGGCCGAGGCGGTGCTGAGCTGGCGGCTGCACCGCGCCGCCGGGGTCCGGATGCGCACCACCGCCGCACGCGCCACCGAGGGGGTGCTGGTCAGTGCTGGCCTGGGCCTCGGCCCGGCCCGTGTCTGGGGGCCGTGTCGGGTGATCTGGAGCGAGGAGTCGACGACCCTCGCGGGCTTCGGCTACGGAAGCCTGACCGGGCATCCGGAGCGGGGCGAGGAGGCGTTCGTGGTCGGCCGCGAGGCCGACGGCACGGTCTGGTTCGAGGTACGCGCGTTCAGCCTCCCGGCCCGCTGGTTCACCCGTGCCGGCGGCCCGGCTGTCCGGGCGGTGCAGCACACGTACGCCTGGTGGCTCGGTCGTACCCTGCGCCGGCTCTGCGCGAGCCCCTGACGCACGGTTGCGCGCCGGTTGCGCTGCGGTGGTGTGAGAACCGAGGAGGCGGGGTAGAAGATGGCCAGCGTCCACTGAGGAGGATCAATGAGAGAGCTGTTGGCATCCGACCTGTCCCTCGCGGCGACTGACCTGCTGGCGGACAAGAAGACGCCGGTCTCCGGATCGGTCACGGCGATCGGCGTCGTCATCTTCCTCCTCCTGGCCGTCTTCCTCGGCTACATCATGCTCAAGCGGCGGCGCTGAGACGAGCGGCGGAGGGCCCGGACGTTCCGGACCCTCCGCCGAGTTTCACCTGACCGAACCCGATGCTCAGAACTGGTGCTGCATACCCAGACTGCAGCCGGCACCGGTGCTGGCGGCATAACCGTAGGTGTCGTTACCCTCCAGGTCCTCGCTCACCGATCCCCCTACCGGCCCCGCCGCGCAGGAGCCGCTGGCGCCCATGCCCTCCTGCAGCGAGCCCGGTTGAGCGGTGTAGTTGACGCCCGGCCCCGTGCCGATGCCCACGCCGTAGCTGAAGTTGAACCCACTGTTGCCCTGGTCGTCACTGGCGTAACCGACCGAGAGGCAGACGGCGAAGCAGAACTCCAGAGCCGCCGATTCGGTCAGCAGGCCTGATGGGTCCGCGTTGTTGGCCGGGTCGGCGCTGGCATAGGTGTACGGAAGATCCTTGCCACTCGGATCGCGCTGGGTGAACCGGCCCAGCCCCGGGTCGTAGTAACGGGCGCCGAACTTGGTGAGCCCGGTGGAGCCGTCGTAGTGGCCCGAGACGTAGCGCCACGGGTTGGCGATCTGCTGACTGGCGGACAGCTGGACGCCGTACGGGTCGTAGCTGTAGGAGTTGACCTTGGTGGCGGAGCTGTTCACCAGGCCGACGACCGAGCCGAGCCCGTCGACCAGGTAGTAGTAGCGTGCGCCGTTCGTCCGCAGGCTGATCAGCCCGCCGGTGTTGTCGCGGGTGTAGTGGTGGGTGGTGCCCGCCGCGGGGTTGACCGAGTCGGCACCGACCGGAACGGCCGCGCCGGCCGGGGAGGTCACCGAGTTGACGCCCAGTGCCGAGCTGCTGAACGAGGTGGTGCCCGCCGTCCGCCGCTCGTTCTGGGAGATGCCGCCGTAGGTCATCGGGCTCAGTGGCGTTCCGCCCGGCTTGGTGATCGACGTGCTCTGGTCCATCGTGTTGTACGAGAGCGCCCACCCGGACGAGGTGCTCGTCAGGTTGCCGTTGTTGTCGTACGAGTAGCTGGTCGAGCCGGCGTCGGTGAGCTGGTGGGCGTTGTTGTAGGAGTAGGACGTGGTGCTGCCGTTCTCCGTCTTCGACGTGCGGTTGTAGTTGCTGTCGTAGTCGTAGCTACGGGCGAACGACCCCGGCCCGCTGGCGCTCTTCAACCGGTTGAGCTTGTCGTAGGCGTAGCTGGTGGTGCCGGAGGAGTCGGTCGACGTCTGCTTCAGCGTGGTGTCGACGCCGGCCTTGGTGTAGTCGTAGGTGAAGGTCGACAGTTTCGCCGAGGTGGAGTCGTTGGTGGCGACGATGGAGGTCTGGCGACCTGCCTTGTCGTACTTCATCTCCACGGTGATCTGCGGCGTCGTCGGCAGGTACATGAACCGGCGGCGGTTGTTGTCGTCGTAGGAGAACGTGACGGCCTTCGGCGCGCCGGGCTCCTGCACCGACTTGAGCAGGTTCACCTGGTCGTAGGTGTACGTCACCGTGCCGCCCGAGTCGACGAACGTGGTGAGGTTCCCGTTGCGGTCGTAGCCGTACGTGATCGTGCCGGCCCCGGGGGACGTCTTGCCGGTGGGGCGACCGAACCCGTCGTAGGTCAGCACGGTGAGGCCGCTGGGGTCGATGATCTCCTTCAGGTTGCCGTCGGCGTCGTAGGTGTACTGCACCGTCTTGCCGTCCTGGAAGGTGATCTTCTTGACCCGGTCGAGATTGTCGTAGTCGTAGACGTTCTTCTGTCCCTTGCCGTCGGTCTCCTCCCGCATCCGGGACAGCGTGTCGGGAACGATGGTGACGTCCCCCAGCGGAGCGGGGTTGTCGACCTTGGTCAGGTTGCCCTTGGCGTCGTAGGTGTAGTTGGTGCGGACGTCCTTGGCGTCCTCGCGCCAGTTGACGGTGCCGTTGTCGTTGTAGTCCAGCTCGTCGATCTTCTGCCCCGGGTACTGCGAACTCTCGGTCGCGGTCTTGTTGCCGGCCGCGTCGTACGAGAAGGCCAGGGTGTTGCCCTGGGCGTCCGCCCCACCACTGGGCGAGTAGGGGTGCGAGGTGTTGCTGTAACTCATGGTGGACTTGGCGCCGGTGGCGATGCCGGCCGACGTCATGTTGTTGGTGTTCGGGTCGTACTCGAAGGTGGTGGTGTTGGTCAGGGAGTCGGTCAACGTCTCGACGTTGTCGTTGGCGTTGTACTTCTTCGACCGCCCGTGGCCGAGCGCGTCGGTGACCTTGGTGATGCGGTCCCGGGTCTCGTACGTGTGGGTGGTGATCCCGTCGGAGGTGTCCGAGGTGACGTGGCCGTTGGGGCTGGTCACCTTCGTCGTGCCCGCCGAGTAGGTGAAGACGTACCGGGCCTCCGCGGGAGTGCCGCCCGGGTTGACCTGCTCGTAGTAGTCCAGCATCCGCGACGAGTCGGGCTCGTAGCCCAGGTTGGTGACCCGACCACCCGGCGTAGTGATCTTGGACAGGCGGTCGGCGTTGTACTCGAAGTGGCTCACGCCGCCGGCGGCGTCGGTGACCGTCTCCAGGTCCTTGGCGGAGTTGTAGGTGAACAGAACCTGCCGGCCCGTCGGGTCGGACACCGAGGTCAGCCGGTCATTCGTGTAGGCCAGCCGGACGACCCGGCTCTGGGTGTCGGTGATCGTGTCGACGTTGCCGGACGCGTTGTACCCGAAGGTGATCTTGTTGTCGTTCTTGTCCTGGGTACGCAGCAGCCGGCCGGTGGAGTCGGCGAAGTAGAAGCTGCCCTCGCTCTTGTCGAACTTCAGCCGGAACTCGCCGGTCGAGGTGTTGCGGGTCAGCTTCGCGTCCAGGCTCGGCGGGGTACGCCAGCTGTTGGCCGCGGAGTTGATGAACTTCGCGGTGAACCCGCTCGGCGCCTGGTAGGTGACGTCCGACGTGGAGTGGTCGGACGAGGAGAACGTCAGCTTGACGTCCTGGGCGGTGCCCAGGCTCCAGCCCTTGCCGAGGCTGGACACCCTGGTGGACCGGGAGTTGTAGTAACGGTCCACCATCAGATCCGTGCCGGTGCCGTGGATCTGGAGGTCGGTGGCCTTGAGCAGGAGGTTGCCGTTGGCGACGTTGACGCGCAGTTGCAGCTTGTCGGTCAGGTTCTGGTCCTGGAAGGAGAACCGACCCTGGTCGCCGACGGGTGACCCGTCGGAGGTGGTCATGAAGCGCCAGCCGGACCACGGGCCGGCGAGGCTGCCGTCGTGGCCACGGGCCCGCCACCGGTAGGTGGTGTTCGCGTCCAGCTTGCCCGACGGCACGGCCCAGTTCGACTCGCTGCCGTTGGCGACGGTCGACCCGGACCCCGACGTCTTGAGCGTGGCGCCGGTCCGGTCGTAGACCTCGTAGTCGACCCGGCCGGTGCCGCCGTCCGGGTCGCTGAAGACACCGCGCATGGTCGGCGTCCGGGTCTCCGTCTCGGCCGCGTCACCCGGCTGCAACTTCAGCGGGTCCAGCGCGTTCGGGTAGCTGTTGTAGTTCACCACCGCGTAGGGCTGCTGGCCCTGCTGCTCCGGCTCGGACGGCTGGCTGGAGCGGAACTGCTTGAAGCCGATGCTGTTCACCGAGGTCTCGTCGGTGGCCCGCAGACCCATGGGCGACGTCGACTTGCCGGCTCCCACGGCCCGCTGGAGGAACGAGGTGCCGCTGACCGACACCCAGCCGTCGGCGCAGGACGAGTTGTGTCCCTTCGTCGCGGTGCTGGTCACCTCGCGGTTGCGCCACGCCGGCTGGTTGCCCCACCGGCTGTTGGCGTTCGCCGCGTCGGTCGTCCACATCTCCCACTGCGCGGCGGTGCAGGACTGCGAGAACCAGTTGTAGAAGTAGAAGGTGCCGGAGAGGACCTGCCGGCCCACCAGCGGCGCGGTGTTCCAGTGGATGAACGAGCGGGCGACGTTGCCGCTGGTCAGGCCGATCTGGAGGTCGTTCGAGCCGGAGCGGCCGACGGTGTCGTTCTCCCGCACGTAGGTGTCGAAGCTGACGCCCAACGGGTTGATCTGCGGGTCCACCGTCACCGGGTAGACCGTCGCCGGGTCGGTGAAGAACGACCTGTCCGGCGCGAGGGTCAGATCCGTCACGCCAGCGCTACGGCTGGTCTGCCGGGTGGGGATCCGGATCTGCCGCTTGGGGCTGCCGGTGGTCGGGTCGATCGCCGAGTCCCACATCTCCGGGGTCGGGAGCGTCCCCACCGTCGTGCCGGCGGCGTCGACGAAGAGCAGACCACCGTTGCCGTCGGCCTTGGTCGTCAGCCCGGTGGCCCGCACCGGCAGTTGCAGTTCGGCGACGTGCTCCGCCGCGGCCGGGCTCTTCACGATGAAGAACTGCTCCACCGAGGTGCGGGTCGCCTCGACCACCAGGTCGACACCCGGGCGTACCTCCTGGTAGACGGCCCGGTTGCCGGTCAGCACCGGCTTCGGCAGTTTGCCGTTCCACCCGATGCTGACGTTCTTGCCGCCGACCACGATGCTGAGCACGTCGTGCTCGCCCGCCTCCACCGGGCCGGAGAGGCGTAGACCCGCCGGATGGGCCACCGGTGCGACCGAACCGTCCGCCCCCGCGCGCATGGTGAGGTCGATGGGGATCAGCGCGCCCTTGGCGTCGCGCATCCGCACCGGTCCGGCGTGGATCTTGGCCGTCCAGGTGCCGTCGGGGTTGGCGAAGACGTCGGTGGTCTCCGAACGACCAGCCAGATTCTCCACCGCCGTGCCGCAGGCGCGAGCCGTGGCCATCGCCGCTGCTTCGTCCATCTGCTGCGTCCCGCAGTTCACCGCGGCGCTCGGCGCGTTCGGCGGTGCGGCCTGGGCCGGCGTGGCCAGGGTGGGCAGCGTGGCGGCGGCAAGGGCCGACACCGCGACGGCGCTCAATTTCTTTTTCCAACCGCTGTGCAATTTGTTGAAAAGGGCATGACTCATCCGCGAACCTCCAGCTCGCCGTGAAAAATGGATGGTCAAAACCTTAGGTAGCTCCACATAGAACAGTCAAGCATTAACTGTGGGTAGTTGTCGTATGGCAATAAATCAGACGTAAGCCGACATCGATTTGTTGTCAATGCATTTCTATGGGCGCGCCAGGCCCCTGGAGGTGCGCGAACGATCGCAACAACGGGGTACGGAAAGGGCGGATCGCCCCGTGTCGGCGACAAACGGCCGAATGGTAGATCAACCGGGGGTCATCGTTTTCGTGCGTGCCTTATCCGGCGTCGGCGTCCTTTACGCCCAGTGCGGCGCTGAGCGGTGTCCTTTACGTCCGGCGCGGCGCTGTGCGGTGTCCTTTACGCCCGCCGCGGCGTTGTGCGGGTCAGTACCCGGCGAACGAGCGGATCGGCGCGCGCGGGCCGTACTTCGGCGCGCGCAGACCGGCGGCCTCCAACAGCAGGCACACCCGCCCCCGGTGACCCCGGAACGGCTCCAGCAGCGCCAACATCCGGGCGTCGTCGCCCCGCGGCTCGCCGGCGAGAGCCCAGGCGACCGTGTTCGGGATGTGGAAGTCGCCGACGCTGACCGCGTCCGGGTCCCCGTACGCGATCCGGACCACCTCGGCGGCCGTCCACGGACCGATGCCCGCGATGGCGGTCAGCCGGCGGGTCGCGTCGGTGGCGTCGGCGCTGCGCTCCAACCGGTCGGCGAGCGCTGCGGCGCGACGCAGCGTGTCGGCTCGGCGCTGCTCGACCCCGAACGGGTGGAACACCCAGTACGGGGTGGCGGCCACCGCGGCGGCCTCGGGTGGCAGGAGCAGCGGCTGAAGCGGGCCGGGGGCCGGCTCCCGGAAGTGCCGCACGGTCGCCGCGTACGCCCGGTACGCCTCCTTGCCGGTGACCTTCTGCTCGAAGACCGCGCGCAGCAGCCGAGGGAAGACCTGCCCGGTCGCCGGCATCCGGAGCCCTCGGTGCTCCCGGGCCAGCCGGGCGACCAGCGGATGTGCCGCGGCCAACTCGGCGAAGCCGGTCAGGTCGTCGCGCAGCCCGGCGATCGCGTCGGCGCGACCCAGGACGTGCTCGGCGCCCGGACCGTAACCCTCCGCCAGCAACTCCCCGCCGGCGGCGCGCAGTGCCAGGGTGGCGGGGCCGTCCGGGGTGCGGGTGGCCCACCAGAAGGTGCCGGCGGCGATACGTGCGCACGGGTCGTACGGGCTGAAGGTGAGCGCGCGCACCGAGGCAGCCAGCCGATAGCCGACCGGGGGACGCAACACCCTGGTCGCGGCGGGTTCAGTCTCGGTCACGCCGCCAACTCTGCCACGAACGGGCGGGACGTCGGCACCACCGGTGTGCCGACGTCCCGCGTACAACCGGTGGCCGGTCGCGCCCTCCCCGGCGACGACCGACCACCGCGTCCTCGTGGTGTACCGGTTCAGTACGAGTAGCCCGAGCCCCCGGCGTCGTTCGCGCCGCTCGCCGCCGGCGGTGCGACCGCCTTCGGCGTGGAGGTGGGCAGGCAGCTGAGGTTCTTCTTGCCGTCCGGCTGGACCACGAACCAGGTGCCACCAACAGCCTGGCCCTTCCACTGGCCGGGCTTCTTGTCGCCGATGTAGCGGTACACGGGCCAGCCGCCGACGGTCAGCTGACGGGTGCCGTCCTGGCGGGTCACGCTGCTGACCTTGTCGTCGGAGACGCCGGTGAGCTGCGGGTTGCCGTCGGTCAGCGCCGGGGGCCACACCTCGGCGCACTTGTCGACGCAGTTCGACGACGGCGGGTCGGCGGTGTCCTTGTCGAAGCGGTACAGGATCCAACCGTCCTGGTCGGTGACCACCTTGCCCATCCGGGCGACGCTCTTGCCGACCAACTTCTCGGTCAGGTCGACGTTCGCGGGCGGCGCGTCGGCGGCGGGCGCCTCCGCGGACGCCGACGCCTCGGGTTCAACCGACGCGGTGGGCTCGGCCGCGGCGACGGCGACCGGCTCGGCCGCGCTCGAGTTCGCCCCGTCGTAACCTGCGGGAGCGCAGGCCGTTAGTGCGACCATCGCGCTCGCGACGATGACGGTCCGCTTCATCTGTGCCACGTGCCCTCCTCATTCTTGGCAGTTCACCCATAGGTACGGGAAGTGGGCTGTCAAGGTTGAAGAAGTAACAGTGGTCAATTTCACGTTCTTTGATTGAACCGTTCGGGGCGGCGCTGCGTACGCCCCCGCAGGAGAAAGGTCTCCACAACGACGGATCGGCGCCGGCCATTGTGACAATGACCGGCGCCGAAACGTCCGCGAGACTACATGGGCACCGTGACCAGCGGACTCGCCACACCATTGGCGTCGACCGACTGCACCTGGAGTTGTTTGATGTCACTCACCAGGGCAGACGTCGAAGCGCTCAACTCAAGCCCCTGCGGGCGGGTGTTGGTGCCGTAGCCACCCTCCGGCACCGACCAGGTCGAGATCACCTCGGGGTCGGCGTTCTTGCGCACCACCACCAGCCGGCAGACGCGCGGGCCGGGCAGCTTGCGCAGGCTGAAATTGATCCGGGTGCCGTATTCCCGCTTGACCAGGAACACCGTCGTCTGCACGCCCGTGGTCGGGTCGGTCGCGTCGACCTGGTCGCCCTCCTCCTCCGTGCCACCCACACCCGGGCCGCTCGGCGGAGCAGTCGGCCCGCTGGTCTGCGGGTCGATCGGTGCGTTCGACGTCGGACCGGCGACCGGAGTCGACCCGCTGTCCGTCACGCTGACGAACCCGTACCCGCTCAGCCCGCCGAAGACCACCACCGCGGCGGCGGTCGCCAACATCTGCCGGAACCGGGTACGGCGACGGTCGGTCCGCACCGCGCCCAGCGTCCGGTTCAGCAGCGCCGGATCGGTCGCCGTCTGCTCCAGCGCCATCATCGTCTCGCCGTCGATGTCGGAGAGCAGCCCGACCACCGGCACCATCGTCTCCAACTCCGCCGCACACGCCCAGCAGGTCGCGAGATGCTCCTCGAACCGCTCGGTATCCTGCTCGTCGAGCACACCGAGCGCGTACGCCGCGACGTCCATGTGGTCCGGCCGGCTCATTCTGTCACCCCCCGCTCCTGCAGAGCCGTGCGCAGCGCGCGCAGCGCGTAGTAGACCCTCGACTTGGCGGTGCCGAGCGGTAGCCCCAGCTCCTCGGCGGCCTCCGGCACCGTCCGCCCCCGGAAGTACGTCGAGATGAGAATTTCCCGGTGCGACTGACTGAGAGTACGCAGCGCGTCCGCCACCGTCATGGTGCGCAACACCCGGTCGGTGCTGTCCGCCTCGGCGAACGCGGTGAGGTCCCGGTCGTACGTCTCCGGGGGCCGGGCCTCCTGGCTGCGGTGCTCGTCGATGGCGATCCGGCGGGCCACCGTGACCAGCCAGGGTCGCAGCGAGCCCTGCCCCTGCGTGCCGAGGCGGTGCGCGTTGCGCCAGGCCCGCAGCAGCGTCTCCTGGACGATGTCCTCCGCACGCTGGCGGTCCCCCCCGGTGAGACGCATGACGAACATCAGCAACGGACCGGCGTGCTCGGCGTAGAGCAAGCGGATCAACTGGTCGGAGTGGCTCGCCTCGGTTGACGTCGCCTGATGGCGCCCGGGCGCCGGTCGCGGCGTCACCGGACCATTCTGGCGAGACGTCGCGTGCGCGTCGACCCCTCGGGCAGAGGGGGTCGGCCGCGACGAGGACCGCGCCGACAACCAGTCCGCGCGTACCGCGTCGCCATGCCAACCGGCCGCCACCGCATGCATGCAGACCTCCGGGATGTCCGTCACCAACGCCGGCCCACGAGGTGGGCCGCCCGGTGGTACGCGCCACCGCCCCGAACGGATCAACAAACCGCGAAAAAAGTTTCGCGCCGCTGCCCGGGTGGTGGTCAGCGGCGGACCGAGAACAGCCCTGGAGGCGGGGGATCGGAGCCCGTCGCGTCGGCGTCCCGGACGATCGGGGAACCACCGGCGAAGCGGTCCAGGTCGTCGCCGGCCACCACCCGACCCGGGAACCAGTCACCGGCGGCGCGTCGGGTCAGCTCCGGCACCGGCGGGGTGACCCGCCCGGCGACCAGCACCAGATTGCCGTACCGGCGGCCACGCAGCACCGCCGCGTCCCCCACCAGGCAGGCCTGCGGCAGCACCGATCGGACCGTGGCGACCTGCGCGCGGGCGTGCCGCAGCGGTGGGCCGTCGGCCAGGTTCGCCAGATACCACCCCGCGGGGCGGAGCACCCGGGCCACCTCCGCCGCGTACTCCACGGAGGTCAGATGAGCCGGGGTGCGGGCACCGGCGAACACGTCGGCGACCACCACGTCGTAGCTGGCGTCGCGGGTGGAGGTCAACACCGCCCGCGCGTCCTCCACCCGGACCCGCAGCCGGGCGTCCGACGGCCACGGCAACGCCCGTCGCACCAGCTCCACCAACGCGCCGTCCACCTCGGACACCCGCTGCGTCGACCCGGCCCGGGTGGCGGAGACGTACCGGGGCAGGGTCAGGGCCCCACCGCCCAGATGCAGCACCCGCAACGGCTCACCGGCCGGCGCGATCAGATCCACGGCGGCGGCCAGCCGTCGCACGTACTCGAATTCCAGGTGGGTGGGGTCGGTCAGGTCGACATGCGACTGCGGCGCGCCGTCCAGTAGCAGCGTCCACGAGCCCGCCCGGTCCGGGTCCGGAACGAGTTCGGCCTGCCCGGTGTCCACCTGCTCGACCACCCGGTCAGCCGCCCGTTTACGTCCCATCGTGACCCGTGCCCGTCTACCGCGCGGCGCGCGCCGCGGCGGTCAACGCGCGGTGCAACAGTCGGGAATCACCGAGCAGGGCACGCAGTCGGCGCTCCAGACCGGCGATCGGAACCAGATTCTGTGGGGCGCGCGGATCCTTGTACGGGGTGGAGGCGAAACGCGGCAGGGTGACCAGCGACAGGTCGGCCAGCTCGATCGCCGCCTCGACGGGCAGCTCGGCCGAGCACTCCACCCGGACGATGCCCGCCCACGGCGCACCGACCGCCACCGGCAACCGCAGATACCACGACCAGCCACCCCAGGCGGTGCCGAGCCGGAACACCGGCGACCGCTCACCCGACGCCAGACCGGTCACCACAGCGGTCAGCCGGGCATCCAGGTACTGGCTGTGCTGGGTCTTGATGTAACCCAGGGTGCGCGGCAACTGCCGGCGACTCCGCAACGGGCCGTCCACCACCAGCAGGTCACCGTCGACCCGGGCCGCGTCGGACACCGCCACCTCCAGCGCGGTCAGCGGGCCCTGCACCGCGGCCGGCAACTTCGCCAGCTCACCGGTGCCACCGACCCGGTGCACCGGGTACCGGATCGCACCCGCCACCACGTCCTGCGCCGACGGGCTCGCGGTGAACAGACCCCGCGCGACCCGGGTGCCGGCCAACTGCGCCGCGCCCCGGCCCAGGTCGCACCGGACCACCCCGGCCGCGTACGAGGCGGCCAACCCGGGAAACGACCCGCCGTCGGTCTCGGCCGTCCAGATGCTCGCGTCGATGCGGCGCACCCCGTCGACCAGCAGCACCACGTCGGGCGCCCGGACCCCCGACCGCACCCCGATCGCCCGCCAGTCGACAGCGGGCACCTCCGCGTCCGCGTCGACCTGCGCGCTGCTCGGCGCGGCCGGCCCGGCAGCGGACGCCTCGAACGACGCCCCGTACGCCGGATCCCACGAGTCGACGAAGAACGCGGCGTCGCTCACCGGCCCTGCCTTCCGTTCGCGACTGCGGGGCTCCGCTGCGCTGCACTCCTCGCGCTCACCGGCCCGTCCGCTCTACGCGCGCCGAACGCGCATCCTTGCGCACCTCGAACCGGACCGGGATGCGTTCGGCCAGCGCCGGCACGTGGGTGACCACGCCGACCATCCGGTCGCCCCGGGCGGCCAGGTTCTCCAGGGTGGCGGCCACCGTGTCCAGGGTGGCCGCGTCCAGCGTGCCGAAGCCCTCGTCCAGGACGATCGACTCCAGGCTGGCCGCCGTGGTCGACATCCCGGCAAGCTGCTCCAACATCGCCAGGCCCAGCTCCAGCCACCCCTGGCACTTCCCACCACCCGAGATGCTGCCAACGACCCCGCCCAGCCCCCCCCCCCCGCCGCCCACCCCGACGATC
>NZ_JAKKFI010000117.1 GCF_022230955.1 Micromonospora cabrerizensis
GCCGACCCCGCACCCGCCGTCGGCCGACGCAGCCGCCCCGAGCCGATCCCCGGTAACGCGCCGCTCGCGTCGCCCCGCCCACTCGGCCCGCCGCCGGTCGCCCCGGCTCCGGTCACGCCGCCGCCGGTCGCGCCCGCGCCGATGGCCCCGGCCGCGATGGCCAAGCCGCCGTCGTCCACGCTTCCTGGCCGCACCGAGCCGGTGCCCAGCCGGATCGACGGTCCGACCAACCGCCCGGTCTCCTCGCCGCCGCCCCCGCCGCCCGGGATCACCCCGATCGCACCGGCACAGCGCGGCATGGTGCCGCCGGCCGAGGCGGGCGAGCCGTTCCGGCCGACGCTGACCACTGCCGCGATCAACAACGCGCGCGCCGAACGCCAGCGCACGGTCATCCCGCCCCGCCCCAAGACGAACGGCGAGCCCCGGCCGAGCCACCTGCAACGCCCGGTGGACGAGCCGCCCACGGGCGGGTTCAGCGCGACCGATCTCAGCATCCCGGTGCCGACCCCTCGCCCCGGTCAGGAGGCCGCACCTCCCGGTTCCCGCGCCAACTGGCCGCTGGTCAACAACCCGGAGGACCCGGCCGACAGCTCGCCGAACAACCCGGTGGCCTACCCGTACGGTGGCAGCCGCGGCATCGAGGCCCCGACCGACCCGGGCCGGGCCGACGGTCGGGTCACCCCGCCCTGGTTGGCGGACGACCTGCCGCAGGAGCCACCCATGCTGCGGCTGGTGGAGCCACCACCACTGGCGGACCGGGCGCTGCGCGAGGGGCTCAACCCGCCTGCCGACCCGCACCTGGAGACGCCGCCGCTGCGGCTGGTCGACCGGGAGCTGGCCGCTCGTGCGGGCCGACCGGCCCCTCGGCCCGACCGTGGCGCCGAGCACCGGCCGCCACCGCCGATGGAGCACCGGGCGCCCTCGTTGGAGCACCGGACGCCGCCGATGGAGCCTCGCACGCCCTCGTTGGAGCAGCGGACGCCGCCGATGGAGCGCCGGACGCCGCCGTTGGAACGCCGGACGCCGCCGGTCGAGCACCGGCCGCCGCCCGTCGCCGACGAGGGTGACGGTGACCTGCTGATCTTCGCGCAGGCCAAGTCGGCCTGGTTCGTCGGCCAGGCCGAGGAGTCCGACCTGGACTGGTCGACCACGGCCGACACCGGCTGGCAGGCCGCAGAGCAGGCCGCCCGCCCCGCGGTCGGCGCCGAGACCAACGCCGGGCTGCCGAAGCGCGTGCCTCAGGCCAACCTGGTCCCTGGTTCCCCGCTGCGCGAGGAGCGCCCGTTGCGGATAGTGCGCGATGCGGCAAGCCTCGCGGAGAACACCACCGGCTACTTCCGTGGTTGGCGTCGCGGGCAGGAGATCGGCGGTTTCGCGGTGGGTGGTCGACCCGGGCGCGAGGCGGCCGGTGGCTGGGACTTCAGCCGCGACCACGGCGACCGCGACGACGACCGGGAGTACGAGTACCGCTCCGCCGGTTACCAGTCCTGACCCTCGTCACACGCGACAGCGCCCCCAGTCAGCTGACTGGGGGCGCTGTCGCGTGTGCGGACGTGACCTCCGGACGCGGCAACGCCGCCTCTAGAGGCCGGTGGCACCACGGCCCAGGGTGCGGGGGCCGATGGGCTTCAGGGGGCCTCAGGAGACGGCGTAGGGCGCGCGCCGACGTAGGCCGTCGGCGGGCACGGTGCCGCGCCCGGTGGCGGCCAGAGCCACCACCGGGGGTACGGCGTCCCGATCAGGCCGGGGCGACGGCGCGCGTACGGCGCATGGTGAGCACGTACTCGACCAGCGAGATCAGCACGTGCTTCGTCGACTCCCGGTTACGGGCGTCACAGGCCACCACCGGCACGTCGCTCGAGATCGCCAAGGCGTCCCGAACGTCCTGCGGGTCGTGGTACTGCATCCCGTCGAAGCAGTTGATCGCCACCAGGTACGGGAGGCGTCGGTGCTCGAAGAAGTCGATCGCCGCGAAGCAGTCGGCCAGCCGGCGGGTGTCCACCAGCACGACCGCGCCGATCGCGCCCCGAACCAGTTCGTCCCACATGAACCAGAATCGGGTCTTACCCGGCGTACCGAACAGGTACAGGATCAGGTCACGGTCGATCGAGATCCGGCCGAAGTCCATGGCCACCGTGGTCGTCGTCTTGCCCGGCACCTGCCGGGTATCGTCGACGCCCACGCCGGCGGAGGTCATGATGGCCTCGGTGGTCAGCGGCGTGATCTCCGAGACCGAGCCGACCAGCGTCGTCTTACCGACGCCGAATCCACCGGCGATAACGATCTTCGCCGACGTCACGCGGCCGCTCGGGTTCGGCGGGCGGTGCGACATGTCAGAGCCTGCGAAGTCCACTCAGCACCCTCTCCAGCAGTTCAGTGCCCACCGCGTCGTCGGAGTCGTCCAGGATGGTCGGCTCGTGGACCGCGACCAGGCCGTCCGTCGCCATGTCGGCGATGAGCACCCGGGCCACGCCGAGCGGGAGCTGCATCCGCGCCGCGATCTCCGCGAGCGATTGCACGCGTCCGTCACACAGCGCGGCGATGTACTGGTGTTCGCGGCCACCACCGTTGCCATTGGCAGCGGTACGGCCGCGCACCGTCGTCTCGACGAGCGCCTCCAGCGCGATGTCGAGCCGGGGACGGGTACGGCCACGGGTCACGGCGTATGGACGGACCAACGCTCCGGTCGGTTCGTCACGATCGGCCATCTCGCCGCTCACCTCCTTCGTACCCGTTACCGGCTCCCACCGGTGGAACCCGTCGTTGTCGTTGTTGCGGTTGTGCCGACCTCACGATCGGCGGCGAGGCGTCAGCCCAGCATTCCCGCAGCCGCACGCGGCTGCGGAGTCAGTGCGTCGCCCACCCGGTCGACCAGCAGTGCCATCTCGTAGCCGACCTGGCCCACGTCCGAGCTGCGGGCAGCCAGCACGGCGAAGGACGAGCCATCCGAGATGGACATCAGGAACAGGAAGCCATTGTCCATCTCCACGACGGTCTGCAACACCGCGCCTCCCTCGAAGCAGCGGGCTGCTCCCTGGGTCAGGCTGACCAGACCCGACGAGATCGCGGCGAGCTGGTCGGCCCGGTCGCGCGGCAGGTCCCGTGACGACGCCAGGAGTAGGCCGTCGGCCGAGACGGCGACCGCATGAGCGACACCGGGCACCCGGTCGGCGAAGTTGGCCAGCAGCCAACCAAGATCCTGAGTAGTTGTCATCCTTCTTGCTCCTTCTGCCCGCTCCCGGCCACCGGGCCTGAGCCAGACTGCGAGGATTGCCCTCCCGGAGTCGCCTCCGGGCTGGTCGGGTTGTCCGAGGTGCTACGCCCTCGCTGCACGCCCCGGTGGTAGGCGGAGAGCAGGCCACGGACCGCCTCCGGGGAGCGCCGCTGAACCGAGGTGGTGGGCTTTTCCACCGCACCCGGCACCAGCTGCGCCATCGGCTTGCGCTTCGGCAGGCCGGTCGTGGTGGTCTCGCTCACCGGCACCGCGCCGGCCGCCGCCGAGGCAGCACGCCAGCCGTCGTCGGCAGCGGTCTGCCAGCCGTTGGTCTGCGGTTGGGGCCGGCGGTTCGGCAGGCTCTCAGCGAGGCTCGGGCGAGCGCCCTCGTTCGCTGTGAAACCGTTGTCCCGCGGCGCTCCTCCGGCCGTCGGAGTGTTTGCCATCGGTGTGTTACCTGTCGTCCCGGGTGGTGTCTTGTGGACTGCCCGACCGGTGGCCTCGACCGTAGCGAACTGCTGGGTCGCGGTGTCGCCGTTCGTTGCCGGCTGCGCGTCGGCTCCCGCCTCCTCCGAACCCGGACGGCGGGTACGGAACCAGGCCGACTCGAGCTCCCGGAAGATCGGAAGCTCCATCGTCTCGTCCGCGTAACGCTGGCGGTTCTGCGCCTGCGGTTGCTGCGGAGCCGGCCGACTCTGCTGAGCCGGAGCCGGAGCCGGAGCCGGAGCAGGCGCCGAGGGCCGGGCTGGCGGCTGGGCTGCTGCGGCCGGCTGTTCGCCGGGTCGCGGCACCCGCGGCAGCTCCGTGGTCATGTCCAGAGCAGCGGCGAGCCGCTCGGGCACCGGCGGCGCCGAGGCGTCGCGGTCGCCACCCGGCACCGGCGGCCAGGCCGGCGGCGCGGGGGTGCTGGGTGCCTGCGCGGGCGGGGCCGATCGGGGTGCGAACCCGCTGAACGACTGGCTGGAGGCGGGCGGTGCCGAGTAGGGCTGACCCGAGTACGGCTGGCCGGACGCCGGCGACGCCGACACGGGAGACGCGGACACCGGTGGACCGGCGTACGGCTGCCCGGAGGCCGGGGCCGCGGACACCGGCGGGCCGCCGTACGGCGCACCCGAGTAGGGCTGCCCGGAGTACGGCTGGCCGGAGGCCGGCGAGGCGGAGACCGGCGCGCCGGAGTACGGCTGCGCGGAGACCGGCGGCGCCGAGTACGGGTGCGCCTCGGGGCTGCTCGGCAGCTGTCGGGGAATCGACGGCTGCTGGCCGGGGGTCGGGGTGTCGTCCCCGGCGCGACGCTGCGGCAGCGGGTCGATCGGCTGGCCGTTGGCGGGCCGGGGGGTGAACCCGTCACCACCGTTGACGCCGTTCGTCCCGGCCGCGCCGGTCAGATCGGACCAGGCCGGCATCGAGCGGTAGCCACCGGTGTTGGCGGGGGTGCCGGCACCGTTGCGTGAGGCGGGCTCGAACGGCCGACCGCCGAGGGTGACCTGGTTGCCGGACTCACTCGGACGAGGGCCGTTGCCCAGTGCCGGCAGCGCGCCGAAGACCGGTGCGGGCCCGTTGTGCTGAGGACCGCCGGCCGCGGGCAGCGCCGGGGGCTGTTGCACCCGACCGGAGAGCGCCCGGGGCACCAGTACCGAGGTGGGCAGGGTCACGTCCGCGACGGTGCCGCGGTCGGAGCCGGGGCGCAGCTCCACCCGGACGCCGTGCCGGGACGCCAGTCGGGCGACCACGACCAGGCCCATCATCCGGGAGACGGCGACGTCCACCTGCGGCGGCGTCGCGAGCCGCTCGTTGAGGTCGTGCAACTGCTCGGCGCTGATGCCGATGCCGCGGTCCTCGACGTAGAGCGAGGAGCGGTCGCCGACCCGACGGGCCTCGACCATCACCTGCGAGTCGGGCGGGGAGAACGCGGTGGCGTTGTCGAACAGCTCGGCGACGAGGTGCACCAGGTCGTTGACCGCGTGCGCGGCGACCTCGATGTCGCGGTCGATGACGCCGAACTCGATCCGGGTGTAGTGCTCGACCTCGGACTGCGCGGCACGCAGCACGTCGATGAGCGCGGCCGGCTCACGTTGCACACGGGTGGAGTCGGCACCGGCGAGGACCAGCAGGTTCTCGTCGTTGCGGCGCATCCGGGTGGCCAGGTGGTCGAGCTGGAACAGCTCGGCCAGCCGGTCCGGGTCCTCCTCGCCGCGCTCCAGCCGGTCGAGGTGCCCGATGAGGCGGTCGACCAGGATCTGCGAACGGCGGGCGAGGTTGACGAACATGGTCGCGACGGAGGCGCGCAGTGCCGCCTGCTCGGCGGCCGTACGGACGGCTTCCAGGTGGACGGCGTTGAACGCCTCGGTCACCTGGCCGAACTCGTCCCGGCTGCGAACCGGGAGCGGCTCGGCGATCTGGTTGGCCAGCTGCACCGGGGAGAGCTGCCCGACGACCTGCGGGTCACGCAGTCGGGCAACCGCCTGCGGTAGGCCGTACTGGGCGACGGAGAGCGCACCCTGCCGCAGCTCACGAAGTGAACGGGCCATCGAGCGGGCGACCAGGTACGCGAAGAGGATGGCCAGCAACAGCATACTGAGCAGCAGGCCGGTCTCCAGGAAGACCTGGCGCTGCACGTCCGAGCGGAGGTTGTTGGCCTCGTCGACCACTTCGCTGTCGAGCTTGGTCTCGACGTTGCGGATCAGCTTGGCGTTGGCCGTCATCGCGGCCTCCCACTGGTCCGGCCCGAACGGCGCGTTGCGCATGTCGCCGGTGGTGTTGCCGTCGATCCAGCCGGTGTAGTTCTGTGCCTCCCGGCGGTCGCCGCCCGCGACCGTCTGGTCGTGGAACTTCGCGTCGTCCGGGGTGGCGACGGCCTTGAAGCTCTGCAGCGCCTGCTGCTGGCCGGTGCCACTGGCGATGTAGTCGGTGCGCAGCGCCGGAGTGAGGCGCTTGCCGCCCTTCACGCCCAGCGCGCGGTGCACCACGACCCGGCGGACGGCGAGGAACTCCTTCTCCCGGGCGACCGCCGCGGCGGCTCGCATCCGGTCGCTCAGCTCGTTGTCGCCGGCGAGCTGCGTGGCCGAGTCGCGGATGGCGAGCAGGTCACTGATCAGACCCTCGTACGCCTGCACGGTCTCGGTGAGCGCGAGCTTGCCGTTGAACACCTGACTGCGGATGCCCGACAGGTCCTGCAGGTTCTGGTCGATGCCGTCGAGCAGGCCTTCCAGGCTGCTCGGCAGGTCCTCCACCTCGGCACGCTGCTGCCGGTAGGGGCCCGCCGCCCGGTCCACCCGGGAGTTCACCCGGTTGTAGGCCTCCTGGTACTGCGCCGTCGGCTGCGTCCCGTCCGCCCCCAGCAGCAGCACGGCGGCGGTCCGCTCGTCCTGCAGGGTGTCGACCAGGTCACCTGAATAGCTCGACAGGTTGGCCAGGTCGCCGGCCCGGTTGGCATTGTTGAGCGTCTCCACGTGGTCGACAAGACCACTGGTGCCCACCACGACCGTGGCGATGGTCGGCACGATCATGATGAGACCGAGCTTGGACCAGATCGGCATGTCCCGGAGCCGGCTGGCCGGCCGGCGCAGCCGCGACAGGAAGGAGCCCGCCGTCTTTGGCCGTTTGCTCACAACACCGCCCTCGCGATTACAGCTTCAACGCGTTGCCCCGGGCAACGCCCAGCGACCGACCCGGCGGGTCGGACCCCCGAGATTCCATCACGCCGGTCGGCAAGAAGAAAGCCCAGGTTGTCACCGGCTCAAGGTGTGATGAGATGTTGATGCGATTTGATAGCAGTCCGTCTGGCCGGAGTAACTGAAGGTAATGGAACATCCGCACCGCGTTGTCCTGCTCGCCGGTCCTTCCGGCTCCGGAAAGTCGTACATAGCGCAGCAAACCGGCTTACCGGTGCTCTGCCTGGACGACTTCTACAAAGACGGCGATGACCCTACGTTGCCGCGACGAAACGGCCAGGTGGATTGGGAATCTCCGCAGTCCTGGGACGCCCCCACTGCGGTGGAAATCATTGCCCGACTTGCTCGAGAAGGCCGTGCCGATGTGCCGGTTTATGCGATCGGCGCAGACCGACGGGTAGCCACCCGGACATTCGATGTCGCCGGATCGCCACTTTTCGTGGCCGAAGGGATCTTCGCTGCCGAGATCGTCGAGGAATGTCGCCGCCGCGGGCTGCTCGCCGGGGCGTACGCGCTGCGCCGGCCGCGCGGTGCGACCTTCCTGCGCCGGCTCGCGCGGGACCTTTCCGAGCAGCGCAAGGCCCCCCGGGTGCTGGTCCGGCGCGGTGTGGCGCTGCTGCGGGCCGAGCCCGCGATCCTGCGTCGACAGACAGGGCTGGGCGCGGAGGCGGCCCGCGCCAGGGAGGTGCTGCGCCGGGTGGCCGGCCTGCTCGCCGGCCACCCGCACGGCTGACCGGTCAGGTCAGCACGGTTGACCGGTCAGGCCATCAGCTTGGCGTACGCCGGCTTGATCACCTCGTCGATGATCCGCAGCCGCTCGTCGAACGGGATGAAGGCGCTCTTCATCGCGTTGATGGTGAACCACTGCAACTCTTTCCAGCCGTAGCCGAACGTCTCCACCAACAGCGACATCTCCCGGGACATGGAGGTGCCGCTCATCAGCCGGTTGTCGGTGTTGACGGTGGCGCGGAAGCGCAGGTCGCGCAGCAGGCCGATCGGGTGGTCCGCGATGGAGGCCACCGCGCCGGTCTGCACGTTCGACGAGGGGCACAGCTCCAGGGGGATCCGCTTGTCCCGGACGTACGCGGCCAACCGGCCGAGCGTGCCGTCCGAGGCGATGTCGTCGACGATCCGCACCCCGTGGCCGAGCCGGTCCGCTCCGCACCACTGGATCGCCTGCCAGATCGACGGCAGACCGAACGCCTCACCGGCGTGGATGGTGAAGTGGAAGTTCTCCCGTTGCAGGTACTCGAAGGCGTCCAGGTGGCGGGTGGGCGGGAAGCCCGCCTCGGCGCCGGCGATGTCGAAGCCGACCACCCCGGCGTCCCGGTGCCGCACGGCCAGCTCGGCGATCTCCTGGGAGCGGGCGGCGTGCCGCATCGCGGTGAGCAGGGTGCCCACCCGGATGGTCAGGCCCGCCTCGACGGCCTGGGCGGTGCCCTCGGCGAACCCGGCCAGCACCGCCTCGACCACCTCGTCCAGGCTGAGATCCTGCTCCAGGTGCTGCTCGGGGGCGAAGCGCACCTCGGCGTAGACCACCCCGTCGGCGGCCAGGTCCAGCGCACACTCCCGGGCGACCCGCCGCAGCGCCGGTGCCGTCTGCATGACCGCCACGGTGTGCGCGAACGTTTCGAGGTAACGCTCCAGGGAGCCGGAGTCGGCCGCGTCCGCGAACCAGCGTCCGAGCGCTTCCGGATCGGTGGAGGGCAGCTCGTGGCCCACCTCCGCGGCCAGGTCGACGATCGTCGCCGGCCGCAGCCCGCCGTCGAGGTGGTCGTGCAGGAGAGCCTTCGGAACCTTGACGATGTCCTCGTACCGGATAGTTGCGACCATGCTCAGACCCTAGTCAGCGCCCCTGCCGGACCGGGACAGGGCCGCCGGTGTCACGGCCGCCAACCGTAGATCCGCGCACGTCTAGACTGGGCGGATGGAGTGCGCCGACGACGCGCGCGGCTCGATCGACGCGCTCACCCACCGGGTGGTCGACCACCTCGGCGGGCACACTCCCCGCCCACGGCGCCGTCCGGAGGCCTGACGTGGACCCCCGCATCCTCGACCGGCTGCGCTGCCCGGTCTGCGGCGACCCACTGGGGCAGGCCACCGACACGAGCGCGCTGCGCTGCCCACGCCGGCACAGCTTCGACATCGCGCGCCAGGGCTACGTCAACCTGCTCACCGGTCGGGCCCCGCACGTCGGCGACACCCCCGAGATGGTCGCGGCCCGCGCGGACTTCCAGGCCGCCGGGCACTACGACGTCATCTCGGCCGCCCTCGCCGCCGCCGCGACGGAGGCCGTGGCGCGGCTCGCACCGCCGACGCCCGACGTCGGGGCGTACCCCCTGGTGGTGGATGCCGGGGCCGGCACCGGCCGGTATCTCGGCGCGGTGCTGGCGGCGCTGCCGGACGCCGTGGGTCTGGCCCTGGACGTGTCCAAGCCGGCGCTGCGCCGCGCTGCCCGCGCCCATCCCCGGGCCGCCGCGGCGCTCGCCGACACCTGGCAGCGGCTGCCCCTGGCGGACGCCTCGACCGCCGTGCTGCTGAACGTCTTCGCCCCGCGCAACGGCGCCGAGTTCCACCGGGTGCTCGACCCGGCCGGGACGCTGCTGGTGGTCACACCCGACGCCGACCATCTCGCCGAACTGGTGGACGCCCTCGACCTGCTGCGGGTGGACCCGGACAAGGCGGACCGGGTGACCGCCAGCCTGGGCGGGCACTTCATCCCGGTCGGCTCGACCGTGCACCGGGCGGAGCTGGCCCTGACCCGCCCGGAGGCCGCCAGCCTGGTCGCGATGGGCCCGAGCGCCTGGCACACCGCCCCGGGCGCCCTCGCCGACCGGCTGGCCGCCCTGCCCGAACCGGTCCGGGTGACCGTCGCGGTACGGCTGGACGCGTACCGGCCCCGCTGACCTCAGGTGGAGAGGTCGACCTCTTCCCAGCCGGGGGGCTCGTCGTGGTACGGGCCGCGCAGGATCACCGCCCACTCCAGAGCCCAGCGCCGTTGCCCGATCGCGTTCGCGTCGACCAGGCCCGGTGCCCGCCGACCGTCGCGCTCGGTCTCCAGGTACGCCCAGTCCAGGCAGTAGTGCAGGTCCAGCAGGGCGGCCGCGTCCGCC
This sequence comes from Micromonospora cabrerizensis, assembly GCF_022230955.1. Taxonomy (GTDB): domain Bacteria; phylum Actinomycetota; class Actinomycetes; order Mycobacteriales; family Micromonosporaceae; genus Micromonospora; species Micromonospora cabrerizensis. The sequence continues at coordinate 9,999 of NZ_JAKKFI010000117.1, forward strand.
GGGTGCTGCGGTGCCGTGAGGATCCGCGAGCGCCAGTGCGGGAAGGTCTCCCCCTCGGCGATGTGCGGCAGCCGCTCGACCAGCCGCTCGTCCACCGCCAGGGTGGGGTCGAGTTGCTTGCTCAACCCGAGCACCCAGGCCAGCGCGAAGAGCGCGTCGTGGTGCAGCACGAACGACCGGTGGTCACCCTTGCCGCCCATCACGAACTGCCATTCCGGCGGGGTGACCATCTCGACCAGGTGTGAGCCGAGCAGCCAGCTCATCGCCGCCTGCGGGGGCATCCCGAAACAGCGGGCCAGGATCAGGTGCAGCACCGCGATCCGCGCCTCGATCTCCGCGGTGGGGCGCAGGTCGATCTGGTCGCCCGGCTCCCAGACGAGGGGAAACTGGGCCGGTGGCAACGGCAGGCCGAGCCGGGACAGCTCGTCCAGGCTCGCCTCGCGCACCTCACGTGGGTCCGGGGCAGCAACGGTCACGGCGGATCTTCCTGTCTGCTCGCGCCGGCGCAAGGCCGGTTGTCCCCCCTTGGCCTGCGACAATAGCGCTCCCAGGTGACCGGCACCACGCCGCCCCGACCCGCGCTCGATCAGCCGATGCGCTCGATGACCAGCGGCGTGGTCGCGGGGGCGGTCGGCGCGATCCGCACCGCGTCGGCGGCCTCGGCCAACGCCGCCGGGATTCGCGTCGCGTCCTCGGCCCGCAACTCGTAGAGGGCGTCACCGGCCCGCACCGCGTCACCCGGCCGCTTGTGCAGGACCACACCGGCCGGCACGCTGACCGGGTCCTCCTTGCGGGCCCGGCCCGCGCCGAGCCGCCACGCCGCAACCCCCATGGCGTACGCGTCGACGGCCGCGACGTGTCCGTCCCGCTCGGCGCGGACGACCTCGACCTCGCGGGCCTCGGGCATCGGCGCGTCCGGGTCGCCGCCCTGCGCCCGGATCATCGCCCGCCAGGAGTCCATGGCCCGGCCGTCGCGCAACGCCGCCGCCGGGTCGGCGTCCGGCAGGCCCGCGGCGTCGAGCATCTCCCGGGCCAGGGCGAGGGTCAGCTCCACCACGTCGGCCGGGCCGCCACCGGCCAGCACCTCGACCGACTCGGTCACCTCGACGGCGTTGCCGATCGCCAGCCCGAGCGGGGTGGACATGTCGGTGAGCAGGGCGACCGTCCGGACGCCGTGCGCGCCGCCCAGCTCGACCATGGTGCGAGCCAGCTCGCGGGCCTGGTCGACGGACTTCATGAAGGCGCCCGAGCCGACCTTCACGTCGAGGACCAGCGCGCCGGTGCCCTCCGCGATCTTCTTGCTCATGATCGAGCTGGCGATCAGCGGGATGGCCTCCACGGTGCCGGTCACGTCCCGCAGCGCGTACAGCTTGCGGTCGGCGGGAGCGAGCCCGGCGCCGGCCGCGCAGATCACCGCGCCGACCTCGTCCAACTGGGTGATGAACTCGTCGTTGCTCACCGTGGCCCGCCAGCCCGGAATCGACTCCAGCTTGTCCAGCGTGCCGCCGGTGTGCCCGAGGCCTCGACCGCTCAACTGCGGTACGGCAGCGCCGCACGCCGCCACCAGCGGGGTGAGCGGCAGAGTGATCTTGTCGCCGACGCCGCCGGTGGAGTGCTTGTCGACCGTCGGTCGGCGTACCGCCGAGAGGTCCAGCCGCTCACCGCTGGCGATCATCGCGGCGGTCCACCGGGCGATCTCCGGCCCGGTCATGCCGTTGAGCAGGATCGCCATCGCCAGCGCGGACATCTGCTCGTCGGCGACAACCCCCCGGGTGTACGCGTCGACCACCCAGTCGATCTGCGCGTCCGACAGCACCCCGCCATCCCGCTTGACCCGAATGACGTCAACAGCAGCAAAAGCACTCACTCTGTGTTTCCTTCTCACGTCGTTGTGAATCCGTCCGGTGCCGCGCCAGCCGCTCGGCGCCCCCACGGTGGGGCGCGGCCTCGCGCCAATCGCTCGGCGCCCCATGGTGGGGCGCGGCCTCGCGCCAGCCACTCGGCGCCCCATGGTGGGGCGCGGCCTCGCGGTCGCTGGCGGTTGTCGTGGTGCGGTCGCCGGCGGTGTCGAAGTCAGCCGGCGGACCAGCGGACCGGGATCTCCAAAGGCGGCTCACCCTCGCCGGCCCAGAAGATCGTTCCAGTAGCGTCCACGACCACCACCCGGGGCGACCGGGCCAGGCCCCAGGTGATCGCCTCGGCCGGGTCGTCCCAGCTCGGGGCCTCCTCCAGCACCCCGGTCTCGGCGCCGACGTCGTCTCCGGCCGACCGCTCCCAGTACGCGGTCCAGACCTGCTGCCCGGCGGACATGTCCGGGTGCACGAAGACGGTGCCGCGCCCCCGCCAGGCAGCCAGCCGCTCCGGAACCACCGGCACCGGCGTCTCCCCGGTGACGGCTTCCAGGTCCTCCACGCCGAAGGCGTGCGGCAGCAGCTCGGCCATCCGCAGCGGACGGGTCTTGCTCTCGATCAGGCACTCCGGCCCGCCGTGTTCCCAGAGCAGCTGCCGGCAGCGACCGCACGGCATCAGCGGCTCACCCGTGGCGTCGACGCAGGAGAGCGCGACGAGCCGACCGCCGCCGGTGGCGTGCAGGCTGGAGACCACCCCGCACTCGGCGCACAGCGTCACGCCGTACGCGGCGTTCTCCACGTTGCAGCCGACCACGATGCGGCCGTCGTCGACCAGCGCGGCCGCGCCGACCGGGAACGTCGAGTACGGCGCATACGCGTGCCGCATCGCGTCCGTGGCGGCGGCCCGCAACCCTGCCCAGTCAATCTCGGTCATGCGGTCATCCTGCCCAGGTAGCCCAGCTCAACAGCCCTCAGCGTACGGCGACCCCGAAAAAGGAGCGCCAACCCGCCGACCCCGTCGATCATGCAGTTGTGGTGGGCGACAGGTACAACTTTGCGACTTTTGCGAGGCACCACAACTCCATGATCGACGAACCGGTGGCCGGTCAGCCCTTGATGTACGGCTTGCCGTCGGCGGCCGGTGCGCGGACCCGGCCGACCAGCCCGGCGACCGCCAGGATGGTGGCCAGGTAGGGCAGCATGGCCAGGAACTGGCTGGGGATCGAGCTGCTGATCGCGCCGAGGTAGGTGGCGAGCTGGTCGGCGAAACCGAAGAAGAGCGCGGCGAGCAGCGCACCGGTCGGGTTCCACCGGCCGAAGATCAGCGCGGCCAGCGCGATGAAGCCCTTGCCGCCGATCATGTTCTTGGTGAACGAGTAGAGCGCCAACGTGTAGGACGCTCCGCCGATACCCGCGACGACGCCGGCCAGCAGCACGTTGCGGTAGCGGACCCGCAGCACCTTGACGCCGAGCGTGTCGGCGGCGATCGGGTGCTCACCGACCGAGCGCGTACGCAGACCCCACCGGGTGCGGAAGAGCCCGATGTGGATCACGAGGACCAGCAGCAGCCCGAGGTAGAGGAAGATGTTGCCGCGGAACAGCGCCGGCCCGAGCACCGGGATGTCCTTGAGCAGCGGGATCTCCCAGTTGCTGAAGCGGGGCGCGCTGTTGTACTTCGCCGCGTCGGTCTGCATCAGCCGCTCGTAGAGGAAGCCGGTGACGCCGACCGCCAGCAGGTTCAGCACGATGCCCATGACGACCTGGTCGACCAGGTAGCGGATGGCGAAAACGGCCAGCAGCAGCGAGATGAACGCGCCGCCGAGGGCTGCGGCGACCAGACCCACCCAGACGCTGCCGGAGATGCTGCCGAAGAGCGCGCCACTGAAGGCACCCATCAGCAACTGACCCTCGATGGCCACGTTGACCACGCCGGAGCGTTCGCAGAGCACCCCGGCGAGCGCGCCGAAGATCAACGGCAGGGCCAGGATGAACGTGCCCCGGATGATGTTGACCAGCGGCATGAAGTTCTGCCCGGCCGGGGCGGCGGAGACCTGCCAGCAGAGGAACGAGAGCACGAAGCCGACCAGCCCGATGCCGAGCACGGCGAGGAACCACCGCTTCGGCACCCCGGCGAGCAGCGCCGCGCCGGCGGCGATCGTGATGATCCCGAACAGGATCGCCCCGATCGTGCCGTTGATCTCCAGTGCGGCACCGGCCGCGTCGTCGCTGAGCGTGAACCGGGCCTGCTGGTTGGTGGCGAGCGCGCCGAAGAGCACCGCGGCCAGCAGGCCGAGCCCCAGCAGCGTGATGCCGACCTTGCGGCTCCGGGTCCAGAAGCCCTCGTCGACCGGGGCGACCGCGATGTCGGGGACAGCCATGGTGGACATGAGTTACCAGCCCTTCGCCAGGCTCGTCTGCAACCGGGCGGCGCGCGCGGCCCGGAGCTGGAAGATCGCCTTCACCAGGGCCGGCGCGGCGATGAAGATGACGATCAGCGCCTGGAGCACGGTCACCAGCTCCAGCGAGATCCCGGAGTACGACTGCATCCGGTTGCCACCGGCCTGCAACGCCCCGAACAGCAACGCGGCCAGCAGCACCCCCCAGGGCTTCACGCGCCCCAGCAGCGCCACCAGGATGCCGTCGAAGCCGATCTGCGCGACCACCAGCGGGGTCAACGCGCTGGCGGTCGAACCCAGCACCATGTTCGAACCGCCGAGGCCCGCCAGGATGCCGGCGAAGACCATGATCAGGATGTACGTCCTCGTGACGCTGATGCCGGCGGTGCGGGCGGCGTCCGGGTTGGCGCCGACCGCCCGCAGCTCGAAGCCGAGCGTCGAGCGGTTCAGCAGCCAGGCGACCGCCCAGGTGGCCAGCACGGCCAGCAGGATGCCGGCGTGCACCCGCAGGTTGTCGCCGAGCAGTCGGGGCAGTTGGGCGGAGGTGTCCACCGCCTTGCTGATCGCGTCGGTGCGGTTCGGGTCCTGCACGCCGTTCTGCACGATCAACCAGGTGAGGAAGTACGTGGCGACGTAGTTGAGCATGATCGTGTTGATCACCTCGTGCGCGCCGGCGCGGGCCTTGAGGATGCCGGGGATGAAACCCCAGATCGCCCCGCCCAGGGCGCCGGCCAGCACCGCCACCAGCAGGTGCAGGCCGGGCGGCAGGGGCAGCAGGAAGCCGGCCAGAGCCGCCATGATCACACCGATGGTGGCCTGACCCTGTGCGCCGATGTTGAACAGGCCGCCACGGAAGGCCAACGCCACCGACAGGCCGGTGAAGACCAGCGGCGCGGCGTAGGTGAGCGTCTCGGAGATCGGCGCGAGAACGGCCTGCCAGCTGCCGGTGCCGTTCAACCAGCCGGAGAACGCCTCGGGGTCGAAGACCGAGCCCTTGAACAGGTTCGCGTACGCCTCGCTGACCAACGTCCAGCTGGAGGTGATCGCGTCGGACGGGCGGGAGGTGATGTACGAGTACGTGGACAGCACCGCCGGATCAGAAATGATCATCAGCACCGCGCCGACCACGATCGCCAGCACCAGCGACAGCAGGGTCACCGTGAAGGTGTTGGCGGCCCAGAGGTTGTCCATGAACAACCGGCCCAGACTCGGCTTCTGCTCCGGCTCCGGCGTGGACGCCGAGCCGCCCGGCTTGGTCGCCACCTCGGCCCGTTCGGTGTTGCCGAGCGCGTTCTGCGCGGCCTGCGCCTCGCTCACCGGCTCCTTGTCCGGCGAGCCGGACTGCGGGGTTGGGGGGTTGGTCATGCCTCGTCCTCGCTCGCGGAACCCGGGCCGCTCGCCGGGCTCCCGTCGGTGGCCGGCCCGTCGCCGGGCACGGCGTCCGTGTTGCGCTCGTGGGCCACGTCCGGGCTGATGCCGGCCATCAGCAGGCCGATCTCCTCACGCGGGGTGTCCGGGCCGACGATGCCGATGATGCGACCGCGGTACATCACCGCGATCCGGTCGGCCAGACCGATCACCTCGTCGAGTTCGCTGGAGACCACCATGACGGCGGTGCCGATGTCCCGCTCGCGGATGATCTGGCTGTGGATGAACTCAATCGACCCGACGTCGACGCCGCGGGTCGGCTGGGCGGCGATGAAGAGCTTCAGCGGCCGGGACAGCTCCCGGGCCACGATCACCTTCTGCTGGTTGCCGCCGGAGAGGGTGCCCACCGACGCGTCGGCCGATGACGTGCGGACGTCGAACTGCTCGATCCGCTCCTTCGCCGAGGCCGCGATCGCGTCCGGCTTGAGCGCGAGCCCGGCGCCGAACGGCGGTCGGTCGTAGATGTCCAGCACCAGGTTCTCCGCGACGCTGAACTCCTTGATCAGGCCGTCCACGCTGCGGTCCTCGGGCACGTAACCGACGCCCGCGCGGAGCACCTTCTTGGGCTTCCAGCCGTCGATCCGGTCGCCGACCAGGCTGACCGTGCCGGCGAGCACCGGCCGCAGGCCCATGATCGCCTCGATCAGCTCGGTCTGACCGTTGCCCTGTACGCCCGCCACGCCGAGCACCTCGCCCGCGCGCACGGTCAGGTCCACCCCGTCGACCGCGCGGATCTGCCGGTCGTCGTCGACGACCAGCCCGGTCACCTCCAGCACGGGTTCACCGGGGGTGGCCGGGGCCTTGTCCACGGTGAGCCGGACGTTGCGCCCGACCATCAACGCGGCCAGCTCGTCCCGGCTGGCGTCCGGCGAGGCGGTGCCCACGGTCTTGCCGCGTCGGATCACCGTGATCCGGTCGGCGATGGCCTTGACCTCGCCAAGTTTGTGGGTGATGAAGACGATCGACTTGCCGGCCGCCTTGAGCGACCGCATGACCGTCAGCAGTTCCTCGGTCTCCTGAGGGGTGAGCACGGCGGTCGGCTCGTCCAGGATGAGCAGGTCGACGTCACGGGTGAGCGCCTTGACGATCTCGACGCGCTGCTGGATGCCGACCGGCAGGTCCTCGATCACCGCGTCCGGGTCGACCCGCAGGTTGTAGCGCTCGGACACCTCGGTGACCTCGCGCCGGGCCCGTCGCCGGTCCAGGAAACCGGCGATGCCGCCCCGGACCTGCTCGGCGCCGAGCATGATGTTCTCGGCGACGGTGAAGACCGGCACCAGCATGAAGTGCTGGTGCACCATGCCGATCCCGGCACCGATCGCGTCGGACGGGCCCTTCAGCTTCAACGGCTTGCCGTCGACCAGGATCTCGCCCTCGTCGGGCTGGTAGAGCCCGTAGAGCACGTTCATCAGGGTCGACTTGCCCGCGCCGTTCTCGCCGAGCAGGGCATGAATCTCTCCAGGCTCCACCGTCAGATCGATGTGGTCGTTGGCGACCAGATCACCGAACCGCTTGGTGATGCCGCGCAGTTCGAGTCTCAGCGCAACCTCCTGGAGTGCGAGCGATGGTGCAGCCTAGCTGCCGTCAACCTGGCCGGAGCGGCCCGGTTGACGTGGTGCGCGATCGGCCGCTCCGACCCCCACGGTCACCCGCAGGGCCGAAGCGGCCGATCGGTCGTACCTGTCCCCCGCCGACCTCCCCGATGATCTCACCGGAGGGGCCGGGCGGTTGTCACTTGGTCGGCTGGGCCTTCGAGGTGACGGTGATGGTGCCGGCGGCGATGTCCGCCTTGATCTTGTCGACCTCGGCCTTCAGCTCGGCCGGAACCTTGCTGTCGAAGTCGTGGTACGGGGCGATCGAGACACCGGTGTTGGCCAGGGTGCCGACGAAGCCCGGGTTGGCCGGCAGCTTGTCGCCGGCGGCGGCCTTGACCACGGCCTCCTTGACGGCCTCCGGGATGTTCTTGACCACGGTGGTGATGATGGCCGAGCAGTCCGGGGTGCTCTCGCAGCCGTCGACGTCCACCCAGATGGTGCTGTACTTGCCACCCGAGGCCTTGGCCGCGGCGGTGGTGCCGAGGCCGGAGCCGCCGGCGACCGGCATGATGATGTCCGCGCCCTGGGCGACCAGCGCGTCGGAGACCTTCTTGCCCTCGTCCTGCTTGGCGAAGTCGTTGGTGAAGGAGCCCTTCTGGGTCTCCTTGTTCCAGCCCAGCGCCTGGACGTTCTTGCCCTTGGTCTTGTTGTAGTGCGTCACGCCGTCGACGAAGCCGTCCATGAAGATGGTGACCGGCGGGATCGGCAGACCACCGTAGGTGCCCACCTTGCCGGTCTTGCTCATCCCGGCGGCCAGGTAGCCGGCCTGGAACGCGGCCTGGGCGGTGTCGAACTGCATCGGGTAGACGTTGGCGTCACCCGGGTTCGCGTCGACGATGCCGAACTCCTGGTTCGGGTTCGCCTTGGCGATCTTCGAGGTGGCGTTGGCCATCAGGCCGCCGACCGCCAGGATGAAGTCGCACTTCTGGTTGACGTACTGCGTCAGGTTCGGCTCGTAGTCGGCCTCGGCCTTCGACGCGACGAACTTGATGTCGATGTTGTCGTTGGCGGCCTTGGCCTCCTGCAGACCCTTCCAGGCCGAGGTGTTGAACGACTTGTCGTCGATGCCGCCGACGTCGGTCACCATGCAGGCGCTGAACTTCTTGGCGCCACTGCCGGCGTTGTTGTCATCCTTGGGGGCCTCGCCACAAGCGGCGGCGGTGAGCGCGAGCCCACCCACCGCGAAGATCGAGGCGATCCGCATCCCACGCACCGAGCGCAAGACGTCTCCTTCCCATTGCACACCGCGCCTAGTGCGGTGGCAGCCCATCAGCCGACCTGCGGTGTGCCGCCGGCTGTCCCACGTTACGGACGGGAGCGTACGCCCGCGCCCACCCACCGGCCGACAATCGTGCACGACTGTTGAACGCCTGTTACCCGGGTGTAACCCTTGCGTGGGGCACGTCACTCTTCGTGCTGGTAAGTGAGCGCCACAGCGTCCGGAACGTCCGTTTTCCGGGGGAGGCTCCCCTCCCCGGACGTTACCGCCAAAAGACCGCGACCGCCGCGTTGACCAGGGTCAGGCCCACGATTGCCAGGAAGTGACCGCGGTTCACCACGTCCCGCTTCCGGGAGGAGGAGACCATGACAAAGATCAGCAGCGCGATCACCAGCTTTGTCACAAGCTTCGCGGGTGCCGGCTCGTCACCGTCGCGCAGTGGGGCGGACAGTCCGAGCCCGGTCAGCAACTGGATCACCGCCCCCCAGAGCATGGCCGGGTTGATCCGGATCCGACCGCTGAGGTATTGGGCGATCGACCCACCGAGCAGCAGGGCGAAGCCGATCAGATGGACATAGAGGAGGGTTAGTCGCAGCGCTTCCACGCCGCTCATCCTCTCTTATCAACGACGGTTTGTAGTAGGGGGTCGGGCGGTCGGCGCGTCGGCTCCGGCCCGACGCCGTTCAGGGCAGCCGCCAGACCTGGAACGTGGGCCCGTCACCGGGCAGGGTCAGCACACCGTCGGGGCCGGGCCGCAGCGGCGGGGCCCCGCCGTACACGTTCTCCGCGGGGGGCAGCCCGCCCAGTCGTACCGGCCCGCCGGACGTTCGGCGGGCGAGCACTAGCACCACCCCGGTCGGCGCCTCGCGCAGGAAGACCAGAGTGTCCGGGTCGTGGTGCAGCCAGCGCAGACCGCCGTGGCGCAGCGCCGGCTCCGCGTGCCGCAACGCGATCAGGGCGCGGTACGCGGCGAACGTGCCGGCGTCGGAGTCCTGCGGCCGGTGCCACGGCATCGGGGTACGCGACGACTCACCGTTGAGCCCGGTCAGGCCCCACTCGTCCCCCGCGAAGATCATCGGGGTGCCGGGCATCGTGGCGAGCAGACCGGCCGCGACCTCCTGGCGGGCGGCGTCGCCGACCACCGAGCGGATCCGGGCCGAGTCGTGCGAGCCGAGCAGTTGCCAGGAGTGCACGTACGAGCGCCAGGAGATCAGCGACCGATAGGCGTTCATGGTGGCCAGCACCGTGCCGGCATCCCGCCGGGGCACACCGCCCGGGATGCCGAGGAAGTTCGGCACCGGGTCGTCGCCGTGACGCAGCCAGGACCAGACCGGGTCGGTGAAGCCCACATAGTTCATCGTGCCGTGCCAGCCGTCGCGGTCCAGGTCACCGGTGTGGTCGTGGCCGTGCTCGGCCATCAGCAGGGCGTCCGGCCGCTCCCCGGCGACCACCGCGCGCAGCAGCGCCGCCACCTCGTGCGTGTACGCGTCGACGCCCCGCCGACCGGTCATGTTCGCCACGTCGACCCGCCACCCGTCCAACCCGTGGGGCGGTCGCAGCCAGCGGCGCAGCGGTGCGTCGTCATCGGTCGCGAACCGGCGGCGCAGCTCGGCGCTGCCCCAGTTGAGTTTCGGCAGGGACGCGACGCCGTTCCAGGACTCGTACGACGGCTCGCGGCGCGGCCCCGGACCCGCCGAGCCGGAGTCGTCGCAGTCGCCGACCTCGTCGAAGTAGTACAGCCCCCGCTCGGGCGCGCGCACGTCCAAGGAGGCGGCGGTGAACCAGTCGTGCCCGTCGCCGGTGTGGTTGCTGGTGATGTCGCCGAGCAGCCGCCAGCCCCGGGCGCGTACCGCGTCACCGAGCCGGGCCAGGGCGGTGTCGCCGCCGAGCAGCGGGTCGACCCGGTCGAAACTGGTCGCGTCGTAGCGGTGGTTGGAGCGGGCCGGGAAGACCGGGGTCAGGTAGACCGTGTTGACCCCGAGCCGGTCCAGATGGTCCAGCCGCTCGGTGATGCCGTCCAGGTCACCGCCGTAGAACTGGTGCGGTGTCTCCGGCCCCCTCCCGACGACCGGGGTGTCCCAGTCGCACGGGATGGCCCAGTCCGGCAGCGGCCGACCGTCGGCGGCCGCCGAGCGGGCGAACCGGTCCGGGAAGATCTGGTAGATCACCGCGTCCCGCGCCCAGGCCGGCGGCGCGGCGTAGGTGACCAGCTTGAAGTCGCCGTGGTCGGGCACGTCGTGGTCGACCACCCCGGCGGCGGTCAGCCAGCGGGGGCCGTGCCGCCCGGAGAGCAGGAAGCGGTAGTTGCTCACCGGGTTGCGGGTCTCGACCTCGGCCCGCCACCAGACCTCGTCGCCGTCGACACGATCCACGGTGGCCTCCCGGAAGCGGGGCTCCCCGTCGGCGGTCGTGCGGACGTGCACCTCGCGGACGTCGGCTCCGGCCGGCACCCGGACGAGGACGTCGACCGTCTCCCCCGGAGTGGGCTCCTGCTGGGCGACGTACAGCGGGGACCCGTCGTGGTGCGGCTGCGGCCCGGTCATCCCTTGACCGCGCCGGCGGTCAGGCCGGAGACGATGTAGCGCTGGAGAAGCTGGAAGACCAGCACGGTGGGGATGGCGGTGAGCAGGGTGCCGGCCGCGAAGATCCCGAAGTTGTCGTTGCGCTCGTTGCCCTGCAACAGGCCGTACATCCCGACCGCCAGGGTCTTGGAGTCGCTGCTGGTGAGGAACACGTTCGCCATCAGGAACTCGTTGATGGTGCCGATGAAGGCCAACAGCCCGGCCACCGCCAGGATCGGTGCCACCAGCGGCAGCATGATCCGGAAGAAGACCTGGGCATGGGACGCGCCGTCCATCGTGGCCGACTCGTCCAGCTCACGCGGCAGCGTGTCGAAGAAGCCCTTCATCAGCCAGGTGTTCACCCCGAGCGCTCCGCCCATGTAGAGCAGCAACAGGCCCCACGGGGTGTTGAAGCCGATCGCCGGCCACAGGTCGGTGATCGTGCCGAAGATCAGGTAGATCGCCACGATCGCCAGGAACTGCGGGAACATCTGGATCAGCAGCAACGAGAGCAGCCCCACGCGGCGACCGCGGAACCGCATCCGCGAGAAGGCGTACGCGGCCAGCGCGGACAGGAACACCGACGCGAACGACGCCACCCCGGCGATCAGCAACGAGTTGAGGAACCACCGCCCGAAGGCGGTGCGGTCGAACAGCCCGCCGAAATTGCCCAGCGACACCCCGCCGGTCGGCACCAACTCGGTGGTCGAGAGCGTGCCGAGCGGGTTGAGCGCGGCGGACAGCACGAACACGATCGGGAACAGGCTGAACAGCACGGCGAGCACGGCGACGAGATGCCGCCAGCCGACCTGGGCGAACCAGCGGTTACGCCGCCGGCCCGTCCGTTTGAGAATGGCCGTCGTCACGCCATCCACCTCCTGTTCGCGACTGCGGGGCTCGCAAGCTCACTCCTCGCACTCACGCGTACCCACCTTTTGTTCGCGACTGCGGGGCTCGCAAGCTCACTCCTCGCGCTCACGCGTACCCACCTTTTGTTCGCGACTGCGGGGCTCGCAAGCTCACTCCTCGCGCTCACGCGTACACCTCCTCCTGCTTGCGGGTCCGGCGGAAGCTGATCGCGGAGACGACCGCGACGATGGCGAAGATGAACAGCGAGATCGCGGCGGCGAACCCGAACTGCGCCCCCTGCCCGCCGAAGGCGAGCCGGTAGGTGTACGTGATCAGCAGGTCGGTCGCGCCGTTGGTGGGGTTGTCGGCCGGGAAGGGCGCACCCTCGGTGGTCAGGTAGATCGCGTTGAAGTTGTTGAAGTTGAACGCGAACGACGAGATCAGCAGCGGCGACAGCGCGACCAGGAGCAGCGGCAGGGTGACCGCGCGGAAGGACTGCCAGGGCGACGCCCCGTCGACCGAGGTGGCCTCGGTGAGTTCGCGCGGGATGGCCTGCAACGCACCGGTGGCGACCAGGAACATGTACGGGTAACCCAGCCAGAGCTGCACCAGGATGACGGCGAAGCGGGCTGTCCATTCCTGACCGAACCAGTCGACGTTCAGGCCGAACAGGCTGTTGATCAGGCCGAAGTCCGCGTTGAACATGTCCCGCCAGGCCAGCAGCATCGCGAACGACGGCATGGCGTACGGCAGGACCAGCAGCACCCGGTAGAAGTTGGTGCCACGCATCCGGGGTGAGTGCAGGACGAGCGCGATCAGCATTCCGAGCAGGAACGTCCCACCGGTGGAACCGATGGCGAAGGCGAAGTTCCAGACCAGGGTGCCGAGGAACGGCCCGGAGATGTTCTCGTCGGTGAGCACCCGGGTGAAGTTCTTCAGCCCGACGTTGACCTTCCAGCCCTGGGCCAGCCGCTCGCCGTCGGCGGCGACGAAGGCACCCGCCTGCTCGTCGGCGGTCCAGGTCTGCCCGGTCTCGGTGTCGCGTATGCAGTCACAGCCAGCGTCGTACGCCCGGACCGCCTTGCCCTCGTACGCCCGGGACAGCCCGCTGGAGCGCACCGCGCCACCGGCGGTCGGGACCACCAGGTCGGTGATCTCCTTGCTACGGGCGTTGGCCTGGCCGAAGGTCAGCACGTTGTAGCCGTCGGCGGCGGTGACCTTGCCGCCCGTGGCGATCGTGACATCGGCGGCGTCGAGTGGGCGGAGCCCTTTCGCGTCGCCGACGGAGACCGCACGGGTGGCCGGGTCGGTGACCAGGAAGAGCAGCGGACCGGTGGCCGGGTCGCCCCTGGTGGCGATCGACAGGGCGTACTCGGTGGACCCCGGCACCTGGGTGACCGACGAGGACCCGATCGCGACGATCGCCTCGTCCTTGCTGCCCCGGTGCCCGTCGCCGAAGTTCGTGAAGGCGGTGCTGGCGGTGTAGAGCACCGGGAAGACCTGGAAGGCGATCAGGAACAGGGTGCCCGGGACCAGGTACTTGGCCGGGATGTGCCGGCGGGTGAGGTACAGGTAGAACAGCCCGGCCGTGGACGCCGCCAGCAGGGCCAGGCCGGTCCACATCTCGGCGGCGACGAGCGGGAACGCCGCCCAGACGGCGATGCCGGCGGTCAGACCGAGCAGGAGCACCTTGCCGGCGATCCCGGTCAGGGTGATCGGGGCGTCGTCGCGCGAGCGCGAGGCACGTGGGCGCGGGGGTGGGGAGCCGGCGGGCTCCCGGCCCGGAGTCCGCGTGACGGACTCCGGGCCGGACAGCGGCGTACTCATTACTTGATCTGGCCGGAGATGGTCTTGCCGGCGGTGGTGATGGTGCTGGTCGGGTCGGCCCCGCCGATGACGGCGGCCTCGGCCTTGCCGAACGGGTCCCAGATCGCGGCCATCGCCGGGATAGCCGGCAGGACCTGGCCGTTCTTACCGGCCTCCTGGAACTTGGCCAGATCCGGGTCGCTGCCCTTGACCTGGTCGAGGGCGGCGGTCAGCGCCGGCGGCCGGGGCTCGGCGTTGTACAGCGCGACGGCCAACTCGGGTGTGGTGGTGTAGTTGGCCACGAACTCCTGGGCCAGCGCCTTGTTCTTGCCCTTGGCGGCGACGTAGAACGCCTGCACACCCACGAACGGCTGGGCCTCCTTGCCGCCGGCGAAGCCGGGGATGGCCGAGATGTCGTAGGAGATGTTGGCCTTCTTGACGTCAGCCACCGCCCACGGGCCGGAGACCAGGTACGCGCACTTCTTGCTGGTGAACGTCGAGATCGAGTTGGTGTCCGAGATGGAGCGCTTGAGCACACCCTCGCCCTTCTCGCCCAGCGCGCCGATCTTCTTGAAGGCCTCGACGGACTCGGGCTTGCCCACGCCCAGGTCCTTCGGGTCGTAGTCCCCGTTGGCGCCGGTGCCGAAGAGGTATCCGCCGGCCGAGGTGTAGAGCGGGTAGATGTGGTACGCGTCGCCGTTCTGGCCGACCTGGAGGCAGAGCGTCTCGGTGACCTTCTTCGCCGCCTTGAGCTTCTTGCCGGCGGCGACCAGGTCCTCGATGGTCTTCGGCGCCTCGGGGGCCAGCTCGGTGTTGCGGATCAGCGCCAGGTTCTCCTGCGCGTACGGCACGCCGTAGACCTGGCCGTTGAAGGTGACGGCCTTGACGGCGGTCTCGTTGAACGCGCTCTTCTGCTCGGCGGCGAGCTGCACGGGGTCGATGGCGCCGTTCTGCACGAGGTTGCCGATCCAGTCGTGCGCGCCGACCACCACGTCCGGGCCGCTGCCCTGCTGGGAGGCGGTGACGAAGTTGGTCTGGAGGTCCTTGCTGACGGCCTGGACCTCGACGGTGACGCCGTTCTCCTGGCCGAACTTCTCGGCGAACGGCTTGACGGCGGCGGTGCGCTTGTCGTCCGCCCAGATCACGAGTTTGCCGCCGGCGGCCTTGGGGGTCTCCTTCGCGGCCGGCTTGTCGCTGTCGCCACCACAGCCGGAGGCGGCGAGCGCCAGGGCGAAGAGGGCGACCACACCCGCGGTACGGATGCGCATCGGTACTCCTGTCGTCATGGCGGGTCCGCCGGGGGAAGGGCGGCCCGCCAGTGGGAACCTCTGGAAGTTCTTGCCATCCGGCGCATCGATGCTGCGCCGCTGCTCTCGCATGTTGCGGGGACGTTAGCAAGACGTTGCAAGTAATGGAAGGGTTTGCAGAGCGCCCCGCAAGAACTTGCCGGTGGGCTAAAGTGCCGCCATGCGCGCTCGACTGTCCGACATCGCCCAGCAGGCCGAAGTCAGCGAGGCCACGGTGTCGCGGGTGCTCAACGACCGCCCCGGCGTGGCACCGGAGACCCGGCAGGCCGTCCTCACCGCCCTCGACGTGCTCGGCTACGAGCGCCCCGCCCGGCTGCGCAAACGCAGCGCCGGGCTGGTCGGCCTGGTGGTGCCGGAGCTGGACAACCCGATCTTCCCCGCCTTCGCCCAGGTCATCGAGTCGACCCTCGCGCAGAGCGGGTTCACGCCGGTGCTCTGCACCCAGACCGCCGGCGGGGTGACCGAGGACGAGTACGTGGAGATGCTGCTGGACCGGCAGGTTTCCGGGATCGCCTTCGTCTCCGGCCTGCACGCCGACACCGCCGCCAACCACGACCGCTACCGGGCGCTGCTGGCCCGACCGTTGCCGGTCGTGATGATCAACGGATACGTGCCGGGCATCGGCGCCCCCTTCGTCTCCTGCGACGACCGGGAGGCGGCCGAGCTGGCCGTCGCCCACCTGGTCGCGCTCGGGCACCGACGGATCGGCCTGATCACCGGCCCGGACCGGTTCGTGCCCGTGCAGCGCAAGGTGGCCGGCTGGCGCTCGGCGATGACCCGCCTGGCCGGCGTCGCCGAATCCGACCTGGGCCCGCTGGCCGAGCTGTCGCTGTTCGGTGTGGAGGGTGGCGAGGCTGCGGCCGGCCGACTGCTGGACCGTGGCGTCACCGGCGTCGTCTGCGGCTCCGACCTGATGGCGCTCGGCGCGGTCCGGGCGGCCCGCCAACGCGGCCTCAGCGTGCCCGGCGACCTCTCCGTGGTCGGCTACGACGACTCACCGCTGATGGCCTTCACCGACCCGCCGCTGACCACCATGCGGCAGCCGGTCATCGCGATGGCGGTCGCCGCCGTCCGGGCCCTGGTCGACGAGATCAACGGACACGGCGCCCCACACTCGGAATACCTGTTCCGGCCGGAGCTGGTGGTGCGCGGCTCCACCGCAGTCGTTCCGACTTCCGCGCGACTGTCTTACGCAAGATCTGCTTGACTCTTGCAGCGGCAGGCCGGCATATTGCTCGGATGATCAGCAGCACCACCACCCCGCCGCATGCCACCGAGGACGACTGGTGGCGCTCCGCGGTCGTCTACCAGGTGTACGTCCGCAGCTTCGCCGACAGCGACGGCGACGGCGTCGGTGACCTCCAGGGCATCCGGCAACGACTGCCGTACCTGCGCGACCTCGGGGTGGACGCGCTCTGGCTGACCCCGTTCTACACCTCCCCGATGATCGACGGCGGATACGACGTCGCCGACTACCGCAACGTCGACCCGATGTTCGGCACCCTCGCCGACTTCGACGCCATGATCATCGACGCGCACGCCCTGGGCCTGCGGATCATCGTCGACCTGGTGCCCAACCACACCTCCAGCGCGCACCGCTGGTTCACCGCCGCCCTCGCCGCCGGCCCCGGCTCCCCGGAACGGGCCCGCTACCTCTTCGCCGACGGCCAGGGCCCGCACGGCGAGCTGCCCCCGAACGACTGGGAGAGCATCTTCGGCGGCGCGGCCTGGACCCGGATCGCCGACGGTCAGTGGTACCTGCACCTGTTCGACCCGTCGCAACCGGACCTGAACTGGCGCCACCCGGAGGTCCGCGCCGAGTTCGAGGACGTGCTGCGGTTCTGGCTGGACCGGGGCGTGGACGGGTCCCGCGCCGACGTCGCACACGGCATCATCAAGTCCGACCGCCGTCCGGACGTCGGCTTCAGCACGATAACCACCGACCAGCGGCAGGTCGACCTGATCGGCAATGGCCAGCTGCCCTACTTCGACCAGGACGAGGTGCACGATCTCTACCGTGCCTGGCCGCCCATCCTGGACAGCTACCCCGGCGGTCGGATGGCGTTGAGCCAGGGCGTGGC
>NZ_JAKKFI010000118.1 GCF_022230955.1 Micromonospora cabrerizensis
GCCGCCACGGTCGCCGTCGTCGCGGTCGCGCTGGGCCTCAACCAGCTGTCGACGAGCGTCTCGGACGACACCGCTGGCACCAGCGCCCTGGACCGGCCGGCCAGCGCGCCCGAGGGCGCCGCGGCGGCCGGCGCGGTCCGCACCACCGGCCCGGCACTCCGCAGCGGTACGGACTACACCCCGCAGATCCTCGGCAACGAGCCACGTGTCGACACGCAGAGCTCTACGGCTCCCAGCCGGGTGACCAGCGAGGCGCCCGGCACCCAGCCGCAGACGGACGACGAGGAGGATCGGCGTCCCGCCAGCGCTGGGCTGACCCAGTTGAGCCGGCTGGCCGACGAGGCCGCGCTGACCAGATGCCTGACCGACGTGGCGGCCGAGCATGGCAACGCCCCTCTGGTGGTCGAGGTGGTCGACTACGCGCGGTTCCAGGGCGAGCAGGCGCTGGTCATCCGTTTCACCGATGCGACCGGGGCTCGCTGGGCCTGGGTGAGCGGCCCGGAGTGCGGCGTGCCCGGGTCCGGCTCGGACAGCCGGTATTCGGCGCGGGTAGGGTGAATCCACGGTCAACGGCGGCGATGACCGCCCACGTGACCTGACCCACCGGATGCCCGGCTCGGGAATCCCCGGTTCGTACGATGACGTTCTGGAAGTCAGCTGCCGGCCTCACCCAGGCGTCGGCAACTCGGATCAGCATCGGTGCTCGCGCCGACGCCGAACACACACAACTCGGGAGACGGCAGTGGACGAGGTCCGCAACCTGATCATCATCGGCTCCGGGCCGGCCGGCTACACGGCGGCGGTCTACGCCGCACGCGCCAACCTGAAGCCGCTGATCATTGAGGGCGTGCAGTCCGGTGGCGCGCTGATGACCACGACCGAGGTGGAAAACTTCCCCGGTTTCGCTGACGGCATCCTCGGCCCCGAGCTGATGGACAACATGCGCAAGCAGGCCGAGCGGTTCGGCGCCGAGTTCCTCACCGACGACGTGACCCGCGTCGAGCTGGTGGACACCGGCGACGTCGGCTCCGACGCGGTGAGCACCGTCTGGGTCGGCGAGACCGCCTACCGGGCCCGATCGATCATCCTCTCCACCGGTTCGGCCTGGCGTCCGCTGGGCGTGCCCGGTGAGCAGGAATACCTGGGCCACGGCGTCTCCTCCTGCGCCACCTGCGACGGTTTCTTCTTCCGCAACCAGCAGATCGTGGTCGTCGGCGGCGGCGACTCGGCGATGGAGGAGGCCAGCTTCCTCACCCGCTTCGCCGAGTCGGTCACCATCATCCACCGGCGTGACTCGTTCCGGGCCAGCAAGATCATGGCCGACCGGGCGCTGAGCAACGAGAAGATCAAGGTCGAGTGGAACAGCACCGTCGAGGAGGTCCTCGGCGACGACGGCAAGGTCACCGGCGTACGGGTCCGTAACGTGCACACCGGTGAGACCAAGGTGCTGGACGTGACAGGTGTGTTCGTGGCCATCGGTCACGACCCCCGCAGCGAACTCTTCCGTGGTCAGGTCGAAATGGACGACGAGGGCTACGTGAAGGTCCACGCCCCGAGCACCCGCACCAACGTGCCGGGTGTCTTCGCCGCCGGCGACCTCGTCGACCACACCTACCGCCAGGCGATCACCGCGGCCGGCACCGGTTGTGCCGCCGCGCTCGACGCCGAGCGGTTCATCGCGACGCTCAGCTGAAGCAACCGAACACATCTGAGGAGGAGGGGCCATAGTGGGAAAGACCAAGGCGGTCACGGACGCGAGTTTCGTCGCGGACGTGCTGCAGGCTGACAAGCCGGTTCTGGTGGACTTCTGGGCCGAGTGGTGCGGCCCCTGCCGCAAGGTGTCGCCGCTGCTCGAGGAGATCGCCGGCGAGATGGGTGACCAGGTCACCATCGTCAAGCTCAACATCGACGAGAACCCGGAGACCGCACGGGCCTACCGGGTGATGTCGGTGCCGACGCTCACCGTCTTCAAGAACGGCCAGCCGGTGCAGTCGATCGCGGGCGCCAAGCCGAAGGGTGAGCTGGTCAAGCTCATCGAATCGGCCCTCTGACCAGCAGAAACACCAACCGGACCCCGTACCCGCTCCGCTGGGTGCGGGGTTCGGTTTCTCTCGGGCCGCACGGGGGACGTTTTTCCTGGCCCCCGCCACCTCACCGCCCCGAAACGCATAGCCTCAAGCCTGGGCCGCCCGGCCAGCCAGCGTCGTGCAGAGGGGGTCGTGCGTGCGTCCGATCCGACCCGGTGACCGGGGACCCGCGGTCACGGAGATCCGTACCATCCTGATCGGCCTCGACCTGCTCGCCGCGGCCGGGCCGCACGCCGACGAGTTCGACCTCGACACCGAGCGGGCGGTCCGGGCCTTCCAGCAGTCCCGAGGGCTCAGCGTGGACGGCCGGGTCGGGGCGGAAACCTGGCGGGCCCTGGACGCCGCCCGCTGGCGGCTCGGCGCCCGCACCCTCTACCACGCGGTCCCCGAGCCGCTCACCGGCGAGGACGTCCGGTCACTGCAGGAGCGACTGCTGGAGATGGGGTACGACGTGGGCCGGGCGGACGCCATCTACGGCGTCCGGACGTCCCGCGCCGTGGCCCAGTTCCAGCGCGAGGTCGGTCTCACCCCCGACGGCTCCTGTGGCCCGCAGACCATGAACGCGCTGCGCCGGATCGGCCGCAAGGTGGTCGGTGGCCGCCCGCAGTGGCTAAGGGAGTCTGACGCGATCCGGCAGTCCGGGCCGGCGCTGGTCGGCAAGACGGTGGTCATCGACCCGGGGCACGGTGGCACCGACCCCGGGATGGTGGTGCCGGACGGGCCGCTGCGCTGGACGGAGGCGGACCTCGTGCACGACCTCGCCAGCCGGCTGGAGGGGCGGCTCGCCGCATCCGGGGTGCGAGTGCAGCTCACCCGGGGGCCGTCGCCCGACAGGTGCCTGCCGGACACCGACCGGGCCCAGCTGGCCAATTCGCTCGGTGCCGACGTGTTCATCTCGCTGCACCTCGACGGTCACGCCAACCCGGACGCGGAGGGCGTCGCGACCTACCACTACGGCACCGACAACGGGGTGACCTCGGCGACCGGTGAGCGTCTGGCTGGGCTCGTGCAGCGGGAGATCGTCGCCCGGGTCGGGCTGCGGGACTGCCGCACCCACGCCAAGACATGGGACCTGCTGCGACTGACCCGGATGCCGGCCGTCCGGGTCGAGGTCGGCTACCTCACCTCACCCACGGACCGCGCCCAACTGGTCGACCCCCGGTTCCGGGACCGTGTGGTGGAGGCGATAGTGGCTGCCGTGCAGCGGATGTACTACCCGATCGAACGGGACGTTCCGACCGGCTCGCTGGACGTCAGCGAACTGCGGGCCGTCGTGGCCGCCGGCACCGTGATCGACTGATCCTCCGCCTGAGGGCGGTCACCCCGGGCCCGACGGTCAGCCGTTGGTGGAACGGGTCACCGGGGCAGGACGCACCGGGCGGAGCAGGGTTTCCGGGCTCATCGAGCCGAGCAACTTCTCCAGCGCGTACTCGACGTCGGACTTCCAGCTCAGCGCGGTGCGCAGCTCAAGGCGCAACCGGGGGAACCGCGGATGCGGACGTACGGTCTTGAACCCCACCGAGAGGAAGAAGTCGACCGGCGCCACGCAGCCACCCGAGGGGTCGTCCGCGTCGCCGAACTTGGCGTCGCCGAACGCCTCGATGGCCTTGATCCCACGCTTGGTCAGATCCCGGGCGACGCCCTGCACCAACATCCGGCCCAGCCCGCCACCGGCGAACGCGGCGACCACGTTGGCGGTCATCAGCAGTGCCGCGTCGGCGGAGACCGGCGAGGTCGGGAACGCCATCGAGCGGGGCACGTAGGCGGGCGGGGCGTACATCACGAAGCCGGCCGGCATTCCGTCGACGTACGCGAGCTTGCCGCAGGAGCCCCACTCCAGCAGCGTCTGGGAGACCCACGCCTCTTTCTCCAGGCCCGGGTCGCCAGCCGCGCAGGCACGCTCCGCGGAGACCGGATCGAGCTCCCAGTAGACGCACTGTCGGCACGGGCGCGGAAGGTCTTCCAACGTGTCGAGGGTCAGGCTGACCAGACGTCGCGACATATGGAGCATCCCCACAATAGGCTCGGTGGTGAGACCGGCATGGAACGACAGCGCCGCCTTCCTGCCCCCGACGAGCGATCGTACGCCGCCGATCGGAGATGCGGGAGGGGACGCGCAGATGCCCACCACACCGGGGGGTGTCGCACACAGTCCGCCATGTGGTCGATCCGTCCTGGCACGGCGCAGGGTGGCTTCGGCGGACTAGGATCGACAATCGGTGTCCTGCCGCCATGGTCAGCGGCGTGTGGGGTACCCGGGGCGGGAGCCACCCGAGCAGCGATCGAGGTGAGGTCATGACCGGCACGACACTCGACGACTACACCGACCGGTACGCCCGGCGGGTACGCGGGATGACCGCCTCGGAGATCCGAGCACTGTTCGCGGTCGCCAGCCGTCCGGAGGTCGTGTCGCTCGCTGGTGGCGCACCGTACATCGCCGCACTCCCGCTGGACGCGGTCGGTGAGATGCTCGGCCGGCTCGGCTCCGAGCACGGCGTGACCACCCTCCAGTACGGCATCGGTCAGGGCACCCTCGAGCTGCGCGAGCGGATCTGCGAGGTGATGTCGCTCTCCGGGATCGACGCCGCGTGCGGTGCCTCCCCGGAGGACGTCGTGGTCACCGTGGGCGGGCAGCAGGCCCTGGACCTGGTGGCCCGGCTCTTCCTCGACCCCGGTGACGTGGTGCTGGCCGAGGGTCCCACGTACGTCGGTGCGCTCGGCGTCTTCCAGGCCGCCCAGGCGCAGGTCGTGCACGTGCCGATGGATGCGGACGGGCTCGTCCCGGAGGCGCTGGAGGCGGCCATCGCCGACCTTGCCCGCGCCGGTCGCCGGGTGAAGTTCCTCTACACCATCCCCACCTACCAGAACCCGACCGGCGTGACGCTCAGCGAGGAACGCCGGGAACGGGTCCTCGACATCTGCGAGCGCGCCGGCCTGCTCGTCGTCGAGGACGACCCGTACGGTCAGCTGGGTTTCGAGGGTGAGGCCCCCGCGCCCCTGCGGGCCCGCCGCCGGGACGGGGTCTTCTACCTCAGCACCTTCTCCAAGACCTTCGCGCCCGGGCTGCGGGTCGGTTGGATCCTGGCGCCGCACGCGGTCCGCGACAAGCTGGTCATCGCCAGCGAGGCCCAGATCCTCTGCCCCAGCGGTTACGCCCAGGCCGCCGTCTCGACCTACCTGGGCACGATGCCCTGGCGTCAGCAGCTCAAGGTCTATCGCGAGGTCTACCGGGAGCGCCGGGACGCCCTGCTCGACGCGATGACCGACCTGATGCCCGAGGGCACCAGCTGGACCACCCCGGCCGGCGGGCTCTTCGTGTGGGCCAACCTGCCCGAGGGGCTCGACTCCAAGGCCATGATGCCGCGAGCCATTGCCGCCCGCGTGGCCTACGTGCCCGGCACCGGCTTCTACGCCGACGGCACCGGCACCGGCGCGATGCGGCTCAACTTCAGCTTCCCGCCCCCGGAACGCATCCGCGAGGGCGTGCGCCGGCTGGCCGGTGTGATGGAGCAGGACATCGCGATGCGCCGCGTCTTCGGTGCCGTGGGCGGCGCCGCCGGTCGACGCGGCCAGGCCGGCTCCGATGTGCCAGGGCCCGACTTGGCATGATGCCGGCATGGGTACGACCGCCATCGAGCGCCTCCTCGTGACCGATTCCGCCGCCTCGCCCGACCTGCGCGTCGTGGTGCTCGCGGGCGGCCTCTCCTACGAGCGGGACGTGTCACTGCGCTCCGGTCGCCGGGTGCTCGACGCGCTGCGCGCCGTCGGGGTGGAAGCCGAGCTGCGCGACGCCGACGTGGCGCTACTCCCGGCGCTGGCCGCCGACCCGCCGGACGCGGTGGTGATCGCACTGCACGGCGCCACCGGCGAGGACGGTTCGCTGCGCGGGGTGCTGGACCTGTGCGACATCCCGTACGTCGGCTGCGACGCCCGCGCCTCACGGGTCGCCTGGGACAAGCCCTCGGCCAAGGCTGTGCTTCGCGAGGCCGGCATTCCCACCCCGGACTGGGTGGCCCTGCCGCACGACCGCTTCTCCGAGCTGGGTGCTGTCGCCGTACTGGACCGGATCGTCGACCGGCTGGGCCTGCCCCTGATGGTCAAGCCCGCCCAGGGCGGGTCGGGGCTGGGTGGCGCGGTGGTCCGCGACGCCGCAGCGCTGCCCGCGGCGATGGTCGGCTGCTTCGCGTACGACTCCACGGCGCTCGTCGAGCGGTACGTGCCCGGCATGGACGTGGCGGTCTCCGTGGTCGACCTCGGCGACGGGCCGCAGGCGTTGCCGCCGGTGGAGATCGTGCCGCGTAACGGCGTGTACGACTACGCCGCCCGCTACACGGCCGGGCGAACCACCTGGCACGCGCCGGCCCGGCTGGCCCCGGAGGTGGCCGCCACGGTCGCCGACGTGGCCCTCGCCGCCCACAACGCACTCGGCCTGCGGGACCTCTCCCGCGTCGACCTGATCGTGGACGCCTCGGGCCAGCCGCACGTGCTGGAGGTCAACGTCTCACCGGGCATGACCGAGACGTCACTGCTGCCGCTCGCCGTGCAGGCGGCGGGGTTGGACTTCGGCCGACTCCTCGGCACGCTGGTCACCCGAGCAGCGGCCCGCCTCGCCACTTCCTGATCCGCTCGCCTCTTCCTGATCCGCTCGCCTCGGACACCCCGGTCGGGGGGTGTCCGAGGGTGCGACCCGCTGCATCGACGGGCGCTTCCCAGGGGTGGGTCCCTGGTCCTGGGGACGGGCCTGAGCCCTGGGCGTAGGGGGGCCGGGCGGGCCCAGGCGTCATTGTCCCAGGCGTCATTGTCCCAGGCGTCATTGTCCCAGGCGTCATTGTCCCAGGCGTCATTGTCCTGGGCGTCCGTGTTCTGGGCGTCGCTGTTTGGGACGTCCCTGTTTCCGGGCGTCGCTGTTTGGGGCGTCGCTGCTTGGGGCGTCGCTGCTTGGGGCGTCGCTGCTTAGGGCGTCGCTGCTTGGGGCGTCCGTGTTCTGGACGTCCCTGCTTCTAGGCGTCGCTGTTTGGGGCGGGCTTGCGGGGTGGCTTGTCGAGTTCGCCGGCGGCCTTTTCGGCAGCGTCGTCCGTCGGACCGTTCCCGGCCCGGGTTCCCGGGAGGACCGCAGGCCCGCTGGCAGGCACCGCCACCGCACCGGCGAAGCCGGGCTTGGGTGCGTCGGACGTGGACGGGCCGGACTCCGAGACGCCAGACGGTGTCGCGCCGGATGGTGCTGTGCCGGATGGTGCTGCCGCGCCGGCGGGCGCCGCGTTGCCGGCGGGTGCCTGGCTCGCGGCGGGTGCCGGGCTGGCGGCTTCGCTCGTCGGGGCGACGACGGCCCGCGTGGATCCGGCGTCGTCGTCCCCGTCCGCGGGATCTGTCGAGGCGGCCATGTCGCCGTCGGTCGGATCGACCCCGGGAGTGGAGTCCGCCGCTGGTTCGGGGATCTCCTCGGCCGCTTCGATGACCGAGGCAGCCGCAGCCGCAGCCGCCGCAGCGGCAACGGCGGCAGCGGCATCCGCAGCTTCGGACTGTGCCAACAGGCTGGACGGTGCCTGCCACTGGATGCGGGGTGGCTCGGCGAGCGGGCGGCCACCAAACTCGGCGAGCCAGGCGGCGACGAGCGCCAGATTTTCCCGCCACTGCGCCTCGGAGATCGGCGGCAGGATCGAGTCCCACAGTGACAGGAAGGTGCCCCGCAGCTGAAGGCGGCCGTACGGCCGAGCGAGGAACCACATGTGCAGGTGGGCTGAGCCGTCCCCCCACCGGTTGACGTGAACTCGCGCCACACCGTCAAGGGACCGGATGGCCCGCTCCAGTCGAACGGTCATCACACCCAGCTCGGCGGCCAGCAGGTTCGGCAGATCACCGAGGTCGAGGTGCGTCCGCGATTCCAGGATGAGCACCATGGGCAGCCCGGTGGGCCGGTCCATGGCACGTACCCGCCAGCGCTCTCCCACCCAGATGTAGGCATCGTCGGGTGCGTTGCAGGCGGTGCATTCCCGGAGACCCTCGCCCTTCCGGGGCGGTTCGACCGGGACCGGATCATCGAGTTGCTTCACGTGGAGGTCGCCCTCGAAGGGGAACGACGGCCACTGGGTGAAGTCCGGAACTGAGGGAGGGGTGTCGTGCACGACGCTGACCCTAACCGAGTCTGGCACCGCTGTCCCTACCTGAATGATCGGTCCGGGCCTGCCGAATCAGTGCCCGTCGCCGACCAGGTACGCCGGGTCACCACCCCGTCCTGAAGCGATGTCCACAGGCTGCCGAGATCCTGAACACAGGCCGTCATCCACAGGCTCGCACCCACTCCCACGCGCTGTTTCACGTGAAACAGGGGGTGCCTGTGGACAAAGGGTGTGGATAACTTTTCGGGCCGTCGGTCGTTGTCCGCGAACTGCCCGACAGGCGCTGGCAACGGTTCGCCGCCGGCACCTGAGCGCCGCCGTTCGCCCTGCTGCGCTGGCTCTTTGGAGGCCGCCCCAGCGGGAGGGGGTTGCCCGGTGCAGAGCCCGAAGCGGTCCTCGACCGAACCGCGACCTCGGCAGCGCGGTGGTCCCACCGAGCGCAGTCTGGGCAGGTTTTCCACAGGGGCCAACCAAGCCTGGGGATTCACCGGGTGCCAGAGGGCCAACCCGTGCGCGGCCCGGCGCAAGCGACGCGGCGCACCCTGCTCGCTGCTCGCTGCTCGCTGCTCGGTGCATACGGAACGAGGAGAGAGAAGACGTCGCGGCGTCGGGCGGTCACACGCAATAGATGCCTGGCCGAGCGGGACGCCGCCAGGCAGGGCCCGTGCCGGTACGGGATCGACACCCAGCGCGCGAGGCGGACAGATCAAGGCACGCACAGTCCAAGGCGCGCACGGACGAAGGCGCGCACGGACTAAGGGCGTGCGCAGGCCGAGGCATCCATCAGACCGGCGCGCACAAACCAGGCCGCGCACAGACCAGGCCGCGCACGAACCAGGCCGCGCACAGACCAGGCCGCGCACGAACCAGGCCGCGGAGATGTGGCCGGACTCAAGCCCGCGACGCGGAAACTGGATGCCTGCTCCGGCCGATCCCTCGGTGGATGTTCGTAGAGTGCCGTACAACGCCCCCCAGTTGCCCAGCCCCGCCTCGCATCTCGTACGGTAAGAGGTACAGT
>NZ_JAKKFI010000119.1 GCF_022230955.1 Micromonospora cabrerizensis
GCGGCAGCGGTGCGGTCTACCTGAAGGCGGTGCACAGCGGCAAGTGCGTCGAGGTGGTCGGCAGCTCGACCGCGGCGGGCGCCTTCCTCCAGCAGGCCACCTGCAACAACGGCAACCAGCAGAAGTTCACCGCCACCGCGACGGGAACCTCCGGCGTGTACACGGTGCGCAACGTGCTGAGCGGCCTCTGCGTGGACGTCAACGGTGCCGCCACCACCGACGGCGCCCGGTTGTTGCAGTGGACCTGCCACAGCGCGGCCAACCAGCAGTGGCGCTTCACCGCGGTGTGACCCGCGGCTGTCGCCGTAGCGAGTGACGTCCCGGTCGGGGCCGGTTTCCGAGGTACGGAGCCGGTCCCGGCCGGGACGTCGTCGTCAGGAGGGGGAGAAAGGGCGTCGCCCTACGGTGTCGTGGCCAGCAGTCCCGCCTCCGCCAGCGCGTCCCAGAGTTCCGCTGCCACGACGGCCTCCGAGCGTTGCACCGCCTCGGCGACCTGTGCGGTGTTGCGCACACCGACCACCGTCGACACCACTGCCGGGTGCCGGCGGACGAAGGCCAGTGCCGCCTGCGGCAGGGTCACGCCGTACGTCTCGCAGACCGCCGCGATCCGCCGCGCCCGCTCGATCAACTCTGCCGGGGCCTGCTGGTAGTTGTAGACGGCGTCAGCCGGTGGCCGGTCCCGTGACAGCAGCCCGGAGTTGTAGACGCCGGCGATGACCACGCCCACCCCG
>NZ_JAKKFI010000012.1 GCF_022230955.1 Micromonospora cabrerizensis
CGGGGCGGGCGGGGCGGGCCGCGCAGCGAGGCGAAACGAGGCGCGCGGCGGGGAGGGGCGGGTCGCGCGGCGGGGCGTGGACGGCTGCGGCGGCTGCGGACGGCTGTGGGCGTCAGCGGGCCAGGACGGTGGCGACCGCGGCGATCAGCCCGTCCACGGTGTGACTCGGCGCGAACCGGGCGTCCGTCCAGGTGCGCCCCCGGTGCAGCCAGACGCTGGGCAGCCCGACGGCGGCGGCTCCGCCGATGTCCGCCTCCGGGCTGTCGCCGACCACCCAGGCCCCCCGCAGCGGCATCCGGACCCGCTGGGCGGCGAGCGCGAAGATCCGTGGGTTGGGCTTGCTGACGCCGGCCTCCTCGGAGATCACCCAGTCCGCGACGTACTGGTCCAGGCCGGTCCGGCGAATCTTGGCGTCCTCGACGCGTACCGTGCCGTTGCAGACCACCACCGGCACCCAGCCGGCGTCGTCGGCGATCTTCAGTGCGCAGGCGGTCAGCGGGTCGAGCCGGGTCTGCGCCACCACCCCGTCGTGCAGCTCCTCCACCAGGTCGATCGAGGGGATGCGCAGCTGGTAGCGGTCCCGGATGGCGTCGGCGAGGTCCCAGCGGTCGGTCAGACCGTCGGCGTCGATCGAGAGCAGCCAGTCGATGTCGGTGTGGGGCGCGCCGATGCCGTCCAGGAAGCGCTCACCCCAGCGGCGGAACGGCCCGGCCCGATCCAGCAGGGTGTTGTCCAGGTCCAGCAGGAGCAGTGGCACTCGGGCACCCTACGGGACCGACGTGTTCGCCAACAGGTCCGGCGGGTATCCACCTGACGATGGGCTCAGCCGGACATCGACACCCGGGGGCCGCCCTGGTCCGGCAGTCGATCGGCGAGCATCGAATGGGCCGCCCGGGTGGCCGCGAGCACGGCCGGATCCAGCGCCGCCACGAGCACGGCCGTGCCGTCGTCGGCGCCCCGGGCCAGCACCCGCCCCTGCGGGTCGTAGATCGCCGCGCCGCCGTTGAACCGCCACGGATCGACTCCGCCGACCGCGTTGGCGAAGACCACGAACATCGTGTTGTCCAGGGCTCGCGCGGCGTAGTAGAGGTCCCGGCGGTGCTCGGAGCCGGTTAGGTATCCGCTGGGGCACAGGTAGCCGTGTGCGCCGTCGAGGGCGGCGGCCCGGCCGTGTTCCGGGAAGCACCCGTCGTAGCAGATGCCCAGCCCGAGTCGCCAGTCGTCGACGAGCAGCGTGGCACCCCGACCGCCGGCGCTGAACAGCTCGCGCTCGTCGCCCCAGAGCTGCTGCTTGTCGTACCCGACCCGAACCGCGCCGGCGCGGTCGACCACCAGCGCGGCGATGGTCCGCCGGCCGTCCGGGTGTCGGACGGCGGCGCCGACCAGCGCGGTGACGCCGGCCTCGCGCGCCGCGGCGCGCAGCGGGTCGAGCCGGGGGTCCGCGACCTCACCGGCCGGGTCGGCCGCGACGTCCGTGCCGACCGGGTCGGCGGCGAGGCTTGGCGGGTGGTACGCGCAGAGGAACAGCTCCGGCAGGACGGCCACCCGCGCGCCCTGGTCACCGGCTCGGCGAACCAGGTCGGCGGCGGTGACCGCGTTACCGGCGACGTCACCCGGCGTCGGCGTGGCCTGGACGGTGGCCACGGTGAGCGGGGAGGTGGGAACGGTGTGCGGCGGGGTCACCAGGCGAGGGTAGTCGGCGACATCCCAAGCCGTACGTACGGTTTGCAAGCCGTGGGTTGACCTGCGACGATCGACGCGTGCCCAGAGTAAGCCAGGACCAGCTCGACGCGCGTCGGCGGGAGATCCTCGCCGCTGCCCGGGCGTGTTTCGCCCGGCTCGGCTACGAGGGGGCGACCGTACGTCGTCTTGAGGAGGCCACCGGCCTGTCCCGCGGCGCCATCTTCCACCACTTCCGGGACAAGGACTCGCTCTTCCTGGCCGTCGCCGAGGACGACGCCGCCGCCATGGTCGAGACGGTGGCCCGCAACGGCCTCGTCCAGGTGATGCGCGACCTGCTCGCCCGCGCCGTCTCCCCGGACACCACCGGCTGGCTGGGCAGCCAACTGGAGGTCTCCCGCCGCCTGCGCACCGACCCGGCGTTCGCCCGGCGCTGGGCCGAGCGGTCCGCCGCGATCGCCGAGGCGACCCGCGACCGGCTGGCCCGCCAGCGCGACGCCGGGGTGCTGCGCGAAGACGTACCCATCGACGTGCTGGCCCAGTTCCTGGAGCTGGCGTACGACGGCCTGGTGCTGCACCTGGCCATGGGCCGGCCGGCCGGCGACCTGGGCCCGGTGCTCGACCTGGTCGAGGAGGCGGTCCGCCGCCACTGACCGCTCGGACACCCGCCTGCCGACCGTGGCGAGGCTGCTCCACAATGGGGCCGCGCATCCCTCCGGTGACAGGAGCAGTCGATGATCGTTCACGCCGCGTCCGGCGACACCTGGGGCATTCCCAGCCCGACCTTCCTCCGGTTCTACGTCGTGGCCGCCGCCGTGGTGGTGGTGATCGCGGCGTACCAGCGGGTCCGGCTGCTGGCCGGGTCGGGGGCTGTCACCACCGCCGACCCACTCGGGCCCCAGCAGGTCGCGTACCTCAACGGCGGACCCCAACTCGCTGTGCACTCCGCGTTGGGCGGGCTGCGCGGCAGCGGCGCGGTGGGCGTACGGCCGGACCGCCGGCTGACCACCGTCGGTGCCGCCCCGTCCGGGCTGACCCCGCTGGATCAGGCCATCCACTGGGCCGCGCACCAGCACTCCCGGGTCCGGGACCTGCCGCAGGACGAGCGCGTAGCCGTCGCGCTGCACCAGATCCGCAACGGCCTGGAGCAGCGCGGGTTGCTGACGGACGACATGCAGCGCAGGCGTGCCCGCTTCTGGAGAGGGATGCTGCTGGCCCTGCTGGGTCTCGGCGTGCTCCGGGTGTTCTTCGGCCTGGGCAACGGTCGCCCGGTGGGCTACCTGCTGCTCACCCTGGTCGGGCTCATCGCTGCCACGCTGCTGTTGGGTCGGGTGCCGGTACGCACCCGGGCCGGCCGTGCCGCCCTGCGCGACGTCCGACGCGAGCACACCTACCTCGCCCCGGCCTCCGCGCCGTCCTACGCCACCTACGGAGCGGCCGGCGCGGCGATGGGCGTGGCCCTGTACGGCACCGCCTCGCTCTGGGCCCTCGACCCCGGCTTCGCCGAGCAGGCCGAGATCCAGCGCCAGGCGATCTCCGGCAGCGGTGGCGGCTGGACGGGCGGCTCCGACGGATCGTCCGGAGGCGACAGCTCCGGTGGGGACGGCGGCGGAGGCGGTGGCGGCTGCGGCGGTGGCGGGGGGTGCGGCGGATGACCGGGCCGTCCGGGATCGGCATCGGCTGGCGTCCGGAGATCGCCGGCTTCGTGGCCGACCTGCCCGGCCTGCGCTTCGTCGAGGTGGTGGCCGAGGGGGTGCCCGCGTCCGGGCCGCTTCCGCCGGGCCTGGCGCAGCTGCGGGAGCGCGGCGTGACGGTCGTACCCCATGGGGTGCGTCTCTCCCTCGGCGGCGCCGAGCCGGTCGAACCGGCCCGGGTCGCCCACCTGGCCGCGGCGGCTCAGCGGGTCGACGCTCCGCTGGTCAGCGAGCACATCGCGTTCGTCCGAGCCGGTGGCCTGGAGGCCGGCCACCTGCTCCCGCTGCCGCGCAGTCGGGAGGCGGTCGATGCGGTCTGCGCCAACGTGGCGCGGGCACAGGCCGACCTGCCGGTGCCGATCGCGCTGGAACCGATCGCCGCGTTGGTCGACTGGCCCGACGACGAGCTGGACGAGGCGGACTTCCTCACCGAGATCCTGGACCGGACCGGCGCACTGTTGCTGCTGGACGTGGCCAACGTGCACGCCAACGCCCGCAACCGGGGCACCGACCCGCTCGCGTTGCTGGACCGTCTGCCGCTGGAGCGGGTCGCGTACGTCCACGTGGCCGGTGGCGCCGAGCACGGCGGTTTCTACCACGACACCCACACCGATCCGGTGCCGGCGGCGGTGCTGGAGCTGGTCGGCGCGCTCTGCGCCCGACAGCGACCGCCGGCGCTGCTGCTGGAACGCGACGGTCACTACCCACCGGCAGCCGAGTTGCGCGCCGAACTGGACGCCCTGGCCGCCGCCGCGGGCTTCCCGGCCGTGACATGACCGAGCCACGCGACGACGGCGGCAGCCGGTCGTCCGGCGACGTCGGCAGCCTCGCCGAGCGACAGGCGGAGCTGGTCGCGACGCTCGTCGCCGCAGGGCCGCCGCCGCCGGGGTTCGCACCGGCCCAACTGGCCGCCGCCCGGGCGGCTCTGAGACGCAAACGTGCTGGCGAGGTGGCCCGACACTGGCCGCTGCTGGCCGCCGGCCTCGGTGCCGGGTGGTCGACGACCTTCGCCGGCTGGGCCGCCGGGCGACCGACCGCCGGGTCGTTGCGCGACGGTTGGGACCTGGCCCGGGCGTTGCGCGAGCGGGGCGCGCTGCCCCGGGCGGCCGCCGAGGAACTGGCCGTCCGGGAGGCGCGCCTGCGCTACGACGGGCTCGGTGCGCCACGTCCGCGCCGGCTGCCGGCGGTGGGCCGCGCCGGCGGCGCCGTGGCGGTGCAGATCGCCGGCCGGGTACGTCTGCTGCGTCCCGCCTCGCGTCCACCCGCAGTTGGTGGCGACGGTGTGCCGGATGCGGCAGGATCGGCCTTATGGATCTAGGCCTGACCGACCACGTGTACGTCCTCACCGGCGCCTCTCGCGGCCTGGGCTTCGCGACCGCGCAGTGCCTGGTCGCCGACGGGGCACGGGTGGTGCTCTCGGCACGGGACCCGGACGCCGTGGCCGCCGCCGCGGAGCAGCTCGGCGGTCGGAAGCACGCCGTCGGGCTGACCGCCGACCTGACCGACCCGGAGACCCCGGGGCAGCTCGTCGCCGCCGCCCGGGAGCACTTCGGTCGGCTCGACGGGGCGCTGATCTCGGTCGGCGGGCCACCGGCGGGCAACGCCGCGGCGATCAGCGACGAGCAGTGGCGGCAGTCCTTCGAGACCGTCTTCCTGGGCACCATCCGCGCGGTGCGGACGATCGCCGCCGAGCTGCCCGAGGGCGGTGCGATCGGGCTGGTGCTGTCCACCTCGGCCCGAGGCCCGGTGCCCGGGCTCGGCATCTCCAACGGTCTGCGGCCGGGCCTGGTCGGGGCGGCCAAGGACATCGCCGACGACTACGGCCCGCGTGGGGTACGCGTGGTCGGCCTGCTGCCCGGCCGGATCCTGACCGACCGCAACCGGGAGCTCTTCGCCGCCACCGGCGACCCGGAACGCGCTCGCACCGAGGCGGAGGCCGCCATCCCACTGCGCCGCCTCGGCGACCCCACCGAGTTCGGCCGGGTGGCCGCGTTCGTGCTCTCCCCCGCCGCGAGCTACCTCACCGGGATCACCCTGCCGGTCGACGGCGGCGCGCTGCGCGGGCTGTGACCCCCGACCGGGGCCGACCGGCCCGCGCAGGGACGCCGCCCGAGCCGGCGCGGCCCTCGGCTGTTGATCGACTCGGTTTTCCGGGAACCGGGCGGTCGACGCGACCAGGACACCCCGACTTCCACGAACCCGAGTCGATCAACGCACGTCACACCGATCGCCCCCTGACGGCGCGGCCGACGCGGGCGGAGCTGGCGGCGGCCGCTGACCGGACCATCCCCGACGTCCTCGCGCCGGGGTTGGCGGTGCTCTTCGTCGGCATCAACCCCGGCCTCTGGTCGGCTGCCACGGGCTGGCACTTCGCCCGACCCGGCAACCGGTTCTGGCCGGCGCTGCACCGGGGCGGGTTCACCCCCCGGCTGCTGCACCCCAGCGAACAGGACGAGCTGCCCGCGCTCGGGCTCGGCATCACCAACATGGCCGCCCGGGCGAGCGCCCGCGCGGACGAGCTGAGCGCGGAGGAACTCCTCGACGGTGCCGCGATCCTGACCGGGAAAGTGGCCCGCTACCGGCCGCGCTGGGTGGCGGTGGTGGGGGTGACCGCGTACCGGATCGGTTTTCAGCGGCCGAAAGCCACCTTCGGGCCGCAGCCGGAGTCACTCGCCGGCGCCCGTCTGTGGGTGCTGCCCAACCCCAGCGGCCTGAACGCGCACTTCACGCCGGTGACGCTGGGTCTGGCGTTCGCCGAGCTGCGGGTGGCGACCGATCTGCCGGAACGGCGTTGATCGACTCGGCTCTCCGGTAGTCGGGCTGTCGACGCCCGACTTTCGGTAACCAGAGTCGATCAACGCGCCGGACGCGACCGGAACGGACCCCGGCCCGGTGCCGGCGGGACGTCAGTTGGCCGCGGCGGGCGGCAGCACCTCGTCGGCCCGGTACGTGCCCAACGGCATGACCACCGGCTCGGGCCCGGTCGCGTCGACGAACGGGGTGGGCGAGTCGGCGACCGCGAACTGGGTCCGGTACAGCTCGGCGTAGAGCCCGCCGACCGCCACCAAATCGTCGTGCCGCCCCCGCTCGACGATCCGGCCGCCGTCGAGGACCAGGATCTGGTCGGCGTCGCGCACGGTGGAGAGCCGGTGTGCGATCACGAGGGCGGTCCGCCCGGTCAACGCCACCGACAGCGCCCGTTGCACCGCCGCCTCGCTCTCCGAATCCAGGTGGGCGGTCGCCTCGTCGAGGATCACGATCGACGGCGCCTTGAGCAGCAGCCGGGCAATGGCGATGCGCTGCTTCTCGCCCCCGGAGAACCGGTAGCCGCGTTCCCCGACGGTGGTGTCCAGCCCGTCGGGCAGCGCCCGGACCAGGTCGGCCACCTGCGCGCCGGCCAGCGCGGCCCAGATCTCGTCGTCGGTGGCATCGGGCTTGGCGTAGCGCAGGTTCTCGGCGATCGTCTCGTGGAACAGGTGCGAATCCTGGGTGACCACACCGATCTCGTCCCGCAGGGAGGCGAGCGTCGCGTCACGCACGTCCACCCCACCGACCAGCACCTCGCCGTCGGTGACGTCGTAGATCCGGGAGATCAGCATCGACAGGGTCGACTTGCCGGCGCCGGACGGGCCGACCAGTGCGACCATCTGCCCCGGCTCCACGCTGAACGAGACTCCCTTGAGCACCGGCTCGTTGACCGTCCGGTCCAGGGTGGCGACCTCCTCCAGGGAGGCGAGGGAGACCTCGGAGGCGCTCGGGTAGCGGAACCGCACGTCGCGGAAGTCGACCCGGCCGGTGCCGCGAGGCACCGGCACCGCGTCGGGCTTCTCCACGATGCCCGGCTTGAGGTCGAGCACCTCGAAGACCCGGTCGAAGGAGACCAGGGCGCTCATCACGTCCACCCGGACGTTGGACAGTGCGGTGAGCGGACCGTACAGGCGGGTGAGCAGCAACGCGAGCGTCACGACGGTGCCCGCGCTGACGCCGCCGGTCACCGCCAGCCAGCCACCGAGACCGTAGGTGAGCGCCTGCGCCAGTGAGGCGACCAGCAGCATCGCCACGAAGAACGTCCGGGAGTACATCGCGGACTGGATGCCGATGTCGCGCACCCGCTCGGCACGGCCGGCGAACCGGCCGGCCTCGATCTCGGGCTGACCGAAGAGCTTCACCAGCAGCGCGCCGGCCACCCCGAACCGCTCGGTCATGGTCGCGTTCATCTTGGCGTCGAGGTTGTACGCCTCACGGGTGATGTCGGCCAGCCGCCGACCGACCCGGCGGGCCGGAATGATGAAGATGGGCAGCAGCACCAGGGATAGCGCGGTGATCTGCCAGGAGAGGGTGAACATCACCGCCGCGGTGAGCACCAGTTGGATGACGTTGCTGACCACACCGGACAGGGTCGAGGTGAACGCCCGCTGGGCGCCGAGCACGTCGTTGTTGAGCCTGCTGACCAGGGCGCCGGTCTGGGTACGGGTGAAGAACTGCAACGGCATCCGCTGCACGTGGTCGTAGACCCGGGTGCGGAGGTTGAAGATGATGCCCTCGCCGATCCGGGCGGAATACCACCGTTGGGCGAGGGAGAGCAGCGCGTCGGCGACCGCCAGGGCGGCGATGAACAGGGCCAGCCGCACCACGAGCCGGCCGGCCTCGGTGCCGCCCCGGTTGATCGCGTTGATCACGTCACCGGCGAGCACCGGGGTGGCAACGCCGATGATGGCGGCCAGCACCACGGTGGCCAGGAAGACGATGATGTCGCGTCGGTAGGGCTGGGCGAAGGCGACGATGCGGCGGGCCACCCCGCGCTTGAGCCGGTGGCTGGAAACCTCGTCGCGGTTGCGCATCGACCGGAGCATGCTCCACCCGGCCATGCCACCGCCGGACATCGGGTTGGACATCGCTCACCTCCGGGTCGTCGGGCAGACCGCGCCGTCAGGTCAATTCTCCCGACGACTGTGACAACCTCGGTCGTAACCCGGATCTTCCCGTGCGGTCCTTACCTATTCTCCCCGACCGGCCAGGTCCCGCAGCCGACGGGTCTGCGCCTCGCGCTCGGCGCGCTGCTGGTCGGCATGCGACCGCCCGGCCGCACCGGCGAGCAACGCCTTGATCTCCACCACCGCGTCGCGGGCCCCGGAGAGCAGGCCAGCGGTCAGATCCTGGACCGCGCCGTCCAGCTCGGCTGGTGGCACCACCAGGGTGGCCAGCCCGATACGGTCCGCCTCGGCGGCGTCCAACCGGCGGCCGGTGGCGCAGATCTCCAGCGCCCGCGCGTAACCGACCAACTCGACCAGGCGTTTCGTGCCGGCCAGGTCGGGCACCAGACCGAGGGTCACCTCGGCCATCGACAGCTTCGCGTCGGCGGCGAGGACACGCAGGTCACAGGCGAGGGCGAGCTGGAAGCCCGCACCGATCGCGTGACCCTGCACGGCCGCCACGGAGATGACGTCCGGCCGGTGCAGCCAGGTGAAGCCGGCCTGGAACTCCGCGATGCGCGCGGCGCACTCCTGCTCGGGCAGCGTGGCCAGCTCCGCGAACGAGCCCGGGCCGGAGGCACCAGCCACCGCGAGGTCGAGGCCGGCGGAGAACGCACGTCCCTCGCCTCGGACCACCACCACCCGCACGTCGCCGGGCAGGTCGCGGGAGAAGTCGCTCATCGCCCGCCACATGGCCGGCGTCTGAGCATTGAGCACGTCGGGCCGGCACAACGTCACCGTGGCGACCGGCCCGTCGCAAGTCAGCCGGACCCCGGTCGCCTCGGCGGTCACCGGACGGCCCGGGGCGCGGCGCTGCTGGACGACGCTGAGTGGCGGGTCACGCCTTCTTGCGGCGCCGGGCACCACCGCGCTGACGCAGCTGCACCCCGGACTCGGTGAGTACTCGGTGGATGAACCCGTAGGAACGGCCGGTCGAGGCCGCCAACGCGCGGATGCTCTCCCCCGAGGTGTACCGCTTTACCAGGTCCTTGGCGAGCGTCTGACGCTCGGCTCCGACGATCCGGCGACCCTTCTCAGTGCTGGTGGCTGTGCCAGTGGCTGCCATGCTGTGTCCTCACGTCCCAGACTGTGCGGTTCGGATACGGTCCCACCTATTAGACCGCCTCGGACGATCATGCGCCAGATATCAACTCTTCGCCAACCGACACGCTATGCAATGTCAGCTTCCCGATAGAGTGATCCTGGCGATCGGCCCCGCCCGGCCTCCGGGCGTACCACCGCGGCACGCTGACGCCTGCCGACAACCCGTAGCCTTCGGTCGTGATCGACCTGCTGAGCACGGCGGCCGGGGCAGCAGCGGTCTTCGCCGCGACCAACATCGACGACATCGTCATCCTGACCCTTTTCTTCGTCGCGGCCCGCACCACCGAACGACCCCGCCCTTGGCAGATTGTCGCTGGTCAATACCTTGGTGTCGGAGCGCTCGCGCTGGCCAGCGCGGTGGTCGCGGCGGGGTTGCTGGTCGTGCCGGACCCGTGGACGGGGCTGCTCGGCCTGCTGCCGATCGCGCTGGGCGTACGCGCGCTCCGGGCCTCCGACGACGACGTGACACCCGCGGTCGTCACCGGAACGCTCGGTGTGGCCGGGGTGACGATCGCGAACGGCGCCGACAACGTGGCCGTCTACGTACCCGTCTTCCGTGCCCTCGGCGCGGCCGACCGTGCGGTGTTCCTCCTGGTCTTCGTGCTGCTCATCGCACTGTGGTGTGCCGCCGGCGCCGGGCTGGGCGGGCACCCCCGGGTGGTCCGGCTGGTCGAACGCGCCGGCCACTGGCTGGTGCCGACGATCTTCATCGGCGTCGGCGTGCTGATCCTGGTCAGCTCCGGTGTGCTCGGCCGGCTGGCCGACCTGCTCGGCTGAGAGCCGGCCCGATCGGACCGCCCGCAGGACGCGACGCCGTGCCGGCGAGCCAGGTCGAGCCGGTCAGGCCAGCTCGACCAGTTCGAGCAGGTCGTCGCTCCAGGCGTCCTCGTCGCCGTCGGGCAGCAGGATCGCGCGGTCCGGCTTGAGCGCGAGCACCGCCCCCGGGTCGTGGGTGACCAGGACGATCGCGCCCGGATAGTTGGCGATCGCGTCGAGCACCTGCTCCCGGCTGACCGGGTCGAGGTTGTTCGTCGGCTCGTCGAGCAGCAGCACGTTGGCGCCGGAACAGACCAGGGTGGACAGCGCCAGACGGGTCTTCTCGCCACCGGACAGCACCCCGGCCGGCTTGTTCACGTCGTCACCGGAGAAGAGGAACGCACCGAGGATCTTGCGCAGGTCGGTGTCGGACTGCTCGACGGCGGCGGCCCGCATGTTCTCCAGGACCGTCCGCTCCACGTCCAGCGTCTCGTGCTCCTGGGCGTAGTAGCCCAGCCGCAGGCCGTGACCCGCGTGCACCTCGCCGGTGTCCGGGCTGAGCAGACCGCCGAGCATCCGCAGCAGGGTCGTCTTGCCGGCGCCGTTGAGCCCCAGGATGGCCACCCGGGAGCCGCGATCGACCGCGACGTTGACGTCGGTGAAGATCTCCAGTGAGCCGTACGACTTGGACAGGCCGGTCGCGGTGAGCGGGGTCTTGCCGCACGGCGCGGGGCTGGGGAAGCGCACCTTGGCCACCCGGTCGGAGACCCGCACCTCCTCCAGGCCGGAGATCAGCTTCTCGGCGCGGCGGGCCATGTTCTGCGCGGCCACGGTCTTGGTGGCCTTCGCCCGCATCTTGTCGGCCTGCGCCATCAACGCGCCAGCCTTCTTCTCCGCGTTGGCCCGCTCCCGGCGTCGGCGCCGCTCGTCGGTCTCGCGTGCCTCCAGGTACGCCTTCCAGCCCAGGTTGTACACGTCGATGACCGACCGGGTGGCGTCGAGGAACCAGACCTTGTTGACCACCGACTCCAGCAGGGCGCCATCGTGGGAGATCACGATCAGGCCGCCCTTGTGGTTGGCGAGGAAGCCGCGCAGCCAGGTGATCGAGTCGGCGTCGAGGTGGTTGGTCGGCTCGTCGAGCAGCAGAATGCCGCCGCCGTTCTCGCCCGCGTCGCGGAACAGGATCCGGGCCAGCTCGATACGCCGCCGCTGACCACCGGAGAGGGTGCCGATGGTCTGCGCGAGCGCCCGGTCGGGCAGGCCGAGGTTGGCGCAGATCCGGGCGGCCTCGGCCTCGGCGGCGTACCCACCCAGGGCGGCGAACTGATCCTCCAGCGCGCCGTAGCGACGGACCAACTTGTCGGTGGCGTCCTCGGCGAGGCGGGCCTCGACCTCCTGCATCTGGGACATCAGCACGTCCAGGCCGCGCGCCGAGAGCACCCGGTCGCGGCCGGTGACCTCCAGGTCACCGGTGCGCGGGTCCTGTGGCAGGTAACCGATGGCGCTGCGCTGGTCGATCTGGCCGCCGTACGGCTGCCCCTCGCCGGCGAGCACCTTCAGCGTGGTGGTCTTGCCGGCGCCGTTGCGACCGACCAGGCCGATCCGGTCACCGGGCTGTACGCGCAGCGTCGTGTCGGACAGCAGGATCCGGGAACCGGCACGCAGTTCCAGGCCGGTGACAGTGATCATGTTTTCGGGCTCGCTCTCGGGGTCTGGAAGGCTGACTCGGGGCACGCGAAACGGCCGGCGGGCTCAAGGGGCCCGACGGCGCGGGGCGGTTCAGCCTTCGCAGCGCAGCACCCGACAAGTGTACCGGGCGCCGCTGGAGGGCCCGCCCGGATTACCAATCAAGATCATCGGGTACCGGAAGCGCTGTCCGGACCCCGTCCGGCATTTCGAGGACAGAACGACATTCAGACGACATTCACCGTCATACGGCGATCGGGGTCAGCATGGAACTCAACGAGCGGGCCGAGCTCGACACCTCCCAGGTCAACGACCGGGGTCGGGGTGGTGGAGGGGGCGGCGGCCTCGGCATTCCCCTGCCCGGCGGCGGTGGTCGAGGCGGGCTCATCGGCATCGTGGTGGCCGTGCTGATCGCGCTGCTCGGCGGCGGGGTCGGCCTCAACGCGATGACCAACGGCGACGAGGGCGGCGGGCAGGCCGGCGGCACCGACCTGGAACAGCTGTGCTCGCGCGACAACCCACAGCGCTTCGACGACCTGCGCTGCCGCAACCTGGCCTACGTCAACAGCATCCAGGGCTACTGGCAGGAGGCGTACCCGGGGCTGGGCAACGGGAAGTACGAGCCGACCGACACGAACTACTTCCAGGCCGCCGTGAACACCGGCTGCGGCCAGGCCGACTCGGGCGTCGGCCCGTTCTACTGCCCCGCCGACCGGCAGGTCTACATCGACCTGAGCTTCTATGAGGAGCTGGCCTCCCGGTTCGGCGCCAAGGGCGAGTTCGCCCAGCCCTACGTGCTCGCCCACGAGTACGGACACCACATCCAGAACCTGCTCGGCACCAACGAGAAGGCGAGCCAGGGCGACCAGAGCGGGCCCCGCTCCGCGTCCGTCCGGCTGGAGTTGCAGGCCGACTGCTACGCCGGCGCCTGGGCCAAGCACGCCACCGAGACCAAGGACAAGACCGGCAAGGAACCGCTCTTCACGTCCATCACCCCGGGCGACATCACCGAGGCGCTGAAGGCCGCCGAGGCGATCGGCGACGACAGCATCCAGGAACGCTCCGGCGGGCAGGTCAACCCGGACTCGTTCACCCACGGCACCTCCGAGCAGCGCCAGCGCTGGTTCCAGCAGGGCCACAACAGCGGCGACCCGAAGACCTGCGACACCTTCGCCACCGACCAGCTCTGAACTGACCCCGCCCCCGTCCCCCCGTCGATCATGGAGTTGTGGTGCCCGGTTTGGGCGGACGAGCACCCTTCGTCCACCACCACAGCTCCAGGTATCGACCCGGGCGGGGGCGGGCGGGTTAGTTCAGGTTGGAGACCTGGTAGTGGGCGATGAGCCAGTCTTCGTCAGTAGCGCTCAGCAGCACGCCCAGGTGGACCGTCAGCGGCGGGCGGTCGGTGAAGCCGAACTCCACCTCCAGGTAGCCGAGGACCAGGTCGTCGGCGAGACGCCGGGTCTCCCGGATCTCGTAGGCGGCGGTCAGGCCGAGCGGCTGGGCGGCGTAGTACGTGGCAACCCCGGCACGGCCGACGGTGTACGGGTGCAGTCCCTGAAAGATGGCGTCATCGGTGAAGTACGACGCGACCCGGTCGGGCTCGTGGGCGTCGACCGCCGACTTCCACCGGTCAAGGACGGTACGCAGGATCTGCGCCTCGGACATGGTGATCTCCCTGCGAGTGTTGCGGCCACGGGTTACCGGGGCGATGCGCCCATCCTCGGACCGTCAGCACGGCAGCACACCAGGAACGCCGGTTTCCCTCCGTCGAGCCCCCCGGTCAGTCGGGTGCCGGGTCGCGCAACCGGATCCGTACCGCACGAGCCGCGGCCACCGCCGCGACGAGCACCGCATGCCGAGGCTCGGGCACGTCGAGCAGCCGCTCGGCGCGCAGAGCCACGAGCGGGGCCAAACGGCGATCGGCCAGCACCGTGTCCACCGCTTTGCGGTCACCACCACAGACCATCGCCGTCAGCGTCGCCGCCTCCGGCAACAGCAGGCGTACGGCCAGGTCCGCCGCATCGCCCAGCGCCGCCTTGGCCTGGTTGTCGCGCCGTCGGGCGAACCGGTGTTGGGACCATCCCCCGGCGGCGGTGCGCCCCTGCACGTACCGGGTGTCCACCTTGGAGACGACAAGGTCGGCGCCCATGGCCACGCCGACGGCCACCGCGCCCTTGCGGGCCAGCAGCAGGCCGATCCGGCGGGGCGTCACGGCAGCGGCCACGAATCCAAGGACGTCACCGCCGGCCGGCGCGCCGGGTGGGGCGTACAACTCGGCGGTGGCCCCGTCCGGGGCGGTGAGCAGCAGGCCGTACTCCTGCTCGGTGGTGGTGTGCGGGCCGTGCCGGTCGGCGAAGCCCTCGACCCAGCGCCCGACGCGGGCCGGGTCTACCTCCACCCACCGGCCTCCCCCGGCTGCGGGTCGACTGGTCACCGCCCGACCGTACGGCACGACAGCGCAGATCGGGCGGCCGGGCGCGGCGCTCAGCCCAGCAGCGCGACCACCGCCAGCGCGGCGATCAGCGCGCTGGACACCAGGCCGGTGACCAGCCGCCCGCGCGGGCTGCTCAGTGCCCGACCGACCACCGTGCCACCGCCGGCGATGACCAGCTGCCAACTCGCCGACGCCAGGAACACGCCCGCCACGAAGAGCGCCGCCGCGCCCGGGTCCGCGTCGGCGGTGTCCCGACGACCGAGCACCAGCGCGGTGAAGTACAGCACCGTCGCCGGGTTCAGCAGGGTCAGCCCGAGCAACGCCGCGTAGGCCCGCCCGGGCGTGCTCAGACCCCTCCCGACGGGTGCCGTCGGCGTCTGCCGCGAGCGGTGGGCGGACCAGGTCCGCCACAGACCGTGCCCGGCGAGACCGAGCAGGACGACGGCGGCGACCACCCGCAGCGGCCCGGCGACCGGCCCGATGATCCCGGCCAGGCCGGCGCCACCGATCGCTGCGACCGCCGCGTAGAGGCCATCGGCCGTCGCCACCGCGAGCGCCGCGGCCGCACCGACCCGAAACGAGGTACGCGCACTCAGGCCCAGGATCAGGATCGCGATCGCGCCCACGGGGATGGCGACGCCGTAGCCGGCCACCAGACCGGCCAGGAACGCCCCGCTCACGGACGTCGGTGCCGGGTCGAGGCTCGCCCTCGGACCGGCCGCTGTCGACGCACGGCAGTGGCCGCACGGACAGGGACCTGCATCGGGTACGCCTCAATCACACGCGCATCCTGCGCGCCGAAGCCACTCCCCCGCCACCGCATTTCCCGTCGCCGCACCCCGGCCCGCGCTGACCCCGAGCGCCCCACGCCCTCAGCCCGCGTCATGTGCACCGTGCGCGCCGCGCCGCGCCGTGCCGTGCGCCGTGCGCGCCCCGGCCCGCGCTGAGCCCGAGCGCCCCACGCCCTCACGCCTCACGCCATGCGCACCGTGCGCGCCGCGCCGCGCGCCGTGCGCCGCGCGCCGTGCCGACGCCATCCCTGGCCCCTCCTGCGGGGCGATGGCCAAGATTCGCGCAACTTCGGGGATGTTGCTGCCTCCGAGACGCCGGAGGCAGCACTATCGCTGATGTTGCGCGGATCTTCGGCCTGGCCCGGCCTCGAAGATCGCGCAATATCGTGGTTGTAGTGGTCTCACCGGCGTGCCGACACCACTACAACCACGATGCAGCGCGATCTTGCCGGCCGGCGCGACGGCCCGACGCGGGGACGGCCCGACGCGGGGACGGCGCGACGCGGGGACGCGGGCGCATCCCCCTGACCCGGGCGTGACGCATCGAGCGCGACACCCCTGGTCGGGGTGTCGCGCTCGACGGGCAGAGCCGACCGGAGTCGGCTCAGACGTTGAAGCCGAGGGAACGGAGCTGGTCCCGGCCCTCATCGGTGATCTTGTCCGGGCCCCACGGCGGGAGCCAGACCCAGTTGATCCGGATGTCGTTGACCAGGCCGCCGCCCGGGCCGGTGGTCAGCGCCTGCCGGGTCTGGTCCTCGATCACGTCGGTCAGCGGGCAGGCCGCCGAGGTGAGCGTCATGTCCAGGGTGGCGACGTTCTCGTCGTCGACGTGCACGCCGTACACCAGGCCCAGGTCGACCACGTTGATGCCGAGCTCCGGGTCGACGACGTCCTTCATCGCCTCTTCGATATCGGCGATCATGGCCTTGCTGACGCCGGCCGTCGGTGCGTCGCCGGCCTGCGGCGTCGCGGTGGCGTCGGTCGTCACGGAGTCGACCTGCGACGCCGTGACGGCGTCACCGGCCTCCGGCGTCGCTTCGGTAGCCGTGTTCTCGCTCATGCCGTCCCTCCGCTTCGCTCCGTGACGCCGAGAGGCGCCACGGCGCTGCAACAATGATTGGCTCGCTGACGCACGCTCACGCCTTCACCTCCGGGCTCGCGGCCACACCCGCGCGTGCCGCGGCGTCCTTGAACGCCATCCACGGCAGCAGCGCGCACTTGACCCGGGCGGGATAACGGGCCACACCCGCGAAGGCCACCCCGTCACCCAGCACGTCCTCGTCCGGGGTGACCTGGCCACGTCCGGACATCAACTCCACGAACGCCTCGTGCACCTCGAATGCTTCCCGGGCACCGCGACCGCGCAGCAACTCGTGCAGCACGCTCGCCGAGGCCTGGCTGATCGAGCAGCCCATGCCGTCGTACGAGATGTCGTGCAGCACGGTGCCGTCGGTGGCCACCCGGACGGTGACCTCGTCGCCGCAGGTCGGGTTGACGTGGTGCGCCTCCTCGACCCGGTCGCCCGAGTCTTCGGCGTCGCGCAGGCCACGCCCGTGTGGGCGCTTGTAGTGGTCCAGGATGATCTCCTGGTAGAGCTGGTCGAGCTGCATCAGTCGAACACCTTCCGTACCTGCTCCAGACCGGCCACCAGAGCGTCGATCTCCTCGGTGGTGGTGTAGAGGTAGAACGAGGCCCGGGTCATGGCCGGGACGCCGAACCGGTTGCACACCGGCTTGGCACAGTGGTGACCCACCCGCACCTGCACGCCGAGCGAGTCGAGCACCTGACCCACATCGTGCGGGTGGACGTCGCCGAGCGCGAACGAGATGGTGCCGCCCCGGCCAACCGGCACGGTCGGGCCGAAGATCCGCAGGTCCGGCACCGAGCCGAAGGCGTCCAGCGCGTACGCCGTCAGTTCCTTC
Source organism: Micromonospora cabrerizensis (assembly GCF_022230955.1). GTDB lineage: Bacteria > Actinomycetota > Actinomycetes > Mycobacteriales > Micromonosporaceae > Micromonospora > Micromonospora cabrerizensis. The sequence goes on from NZ_JAKKFI010000012.1 coordinate 17,044, forward strand.
TCGTGCCACTGGATGGCGCGCATCCCGACGCCGGTCAGGTAGTCGACGGCCGCGCCGAGCGCGACCGCCTCGGCGATCGGCGGGGTGCCGGCCTCGAACCGGGCCGGCGGGGCGGCGAAGGTCGAGCGGGCCATGGTGACCGTCTCGATCATCGAGCCGCCGCCGAAGACCGGTGGCATGGCCGCCAGCAGCTCGGCGCGGCCCCAAAGCACCCCGATGCCGGTCGGGCCGCACATCTTGTGGCCGGTGAACACGATGTAGTCGGCGTCCAGGTCGACCACGTCGATGGGCAGGTGCGGCACCGACTGCGAGCAGTCCAGCAACAGCAGCGCGCCCACCTCGCGGACCCGCGCGGTGATCCGGGAGGTCGCGTTGACGGTGCCGAGGATGTTCGACACGTGCACCAGCGAGACGATCTTCGTCCGTTCGGTGACCAGGTCTTCCAGGCCCGACTCGTCCAGTCGGCCCTGGTCGGTCACGGGGAACCAGCGCAGGGTCGCGCCGGTGCGTTCGCAGAGCAGCTGCCACGGGACGATGTTCGAGTGGTGCTCCATCTCGGAGATCACCACCTCGTCGCCCGGGCCGAGCCGGAACCGCGGGTCGGCGTCCGGGCGCAGCGAGGCGTTCGAGAAGGCGTACGCCACGATGTTGATCGCCTCGGTGGAGTTCTTGGTGAACACCACCTCGTCGACGCTCGGCGCGTTGATGAACGCGGCGACCTTCGCCCGCGCCCCCTCGTACGCCTCGGTGGCCTCGGTGCCCAGGGTGTGCACCGACCGCGAGACGTTCGCGTTGTGCCGCGCGTAGTGCTCGTCGAGTACGTCGAGCACCTGGCGCGGTTTGTGCGAGGTGTTGGCGCTGTCGAGGTAGACCAGTGGGTGCCCGTTGATCTCCCGATCGAGGATCGGGAAGTCGGCGCGTACCCGGGCCACGTCGAAACGCGGCACGTCGTCGTACTGCGGCATCCCCTCGGGGATCGCGATGCTGGTCATCTCGGCAGCGCCTCTCCCGCTCAGGCCTTGGCCGTGCCGGCCCCGGCGGCGTACCGCTCGTAGCCCTCGGCCTCGAGCTTGTCGGCCAGCTCCGGGCCGCCCTGCTCCACGATCCGGCCGGCGATGAACACGTGCACGAAGTCCGGCTTGATGTAACGCAGGATCCGCGTGTAGTGGGTGATCAGCAGCACGCCGGTGTCACCGGTGTCGCGGACCCGGTTGACGCCCTCGCTGACCACGCGCAGCGCGTCCACGTCGAGGCCCGAGTCGGTCTCGTCGAGGATGGCGATCTTCGGCTTGAGAAGCTCCAGCTGGACGATCTCGTGCCGCTTCTTCTCACCACCGGAGAAGCCCTCGTTGACGTTGCGCTGGGCGAACGCCGGGTCCATCTGGAGGCGCTCCATCGCGCCGCGCAGCTCGCCACCCCAGGTGCGCAGCTTCGGCGCCTCGCCGTCGATGGCGGTCTTCGCGGTGCGCAGGAAGTTGGCCACCGAGACGCCGGGCACCTCGACCGGGTACTGCATGGCCAGGAAGAGGCCGGCGCGGGCCCGCTCGTCGACCGTCATGGCGAGCACGTCCTCGCCGTCGAGGGTCACGGTGCCGCCGGTGATCTCGTACTTGGGGTGACCGGCGATCGAGTACGCCAGGGTGGACTTGCCGGAGCCGTTCGGGCCCATGATCGCGTGGGTCTCACCGGACTTCACGGTCAGGTCGACGCCGGCCAGGATCGGCTTGAGCTCACCCTCGGGCAGCTTGACCGACACCTTCAGGTCGCGGATCTCCAGGGTGCTCATTATCGGGTCACTCCATTACTCGGCGTCAGGCTGAGGTAGATGTCGCCGTCGCGGACTTCGACGGGGTAGACGGGGACGGGTTCGGTGGCGGGCAGCCCGGTCGGCTGGCCGGTGCGCAGGTCGAAGCGCGAGCCGTGCAACCAGCACTCCAGCGTGCAGCCGTCGACCTCGCCCTCGGAGAGGGCGACCGAGGCGTGCGAGCACTCGTCGTACGCGGCGTAGAAGTTGCCGTCCTCGCCGTGCACCAGAGCGATCGACGTGCCGTCGACGTCCGCGCTGATGGCGGTGCCCTTCGGCACGTCCTCGGTGGAGCAGATCCGGATCATCAGGCGCCCGCCTTGGTGAGCCGGGCCTCGATCGCGTCGCCCAGGCGCTCGCGCAGGGACTCCACCGGGATCTTGTTGATCAGCTCGGCGAAGAACCCGCGGACCACCAGGCGGCGGGCCTCGCTCTCCGGGATGCCCCGGGCCATCAGGTAAAAGAGCTGCTCGTCGTCGAAGCGGCCGGTCGCGCTGGCGTGGCCGGCGCCGGCGATCTCGCCGGTCTCGATCTCCAGATTGGGTACGGAGTCCGCCCGAGCGCCGTCGGTGAGCAGCAGGTTCCGGTTGATCTCGTACGTGTCGGTGCCGGTCGCCTCGGCCCGGATCAGCACGTCGCCGACCCAGACGGTGTGCGCGTCCGCGCCCTGCAACGCGCCCCGGTAACCGACGTAGCTGCGGCAGTCCGGCACGGAGTGGTCGACCAGTTGCCGGTGCTCCAGGTGCTGACCGGAGTCGGCGAAGTAGACGCCGTACAGCTCGGCCTCGCCACCCCGCCCGGTGTATTCCACGCTGGTGAACTGCCGGACCAGGTCGCCACCGAGGGTGACCTGGATGTGCACGACCCGGGCGTCGCGGCCCAGCTTGACCTGGATGTGCTGCGCCTGGACCGCGTCGGAGGCCCAGTCGGCGACCGTGACCAGGGTCAGCTTCGCGCCGTCGGCGACGAACACCTCGACGTTGTCGGCCAACGTGGCCGAGCCCTCCTGGGAGAACACGACGGTGGCCTCCGCGAACCGACCCACCTGGACCTGGGTCCGGGCGAAGGCCAGCTCCTCGGGGTACGCGCCCAGCAGCCGGACGATCACCGCGTCGGACACCACCGCGTCGGCGGCCACCTCGACCAGCGCGACCCGTGCGGCCCCGCCGTGCGCCAGCGCGCTGATCCGGTCGGTCGGCACCGGCGCGGACACGACACTGGCGTCACTCGGCTCGACGAGCCGCACCGACACCCCGGCCGGCAGGTCCGGGTGCTCGATGGTGACGCCCCGGCCGGTGGCCGCGGAGGTGTCCGCCGTGGCCAGGCCACGCAGGCGCTTGAGCGGGGTGAAACGCCACTCCTCCTCCAGGCCGGTGAGGGCCGGGAAGTCGGCGACGTCGTACGAGCGCAGCGCCTGCGACTTGGTGCTGGGTGGCGCGGAAGCCTGGGTAGTCATTTCTTCCTTGGTCTGTCTGATCCGTGACGACGAGGTGGGGTCCTGGTGTGGCGGGCCGGGTTCGGCCCGCCACGCGGGAGCGGCGGCGTCAGCCGACCGCGCCCTCCATCTGAAGCTCGATCAGGCGGTTGAGCTCCAGGGCGTACTCCATCGGAAGCTCCTTGGCGATCGGCTCGATGAAGCCGCGCACGATCATGGCCATCGCCTCGTCCTCGCTCAGGCCCCGGCTCATCAGGTAGAAGAGCTGGTCGTCACTGATCTTGGAGACGGTCGCCTCGTGCCCCATCGACACGTCGTCCTCACGGATGTCGACGTACGGGTAGGTGTCCGAGCGGGAGATGGTGTCGACCAGCAGCGCGTCGCACTTGACCGTGCTGCGGCTGTGGTGCGAACCCTCCAGCACCTGCACCAGACCCCGGTACGAGGTGCGGCCGCCGCCCCGGGCGATCGACTTGGAGATGATGGTCGAGGAGGTGTGCGGCGCGGCGTGCACCATCTTCGCGCCGGCGTCCTGGTGCTGGCCCTCGCCGGCCATCGCCACCGAGAGCACCTCGCCCTTGGCGTGCTCGCCGGTCATGTAGACCGCCGGGTACTTCATCGTCACCTTGGAGCCGATGTTGCCGTCGACCCACTCCATGGTCGCGCCCTCGTGGCAGACGGCGCGCTTGGTGACCAGGTTGTAGACGTTGTTCGACCAGTTCTGGATGGTCGTGTAACGGCAACGCGCGTTCTTCTTGACGATGATCTCCACGACAGCGCTGTGCAGCGAGTCGGAGGAGTAGAGCGGCGCGGTGCAGCCCTCGACGTAGTGCACGTACGCACCCTCGTCGACGATGATCAGCGTCCGCTCGAACTGGCCCATGTTCTCCGTGTTGATCCGGAAGTAGGCCTGCAGCGGGATCTCCACCTGCACACCCTTCGGCACGTAGATGAACGAGCCACCGGACCACACGGAGGTGTTCAGGGCGGCGAACTTGTTGTCGCCGACCGGGATCACCGTGCCGAAGTACTCCTTGAAGACGTCCTCGTGCTCGCGCAGCGCCGTGTCGGTGTCCAGGAAGAGAACTCCCTGCTCCTCAAGGTCCTCACGGATCTTGTGGTAGACGACCTCGGACTCGTACTGCGCCGCGACACCCGCGACCAGCCGCTGCTTCTCCGCCTCCGGGATGCCCAGCCGGTCGTACGTGTTCTTGATGTCCTCCGGCAGGTCCTCCCAGCTGGTGGCCTGCTTCTCGGTGGACCGCACGAAGTACTTGATGTTGTCGAAGTCGATGCCGCTGAGGTCCGCGCCCCAGGCCGGCATCGGCTTGCGGCCGAACAGCCGCAGGCCCTTCAGCCGCAGGTCGAGCATCCACTCCGGCTCGCTCTTCTTGGCCGAGATGTCCCGCACCACCGCCTCGTTGATGCCGCGCTGGGCAACCGCCCCGGCGGCGTCCGGGTCGGACCAGCCGTACTCGTACCGACCCAGGGCCGCGAGCTGCTCTTCCTGGGTCAGGGGCTGGACGATCTGCTCGGTCATCTATCTGTCCTCACAGTGGTGACGGGATTACCGGATTGAACACGGCCCGGCTGGGTCGGAATGTGCGTGGTGCACACCCCGTCGCCGTGCGCGATGGTGGCCAGGCGCTGCACGTGGGTGCCGACCAGACGGGAGATCACCGCGGTCTCGGCCTCGCACAGCTGGGGAAACTCGGCGGCCACGTGCGCCACCGGGCAGTGGTGCTGGCAGAGCTGACCGCCGGAGGCGATCGTGGTCGCATTGGCAGCGTAACCCTCGGCGGTGAGTGCCGCGGCGAGTGCCTCGGCACGCGCGAGAGGCTCGTCGCCGGCGTCCTCCATGGCCGCCCGACAGCGCGACTCAAGGGCGGACACCTGCTCGGTGGCGAACGCCTCCACCGCGTCCGAACCGCCGCTGCGGGCGATCCAGCGCAACGCGGCGGTGGCCATGTTGTCGTAGTGGTGTGTGCCACAGCGCACCCGGGCGGCCTCGGTCAGCATGAACACCTTGGCGGGACGACCGCGCCCGCGGCTGCCCTGCACGGTCTGCTCGCGGGCGTAGACGTCACCGTCGGCGAGCATCGCGTCCAGGTGCCGACGGATCGCCGCCGGGCTGAGCCCGAGGGCCGCGCCAAGCTGGGCGGCGGTGGTCGCACCCCGCTCCAGCAGCAACTGGGTGACCCGGTCCCGGGTGGAGATCTCGGTCGCCGCGCCGCCGCCGAGGGCGGCCGACGTGGTCGTGACGAGCGCGGACGCGGACGCGCCGACGGCCGGAACAGCCGTCGGCTGGTGCCCGGAGAGCGCCGCCGCGTTTTTCACAACGCCAACGTTACGTAATTACCCGGAGGGTCGCAAACCCGGGCCCCGGTGATCCGAACCACCGAGCCGACGGAGTCGGACGAACCTCGATCACTACGGTGCGTAGGATTTGCGCCGTGAACCGAATCGTCCGTCCGGTCTCCGGCATCCTGCTGCGCCGTCTCGCGCTCGCCTCGATCATCGCGAACGTGGGCATCGTCGTCACCGGCGGGGCCGTCCGGTTGACCGCCTCGGGCCTCGGCTGCCCCACCTGGCCCCGGTGCACCGACGATTCCTACGTCACCACGCCCGAGATGGGCGTCTACGGGGTGATCGAGTTCGGCAACCGGATGCTGACCTTCGCGGTGGGCCTGATCGCGCTCGCCACCGTGCTGGCCGTACTGCTGCACCGGCCCCGCCGACCCGCGCTCCTCGCGCTGGCCGTGGCGGTCTTCCTGGGCATCCCCGCCCAGGCGGTGATCGGTGGGATCACCGTGCTGACCAACCTCAACCCGTGGGTGGTCGGCCTGCACTTCCTCGCCTCGATGGCGGTGATCGCCGCCGCGTACGCCCTCTGGCGGCGCATCGGCGACCCCGACGGCCCGACGGTGGCCGTGGTGCCCGCACCGCTGCGCACGCTGGCCCGGGTCACCACCGTCGTCACCGTCGCCGTGCTGGTCGTCGGCACCTGGGTCACCGGCAGCGGCCCGCACGCCGGCGACCACGGCGCCGCTCGCAACGGGCTCGACCCGGAGACGATCTCGCAGGTGCACGCGGACGTGGTCTTCCTGCTGATCGGGCTGTCGGTGGCGTTGATCTTCGCGTTCCGCGCCGTCGGTGCGCAGCGGGCCACCCGCGCCGCGATCGTGCTGGTCGCCGTGGAGCTGGGTCAGGGCCTGATCGGCTTCGTGCAGTACTTCACCCACGTGCCGGCGATCCTGGTCGGCGTACACATGCTCGGCTCCTGCCTGGTGCTGCTGGCCGCGCTGTCGGTGCAGTGGTCGACCCGCGAGCGCCGCCCGGTCACCCCGGCAACAGAGGTCGCAGCGACCGACGCCGCCGACCCCGTCCCGGTCACCGCCTGACCCGCAGGCGCGGCTCGCCCGCGCCCGCGCCGGTCAGTGTGAGGCGTCCGCGTCGGTGCCCGGTCCGAGGCTTCCCGCGTCGGGTGCCCGTCCGAGGCTTCCCGCAACGGGTGTCCGGTTCGGCGCTTCCTCAAGAATCGATCGGCCGGGCGATGCCGCCCGCCTCGCGCCTCGCGCCTC
>NZ_JAKKFI010000120.1 GCF_022230955.1 Micromonospora cabrerizensis
CGGTGCCGCCCGCCGCGGTGCCATCTGCTGCGGTGCCGCCCGCCGCGGTGCCGTCTGCCGCAGTGCCGCCCGCTGCGGTCCCGTCTGCTTCGGCGTCCCCTCGGAGGCCCACGCAGGGCGCGGTTCCCCGGGTGGGCGCCCCGGCGTCCTGGACGCCCGGCCCCGCTGAACCGTCCCGCCGACCCGGCGAGGAGGACATGCCGGCCGCCGGTCAGCGCCACCCGACCGAGCCGCCGCGACCCGGTCTGCCGGGCGCCGGGGCTCTTCCCCGCAGCGGCCGGCCGTCCCGGTACACACCGTTGACACCCCCCGAGCGTCCCGCCGACCAGCCGAGGCCCGGCGCGGGCTGGCCGGGCGACGACGGCCCAGCCGGGGGCAACGGCAACGGCGGCCCCCAGGCCGCTCGGCGCTCCTTCTTCGAACCGACCCCCGTCCGGGACCGGGCAGCCGACCCGAACACGAGCGGGGGCCACCCCGGCGACCGGGCGGCACCACCGACGCGCTTCGGGCGAGGCAGCCAGCCCTTCCCACGCCGCCGTCCGGCCGACGCGCCGGCCGACGAGACCGCGACCCGGGCCTTCCCGATGGCGGATCCGGACGCCACCCGGCCACTTCGGCAGCCGGCGGGCGACCTCGGCACGTCCCGAGGGGTACGCGCGCCGGCACCCGGTGAGGAAGTCACCCAGCCGCTGCCTCCGCGCCGACCCGACCCGGCGGCGGAGGAGGCCACCCGTGCCTTCCGGATGACCGGCGAGCCCCCGCCGACCCGGTCGTCGGCACGGCCCAGCCCATCGGCGGACGAGACCCAGGCGATCCCACGCGACCTGCCGAGCCGGTTCGCCCCGGTGGAGGAGTTGTCGACCTCGGCCGCGGAGCCGGTCTCCGGCCCACCCGCACCACGCCGCGGCTTCACGCCCATCGTCATCGAGGGCACGATCATCGAGTCCCGTGACCTCACCGACCCGGTCGAGACCGGCGGCCCGGCTGACCCGTTCCGAGGGCCCCGTCCGGCCGAGGCCGCCCCGCCACTGTTCGGCTCGACGCACTCCGGGACGGGTCTGTTCGAGCCGTCATCGGCCGGTCCCCGTTCGTCCAGTCCGGCGTCGTTCATCCCCGCGCAGCCCGTTCCGAGCCCGCCCACCCCACGCCCCGCAGGTCCGGCGGAGGGCGACGACGCAAGCGGCGTGCGCGCCGACGCCCGCCCCGGCGACCCGGTCGGTGCCGACCGCGCCGACACCGGCAGCCCGTCGGTCGGTGTGACCAGCTCGGATCCGACCGTTGAGAGCGCCATCGGGGACGGCGACGGGCACCGCCCGCCGACCGACGAACCGGCGGTGGTCGAGTTCGACCCGGCCAACACGGTCGAGGAGGACCTGCTGGGCGCCGCCGGCTCCGGCAGCACCGACACGTTCCTGTCCACTTTGCTGCTGGCCCGGGTCCTGCTGCCGGCGGCACCCGAGTCACTGCGGGGCAGCCGCCCCGGCGATGCGGGCTTCGTCTGGCGTACGGCGCAACTCGACGGCGAGACGTACGTGGTGGTCTACACGTCGCCGGAGCGCCTCGCCGACCACTTCGAGGGCGACGTCGACACGGTCCGGGTGAAGTTCGCCCAACTGATCCGGCGCTGGCCGGCCGAAGACTGGTCGTTCGCCGTCAACCCGGGCACCCCGGTCGGTGCCAAGTTGCCCGGGGAGCAGATCATCGCGTTGGCGAACTGGGCCGCCGAGGTGGGGCTCGGTGACGACCTGGAGGTGGACCAGGAGGAAGCACCGGCCGTGGCGGAGCCCACCGCCCGCCCCCGGTACGCTCCGGCGGCCGTCGACCCGACCCGACCCACGGTCATGCAGAAGGCGATCGCGCCCAGCCAGCTCGCCTACTACCTGGATCGGGGGTACGACCGCGTCTCTGGGTTCGTGCACCGGGCCGGTGAGCTGGCGCACCTGACCACGCCGGCTCAGGTGCACGACGCGCTCGGTCTCAGCTACCCCGGTTCCCCGTTCTCCCGCGACGCCGAGGAGATCTACGTGCTGCGGTGGCCGGCGCACCGGCCGAGCCTCTACCGGATTCCGTACGGCGGTCAGAACGAGCCGGCGATGCGCGCCATGGAGGGCTGGGTCATCGAGCGCCCACCGTTCCGGGGCAACGGCTTCGCCCCGGGTGAGAGCAGCGACGTCGTGGCCGAGTTCAAGGTGGACAGCGCGCGTCTCCCGCACGGCGCGCAGCTGTGGCGGGTCGCCGCGGACGGCACCGAGCGGGTCATCGCGGAGCTCGACACCGACGCGGTGGTCTGGCGACGGGTCGGTGAGGTGTGATGCGCGACGGTTACGTGGCCCGTTGGCAGGGCCGGGAATACCAGGCCAGCCCGGACGGCGACAACATCCGCCTCTACCAGCCCGAGCCGGGCGAGGGCTTCGAGGAGGTTCGCGCGGGCCGGTACGTCCGGGTGCTGCCGGCGAGCGAGATCGAGGATCTGGCGTACGTGCGCACCACCTGCACGTGGCAGGGGCAGCCGTTCATCGTGCTCGGCGAGCACGACGCCTGGCTGCGGGTGGAATACACCGGTGGTCGCTGGCCGGTGGCGGAGGCGATGCGGCTGGAGGTCTTCGACTTCGGCGTCTACCAGGGCTGGGCGCCGGCCGCCGAGGTCAGCGACCTGCGGGAGCAGCGGGTCTGACCGGTCAGGTCTTGGCCCAGCGCAGGATCTCGCCGAGCACCAGCTCCGGTGCCTCCAGGTGCGGGAAGTGCCCCACCCCGTCGAGCAGCCGCCACTCGTACGGTGCGACGACGTAGCGGCCGGAGCCCAGGGCGGTGCGCGGCAGGGAGGCGACGTCCAGCGCGCCGTGCAGTTGCAGGGTCGGGGTGGACAGCGGCTTCTGCATCAGGCGGACGAAGCGGTAGCCGTGCAGCCGCAGCAGCGAGCGGAACGCCCACCGGTACCCCTCCAGGGCGCAGAACGCGGCCTGCGGGATGCACATCGCCTCCCGACACCGCTCGGCGTACGCCTCAAAGTCCGACCCGGCCACCCAGCGTGGGCCGCCCCAGCGGTGCAGGATCTCCCCGATGGCTGCCGCGCCGTCCCGGGTCAGCACGTGCTCGTAGCGGGGTAGTTGGAACTTCAGCGCCAGGGTGGAGGCGGTGAACTGCCCGCGCGGGTCGGCGAAGGTGGCGGTGCGCAGCCGCAGCGGGTGCGGTGCCCCCAGCACCACGAGCCGGCGGACCAGGGACGGGTGGAACGAGGCCACCGTCCAGGCGACCATGCCGCCGAGCCCGCTGCCGACGATCGTCGCCGACCGCTCACCAAGTGCGCGGATCAACCCGGCGATGTCGGCGGCGAGGGTGTAGCCGTCGTACCCCCGGGGTGGTTTGTCGCTGGCGCCGTAACCGCGCAGGTCGACGGCGACCGCCCGGAAGCCGGCGTCGGCGACCGCCGGGAGCATCTGGTGCCACGCCCACCAGTGCTCCGGGAAGCCGTGTAGGAAGAGCACCATCGGGCCGGTGCCGGCCTCGACCACATGGAACCGGCTGCCGTTGGCGCCGACGAAACGGTGTGTCCACGGCCCCTCGGTGAGGACACGGGACTCGTCGACGGTTCCGCCGCGCTGGTCGGTCATGGCAGACAGCCTAGGACCCGGGTGCCGCCGACGACCCCGGTGGTCGCGTTGAACAGGGAGAAGCCCGGGTTGTCCCCTACCGGCGGCAGGTGCCGGATCGCCGTGTCACGGCGCGACGATGCTGACGCGGATGCCGGGGCCGCAGTCGATGTCGGACGACCGGGAGGCGATGCGGAGGGTGACGAAGTTGCCCTCGGTCAGGTTTCCGTAACCCGGGCCGTGCAGGGCGTACGCGCGGCCGTCCTCGGCGACGAGCCCGTAGCAGGGGCCGGCACCGCCCCGGGTGACGTGGCCCGCGATCGTGTCGGTGGGCCGCAGGTCGGTGGGCGGTGTCGGCTTGGGCGGCTTCGGTGGAGTGCCGAGGGACGGCGGGAGCGTGCGCGACAGCGGCGGCGTGAAGGCTCCCGACGGCGGTGTTGCGGGTTGGGCGAGCCTGGGGGCCGCGGAGGTGGGTGCCCCCGGTGTCGGCGTGTCGGAGGCCGGGGGCGCCGCCAGGGGGCCGGCGCCCTGCGGGTCGGCGCACGCCGTCAGGGGCAGCAGGAGGAGCGCGGCGAGCAGGGTGACGCGTGAGGGGAGGGGCACGGCGATGGGACGTTCCAGCAGGTCGCCGGGTTCCGTCCGTTGGCGGGACAAAGGGCGGCGCCCGGGCAGGTGACCCGCCCGGGCGCCGCTGGGTGTTGCTGGATCAGTGGTCAGCTGACCCGGATCTTCATCGAGGTGCCGTCCTGCTCCAGAACCTTGATCTTGACACCGGCTGCGGGGAGCTTGACGCCGTGGTTCGGCAGCTCCTCGTAGAAGTACTTCTTGGTGTCGTCGAACAGCGGCTCGGCAGCCTGGCCACGGATGTACTGCGGCTGGCTGTTGAGGTGCAGGGTGAACGAGTCAGCCTTCTTGAGGCTGAACGGTGCGTCGTACACCTGGACGCGGGCGCGCCACGGTGCTCCGGTCAGGTTGTAGATCGGGCGCGGGTGCGCGTCGATGTACAGGTTCCGACCCTCACCCGGGTGACCACCCGGGTTGGTGGGCGACACCGGAGCGGTGTTGTTGTCCTCCCAGCGCAGGTTCCAGTACGAGATGAGCAGACCCTCCTGGTACGCGTAGTGGTCCACCCAGTCCGGGCGGGTGTTCGCGTAGCCGAAGAAGTACGGGCCCGTCTTCAGGTACTTGTCGTACGAGACGTACGACCGGTTGCCGGCGATGTAGTAGTTGTCGAACAGCTCGGTGTAGGTCGCGCCGACGACCTTCCACTCGTCGAGCGCCCAGCCCGCGTCGGACTCGGCACCGTCGCTGAACACCGTCTGACCGTCGGCCGTCACGGTGATCGCGTCACCGAAGAAGCCGCCCTCGGAGACACCACCGTCGGTGACGTAGTGCAGGCGGACCTGCGCCACCTTGCCGGCGAGGGAGTTGAGCGGGATGTTGATGTCCGCCCAGGCACCGTTGCTGGTGCCGTCGAGCGCCGGGCGGCCCGCGCCGTCGACGCCGATCGGCTGGCCGCCGACCGTGCCGTCCAGGTCGGTCCAGGTCTGACCACCGTCGGTCGACGCCTCGAAGTAGAGGTAGTCGTAGTTCTCCTCGATGCTGTACTTGCCCTTGAGCGACAGTGCCGCCGCGGACTTGCCGGTGAGGTCGAACGTCCTCGTCATGGTGCCGTCGAGGTTGTCCTTGTTACCGGTGAAGTACTGCTTGGAGCCCTCGAACGGCGTGCCGTAGTTGAAGGTGTATTCCCTCGGGGGCAGCACGACCACGACGGCCTGTGCCTTCTCCGAGTTGTACTCCTGCGGGCCGAGAGGCAGCGTGCGGGTCTGCCCCGCAACCACGACCTCGTAGTCGAGCCAGCCGAGCTGGAGCTTGTTCCAGGCGCCGAGGTCGCCGCCACGGTCACCGATGGCCGGGTCGTTCTTCGCACCGAGCCGGCTCTGGGCCATCAGGGTCCAGTGCTCGTTGCTGTTGTCCGCCGGGCCGTAGTCGTCCGGCAGGCCCAGGTCGTGGCCGTACTCGTGGTAGAAGACGCTGCGGCCGCCGTTTTCCGGCTGGATCGTGTAGTCGCGGATCCAGACGCCGGTGTTGCCGATCTGGGTGCCACCGATCGGGAAGTTCGGCGGGCCCACGGGCGAGCTGTTGAACGCCGACCAACGGTGGCTCCAGATCGCGTCCTCACCCTGCTGCGGGTCACCGTCGGCCTGGTCCCCGCCGGAGTGGACGATCTGGAAGTGGTCGATGTAGCCGTCCGACTCGTTGAAGTCGCCGTCACCGTCGAAGTCGAAGCGGTCCCACTGGTCGAAGGACTTCATCTCCGTGGCGATCTGCGCGTCCGTCCGGCCCTTGGCCTTCTGGTCGGCGACCCACTGGTTGGCGGCGTCGCGGATCAGGGCCCAGGTGTTCGAGCAGACGTTGTCGCCGCAGACGGCGGGGTCGCCGGTCAGGTCGTCGTCGGCCTTCGGGTCGTCGGAACGACCGTAGCGGGCCTCGTTGTACCGGACCTTGACCCAGTCGGTCACCTCACCCTCGACGGTGTAGCGACCCGAGGACTGAGCCTCGTAGTACTGCTTGAGCGACTCGTCGCCCGGGTTGGTGCCGAAGTAGACCTGGCGGAAGTGCTCCGGGCTGAAGTCCGGCTGCCAGATGGTGGAGTTGTCAACCGCCCGGTTCGGCTCCGGGATCTTGTTGTGCAGCGGACCCTCGAACGTCGCCGGTCCGGCGATGTCCGGGTTCATGTCCTTGTCCGGGTAGGACGGGTGCCGCTCGTCACCGAACTCGGCCAGGATCACGAAGATCTTGTCGGTGCGCTCACGCTTGAGCTCGACGTACTGATCCCTGGTCTCGCCGGTGCCGGCGGTGGTGCGGGCGCGGGCGTTGGTGCCCGTGCCGCTCGTCTCGCCGACCTTGACAACCGTGCTTCCGTTGCGCTCGATCGGCTTGCTCCGACCGCTCAGCACGTCGCTGAGACCCTGCTGACGCAGTGCGCGGCGCTTGTCCTCGAGCTTGTCGGGGAGTTCGTCCTGCAACGCCTGCGGTTCGGCAGCGGCCGGTGCTGCTACCGGCAGTTTGGGCTGAGGCGCCGCCGAGGCGGACGGGCCGAAAGCCAGGCCTGTCGCCGTCAGTGAGAGCCCGAGCAGACCCACTGCGACTTTGCGCACGTGGTACCTCCGGTGTGAGGGAACCGGCCCAACGGGGGTACGGGCCGGTGGGAGATCGATCCCACTAGTGGGACCAATGGTGAACATAGACACTGCTGGGACGGGTGGGAAGACGCCCGCGTCGATTTGTTGCAAGATTTTGTTGGGAATGCTTTTCACCGTCACACACCAGGGCTTCATCAGCCACGCTGACCAGCGAGGATTGGGCTGCCTCGGTATACAACGACCCATTTCGATCAATGTGATCGATGTACGACAGTGGGGCCGGCAGCGTCTCCGCCACCGGCCCCACCATCAGTTGTTGAACCGTGAAACCGTTACTTCCTCGCCGGGGTGACGAAGATCGTGGCGGACGAGTTGTCCCGCGCCGCCTTCTTGATGGTGAGCGAGACGCCGTAGTTCACGCCCTGGTCGCCGGGGTTACCGGTTCCCAGCACGATCGCGCCACCGCCGAGGGTCGTGCCGTAGAACTCCGGCGCCGGGCTGCCGTCCGGGTGGGTGACCCGGGTGGTGTACGGCGCGTTGTTCCGCGACGGCACGACCACCGAGGCGTCGTTGTCCCGCGCGTACGGAGCCCCGTCGCGCATCTCGATGCCCGGGTACCAGGTCTTGGCGTCGGTGAACGCCTTCACCGGCGCCTGCGCCTTGAACTTCGTGCAGTACGCGCTGTACGGCTCGTCCGCCGCCTCCAGGCACTCCGTGAAGGGGTACGTCCTGTTCAGCGAGAAGGCCGCGTTGGCCGACTGCGGACGGCTGGGCAGGTTGTCCGTCACCGACGGATCCTTCACCGCCGCCTCACCGGTACGCCGGTACGGGTCGAAGTGCGAGTCGACGATGAGCAACCCACCCTTCGCGCCGTAGCTGGGCAGTGCGGTCATCTGCCCGGTGACGTGGTTGACGTCGCCCAGAGCGCTGTCCCGGTACCAGACCAGCATGCCCGGCGCGTTGTAGGAGATCCGGTCGACCTTCCACGCGTCGTGCGAGTAGATGGTGTCGTAGGCGTACTTCAGGCCGTTGTCGAAGCCGTCGAAGTTGCGCCACTCCGCCAGGTAGAACTGGGCGTGGACCTCGGTGCCGGTGGAGACCTTCCAGCCCCCGCCGGTGGTGTCCACGAAGGTGCCGCCGGTGGCCGTCCACCCGTTGGCGCCGCCCTCGACGTCGTCACTCCAGGTGGTGGCGCCACCGCCGGTGACCGAGAAGTCGTCGACGAACCAGTTGCGCTCCTCGAACGCCTCGTCGGTGGCCTGACGCAACCGCAGCTGCACGGTCGTGCCGGCGTACGCCGACAGGTCGACGTAGTCGTGCCGCCAGCCGTTCGTGCTGCCGGTCAGGCCGTACTTCTTGCCGCCGAAGTCGTTCATCCGGCCGTTCGGGTCCGGGTAGCCGTCGGGCGTGGTGACCACGGTGCCACCCTCGTCGTACACCTTCTGCTCGGTCCAGGTCGTGCCGCCGTCGGTCGAGAGCTCGACGAAGCCGTAGTCCCAGTCCTCCTCGATGATGTAGTTGTTCCACATCCAGAACTTCGAGTCAGCTGCCGCCGGCACGTCCACCGAGCGAGTCAGCTTGACGTCGGCCCACTCCTGGTCGTTGTTGCTGTGCCACATCTTCGTGCCGCTGTGCGGCGTGGCCAGCGTCGTCACCTTGTCCGGCAGGTCGACCTTGATGCCGTCCTCGGAGTCGATCGGGGTACGCGACGTCTGGCCGAGCTTGACCTCACGCGGGTTCGACCCGGGACGGATGGTCAGCGGGTCGGCCCAACCGAGCACCCACTTGTCCCAGATGCCCATGTGCGTGGGCAGCGCCTGGAAGATCTCACCCGAGTGCGAGCCCGAGGCCATCAGGTCCCAGAAGTCCACGTCGGAGTCGGCGTTGCCGGACGTGTCGTAGAGGTCCGGCAGGCCCAGGTCGTGGCCGAACTCGTGGGCGAAGACGCCGACACCGGCGTCCTCCGGCTGCACGATGTAGTTCGACGCCTTGAGGTTGGTGCCCGGGATGGTGTAGCCACCCGCGACCGTGGAGGAGTGCGCCCACACGGCGTACACGCCCTCGGCGCCACCGCCGCGCGACTTGCCCTGACCGGCGTGCACCAGCACGAGGTGGTCGATCACGCCGTCCGGCTCGAAGACGTTGCCGTCACCGTCGCGGTCGGCCTGGTCCTCGATGTCGTAGTCGGCCCACGGGAAGCTCGGGTCCTTCGCGACGAGCGCGTCGATCGCGTCGGTCGCCAGGCGGCCCGCGCCGGCCGGGTTGTCCGGGTGGCCGTTCATCGACTGCTCACGGCCGGGGACCCAGGCGCCGGTCTCGTCCTGGAAGCAGCGGTTGGCGGCGTACCAGCCCTCCGAGTGCGGCACGGTGATCCACGGGCTGGCCTGCCCGTCCACCGTGTACGCGTTCTTGGACATCTCCAGGTACATGTTGTGCATGGTGCGACCGGAGAGGTCGACGCCCTTCTTACCGTCCGGGCCCCGCAGGTCGGTGCGGACCCGCTCGGTGATGCCCTTCTTGCTGTAGAGCATCTTGTTGTAGTGCGACGGCGAGAAGTCCGGCACCCACATCGAGTTGTTGTCCTCGTGGGACAGGTTCGCCGGGTTCGGGATGTTGTTGTGCTTCGGGCCGTTCTGCACGGTGCCGGGCACGCAGGTCCGGTCCTCGAACACCGTCTTCGGGACCATCACGCCGGTGAAGTCGTCGTTGGCCTTGTCGTTGAACTCCACCAGCAGCGTGAGCAGCTTCGCCGTCTGGGTGGTCGGCGCCTTCTTGAACTGCCGGGGGTTCTTGCCCGTCTTGAGCGACCGGGCTTCGTCCTTGGCGAGCTGCCGCGCGGTCACCGGGTTGCCCGGGGCGTGCTTCTGGTCGAACTCGCGCGCCGACTCCACGGCCGGGGTGTAGACGCCGCCCTTGCCCTTGACCTCACGGCCGGTGCTGTCCGGCTGTACCTCGGGCTCGGCGTAGTTGATGTAGTGCTCGTCGGCGCCGATCACCGCCCGGGGGGTGGGGGAGGACGACTGGGCGGCCGCACTGCCGGTCACGGTCAGTGACGTGGCCGCGAGGGCGATGGCGGGTAGCGCGACGAGTAGTCGTCGGCGCGCCCCGGACTGCGGTTTGTGGTTCATGCCGCTCCGTTTCTCGGGCATGGGGAGGAGGACGTTGGCGCGGCAGACCATCGATGTGATGGGTGTCGAACTCTGCCAACCTGCGTGAACCTAAATCACAACCGGCCGAAAGGACAGGGGTGGCCTGCCTCGTGTGTCCGTTCAGCTCTCCCAGCTCCACCCGACCGACCGATGTGACACTGGTCAGACCATGCGTGCCGTACCCGTAAGAAAATGACGGAGGGTGGCGGTCCGCGCGGACCACCACCCTCCGATGTGTACGCCTGCCGTCAGTCCTCGTCGGACTTGGTGCCACTCATCCCCGAGGAGATCATGTCCATCACCGACGAGTCCTGCAGGGTGGTGACGTCGCCCAGCGACCGGTTCTCCGCCACGTCCCGCAGCAACCGGCGCATGATCTTGCCGGAGCGGGTCTTCGGCAGCTCCGGCACCAGCATGATCTGCCGGGGCTTGGCGATCGGGCCGAGCGTCTTCGACACGTGGTTGCGCAGGTCGGCGATGAGCTGCTCACCCGCCTCGCCGGCGATGTCGGTGCTGCCGCGCGGGATCGCGAACGCGACGATCGCCTGACCGGTCGTCGGGTCGGTCGCGCCGACCACCGCCGCCTCGGCCACCGACGGGTGCGACACCAACGCCGACTCGACCTCGGTGGTCGAGATGTTGTGCCCGGACACCAGCATCACGTCGTCCACGCGACCGAGCAGCCAGATGTGCCCGTCGTCGTCCTTCTTCGCCCCGTCACCGGCGAAGTACATGCCCGGGAACCGCGACCAGTACGTGTCGATGAACCGGTCGTCGTCACCCCAGATGGTGCGCAGCATCGACGGCCACGGCTCACGCAGCACCAGGTAGCCGCCACCGCCGTTCGGCACCGACTGGCCCTGGTCGTCCACCACGTCGGCCACGATGCCCGGCAGCGGGGTCATCGCCGAACCCGGCTTGGCCGCGGTCACACCCGGCAACGGAGAGATCATGATGGCGCCGGTCTCGGTCTGCCACCAGGTGTCCACGACGGGCAGCTCGCCCCGGCCGACGAACTGCCTGTACCACATCCAGGCCTCGGGGTTGATCGGCTCACCGACGCTGCCCAGCAGGCGCAGCGAGGACAGGTCGAAACCGGCCGGGATGTCCTCGCCCCACTTCATCATGGTGCGGATCAGGGTGGGCGCGGTGTACAGGATGCTCACCCGGTACTTGTCGACGATCTCCCAGAACCGGCCCTTGTGCGGCGTGTCCGGCGTGCCCTCGTACATGACCTGGGTGGCGCCGTTGGAGAGCGGCCCGTACACGATGTAGGAGTGCCCGGTCACCCAGCCGATGTCCGCCGTGCACCAGTAGACGTCCGTCTCCGGCTTCAGGTCGAAGACCGCGTGCGTCGTGTACGACGCCTGGGTGAGGTAGCCGCCGGTGGTGTGCAGAATGCCCTTCGGCCGGGCCGTGGTGCCGCTGGTGTAGAGGATGAACAGCGGGTGCTCGGAGTCGAACGGCTGAGCGGTGTGCTCGGGCGACGCCGTCTCCACCGTCTCGTGCCACCAGTGGTCCTTGTCCGTCCACGCGACATCCTCGCCGGTGCGGCGGACCACCAGGACGTGCTCCACCGACGGGCTGTTCGCGACCGCCTCGTCCACGGTGGGCTTCAGCGCCGACGGCTTGCCCCGCCGGTAACCACCATCCGCGGTGATCACCACCTTGGCGCTGGCGTCCTGGATGCGGTTGCTCAGCGAGTCGGCCGAGAAGCCGCCGAAGACCACGCTGTGCGCCGCGCCCACCCGGGCGCACGCCAACATGGCCACCGCCGCCTCCGGGATCATCGGCAGGTAGATCGCCACCCGGTCGCCGGCGGTCACCCCCAGGTCGGTGAGCGCGTTCGCCGCCCGGCAGGTCAGTTCGTGCAGATCGGCGTACGTGAGGGTGCGCGTGTCGCCCGGCTCACCCTCCCAGTGGATCGCGACCTTGTCGCCGAGCCCCGCCTCGACGTGCCGGTCGAGGCAGTTGTACGCCACGTTGAGCTGCCCACCGACGAACCACTTCGCGAACGGCGGGTTCGACCAGTCGAGCACCTCGTCCCACTTCTTCGACCAGGCCAGACGGTCGGCCTGCTTCGCCCAGAAGGCGAGCCGGTCGGACTCGGCCTCGGCGTACGCGTCGACGGTGACGTTGGCGTGCGCGGCGAGTTCGGCCGGCGGGGGGAACTGGCGCGTCTCGTTCAGCAGATTTGCCAATGCCTCGCTCATGCCGTGACTCCTCGTCCTCGGGGTGACCTGGTCCTCGGGGTGACCTGCGTTGGCACGAGGGTAGTCGCGGGGCCCTCGACGGGCGACCGCTGCCCGCCACGTCGCGCCGAGCGGCCCTCACCACGCGCCCGACGGCCCAACCCGGTTGGCGAGCTGGGTTCGCGGGTTCGCCCGGCGCGCGGGCTTGCCGGGCCCGTAGGTTCGCCCGGCGCGGAGTCGTTAGTTAGGCCTTGATCAACACGGGTTCATTGAAATCGTGGTTTCGGGGTCGATGGGATACCCCGAGTTCACCAAACTCGTGTTGATCAAGGCGCGACGTCCGGCCGGGTCGGGTGCGGGGCTCAGTGGCGCCGGTCCGGTGAGACACCGGGTCGGGTGGGCCACCGGGTCGGGTGGTCCACCGGGTCGGGTGGTCCACCGGGTCGGGTGGGCCACCGGGTCGGGCGGGCCACCGGGTGGGGTGGTCCGGGTCGCGTTGCGGCCGGGTGCGACCCGACCGGTCCGGCCGGGTCGCTAGCGTGACGGGGGTGACCACCGACCCGCTCGCCCCGTTGCTCGCGCTCGCCGACATCACCGCTGCCGTCGAGCAGGCCCGTGAGCGGTTCGACCAGGCGCTCGGGCACCGCGCGCTGCGCCGGCACGGTGGCCAGGTCGCGGCCGAGGTCAGCCTGCGCTCCGCAGTGGCGAGCGCCGCCCTCGAAGGGGCTGTGCACGAACGCGAGGCGGTCCGCGCCGGCACGGTCACCGACCCGGTGCTCCAGGGGGCGCTGCGGGTCGCCGGTGCGCTCCCCGGCCTGAGTGAGCTCTGGCCGAAGGCCCCCCGGCAGGCGCTCGCGAAGCTGCACGTCCTCGCCGCCCGGGAGTTGGTGCCGGAAGCCGAGCTGGGCCGCCCGGTGGCCGACCCCGTGGTCGCCAGCAGGCTGGACGGGCTGGCCGGGCTGGTCGCCGGTGGCACCAAGGTGTCGCCGCTGGTGCTGGCCGCTGTCGTACACGGGGAGTTGTTGAACCTGCGTCCGTTCGCCGGGCCGTCGGGAGTGGTGGCCCGGGGGGCCGCCCGGCTGGTGCTGCTGGCCAGCGGCCTCGACCCGCGTGGCCTGCTCGCCGTCGACGTCGGGCACCGCGAGCGGGAGCCGGAGTACGTCGGCTCGGCGGGCGCCTTCGCCACCGGCACCCCGGACGGGCTGCGCTCCTGGTTGCGCCACTACATGGCGGCCGTCGAGGTCGGCGCCGACCAGCTCACCGTCATCGGCGACGAGATCCTCGCCGCCGCCTGAGCCGCGGTCAGTCTCGTCGGGTCGCCCGGTTGACCTTGGCCTGCAACGCCCGGCGGCGATCAGCCCGAGGTCGCCGACGATCTCCACGAGGAGCGCGAGCTGGTCGGGCGCGGCCATCGCCCGGTCGGCGCCGGCCGGGTCCACGCCGTCGTACAGTTCCAGCCCGATGAACGCGGCCGAGACCGCCTTGGTCAGGCTCAGGCGGTGGTGGCGGCGGCGCGGGTGCGACGGTGCCGGCCGTACCAGGCGATGCCGATGGCCACCCCGACCCCGACGCCGAGCGCCGCAGCGGCCACCGGGACAGCGGGTCGTTCCCGCAGTCGACGGCCCAGCGGAATCGGGTGCCGGAACTCCAGCACCGGCCACGCGTTCTCCGAGGCCAGCTTGCGCAGCTGTCGGTCCGGGTTGACCACGCTCGGGTGGCCGACGCACTCCAGCAGCGGACGATCGCTGTACGAGTCGGAGTAGGCGTACGAGTCGGCCAGGTCGTAGTCGCGGACGGCGGCCAGCTCATTGACCGCCTCCACCTTGCTCGGGCCGGCCGCGTAGAACTCGACCTCGCCGCTGTACCGGCCGTCCCGCACCGTCATCCGGGTGGCGATCACGTCGGTCACCCCGAGCAGCTCGCCGATCGGCCGGACCATCTCCTCACCCGACGCCGACACCAGGACCACGTCCCGCCCGGCCGCCTGGTGCTCCGCGATCAGGACGGCGGCTTCGGCGTACACATAAGGGTTGATCAGCTCGTGCAGCGTCTCCGCGACGATCTGGCGGACCTGCTCCACCTGCCAGCCCTTGCAGAGCGCAGCCAGGTAGTCCCGTGTTCGGGCCATGGTCTGCTCGTCGGTGCCGCCCAGCCGGAACATCAGCTGCGCGTACGCCGACTTGACCACGTCACGTCGAGTGATCAGCCCGTCCCGGTAGAACGGCCGACCAAACGCCAGGGCGCTCGACTTGGCGATGACGGTCTTGTCCAGATCGAAGAAAGCGGCACTTCGGCCCACGGCGCGAAAGTCTAGCCGGATGGTCTATCGTCGGCGGGTGCCCGGGGTCAGGCCACCCCTCAGACCTGCGGGCAGGCACCACCATCTCCGCTCCGCGTGATCGCGCTCACACTCCGCGAGGAGATTTTCGCAGTGAGTGGAGGCGGCACCACTCGACGTGACGGGCCCGCTCAGGCAGACTTGTCCGTACGACGAGATTTCACATCCTCGAAAACAGACAAGACCCTCAGCGGTTGCACCCCCCGTGACCGCTGAGTGGTTCGGCTCGACCCCCCCGGAGCCGAACCTTCGACGACCCCCGTCTCCCCCCGACGGGGGTCGTCCCTTTCTGCTGGAAACGCTCCACCGCTGGTCACAGGTCGTCCTCCGGTCCGTCCAGACCGTCGAGGGACGGCTTTTCTACGGTCGGAGGCAGCAGGGAGTCAGCAGAGCCTCGAACGCCTCCAGATTGCGGGCGGCGTAGTCCTCCGGGGTGTGGGTTGACCAGCCTGGTGGTAGGCGTGCCGTAGATCGTGGAACCACATCCCGCCTGCGGCCTTGGCCGCGACACAGGCAACGGCCTCCCGGCGTTCTGACCTCGTCGATCAGCGCCAGCCACAGGCTGACGCCCCGAGCAGGCAGCGGATCAGAGGATTCCTGAACCACGTGCCGATTGATCTGGCTGCTCCGGCACGCCGACACCATCACAGCGGGGCCCTCTCGACAGTAACGGCGACAGCAACCGGTCATGACGAGTACGGCCGGCAGTGACCTGACGCGGACAGCCGTCTGAGGTGGCGAACCGTCAGGGGCGAGGTTGAACCCGGCGAGCCTTCGATTTCCGGGGCTCCTTCCCCTGCCAACGGCCCCCTTCATGTCCGGCAGGCCGAGGAGCTGCGCAGCAGTCTTCGGGCATAGCAGATCAACCGCTTCAACGGGCGTTGTCCACAGGTCACCAAGTTGTCCACAGGCCACGCGGTTGGGGAGGCCGGCAGGGCGGATTCCGAGCAGGGTCGGCGGCATACCAGAGCCCGACCGCTGGAGGCCGCGATGCCACCCCGTACCTCCGTTCCGCCGATCCGCCGGCTTCCGCTGGTCGTCACCGGCGACGACGATCTGCTCGATGACGTGCTCCGGCTCGCCGCCGCAGGCGGGACCGAGGTTGACCTCGCCCGCGACCCGGCGGCCGCCCGCACCCGTTGGCTCACCGCGCCGCTGGTGGTGCTCGGCGCCGATCAGGCGCAGTCGTGTCTGCGTGCCCGGCTGCCGCAGCGGCCCCGGTTGGTGCTGGTCGGTAGGGCCGGTCAGCTCGACCCCGGCCGGCGGATCGCTGAGCTGATCGGGGCCGAGCATGTCGCCGTGCTGCCCACCGCGGAGCCGTGGCTGGTGGATCGGTTCGCCGAGCAGGCCCCGGACCGTCCGGACGGCGTTGGTGCCCGAATCGTCGCGGTCTTCGGTGGCCGGGGCGGTGCCGGTGCGAGTGTGCTGGCCGGTGGCCTCGCCGTGACGGCAGCCCGGGCCCGGTTGCGCACCCTGCTGGTCGACGCCGATCCGCTCGGCGGTGGCCTCGACCTCGTGCTGGGCTGGGAGCAGTTGGAAGGGCTGCGGTGGCCTGCCCTCACCGGTGCCGACGGGCGGGTCGATGCCCCGGCGCTCGTGCAGGCTCTGCCCAGCCGAGGTGACCTGGTGGTGCTCTCCTGGGACCGAGGCGAGATGCTGCCGTTGCCGGTGGCGGCGATGGCGGCGACCGTGGACGCCGCCCGCCGTGGGCGGGACTTCGTCGTGGTCGACCTGCCCCGACAGTTGGACGACGCCGCCGTGGTGGCGTTGCAGTCGGCCGACCAGGCGTTCGTCGTCGTCCCGGCCGAGCTGCGTGCCACGGCTGCGGCTGCTCGGGTCGTTGCCGCCGCCGCCCCACACTGCGCCGCGCTCTCGGTGGTGGTGCGCGGGCCCGCCCCGGGGCGGTTACGCGCGACCGAGGTGGCGCGGGCTCTTGGCCTTCCCCTGGCGGGCACGCTGCGTCCCGAGCCGGGGCTCTGCCGTGGGCTGGAACGGGGCGAGGCACCGGCCGCCGCAGGCAGGGGTCCGTTGGCCGCGCTCTGCCAACGGATCGTCACCGACCTCACCGGCTCGAAAGCCACGGGTGCGGCATGACCGGCCGGCCGGACGACGGCATCGCCGCCCGGGTGCGGCAGCGCATCGCCTCCGCCACCACCCCGGTCACACCGGCGGCGATCGTCTCCGCGGTACGCGCCGAACCCGCTGCTGCGGTGCTCGGCGACACCGCGGTGCTGCGGATCGCCGACCGGGTGCACGACGACCTCGTCGGCGCGGGACCGCTGGCCCCGCTGCTCGCCGATCCGGAGGTGACCGACGTCCTGGTCAACGGGACCCGAGTGTGGATCGACCGTGGTTCGGGGCTGCAACAGGTCGCGGTCCCGGTGGGCTCGGTCGAGGACGTCCGCCGATTGGCGCAGCGAATGATCGCGAGCGCCGGCCGGCGGCTCGACGACGGGTCCCCATACGCGGACGCCCGGCTCCCCGACGGCACTCGACTGCATGCCGTGCTGCCACCGGTGGCGACCGAGGGTCCGTACCTGTCCCTGCGAACCTTCCGGCACCGGCCGTTCACGCTCGATGAGTTGGTGCGCCAGGGCACCGTGCCGCGTCCGGTGGCACCGCTGCTCGCCGCCGTCGTCGCGGCCCGGCTGGCGTACCTGGTGACCGGGGGGACCGGGTCTGGCAAGACGACCCTGCTCAACACGCTGCTGGGCATGGTGCCGGCCACCGAGCGGATCGTGCTGGTGGAGGACGCCGCCGAGTTGCGTCCGGGGCATCCGCACGTGGTGGGGCTCCAGGCGCGGACCGCCAATGTCGAGGGCTCGGGTGTCGTCAGCCTCGGCGACCTGGTTCGGCAGGCGCTGCGGATGCGCCCGGACCGGCTGGTGGTCGGGGAGTGCCGGGGCGGTGAGGTGGTCGACCTGCTGGCCGCGCTCAACACCGGACACGACGGGGGCGCTGGCACGCTGCACGCCAACACCCCCTCCGACGTGCCGGCCCGGCTGGAGGCGTTGGGCATGCTGGGTGGGCTGCCCCGCGCTGCGCTGCACGCCCAGGTCGCCGCGGCGTTGCAGGTGCTGTTCCAGGTGCGGCGAGGCGCCCAGGGTCGCGTCCTGGAGTCCGTCTGCCTGCTGCTGCCCGAGGGGCCCGATCGGTTGGTGACCGTGGTGCCCGCCTGGGTGCGCGGCGGTGGGCTTGGGCTGGCCGCCCGTGCACTCGGAGCGCTGCTGCGGGCGCGCGGGGTCGCGGTGCCACCGATCCTCACCGAGCCGTGGCCCGGATCGGCAGGCCCGGAATGACGGGCGGGGCGCTGGTGGTGGCGGGGCTCCTTCTGGTCGCAGCCGCCCTGGTGGCGTGGCCTGTGCACAGCATTCGGGCCCGCCGACGTCGGGTGTTGACACCGGGACGCGGGAGCGCCGGTCCCGACCCGGACGACGCGCTGGTGGAGTGGATCCGGCAACTCGGTCGCACGGTGGACGGGCCGGTCGACGGTGCCGGGGACTCGCTGGCCTCGGGTCGTCCGATGGGCATCGCGAGCCAGCCGCAGCCCGGCGCGGGTTCCGGCGCGAGACCGACGGCGCTCGGCTGGCCTGCCCGGGACCTCACCGGGAAACCGAACTGGCCCGGAGCGCCGGGTGGGTCCGTGGGGTCGACGGGTCCGGCTGGGCCAACGCGTCCGCCGACCCGTCGGGATCCTCGGCGGCCTGCCGGCACCGCTCGGCCGGAGGCCACGGCCCTCGACGTGGGACCTGAGGGCGGTACGTCGGTGGCCTCGATCGCGACCGACATCGCAGGCGTGGAAGCGCCCCGCTGGGTCGACGCCCCAGGCTCGACGCCGACCGGTGTCCGCACCAACGCGGAGGCGGACAGCCGAGGTGGAGTGTTCGGCGCCGACGGGCGCGGCGACATCGACCGCCGCAACCATGCCGACCCGGCCGACGTGACGGCCGGCGAGCCGAGTGCGGTTGCGGCGGCGCCTGCCGTGCGACCGAGGGCACGTGTGTTACCGCTGGTCAGCCTCCTGGGAGGCGGTGTCGGTGCGGTGGTCGGCGGTCCGGTGGCCGCGGTCGTGCTGGCCAGCTACGGGACGCTGGGCGTACGCGCCGTGTTGCGCTGGAGGGCGAACCAGCGCACCGAGCGCATTCGACAACGTGGGCTGGATCAACTCTGCGGCCTCGCGGCCGACCTTCGGGCCGGTCTGCCCGTCCCGCACACGCTCGATGTCGCGCCCGGCGGTCCGAGGGAGTCGGACCGGCTGCGCCAGCTGACCTCAGCGGCGGTGCGACTGGCGGACCGCACCGGCGCACCGCTCGCCGAACTCGTTGAGCGGATCGAGGCCGACGCTCGGGCGACCGACCGAGGTCTGGCCGCCGCGGCGGCACAGGCGGCCGGTGCCCGGGCCACGGCCTGGTTGCTGGCGGCGCTGCCGGTCGGCGGTATCGCGCTCGGGTACGGGATAGGTGTCGACCCGGTGGCGGTGCTCCTGCACAGCAGGGTCGGGGGAGCCTGTGCGGTTCTCGCCGTCGCCCTGCAGGTCGTGGGTCTGCTCTGGGCAGAGCGGCTCGGCGCGGCACCGGGACGGGCCGGATGACGTCCCGGGCCCCGGCGACTCGACGCAGCCTGGTCAGCGGTCGCCGGCCGGATGCGATCCGGCTCGCCGCGGCGCTGTGCGGGCTCGCCGTAGCCGTGGTCGTCGGGGGGTGGCTCGGGCTGCTCGGTGCGGTCCCGACCGCATTCCTGCTGGACTTCCTCCTGCGTCGGATCGAGCCGCCGGCAGTGCGCAGGCGGCGGATCCAGGAGGCCGCCGACCTGCCGCTCGCCGCTGATCTGCTGGCTGCGGCGATGCGGGCGGGTGCCCCGGTGGATCGCTCGGTGCTGGCCGTCGCCGAGGCGCTGGACGGGCCACTGGCCAGCCGGTTGGCCCGGGTCGGCCGCACGCTGCTGCTCGGCGGCGGCCCGCCCGAGGCGTGGTCGGCGTTGGACGGGATCCCTGGCGCGGAGCGGCTGACCGCAGCGGCGTTGCGCTCAGCCAACAGCGGCGCCGCCCTGGCCGGTGCGTTGACCCGCCTCGCCGACGACCTGCGCGCCGACCGTGCCACCGCCGCCGAGGCGTCGGCGCGCCGGGCTGGCGTGCTCATCGTCCTGCCGCTGGGGCTCTGCTTCCTGCCGGCGTTCATTCTCGCCGGCCTGGTGCCGGTGATCGTCGCCGTTCTCGGCGACGTGCTCTGACCCATCGAGGAAGGGAACAGTCATGCGCAAACTCATCGCTCGCCTGCGCGGCGACGCCGGGATGAACACGGCCGAGTACGCCGTCGGCACGCTCGCGGCGGTCGCCTTCGCCGGAATCCTGTTGAAGGTGCTGACCTCCGGCAACGTCCAGTCGGCGTTGACCGCCGTCATCGACCGGGCGCTGAAGTGATCGGGCGCCGGCAGGCCGGTCGCGGTCCAAGGTCCGGGACCCCTGGGAGGGCAGGTGGTGAGCGGAAAATCCGCGTCGCCGAACGGGCCACTGGTGGGGACCGTGGGTCGTTCACCGCCGAACTGGCGGCCGGCCTGCCGGCGCTGCTCCTGCTCCTGCTGGCTGGGCTGACCGCGGTCAACGCTGTCACCGCGCAGGCGGGTTGCCTCCACGCGGCCCGGGAGGCGGCGCTGGCCGTCGCCCGTGGCGGTGACGGCAGCGCGGCGGCCGGGCGTGCGGCACCGCCGGGGGCGTCGGTGACGGTGTCCGTCGACGGCAACCGGGTGCTGGCGACGGTACGCGCGCCCGTCCGCACACTGGGCGGCCGGCTACCACGGGTCACCGTGGTAGCGACCGCCGTCGCCGCCGTGGAACCAGGCGCTGCCGAGGGGAGTTGGTGATGGGTTGGCGAACCCGCCTCGGCCACGGACCCGACGCCGAGCGGCTCCATGAGGGGCCGCCGGACGCGCAGCGGGGTGGAGCGACCGTCCTGCTGCTGGCAATCGGGCTGGCCCTGGTGCTGTTCGGGACGTTCGGCGCGGCCATCGCCGCCGCCGGCATGGCTGGTCAGCAAGCGATGGTGGCGGCCGATCTCGGTGCGCTGGCCGGGGCTGCCCGGGCGCTCGACGGCGACGCGATGGCCTGCGCGTCCGCTGCCGACATCGTCGGCCGCAACAGCGGTCGGATGATCGGCTGTCGAGTCGACGGGCTGGACGTGCTGGTGACCGTCGAGGTGGCGTTCACCCCTCTTCCCGGACTGACCCGGGTCGCGACGTCGACGGCCCGCGCCGGCCCAACTCGTGCGCCGGCTCAGCCTGCGTTCGCCGGCCCCGCGCCGGCCCAGCGCGCGCTTAACGGCTCCGCGCCGGCCCAGCGCGCGCTTGACGAGATCGGGTTGGGCGGTGCGTCGAGGAGCGCTGTGGAGCTGAATCGCTTACGACATCGGGCGCGGTGCGTTTACGACATCAGCTCCAAAGGGACCGCCGACCACCCGGGCTCCCGGCCGGAATTTCCGAACGCGGGCCCGAGCGGCGGCCCGAGCGGGTCGGCACGCAGAGCGGGCGGATGGGCAGCGCGGGCGGCACTCCGACCGAACGGATGCGGCGAGCGGACCGGCCGCCAGATGAGCCGGCGGCCCGGCGTGGAGGACCGGGCGTGGAGGACCAGAGCGCGACGGCCGACGGCCTGCTGGCCGGGACCAGGGCTGAGAGCCGTGTCCCGGCCAGCGGCCGAGGAGCAAATGGCTGGGTGGGCCGGGGGTGTGTCAGCGGGCCTGGAGCGCGTCGAGGGCGACGGCCATCGCGATGACCAGGCGGCGGTCGATCTGCGGGTGCTGCACCTCGACGACGTACTTGTCGCGCAGGCCCCACTTCTTGACCACGGTGAAGACCGGCTGGCCGCCCGCGGTGAAGTCGAAGTGGTACGGCAACCAGGACAGCGAGTCGACGAACCGGCGCAGCAGTGCCACCGGCATGCTGCGCTCCTGGCCGGTCACCTGCGGCAGGCCGTTCTGCTCGACGTGCCAGGTGGAGCGCAGCAGCGACTGGGCGAAGTCCTTGCGGAACAGGCCGATCGGGTTGCCGGCCGCGTCGGTGACGTCGTACGTGGCGCCGAGGTCGATGCGCTGGCGGGCCTTGAAGCCCAGCAGGGGCTGCTGCTTGGAGTCGTCCGTGTAGATCGTCACCTGCTCCTTGAAGGCCATCCGCTTCTGCTGCGCGAACGCCAGCAACTCGCCCTCGGTGCCGTCCGGGGAGACTGCCCGGACCTCGTACTGGTTGACCATCATGCGCAGTCGCTGCCGGATGTGGAACTGGTGCTGACCTTGCAAGTTGTCCAGCTGCATCTGATCTCCTCAGGGGGTTGGTGCGCCGGAGTCTCGCACAGCCCGACAACCGTCGCGCTCCCCGCCATCGATGATCACAGGATGCGGGGCGGTCCGGCGACCGCCCAGCGTCCCGGTGCCCGTGCCGACAGGGAAGGGAGGATCAGCGGCCGTCGGTGGTGGTCGCGGCGCGCAGCGCCCAGGCGTTGAGCACCTGGTGGATGACGCGCAGCCGTTCGTTGATCTGCTCCAGCCGTTCCGCCTGGGCCAGTGCGGCCAGCGCGGACCCGAGCGCGATCTGCTGGTCGAGGGTGAGTTTGTCCTGGTCGATGGTGTAGAGCAGGTCGACGGTCTCGGCGATGGTGTCGGCCACGGCTTCTCCTCGGGCACGGGGGGCGATCAGCAACAAAGGCATCGATGGAAGCGCTCCCACACATTGTGCCCCGCGTCGGGTCGATTCATGCAACCTGCTCACTCGGGCAGGTTCGCCAACACCACGTCGAGCACCCGGATGGCGTCCGGCTTGGAGAGCGGGTTGTTGCCGTTGCCGCACTTCGGCGACTGCACGCAGGACGGGCAGCCGGTCTCGCAGCCACACTCCGCGATCGCGTCCCGGGTGGCCCGCAGCCACGCCGACGCCGTCCCGTACGCCCGTTCGGCGAAACCGGCGCCGCCCGGATGCCCGTCGTAGACGAACACGGTCGGTGCCTCGGTGTCCGGGTGCACGGCGGTGGACAGCCCGCCGATGTCCCACCGGTCGCAGGTGGCCATCAGCGGCAGCAGGCCGATCGCGGCGTGTTCGGCGGCGTGCAGCGCACCGGGCACGTCGGCTGGCTGGACCCCGGCAAGAGTCAGCGACTGCGGAGACAGGGTGAACCAGACCGCCACCGTGCGCAGCTCCCGGGTGGGCAGGTCGAGCGGCCGCGTGTCGATCACCTCGCCGGTGGCGATCCGCCGGCGCTGGTACGAGACGACCTGACTGGTCACGTCCACCTCGCCGAGGAACATGCCGACCGGCCCGGCGTCCACGTAGGAGCGCACCGACACCACGGACAGGTCGGTGACGTCGCGGGCGTGCGTGGACCAGTCCGGCTCCTCGGCGTGCACCAGCGCGCACCCGTCGGCGAGGTCGAGGTCGTCGACTACGTACGAGACGCCCTGGTGCAGATAGACCGCGCCGGAGTGCAGCAGGAAGTGCGAGGAGCCACCGTCGACGGTCCCGAGCAGCCGGCCGGTCGACGACTCCACCACGCAGACCGGGGCGCCACCCTCACCGCGCAGGTCCACCTCGGGCCGCTCCCGGTGCCGCCAGTACCAGCCGGTGGGCCGCTGCCGAAGCGCCCCGGCGGTCATCAGCTGGTCGACGGCCTCCTTTGCCCCGTCACCGAAGAGCTCCAGGTCAGCCGGGGTGAGTGGTGCCTCGAACGCGGCGCAGGCGAGCTGCGGTGCCAGCACGTACGGGTTGGCCGGGTCGAGCACCGTGGCCTCCACCGGCGCACCGAAGATAGCCTCCGGGTGGTGCACCAGGTAGGTGTCCAGTGGGTCGTCCCGGGCCACCAGCACCGCGAGGGCCTCCTGCCCGGAACGCCCGGCGCGGCCCGCCTGCTGCCACAGTGACGCCCGGGTGCCCGGGTAGCCGCAGATCAGCACCGCGTCGAGCCCGACGAGGTCCACGCCCAGCTCCAGCGCGTTGGTGGAGGCCAGACCGAGCAGGTCGCCGTGCAGCAGTGCCCGTTCCAGTTCGCGCCGCTCCTCGCGCAGGTAGCCGCCCCGGTAGGCGGCCACCCGACCGCCGAGCCCCGGGACCGCGTCGTCCAGCGCCCGGCGCGCGTTGGCCGCCACGACCTCGGCGCCCTTGCGGGAGCGGACGAAGGCGAGTGTGCGTACCCCCTCGGCGACCGTGTCGGCCAGCAGGTCCGCGGTTTCGCGCAGCGCCGACCGGCGGACCTGCTGGAGGTCGTCGTGGTCGCCGGTCGACTGCGGTGGCACCGGGGCGGGGGAGCCCGAGTCGGGTGGCAGCAGCGGCGGCTCCCAGAGCGCGAAGGTCACCCCGCCGCGCGGCGACGCGTCCTCGGTGACCGCCGTCACCGGCAGGCCGGTCAGCCGCCCGGCTGCGGTCGCCGGGTCACCGGACGTCGCCGAGGCGAGCACGAAGACCGGGGTGGCACCGAACCGGGCGCACTGCCGCCGCAACCGACGCAGCACGTGCGCCACGTGCGAGCCGAACACCCCCCGGTAGGTGTGGCACTCGTCGATCACGACGTACGCGAGCCGGCGAAGGAAGCCTGACCACTGTGCGTGCCCGGGCAGGACGCCGTGGTGCAGCATGTCGGGGTTGGTCAGCACGAACCGGGAGTGCCGGCGGATCCACTCCCGCTCGGCGCGCGGGGTGTCGCCGTCGTAGCAGGCTGGGCGTACCCCCTCCAGTTCCAGCGCGGCGACGGCCCGCAGCTGGTCGGCGGCGAGTGCCTTGGTCGGCGCGAGGTAGAGCACGGTGGCCCGGGGGTCGGCGAGCAGGGTGGCCAGCGCCGGGAGCTGGTACGCCAGTGACTTGCCGGACGCGGTGCCGGTGGCGACCACGACGTGCTCACCCTCGTACGCCAGGGTGGCCGCCTGGGCCTGGTGCTGCCAGGGCGCGACCACGCCACGCCGGGCGAACGCGGCGCGCAGCTCCGGTTGGGCCCACGACGGCCACGGTGCGGGCACCCCGGGGCGGGCCGGCACCCGTTCGACGTGGGTGACCGGGTCGGCGGCACCGCGGGCCCGCAGCCGGCGCAGCAGGTCGGCCGGCGCTGGCCCGGGGCCGGGACCAGCGGATACGGTGGCCGCGGACGACGACTCCAGGTCAGGGCGCGACGTGGGATGCGCCGTGCTGAAGTCGTTGGAGGTCACGCCCTGCACTCTCGCACTGGTGTTCGGAGATGAAAAGTCGGACACCGGGGTAAGGGGAAGCCTCCACTGGCGTCCGCAGGTCGCGCAGGCGGTAGTGGTTAGATGCCCACGAGAGTTTACGGCTCTGGCGAGGAGGACCGATGGAGCTGTCGCTGGCGACGCGCACCGTGGGCGAGCACACGGTGCTCGAGGTCGGTGGTGAGGTGGACGTCTACACCGCGCCCCGGCTCCGCGAACGACTCCTCGAACTGATCGACGGTGGCGCCCGTCACGTGGTGGTCGACCTCGGTCGCGTGGACTTCCTCGACTCCACCGGGTTGGGCGTGCTGGTCGGCGCGCTCAAGCGGCTGCGCTCGGCCGGCGGCTCGTTCGCCCTGGTCTGCGACAAGGAGCCGTTGCTCAAGATCTTCCGGATCACCGCACTGGACCAGGTGTTTCCGTTGCACCCGACGGTCGACGCGGCGATCAGCGCCGACCCGGCGGGCGCCGGCGCGTGATGGCGACCGTCAAGCTCTCCTTCTCGCCCGCCCCGGTGCACGTGCGCACCGCCCGTCTGGTCGGCGTCGCCGTCGCCCGGCGTGCCGGGGTCCGGGAGGACCTGCTCGACGAGGTGCGCCTGGCCATCGGCGAGGCGTGCACCCGGGCCGTGGCCCTGCACCGGCAGTACGGCCTGGCCGATCCGGTGCTGGTGGAGATGTCCGACGGCGGTTCGTACGCGGTGCGGGTGGTGGACCGGGCGCCGATCGAGGCTGGCATCGGGCTGACCGCGCTGCCGCCGGACGAGCTGGCCAACGAGTCGCTGACCGACGAGGCGCTGACCACCGGAGTGGGGTTCGCGCTGCTCGCCGGCTTCGTGGAGGACCTGCAGGTGCGCCCGGTCGACGAGGGCATCGGCACCGAGGTGCGGATGGTGTGGCCGGTCGGCCACTGACCCGTTCCCGTTCGTGGGCCGCATCCCCTGTTGGGGGTGCGGCCTTGTCGCATGGATGGGGCCCTATATCAGATTTCGTTTCATAACACAGCGACGAAGATCATCGCGACACGGCGGCACCTGCGTGTGACCTCCGACACTGTGGAGGGCTACAGTACCCGGGTTGTCAGCAAGTGATCCATCCCGCAGCCAGCGGGTATGGGTGTTCATCGCTGGTCCGCTGGTGGGTTGGCGCGCGCTTGCGAGTCCGCAATCAGGCGTCGGTCAGTGCGTCTCCACTCACCGGCGCGAGTGTTCGGTAACAGGAGGACACAGATGTCCGAGACCTTGGCCGCCGACGGCGGCGGGCTTTCCCTTACCGGAAGCAATGTCACCTACGTCGTCATCGCCGCGGTA
Organism: Micromonospora cabrerizensis; assembly: GCF_022230955.1. GTDB lineage: Bacteria > Actinomycetota > Actinomycetes > Mycobacteriales > Micromonosporaceae > Micromonospora > Micromonospora cabrerizensis. The sequence goes on from NZ_JAKKFI010000120.1 coordinate 25,915, forward strand.
GTCGCGCTGGTGGCGCTCGGTTTCGCTGCCGCCCTGACTAAAACGGTGCTGGCCGCCGGCAAGGGCACCGAGAAGATGCAGGAGATCTCGGGGGCCGTCCAGGAGGGCGCCTCCGCCTACCTGCTCCGCCAGTTCCGCACCCTGGCGATCTTCGTTGTCGTTGCCGTGGTGCTGCTCTTCCTGCTGCCGGTGCACGACACCGACGGCAGCGAGCTGGCGGTGAAGATCGGTCGTTCGGTCTTCTTCGTGGTGGGTGCCCTGTTCAGCGCCTTCATCGGTGGCGCCGGCATGTGGCTGGCCACCCGCGCCAACCTGCGCGTGGCCGCAGCGGCGAGAGAGCGCGAAGGTGGCCGCGAAGCGGCCATGAAGATCGCGTTCCGGACCGGTGGTGTCGTCGGCTTCCTCACCGTCGGCCTCGGCCTCTTCGGCGCCGCGCTCGTCGTCCTCGTCTACCGGGGTGACGCGCCGACCGTGCTGGAGGGCTTCGGCTTCGGTGCCGCGCTGCTCGCGATGTTCATGCGGGTCGGCGGCGGCATCTTCACCAAGGCCGCCGACGTCGGCGCCGACCTGGTCGGCAAGGTCGAGCAGGGAATCCCCGAGGACGACCCGCGCAACGCCGCCACCATCGCCGACAACGTCGGCGACAACGTCGGTGACTGCGCCGGCATGGCCGCCGACCTGTTCGAGTCGTACGCGGTGACGCTGGTCGCCGCACTGATCCTCGGCCGCGCCGCGTTCGGCGAGGAGGGCCTGGTCTTCCCGCTGATCATCTCCACCATCGGCGTGCTGATCGCGATCGTCGGCGTCTTCATCACCCGGTTGCGCGCGTCCGACCGCAGTGGCCTGACCGCGATCAACCGGGCGTTCTACCTGTCCGCGGTGCTCTCCGCGGTGCTGGTGGCGATCGCCGCCTACGCGTACCTGCCGGCGACCTTCGGCGAGTTCGACGACGGCCTCACCGACGCCCCCGGCAACCCGCGACTGGTGGCCATCGGCGCGGTGGTGATCGGCATCGTGCTGGCCGCCGCGATCCAGGCGCTGACCGGCTACTTCACCGAGACCAACCGGCGGCCGGTGCAGGACATCGGCAAGAGCTCGCAGACCGGCGCGGCGACCGTGATCCTGGCCGGCATCAGCATCGGTCTGGAGTCGGCCGTCTACTCGGCGCTGCTGATCGGCGCCGGCGTCTTCGGCGCGTTCCTGCTCGGTGGCAGCTCCATCACGCTGTCGCTGTTCGCGGTGGCACTGGCCGGCACCGGTCTGCTCACCACGGTCGGTGTGATCGTCGCGATGGACACCTTCGGGCCCATCTCCGACAACGCCCAGGGCATCGCCGAGATGTCCGGCGACATCGACGAGCACGGCGCCCGTACGCTCACCGAGCTGGACGCGGTGGGCAACACCACCAAGGCGATCACCAAGGGCATCGCGATCGCCACGGCGGTCCTCGCCGCGACCGCGCTGTTCGGCTCGTACACCGACACGCTCACCAGCGCGTACGCGACGGCTGGCGTAAACGACGTCGGCAACGAGATCCTCAACGCGCTGAACGTGGCGAACCCGCGCAACCTGGTCGGCCTGATCATCGGGGCGGCGGTGGTCTTCCTCTTCTCCGGGCTGGCCATCAACGCGGTGTCCCGTTCGGCCGGTGCCGTGGTCATGGAGGTCCGCCGGCAGTTCCGTGAACTGCCCGGCATCATGGACTACACCCAGCGCCCGGAGTACGGCAAGGTCGTCGACATCTGCACCCGGGACGCTCAGCGCGAGCTGATGACCCCCGGCCTGCTGGCCATCCTGGCGCCGATCGCGGTCGGCTTCGGCCTCGGGCCCGGCGCGCTCGCGGCGTACCTGGCCGGTGCGATCGGTGCCGGCACCCTGATGGCGGTGTTCCTGTCCAACTCCGGTGGGGCCTGGGACAACGCCAAGAAGCTGGTCGAGGACGGCGCGTACGGCGGCAAGGGTTCCGAGTCGCACGCCGCCACGGTCATCGGCGACACCGTCGGTGACCCGTTCAAGGACACCGCCGGTCCGGCGATCAACCCGCTGATCAAGGTGATGAACCTGGTCTCGCTCCTGATCGCTCCCGCCGTGGTGGCGTGGAGCGTCGGCGACGAGCGCAACGTCGGCCTGCGGGTCGGCATCGCCCTGGTCGCGACGCTGATCATCGTGGCGTCGGTGGTGTTCAGCAAGCGCAAGGGCATCGCGATGTCCGACTCCGACGCCGACGGCAACACCGGTGCCGGCAGCGCAGGCCACCGTCCGGAGACGATCAACGCCTGACCCGTCAACGGCCCGGGGTCCCCGGTCGACGTCCACGTCGACCGGGGACCCCGGCCGTCCGGACCGGTGCCACACCTGGCCAAAGGCCGTACGCTGCAACGCATGCGTACGTGCCGGGCGTCTGCCGCCGGAAAGTTCACGGTGGTCCTGGCCACGATCGTCGTCGTGCTCGCCGGCTGCGGCGGGGGTCCCAGCCCACGGGCCTGGGCGGCCTCGGTCTGCGGCGCGCTCACGCCGTGGCGTTCCGAGATCAGCAAGTTGACCAGCAGCACCGACGAGCAGATGACCGCGCAGACCACGCCGGCGCAGGCCAAGGAGAACCTGGTGCGGCTCTTCGGTGGGGCGGAGAAGGCCAGCGAGGCCGCTCGCCGCAAGGTGGAGCAGGCGGGCGTCCCGGAGACCGACAACGGTGAGGCGATCTCCGCCGGTTTCCGCAGCTCACTGGGGAAGATGCGGGACGCCTACGGCCGGGCCCGGGACACCATCGACGGTCTGGGCACCGGCGAGCCGACCGCCTTCTACGACGGCGTGCGGGCCGCGGTGGAGACCCTCAACAAGGAGTACGACGCCAGCGCGCTGGACACCAGCAAGCTCAACTCCGAGGAGTTGAAACAGGCCTTCGACGAGGTGCCGGAGTGTCGCTGAGCGGGCTCGGTGACACCGGGAAGGCGGAGCCGCCCCCGGCGCTGTTCCCCGCACCCGAGCCGCCCCCGGCGCTGTTCCCCGCACCCGAGCCGCCCCCGGCGCTGTTCCCCGCACCCGAGTCGGACGCGTCCGAGCCCTCGCGCCGGCGTGGCGGCGCTTCCCGGAACGGCCCGGCTCAGGATGACTCGCCGGAGAACGGCTCGCCCCCTCGAAACAGCCCGACCCGGAGCGGCCAGACCCGGAACGGCCAGATCCGGAACGGCACGCCGCAGGGTGACGACGCGGGGCGGCAACTTGTCTTCTTCGGGGCGGAGGCGGCCGAACCGACGGTCGCCGACCTGGCCGGCCTGCTCGCCGGGCCGGGCGAGGTGGTGCGAATGGGGGGCACCGCCCGCCTGTCGGTGCAGGTGGACGCCGCGTGGCGGGTGCACGTGCTCGTCGCCGAGTTGGCGGCGCGGGGGCTGGCGGCGAGCTGGGCGCCGACCGAGGGCGAGCGACACGCCGTCCGTACGTCGTACACCCGGGTGTTGAAGCCGCTCGCGGCCGCCTGGCTGCACGGCTCGGCGAAACGCCCGCCGGCCACCTTTCATCTGACCGGCCGGCGGCTGCGGTTGTGGCTGGCCGCCGCCGGCACGCCCGAGCCTCCGGATGCTCTTCTACTGCGGCTCGGCGCGGACGACCAGGAGGAGTGCTGGGAGCGGATCGGCGTGGCGCTCGCCGCCGCCGGACTCGCCGGCACGTTGTTGAACCCGAGCGAGGGCGGCCCCGCCTACCGGATCACCGGCCGGCGCCGGCTCGCCCGGCTGGCTGAGCTGGTCGGCGAGCCCCCGCAAGCGGCACCCCCACAAGCCTGGCCGACCTGACCCTCCGCTCTGCGTCGATCTTGGATTTGTGCTGGTGGACGTACTTCTCGTCCGGGGTTAAAACGCCCACCACAAGTCCTTGATCGACCCGGCTGGGGTGAGGGCTTCCGGTGTCCGGTGCCGGACAGCTGGCGGGTTGATTCAGGCGGTGGACGGGCGCGTTGGACCTCGGTCGTCAGCCCGCCATCGTCACAGTGACCCGCTTCGAGCCCTACCCACGGTGTACGGTGGCGCCGTCCGGCAGTGCCGAACGCGGCGAGGCGGCGTCCATCGCCGCGTCGAAGCGGATTGCGGCCCGCGAAACCCGAAACGCGGGCGGCGCGTTACGTTGGACATCCGGACCGCCGGTGCGACGGCGGGGTCGAAAGCGGTCGCTGTCCGGGCGCCGGAAGGCCACGAGCAGGAGTGAGGTCGGGGAGAGACGTGCCAAACGAAGCTGGAACCACCCGTCTGGTCATCGTCGAGTCACCGGCGAAGGCCAAGACGATCTCGGGCTACCTTGGCCCGGGGTACGTCGTGGAGGCCAGCTTCGGTCACGTCCGCGACCTGCCGCGCAACGCCGCCGACGTGCCGGCCAAATACAAGAAGGAGCCCTGGGCCCGCCTCGGGGTGGACGTGGACAACGGCTTCCAGGCGCTCTATGTCGTCTCGGCCGATCGCCGGCAGCAGATCAGCAAGCTGGTGAAGCTGGCCAAGGAAGTCGACGAGATCTTCCTGGCGACGGATGAGGACCGCGAGGGCGAGGCCATCGCCTGGCACCTGGTCGAGACGCTCAAGCCCAAGGTCCCGGTCAAGCGGATGGTCTTCCACGAGATCACCAAGCCGGCGATCCAGGCGGCCGTGGCCAACCCCCGGGAGATCGACCGCGACCTGGTCGACGCCCAGGAGGCCCGGCGGATCCTCGACCGGCTCTACGGCTACGAGGTCTCCCCGGTGCTGTGGAAGAAGGTCATGCCGAGGCTCTCGGCGGGCCGGGTGCAGTCGGTGGCGACCCGCATCGTGGTCGAGCGGGAGCGGCAGCGGATGGCCTTCCGCACCGCCGAATACTGGGACATCCTGGCCACCCTCGCCGTGGCCAACGCCGGCGAGGGCCCGCGTGCCTTCAACGCCACCCTGATCGCGTTGAACGGCGACCGGATCGCCACCGGTAAGGACTTCGAGCCGACGACCGGTCGGGTCCGGGCCGGCGCCGGGGTGGTCCACCTCGACGAGAGTGGCGCCCGCGGTCTCGCGGCCCGACTCGACGGACGGCCGTTCACCGTCACCCGGGTCGAGGAGAAGCCCTACCGTCGTCGCCCGTACGCGCCGTTCATCACCTCGACCCTCCAGCAGGAGGCGGCCCGCAAGCTGCGCCTGTCCTCGCAGCAGACGATGCGCACCGCGCAGCGGCTCTACGAGAACGGCTACATCACCTATATGCGTACCGACTCGGTGAACCTGTCGGAGACCGCCATCTCGGCGGCCCGCCGACAGATCGTCGAGCTGTACGGCGAGCGCAGTGTGCCGCCGGAGCCGCGTCGCTACACCGGCAAGGTGAAGAACGCGCAGGAGGCGCACGAGGCGATCCGCCCGGCGGGGGACAACTTCCGCACCCCGGGCGAGGTGGCCAAGGAGCTGTCGACCGAGGAGTTCAAGCTCTACGAGCTGATCTGGCGGCGGACCATCGCCTCGCAGATGACCGACGCGGTCGGCTCCAGCGTCTCGGTGCGGATCCGGGCGGTCTCCACCTCCCAGGAGGAAGCCGACTTCGGCGCGACCGGCAAGACGATCACGGACCCGGGCTTCCTGCGCGCGTACGTCGAGTCCAGCGACGACGAGAACGCCGAGGCCGAGGACGCCGAGCGCCGGCTGCCGACCCTGGTCAAGGACCAGAAGCTGACCGCCGACGAGCTGGCCGCGCAGGGTCACCACACCCAGCCGCCGTCGCGCTACACCGAGGCGTCGCTGGTCAAGGCCCTGGAAGAGCTGGGCATCGGCCGCCCGTCGACCTACGCGTCGATCATGCAGACGATCCAGGACCGGGGGTACGTCACCAAGCGCGGCCAGGCGATGATCCCGACCTTCCTGGCCTTCGCGGTGATCGGCCTGATGGAGCGGCACTACCCCCGCCTCATCGACTACGACTTCACCGCCACGATGGAAAACGAGCTGGACGAGATCGCCGGCGGTGACCACGCGGCGGTCGACTTCCTCACCGCGTTCTACTTCGGCAGCTCCAACGGTGCCGGCGACCAGGACATCGCCCGCTCCGGTGGGCTCAAGAAGCTGGTCACCGAGAACCTCAGCGACATCGACGCCCGCAGCGTCAACTCCATCCCGCTCTTCGTCGACGACGACGGCCGCGAGGTCGTGGTGCGGGTCGGCCGGTACGGGCCGTACCTGCAACGGGAACTGCCCGGCGGCGAGCAGCCGGCACCGGCTGCCGAGGGCGAGGAGGGCGGCTCCCAGGGCGACCGGGCGCCGATCCCCGAGGGCCTGGCCCCGGACGAGCTGACGCCGGAGAAGGTGCACGAGCTGTTCCTCGGCGGCAGCGGCGAGCGCAAGCTCGGCGACGACCCCGCCACCGGCGAGCCGATCGTGCTCAAGTCCGGCCGGTTCGGCCCGTACGTGTCCAGCGGTGAGCGCAAGTCGTCGCTGCTGCGGACGCAGACGCCGGACTCGCTGACCCTGGAGGAGGCGCTCAAGCTGCTCAGCCTTCCCCGGCTGATCGGTGTCGCCCCGGACGGCGTCGAGGTGTTCGCCAACAACGGCCGCTACGGCCCGTACGTCAAGCAGGGCGAGGAGTTCCGTTCGCTGGACTCCGAGGACAAGATGTTCACCGTCACGTTGGACGAGGCGCTGGCTCTGCTGGCCGCCCCGAAGGCGCGTGGACGGCGGGCGGCGGCGCCACCCCTGCGCGAGATGGGCGTGGACCCGGCGACCGAGAAGCCGATGGTGATCAAGGACGGTCGGTTCGGTCCGTACGTCACCGACGGGGAGTTCAACGCGTCGCTGCGGCGCGGGCAGACCCCCGAGGCGCTGACCATCGAGGAAGCGTCCGAGATGCTGGCCGAGAAGCGGGCGAAGGGTCCGGCGCCGCGGAAGAAGGCGGCGGCGAAGAAGGCCCCCGCCAAGAAGGCCACGGCGACGAAGAAGACGGCTGCCGCCAGCAAGTCCACGGCCGCGAAGAAGACCACGACGGCCAAGGCGACGACGGCCAAGGCGGCGGCCAAGAAGGGCCCGGCGAAGAAGGCCGCCCCACGCAAGGCGGCCACCAGCACGGAGTAGGCCGTCTGATCTTTCTGGCGCTGTACCAGCGCTCCAGATCTTGGACAGTTTCCGTTCAGACAGGACGGAAACTGTCCAAGATCTTTTTTGTGGTGTTCCGGGTCACCAGCGAGGCGAGGTATTCGCGATCTCACCGGTACCGCCGTACCGTATGACCATGCCGGCAAGCCGCGAGCCCGTGCCCGCCGAGGTCACGATCACCCGCAGGAGGCGTGCCGGCGGCGAGAAGCGGAGCGCTGTTCTCGACGCCGTGGCGGACGTGCTCGCCGTCCGTGGATACGAGAACACGCGGTTCGCGGACGTGTCGGCGGCCGGCGGGGTGGCGATCAGTACCCTCCAGACCTACTTCGGTTCGCGCGAGGACATGGTCATCGAGGCCATGCGGGTGTTCACCGACCGGGAGGTCGATGCCCTGCGGGCGGTGTCCGCCGCCGAAGCCGACCCGTGGCGACGACTGGTCGCGCTGGCGGACCGGAGTCTGCACAACTCGGAGCGCACCAGGCAGGTTCTGGTCGAGTTCTGGCGGTCCGCGATGCGCGACGACGAACTCCGCGCCTACAGCGCCGAGGTGCAGACGCGTTACCGGGCACCCTTCCTGGCCGCCGTGCGGGAGGGCGTCGAGCGGGGTGCGTTCACGCCGACCCACGACGCCGAGACGGTGACGGATCTTCTGCTCTCGGCGCTGGCCGGTCTGATCATCTTTCGCGTCCAGCGCGAACCCAGGCCGATGCCCGCGGAATTCCGCGACGTCCTGCTGGCCCAGCTCAGGCTGACGCTGGGCGTCCCGGCGTCCGCGGAGCCCCACACCCGAACGGATTGAGGAACGATGACCACCACCGTCGAGATCACCCGCTTCCGGGCGTCCGCGGGGCGCGCCGAGGCGCTGCTGGCCGCGCGGCCGGCGATGCTGCGCGACTTCGAGACCGACCGTGCCGGCTTCCTCGGCGCGCGACTGATCCGACTGGCGAACGACGAATGGCTGGACATCGTCTTCTGGGCATCGTCCGAGGACTTCGCCGAGTCCCGGCGTCGCGGCGGTGACCGGCCCGGCATCCAGGCGTTCTTCTCGCTGATCGACGCGGTGATCAGCAGCGAGGAGGGCACCACGACCGGCGAGGTGGGCGCGTGACGGCCGCGGCGTGGTGCGAGCGGTGGATGGTACGACCATGATCTGGGCAGCCGGTTTCCGTACCGCGGTCATCAGCCCCCACGAACAGCTCCAGTTCAGCGAACCCCGTGGCTTCGCCGACCAGACCGTTCGTCAGGTGCTGCACCTGGCCGGCGGCGGAGAGGCTTTCCGCGTACGGCTGACGAACCGCTTCGGACACACCCCGTTGACGGTCGGGGCGGCGGCGGTGGCCGTCGGTCACCGTCAGGCCGCGCTCGCCTTCGGCGGCGCCGAGCGCTGCGTCATCCCGGCGGGCGCAGAGGTCGTCACGGACCCGGTCGCCCTTCCCGTCGCGGCTGGCGCGGATCTGGTCCTGAGCCTCTACTTTCCCGAGAGGACCGGGCTGGTCACCCACTCCCACAAACCAGCGGAGGTGGCTCGCGTCGCCGCCGGCAACCAGGTCACGTCTCCCACTCTCCCGTGGACCGAGCAGGTCGAGGCCAGGTTCGCGGTCACCGGTGTCGACGTGCTCGCCGCACCGGGCACCGCGGTCGCCGTGGCCTTCGGTGACTCCTGGTTCGAGGGGGTCGGCACCACGACGAGCGCAAACCATCGCTCGGTCGATTACCTCAACCGCAGGCTGAAGCGCGGCTGGACCGTCAACCAGGGCATCGCCGGGAACCGCCTGCTGCGCGACGGTGTCGGCGAACACGCTCTGTCCCGCTTCGACCGGGACGTCCTCTCGATGCCGGCCCTGACCCATGTCCTGGTCCACTTCGGCATCAACGACCTCGGTCTTCCCGGCATGTTGGGCGAACCTCCCGTCACCGCCGGCGAGCTGGTCGAAGGCTTCCGCGCCCTGGCCGACCGTGCCCACGGCGCCGGCCTGCGGATCCTCGCCGCCACCATCGGTCCCTTCGGCGGCGCCGGCATCAGCACGCCGGAGGGTCTTGCCGTCCGGCGCGAGGTGAACGACTGGATCCGCACGACCGACACCTTCGACTCCGTGTTCGACGTGGCACGGGCCGTAGCGAACCCGGACGCCCCCGACCGCATCCACCCGGCTCTGGACAGCGGCGACGGGATGCACCTGAACGACAGGGGCGCCGAGGCCATGGCCGGTGCCGTCGACCTGGACGACCTCGCGCTCTAGCCTCCGTCGACGCCGTCAGACCCCGAGGACGTGGGTCAGGTGCGGGTTGGTGAAGACCCGGTGCGGGTCCAGCCGGTCGCGGACGGCCTGGAAGTCCGCGAAGCGGGGGTACGCGTCGGCCAGCGAGGCCGCGTCGCGGTAGTGCAGCTTGCCCCAGTGCGGGCGTCCGCCCAGCTCGGCGGCCACCTTCTCGAAGGCCTGGAAGTACGGCTCGTACGGCATTCCGACGTACTGGTGTACGGCGATGTAGGCGTTGTCCCGCCCGTAGCCGTGCGAGAGCCAGATGTCGTCGGCGGCGGTGAAGCGCACCTCCACCGGGAAGAGCACCTTGAACGGCAGCCCGTCCACGATCCGCCGGAGGGCGGCGAGCGCCTCGGGCAGCGCCTCGCGGGGCAGGCCGTACTCCATCTCCACGAAGCGGACCCGGCGCGGGGTGCAGAACACCCGGTCCGAGCGGCCGGTGTAGTGGCGTTCGGTGAGGGCGCGGGCGGAGACCGCGCTGATCCCCGGTGCCAGCGCGGGCATGGCGCGGCCGAGGCGGCAGGCGCCCGCGAAGACGGTGTTGGACAGGAAGTCGTCGTCCAACCAGCCGCGCCAGCGGGGCAGTGGCCGGTCGTTGGCGGGTACCCGGTCGTTGGTCTTGACCTGCACCCGGGAGGTGTAGGGGAACCAGTAGAACTCGACGTGGTCGTGCGCGCCGACAAGGGTGGGCAGGTCACCGAGCACGTCGGCCATCTCGGCCGGACGTTCGTGGGCGTGCAGGACGAAGGCGTCCACGCAGCGCAGGGTGACCTCGACCAGGACGCCGAGCGCGCCGAGTGACACCCGGGCGGCGGCGAGGACGTCGGGGTTCTCGTCGGCGGAGCAGCGCAGCACCTCGCCGGTGCCGGTGACCAGGGTGACCGCCTCCACGAAGGTGGACAGGCACCCGTAGCCGGCGCCGGTGCCGTGGGTGCCCGTGGAGATCGCCCCGGCGACCGTCTGTGCGTCGATGTCGCCGAGGTTCGGCAGCGCGAGGCCGTGCCGGGCGAGCAGGCCGTTGAGCGCGTGCAGGGTCATTCCGGCCGGTACGGTGACCAGTCGGTGGGCTACGTCGACGCTGACGACGGTGTCCAGCTCGGACAGCTCCATCCGGCGGTCGTCGGCGAGCGCGACGGCGGTGAACGAGTGGCCGCTGCCGGTGACCCGGATCCGACCACCGTCGGCCGCGACCGATCGGACGGCTTCCGCGACCTCGGTCGGCGAGCCGGGGCGCAGGATGGCGGTGGCGCTGCCACGCTGGTTGCCGGCCCAGTTGGACCACTTGGCGGTGAGCGATGCGGTGCCGACCATGCGCGCTCCTCATTCATGAATATGAACTGACTTCATATCAGGAACGTTCTACCTGGTAAATACCGCAATTGCGATCCGCTCGTTGTACCGGTAGTCACGGACTCGTGACGTATAGATATGTTCATCCGTCGAAGGGGGGTGGCACCGAGTGTCCACACCAGCCGCCACGACCGGGCCGCTGCGCCGCGTACCGGTGCAGGGTCGAAGTGTCGCGCGGGTACAGCGCATGTTGGATGCCTGCGCCGAACTCGTCGACGAGGTGGGGTACGAGGGGCTGACCACGACCCTGCTCGCCGAACGGGCCGAAGTGGCGATCGGGTCGGTCTACCAGTTCTTCCCGGACAAACGGGCGATCGTGCAGGCGTTGACCCTGCGAACGATGGAGTCCTACCTCCAGCGCCTCGACGAGCGGTTCGCCTCCGACGAGATGACCCACTGGTGGGACGGCGTCGACGCGGGGATCGACGAGTACATCACGATGCACCGCACCGTCCCGGGCTTCCGTACCCTGCACTTCGGCGACGTGGTCGACCTGCACCTGCTCGACGAGCAGCGGGACAACAACGGCGTGATCGCCGACCAGTTGGCCCGGGTGCTCACCGAGCGTTTCGGGCTCACCGACGTACCGAAGCTGCGCTTCGTCCTGGAGATCGCGGTCGAGGCGGCGGACGCGCTGATCAAGCTCGCGTTCCGGCGCAGGTCCGACGGCGACGAGCGGGTGCTGCTGGAGGCGAAGGCGCTGATCCGGGAGTACCTGCATCGCCAGGTCGACGGCCCGGACAGCGGTCGGGCCATCGCCGAGCAACCGACCGAGGCGGCCCAGCCCGCCTGAGCCCTGCTCGCGGGCCCGGGGTGGGCGGGTCAGAGGAACGCCTGCCCCTCGCCCCGGTAGGTCGGGACGGTCGCCACCACCGCGTCCCCCTCGACCAGGTGCAGCTCGTTGACCCGTTCACACAGCTCACCAGCCTTGGCGTGCCGGAACCACACCCGGTCGCCGACCTGGAGGGTGGCCGCGGCCGCACCGGACAACGGGGTCTGCACCTCGCCGGCGCCCTCGCTGCCGACCAGTTTGAGCCCGGCCGGCAGCCACGGTCGGGGCAACCGGCTGTCGGCGGCCGGGCCGGAGGCGATCCAGCCGCCACCGAGCACCGTCGCCAACTCCGGCGTCGGCCGGCGGACCACCGCACAGGCGAAGAACGCCGCCGGGGTGGGCCGCCAGGCGCGGTACGCGTCGAACAGCGTCGGCCCGTACAGGCCCGATCCCGCGGTGACCTCGGTGACCGCGGGATCGGCGCTGGTCGCCGCCACGCTGCCGGTGCCGCCGCCGTTGACGAACTCCAGGTCGGCGTGCTCGCGTACCGCGGCCACCGCCGCACCCCGGCGGGCCAGCAACTCGCGGTACGACCCGCGCTGGGCCAGCCTGATCGCGCCCGCCAGCAGCGTCCGCCCCGGCGGCGCGTCGCCCAGGCCGGCGATCTGCGCCTCGTACGACATGAGCCCGGCCAGCCGGAAGCCCGGCCGCCCGGCGATGGTGGCGGCGAGCGCGCCGGCGGCCCGTGCGCTGTGCACCGGTGAGCGGCGGACGCCGACGTGCACCCGCCCGCGCATCGGCCGCCAGGAGGCGTCCAGATCCAGGCAGAGCCGCAGCTCGGCGCGCTGCCCGGGGGCGCGGACGTCGTCGATCAGGTCGAGCTGCCCGGTGCCGTCGATCATCAGGGTGATCGCGGCGGCCAGCGCCGGGTCGGCGGACAGCTCGGCGAGTGCCGCCCGGTCCACGCTCGGGTACGCGACCAGCACGTCGTCGCTGACACCGGCGCGGACCAGCCAGATCGCCTCGGGGAGGGTGAACGCCATCACTCCCCGCCAGCCGGGTCGGGCGAGCGCTCTGTCGATCAACTCCCGGGAGCGGACCGACTTGCTGGCCAGCCGGAGCGGTTTGCCGGCGGCGCGGTCGGCCAGGGCGGCCGAGTTGGCGTCGAAGGCGGTGAGGTCGACCACCGCGTACGGCGGGTCGAGGTGTGCGGTTGCCCGATCCAGGCGCTCGCGAAGTTTGTCGCTTTCGATGGCCACGTGTGCACGCTAACTGTCCGACGGAGAATGCGAAATACCCTCGCGTACGTCCGGGCTGCGGCCGGTAGCTCCGGCGGCCTAGGCTCAGCGAGCAGGAGAATGTCGCCCGTGGGGTGGCCCCCCACCGGGTCTAGAGTGTTCCACCGGAGGTGCCCAGCGATGGGCCGGCACGTGGAGGTACGGCCATCGAAAGCCAGAACAGCGGCGAGTCGCCCGGCGTGTCGCGCTCGGGCGACCAGTCGGGCAACGCCGCCAAGCAGCCCAACGGCGGTCAGGTTGATCCGTCCGGTTACGCCGCCATCCGCTCCGTGCTGCGCATCCGGCCGTTCCGCCGGCTCTGGATCGTGCTCGGCGCGGCCTCCTTCGGTGACTGGCTCGGCCTGCTGGCGACCTCGGTCTTCGCCGCGTCCCAGGTCCAGGGCAGCACCGCCAAGGGCGCTGCCTTCGGTGTCGTCATCGCGATCCGTCTGCTCCCCGCGCTGGTGCTCGGGCCGATCGCCGGCGTGCTCGCCGACCGGTTCGACAGACGCTGGACGATGGTCATCTGCGACCTGCTCCGCTTCGTGCTCTTCGCCTCGATCCCGATCGTGGCGCTGGCCGGCGCCAATGGCGGACTGGTGGTCCTCTGGGCGACCGTCGCCACCTTCCTGATCGAGTCGATCACCCTGATCTGGATCCCGGCCAAGGAGGCCGCGGTTCCCAACCTGATCCCGCGCGCCCGGCTGGAGGCGGCCAACCAGCTCACGCTGATCACCACGTACGGCCTCACCCCGATCCTCGCGGCGCTGGTGGCCGCGGCGCTCGACCGCAGCGTCCGGGCCCTCGTCCCCGGCGGTGACCTCGGCTGGGCGGAGCCCGCCCAACTCGCACTCTGGGTCAACTCCTTCTCCCGGCTGGCCACCGCCCTCGTGGTGGCGTTCGGGATCAAGGAGATCAGCGCGGCGCAACGCGGTGAGACCGAGCGTGCCGAAAAGAGCATGTTCCGGCAGTTCGCCGAGGGCTGGAAGTACATCGGCCAGACCCGGCTCGTCCGCGGCCTGGTGCTCGGCATCTTCGGCGCGTTCGCCGGCGGCGGCATCGTGATCGGCACTGCCAAGTTCTTCGCCGCCTCGCTCGGCGCCGGCGACGCCGCCTTCTTCCTGCTTTTCGGCGCCATCTTCATCGGCCTGGCGCTCGGCATCGGCCTCGGCCCGATGGTCGTCAAGGAGATGTCCCGGCGGCGGTGGTTCGGCATGAGCATCGTGCTGGCCAGCGCCGCCGTGATGACCCTCGCCTTCGCCATCCACCTGTCCATGGCGATCGTCGGCGCGGTACTTGTCGGTACCGGTGCCGGCATGGCCTTCCTGGCCGGCACCACCCTGCTCGGTGGCGAGATCAAGGACGAGGTGCGCGGCCGGGTCTTCGCCGTGGTGCAGATCGGCACCCGGCTGGTGCTGATCCTGGCCATCGGGCTGAGCAGCCTGCTGGTCGGTGTCGGCGGCTCTCGCAAGCTGACCATCGCCGACCTCGGCATCTCCGTGTCCTCCACCCGACTGCTGCTGCTCGCCGCCGGTGCCGCCGGCATCTTCGCCGGGATCAGCGCCTTCGGCCAGATGGACGACAAGAAGGGCGTGCCGGTCCTCGCCGACCTCTGGGGATCCATCCGGGGCCGTCCGCTGATGCCGGCCGAGCCGTTCGTCTCCGCCGGGCTCTTCGTGGTCTTCGAGGGTGGCGAGGGTGCGGGCAAGTCCACCCAGCTCACCGCGCTCGCCGAGCGGCTGCGCGGTCACGGACGCGAGGTCGTGGTCACCCGCGAGCCGGGGGCGACCGGCGTCGGTCGACGGATCCGGTCGCTCGTGCTGGACACCTCCGGCGACGACGCGCCGTCGCCGCGCGCCGAGGCGCTGCTCTACGCCGCCGACCGGGCACACCACGTGGCCACCGTCGTCCGGCCCGCGCTGGTCCGGGGCGGCGTGGTGATCAGCGACCGGTACGTCGACTCGTCCCTGGCATACCAGGGGGCCGGGCGGACACTCCCGGTCGACGAGGTTTCCTGGCTCTCCTCGTGGGCCACCGGTGGGCTCAAGCCCGACCTGGTGGTGCTGCTGGACGTCGAGCCGAAGACCGGCCTGTCCCGGGTGGCCTCGCGCAACACCGGCACGGACCGGCTGGAGGCCGAGTCGGTCGCCTTCCACGAGCGGGTCCGGTACGCGTTCCTGGACCTCGCCGCCGCCGACCCGAAGCGCTACCTGGTGCTCGACGCGTCCCGGTCGGTCGAGGAGATCAACCGGCAGGTGGTCCGCCGGGTCGAGGAGATGCTCGGCAAGCCGGGCGGCATCGTGCACCCCCGGCCGGCGCAGGGCCCGGACACGTCGGTGCAGCCTGAGTTATCCGACGCGGAGCTTGTGACGATGGAGCACAAGACTTGATGCCGGACGTCTTCGCCGACCTCGTTGGTCAGGACGAGGCGGTGACCGAGCTGCGCCGGGCCGCCGCCGCCGCGGCAGCCGTGCTGCGCGCCGGCGCCGCCGACCGGGCACCCGCGCTGGTCGCCGCCGGCCCGGCCGGCGCCGCCGAGCCCGCGAGCGCGCCCGACGGGGTGGACCCGTCCGCCGGGATGACGCACGCCTGGATCTTCACCGGGCCGCCCGGCTCCGGTCGCTCGGTCGCCGCCCGGGCCTTCGCCGCCGCACTCCAGTGCGTGCACGGCACCGGCTGCGGCGAGTGCCCCGGCTGCCGCACCACCACGGGTGGCACCCACGCCGACGTCCGACTGGTGGTGCCGGAAGGGCTCTCCATCGGCGTCAACGAGATGCGCGCGCTGGTGCTCCGCGCGGCCAGCACCCCGTCCGGCGGGCGCTGGCAGGTGGTCGTCATCGAGGACGCCGACCGGCTCACCGAGGCTGCCGGCAACGCGCTGCTCAAGGCGATCGAGGAGCCTCCCCCGCGTACGGTCTTCCTGCTCTGCGCCCCGTCCACCCACCCGGACGACATCTCGGTGACCATCCGGTCGCGCTGTCGGGTCGTACCCCTGCGGCAGCCCCCGGCCACCGCGGTGGCCGAGGTGCTGGTCCGTCGGGACGGCATCGCGCCCGACGTGGCGCAGTGGGCGGCGGCGGCCGCGCAGGGGCACGTGGGTCGGGCCCGCCGCCTGGCCCGCGACCCGGAGGCCCGCAAACGGCGCGAGGCGGTGCTCGCGGTGCCGCGCCGGCTGACCGGTGTCGGCGCGGCGTTCGACGCGGCGTCCGCGCTGATCGAGGCGGCCGAGGCGGAGGCCGAGGCGTCGGTCACCGAATCCGACACGACCGAGCGGGCGGCACTGGAGACCGCGCTCGGCGCGGGCGGCACCGGGCGGGGCGCGTCCGGTGCGATCCGGGGTGCCGCCGGCCAGCTCAAGGAGCTGGAGAAGCGGCAGAAGTCCCGGGCCACCCGGGCCCAGCGGGACGCGCTCGACCGGGCGCTGGTCGACCTGGCGGGCTTCTACCGGGACGCGCTCACCATGGCGCTGCGCGCGCCCGTCGCCCCGGTGCACACCGACACCGCCGCACTGGCCGGCGCCGGCGCGCAGAAGTGGGACGCCGAGGGGTCGCTGCGGCGGTTGGAGGCCGTGCTCGCCTGCCGGGCGGCGATCGAGGCGAACGTCAAACCGCGGATCGCGGTCGAGGCGATGATGCTCGCCCTCTGGAAGGGCTGACCCGCACCTTCGGGGGCCGTGGTCCCGCTCGCCGGACTGGTCATCCACAGGCATCGACACGCGCAATTGCTGTGCGGTACGGTCCGGTGTGCCGTGGTGACGGTGGCGGCACGCTGAGTGAGGGGTCACCCGGGGGGAGGAGTCGGCCGATGCCGCGGGGGGAGATCGACGAAGCCTGGATCGAGGAGGCGGTGCGGCGCTATCGCCGGATCGAGTCGCTCCAGGCCGAGTTCGACCAGGCGGTGTCCACCGTCGAGGTGACCGTCCGGTCGCCGGACGGCCTGGTCGAGGTGGTGGTCACCGCTGGTGGGCGCATCACCGACGTCCGCTTCCTCGGGCCGCTGCACACCCGCAGCCCCCGGGATGTGGCCGGCTCCGTGCAGGCCGCGGTCACCGCGGCGGCCGACGCCGCCGAGTGGGCCCGGGAAAAGCTGCACAACGAGACGTTCGCCGCCTACCGACCGCTCGCGGGAGCCTGAGATGGACACACTGCGCGCGCTCTCCGCCCGGCTGGACGAGGCGAGCGCGACGCTCACCGCCGTCTCGCGCACCGTCACCGCCACCGACCCGGCCCAGGCCGCGTTCGGCGCCGACGCCCCGGGTCGCCCCGGCGAGATCGGCCGCGCGCTGCACCGGCAGTGGACCACCGCCACCGACGACCGGGCGCGCGAGGCCCGCGCCGCCGCCGGTCGACTGGCCACCGCCGCCGCGGCGGTGCGGGAGGCCGCCGACCGCTATGCCGAGGTCGACCGGGCGGCGCGTCGCCGGCTCGCCGGGGAGCCCTGATGGACGCGCTGGACCGGCTTGCCGAGCCCGGCCTCGACCTGCTGCGCCGGGTGGACGCGCTGATCGCCGCGGGTGTCCCCGAGGGGCACCGGGTCTGGCCACTGCTGCGCCGGATGCAGGTGCTGCCGGGCGACGCCGTCCGTGGCTTCCTCGATCTCCACCCCGCGCCGCTCGCCGGTGCCGGGCACGCGGTGCGCCGGCTCGTCCGAGGGTACGACGACGTCTCCGCCGCGCTCACCGACGCGGTGCTCTGGTCCGGCCCGGCCGCCACGGCGTACGGGCAGCAGCGGGCGGCACTGCTGCGCCACCTCGACGAGGGGCCGGACAGCCTGGTCGGGCGACTCGAATCCACGGCCGGGTACGCCGACGCGCTCGCCGACTGGGTGGAGGGCAGCCGTCTCGCCCTGGCCCGGACGCTGGCCGACGTGCTCCGCTCGGCCGAGGCGGTCGCCGTGGTCGCCGCCACCGCCGCCGGTGTGTCGACACGCCCCGGGCCGATCGGGCCCGGTGTGGCCGACGCCGCCGAGATCGCCGCGCGGGTGCTGGCGGTGCTGTGCGTCGCGTACGACGGCGCGGAGACGCTGCTGCGTCAGTGGGCGCCGAGCCTCGCCGAGGCGGCGTGGCGGCCACCGACGGACGGGCGGCCCCACTACGACCAGCCCACCCGGGTCGGCTGGTAGCCAGATCCTCCGGCCGGGGCCACCAGGTCCCGGACAGGCCACGGCGTCGCTCGCGGGCGCCTGACCTGAGCCGGCCCCACGGCGACGCCGTGGTCTTCCCCCTGCACCCCCCGCAGGTATGCCTCCACTCAACGCCTCAAGGCGCGTCTTGTCTCCTGCCCAGGCCCGGAATCAACCGTCCGGGCGAGGAGCAACGGCACGTCGGGCCGCCCGGCAATAGGTCAAGTCGACGGTCATGAATGGCAGCGGGGCGTAGTCGTCTGGCGACGGCCGACGTGCCCCTCGGCCCGGGACCGTCGTAGGGTGGGGGGATGGGCATGCTCTGCGCGGTCAGCTTCAACCGGTACGGGCGCCTCTACTACCTCGACCCCGGCGAGTTGCGCCCGCAGGTGGGCGACAAGGTGCTGGTGCCCACCGACGACGGGCCCGAGGTGGCGGAGTGCGTGTGGGCCGCCCAGTGGGTGACCGAGGAAACCGACGGCTTTCCCCGCCTGGTGGGGCTGGCCGTCGACGACGACCTCCGCCGGGACGAGGCGCTGCGTCGCCGCAAGGCCGAGGCCAAGGTGGCCGCCAAGCGGCTGATCCGCTCGCACGGCCTGCCGATGAAGGTGGTGGCCGTCGACCACGTGCTCGGCTCCGCCGAGGGCGGCGGCGAGCGCAGCACGGTCTACTTCACCGCACCGCACCGGGTGGACTTCCGTTCCCTGGTCCGCGACCTGGGCGCCACCCTGCACTGCCGGGTCGAGCTGCGTCAGCTCTCCGCGCGTGACTCGGCGCGGGTGCAGGGCGGCATCGGCTCCTGCGGTCGGGACCTGTGCTGCGCGACGTTCCTCACCGACTTCGAGCCGGTGACCATCCGGATGGCGAAGGACCAGGACCTGCCGCTGAACCCGCTGCGCATCTCCGGCGCGTGCGGCCGGTTGATGTGCTGCCTGAAGTACGAACATCCCCTGTACCAGCGCTTCCAGGAGACCGCCCCGGCAGTTGGCAGCCGGGTCTCCACACCCGAGGGCGAGGGCCGGGTGGTCGGTCACAGCGTCCCGCGCGACGCGGTGACGGTCCGGCTCGACGCCGACGGCTCCCGCTGCTCCTGTTCCCGCGCCTCCGTCTGCGCCCCGCGCCAAGCCCACGACCAGCACTACACCCCCTGACCCGGCCCCCGCCATCCCCGTTGATCATGAAGTTATTGCCAGCCAGATCGGCGTGTCGGGGCAATAACTTCATGATCAACGGGCGGCTCTGGGTGGGGGTGGGTTAGCGCAGGACTGTGGGGGGTTCGGGTAGGCGGGGGGTCAGGCGGGTTTTCGGGGTCAGCCAGCTCTGCGTGGGGGACTGGTCGGGGTTCACCTGCCAGTCGCGGGAAACCCGGTCCACCGCGATCGGGTAGATCGTCAGCGTGCCGTCCGGGTCGATGCGCAGCCGCAGGAACACCTTCGAGTCCTCGATGCCCTGCCCGGCGAAGAGTTCGTTGACGTTCACCCCGAACGAGCCCGCCACCAGCAGGTACGCCGCCACCAGCTGACTGGCCACCAGGCCGATCACCGGGCCGTAGAGCACTGCCGCGGCGACCGCCGGCAACGGCCACGGCCAGTCGTAGAACGGCAGCGCCAACCACGCCCAGGTGCCGGCCGCCGCCAGGGCCACGTGCGCCACGCCGTGGCTGACGCCGAGGATGCCGTGCCGTGCGTGGCGTTTGCCGCTCGCGCTGGGCGGCTTGGCGAAGAGGATCGCCGCGAGCACCGTCACGAGCACCATCAACACCAGGGGAACGCTGAACAGCCGCTGGTTGGTGCTGTCGGCCCAGTTCGCGGTGGCACCCGCCATGGCCAGCATCAGCAGGGTGTGCAGGGTGCCGAGCAGCGTCGTGAAGCCGGGATTGCGGAACGGCAGCCGGGGGAAGATGCCCCAGCCGTAGCGCCGGGAGCGGGCCGCGTCCGGGTAGCGGGCCACCAGGTCGTACGGCTGGGCCGAGCTGGCCCGGCGGGCCAGCGTGTCCCGCGGTGGCACCTCGATGCGCTCGGGCAGCTTGTGCGTGGGGTAGAGGTACGCCCCGCCGCCGCCGCAGGTGATCAGTTGCCGGTCCGGCCCGGAATAGCGCGCGTAGTGGTGCAGGTCGCCGGAGAGCAGCAGCCGCACCCGCGCCCCGGTCGGGTCGATGATCGTCCGGATGAAGTAGTCGATCGAGTCGTACGCCGTGGGGTTGTCGGCCGCCTTGACCCAGGTCGGCGCCGGCGCCGCGATGATCACCTTCGACTCCGGGCCGAGCTGCCGGGCAACCTCGTCGAAGTAGGCCAACTGCGGGTCGTCCAGGTACGAGCCGGACTGGTCGTCCACGCCGAGCAGCCACCAGCCGGCCGGCAGCTCCACCGCGAAGTACGACCGTGACTGCCCGGTGCCCCACCCGGCGAAGTTGCGGTCCCGGGAGCGGACGAACAGCCGCAGGAAAGCGGTCAGGCCGTCGTACCAGTCGTGGTTGCCCGGCACCGCGAAGAGCGTGGGCTTCTCGGGCGGCGCGACCGGCAGCGCGGCCTGGTAGGGGCCCTTGCACCGGTCCTCGTACGAGGCGTAGGCCGCCGACGGGTAGACCTGGTCGCCGCCCATCACCAGGGTCTGCGCCCGGGGCAGCCGATGCCCGTCCACCGTCAGCTCCGGCTGCGCCAGCAGGTACGCCACCGAGTAGGTGGCGTTGAAGCCGTCGCCCAGATCGGCCACGTAGTCCAGCCACAGCCCGCCGTCCGGCCCGACCTGGCGGAAGACGCCGTCGCCGAACGCGTTCTGCAACTCGCGTTTGTCCAGGTACGCCCCGAAGAGCACGGCCAGCAGCGTACGGATGCCCGTGCTGATCAGCAGGAACGGCGCCAGCCACGGCACCGGTTTGCGCGGCGTGAAGCCCAGCTCCAGCGGGTCGGTGCTGCGCGGACGGTGGGCGGCGCGTTCTCCGCCCGGCGGGTGGGCAGGACGCTCCTGGTGGGGGGAATCGTCGCGTTCGTCGCTCACCCGCCGCAGCGTAGTCCCGCACCCGATCATCCGCTGTCCGGTAAACGGCTAGATGGCGGCCGATGTCCGGTTGGCGACGGCGGGATCCGACAGGGGTATCCCGTTCGAGCGGTGGGCGGGTGGTGCCGTACACTTGCTGATCGTTGCCGCCTTAGCTCAGTCGGCTAGAGCGACGCACTCGTAATGCGTAGGTCGACGGTTCGATTCCGTCAGGCGGCTCGGCACGGAAGCCCAGGTCATCGACCTGGGCTTCGCCATTTCCAAGCTCAACCATGCCGCCGCCACGCCGAGGCGTGACCCGGCGTCCGTTGCACCGCCCCCGCCTCACCATGACAGCGCCGACGCGCCCGGCCCGACGAAGCGTCGAGCCGGGCGCGTCGGGTTGCTATGCCACGAAGCTGGAACGGCGTCGCCGTCCGATCAGGTAGCCCACGCCGCCGAGGAGCAGAAGCGCACCGCCAATGCCGGCCACGGTCGCGGTGTTGGCACCGGTCACGGGCAGACCACCGCCCTCACCACCTTCGCCACCGGGAGCGGCCAGGCTGGCGGAGGAGGTGGGGGTCGGCACAGCGGTCGTCGTCGCGCTGGGCGTGACACTGGGGGTGGCGCTCGGTGTCGGTGACGCGCAGTCGAGCGCACGTGCGGCGTAGAAGCCGTCGTTCAGGTAGGCCAGGTAAGCGTCGACGGCCGCCTCGTCGAGGACCTTCTGCGCGGCCGCCATCACGTTGGTGCCGGCGTCCGTCATCGTCCGGCCCACCGAGACCCGCAGATCCGTCAACCAGGCCTTCTGCACGTCCGTCTTGAGGTACGCGCGGAGATCGTCCGTGGTGCCCTCCAGCCGCTTCCGTAGGGCATCGGGCAGAACGGGGAACTCTTTGGCGTCTGCCTCGTTCAGGATCCGGTAGGCCAGCAGCCGCAGCTCCCCATCGTTGGCGGTGTCCAGGTCGAAGGTGACGAGCTTGCGGATGTCCAGGTACACCTTGCGCTCGTCCGTCTGGCAGGCTGCGCCCAGCCTGGGCGATTCGGTCTGAGCCACAGCCGGCGCGGCCGGAATCAGAAAGGCCAGCGCTATGAGGGCGCCAGCCAGGGTCTTCGATCGCATGTGGTCTTCCTCCCCGTGTCACGTCAAAACACGGGGATATTACCGTCAATGAACGGAAAGACAAGAAGTAATGGGCGGCCGTGAACTGAGCAATGAGCAAATCCCCTGGGCGACATCACTGCTCGAACCCCTCCACAAGGGATAAAAGACCCGCAGTAGAGATCATTTCGTGAGCGGAGTTGTGGACGAGCTTGCCGGCACTCGGGGCAGGTGGAGGCGGGTCGCCGAGTGTGATTACCACCCAAGCCCTCACCGTCAGCTCGATGCGTCTCGCGGTGAAGCTGGGGTTCTCGGAGGTGGAGCGGTTCGAGGCCTGAGACGCCGAGCAGCAGCTCGGCCTGCGGTCCCCGGTCACGCCGTCTGCGTGAGTTTCCTGGCGAGCGGCGTCATCGGGTAACAGTCGACAACGATGGGGCCTCCCGCCCTGCGCGGCCGATCAATCATATGTTCAGCGGACCACCGTTGCGTAGGGCGTCGTTCTTGATCGCGATGAGATTCGCTGAGACGTACGGGATGTTGTGCTTCTTGTGCCATTCACTCGGGAAGTACGTGACCAGGCGCGACGACTGGAATCGGCACTTTATTTCTGGTACGAACCGAGAATAGTTGGCGTCCGTGAAATACCAGAACGAGTTCTCGTTGTAGAACGCCACGTGCGTCGGATCCTGGTAGGCGCCCCGGCCGTCGGTGCTGGGTGTCAACGACAACAGCATCCCGTTCGGCGCGAGCAGTCGGTACAACTCGTTGAACAGTGCGATTTTGTCCGGGATGTGTTCCAGGAAATCGACGGCCCGAATGACCCCGACACTGTTGTCCGGAAGGTCGACTCCCTTCGTAACGTCGCAGACCATGTCGACGCTCGGCCCGTCGTGGTAGTCCAGGCCGAGATACCCTTCCGGTTTGTTGTGAGCGGCACCGAGGTCGAGCGCCAGAAGTCCCTGTCGTCGTGACCAGGTCAGCGCATTCTGCTGAATATTTCGGTCGTAGATCTCCACAGTGCGCTGCTGGATCCGGGCGTTGAGATCTGGAACGCGCTGCGTGTTCTTGGCATGCATTCGCTGTAGATAAAGGCACTTCTGAATGTGATGGAACTCGCTCACCTGGTAGATCCGAGCCATGAGATCGGCGTCGTCCGCGACGTCGAGTGACTCGTCGTAGCCGCCGACCTTCTCGTAGATGTCCCGCCGGAAGGCCCGCACATGGTTGGGGGCGTACCAGATGTAGCTCACATTGTGCGGCGTCGGCGGTAACGCCCGGCAGGCCAGCACGTCGCGGCCGTCCACCTTCTCGTCGTAGTGCTGCCAGCCGAATGAACTCGCGAAACGGTCTTCACAGCGACCGCCGTCCTCCTGGATCTGCGCGGTGTCGCTGTAGACGAACCCCGCCGCCGGGTGGGCGTCGAAGGCGTCAACGATGTGTTGCAGGCAGTCGCTGCTGAGCAGGTCGTCGTCGTCAAGCTCGACCAGGATCTCTCCGGCAGCCTGGGCGCAGGCGAACCCCTTCACTGCGCCAACGCCGTTCAGGTTGTCCTGGACAATGAGGCGAATTCGGTCGTCCTGCGTCTCGGGCCGCCATCGAGACCCCTGGTTGAGAATGACCACCCACTCCCAGTCGGTGAAGGTCTGCGCGAGCATCGACCGGAAGCATTCATCGATGAAACGGGTGCGATTGCTCCCCGTGAAGACCGTCACGCGCGGTGTACGCATTGGAGCGATCACCTACCCGCCGGTGTCGAGGACTTAGGGGTAGGGGTCGCGCGGTACTTCGCCGGAACGGCTGAGGTGAGCCCCTTGTCCAGCCGCATCGCCGCCTTGAAGGCGTCCCGCGCCGCTCCCTCGTCACCGGATTGGGACAGCAACATGCCGAGCCGGAGGTAGGCGGTTGACGACTTGTCATCGATCGACACCAGCTTGCGGTAGATGTCTACCGACGTCGTCGGAGCCTTGCTCTCCAAGACGATGGCCTTGTTGTAGAGAGCCGGCTTGTAGTTGGCGTCAGCTGCCAATGCCTTGTCGTAGTTGCCGATCGCCTCGTCAGGCTGGTTGCGCGACTGCGCGATGAAGCCCAGGTTGAACCAGGCGAACTTGTTGCCGGCCTCGGCGGCGACCACCTTCTCGAAGGTGGCCTTCGCCGCGTCGATGTTGCCGGCCTGGCCCTGTTCGACACCCAGCTTCAGCAGGTCCGCCGGCGTACCCCCGGTGTTGCTGCCGTCGTTCGCGCTGTCGCTGTTGCTGGTTTGCGGCTTGTCCGCAGGCTTCTCGCTGCATGCCGCGACCCCGCTCAGCAGAACCGCGCCGCAGGCGAGTGACCCGAATATTTGGCGCATGCTCATTTCTTCTCCTCGACGGTAACGGGGCGGTCCGACTTGCTGTTCCGACGGCTGCCCCACAGCTATTGGCCGTCCGCCCGGCCCGGCGTGTTGGCCGGAGCATTCAACGCCACTGGCACGCTGAGCGAGATGCAGGACAACCAAATGTCGGCACCTCCGCCGGTGAAGGTGAACTGGTAGCCGCTGGTCGACAGCGGCTGGATCAGCACCGGGTTGACGCCTGCACCCGACAGCTGATAGCCGGTTCCGACAGCAATGTCGCCGGGATCGCACCCGAAATTAACGGGGGTGTCCGCAATGACGGTCAGCGGGCCCTGAATGTAGGCGGCCTGGATTCCGTTGCCCGCCACTCCTTGCGGGCCCTGGGCACCCGTGGCGCCCTGCGGACCCGGTACGCCCTGCAAACCTGGGGCACCTTGAGCGCCCGCGTCGCCCTGGACGCCTTGGAAGCCTTGTGCGCCTTGTGCGCCTTGCGCGCCGGTGGCGCCTTGGGCCCCTTGGAAGCCTTGCGCACCTGCGTCGCCTTGAGCGCCCTGGAAACCTTGAGCGCCCTGAGCGCCGGTGTCGCCTTGGGCACCTTGCGCGCCAGCCTCGCCCTGGGCGCCTTGGAA
>NZ_JAKKFI010000121.1 GCF_022230955.1 Micromonospora cabrerizensis
CTACGACTGGTACTCGATGTTCTCCCTCACCGGCAGCAACACCAACCTCAACCTGACCATCCGCAACACCACCGGCGCCGACCGGATCCGCTACGCCTGGGGCGACACCATCGGCGGCGACCCCACCACGCCCCCACCCACGACGGGCACGTTCTACCGCATCACCGTGCGGCACAGCGGCAAGACCATGGACGTCCAATCACCCAACACCAACAACGGCACGCTCGTCGGCCAGTACACCTACAGCGGCAACGCCTGGCAACAATGGCAGTTCCAGGACGCCGGCAGCGGCTACTGGCAGATCATCAGCCGGCACAGCGGAAAGTGCCTCGACGTGGTGAGCGCCTCCACCGCCGACGGCGCCGAACTCGTCCAATACACCTGCGGCACCAGCACCAACCAACAATTCCAGATCGTCACCAACGCCAGCTACTTCCAACTGCGCGCACGCCACAGCGGCAAGTGCGTGGACGTACCAGCGGCATCGACCGCGGACGGCGTGGTACTCAAGCAATATCCCTGCAACACCGGCACCAACCAACAGTGGTCCCGCACGGCCGTCTGACGATCGTCACCACGGTCTGAGGGTACGGCGCACACCCGGGTACCGAGCATGAGCTCGGTACCCGGGGTGTGCACCGTACCTCCGCGGTACCGGGCAGCCCGGTTGTCCGTTGCCGGCCGGCTGGAACGGCTGATCCAGGCCGCACTGCCGAGCATGGCGCCGATCAGGTTTGGCGGCCCTGACGCCCGTGGCCCATCACGCCCACGGCGGTGCGGTCGACTCGCGTACGCGCAGGGACGGGCTGATCACGACCCGGTGCGCGGGACGCTCGGGGTCGGTGAGCCGGTCGGCGACGAGTCGCACGGCGGCGCGGCCAATGGAACGCCGCGGCGGCCGGACCGCGGTCAGCGGTGGGCTGAACAGCTCGGCAACCTCGTCGTCGTACGCCACAATGGACAGGTCGCCGGGCACGGTCAGGTGCCGCTCCTCGCAGTGCTGCACCAACGCGATCGCCTCAGGGTCGGCATGCACCAGCAGCGCGGTGGTGCCGGTCACCTGGCACTGGCGCAGGACGGCGTCGAGCGCGGTGTCGCGCTCCGGCGCGCGGGCGTCAGGCACCGCGGCCGCGACTGTGGCGTTCGGGTCCAGGCCGCACTCCGCCGTGGCGTCAAGCCAGCCGCGCCTCACATGCCGGCTGGTGGGGCTGTTGGCGGCGACCACGAGACCGACCTTGCGGTGCCCGAGGGAGGTTAGATGCCTCACCGCCATGGCCGCGCCGAGCGCATGGTCGGTGACCACCGATTCCATCACAGCGTGATGGCTACCCACCGTGGCCGTGCGTTCCAGCAGCACGATGGGGAAGCCGAGTTGATCGAGCCACTCAATCGTCCGCCCCGAGGTGGGCGCGTCCATCCGCGGGGCGATGATCAGGCCGTCGACGGCCATCCGTTCCACGAGTCGGGCGAGCTGGGGTTTGTCGTCCTCCGTGTCGTATGAGGAGCCGCGCAGCACCACGCGCATGTCGAGCTCGCGCGCGGCCTCCTCAGCGCCGCGGGCCACATCCGGCCAGTAGTAGTCCATCGAAGGCACCAGCATGCCGAGGGTGCGCCCGCCGAGCGAATCGAGGCCGGCGCCGGTCGCTTCGTCGGTGATCGGAGGGTCGTCCGGCGTGATCAGTGCAACCCCACCGTGAACCCGGCTGACCAGGCCTTCAGCAGCGAGCTGCGCGATGTCTCGGCGGATGGTGACCGGTGCGGCGCCGAGTGCCTGGGACAGGTCGGAGATGCGCATCGCCCCGTCGCGTTGCAACGCCTCGAGCAGTTGCTGGCGGCGGGCGACCTGCAGCGGCCCTCGAGCCTCCGCCGTACCGGCGGCGGGATTGTCCTTGGTCATGGGGCACCTCCGAGGAACGCTTCGTGCGGCGGAAGCTCCTCCATGGAGAGGACGAGCGCGCCGCGTGGGCCGAACGCGGTGACGAGGGCCAGCTCGGGGGACGTGAGCAGCCCTTCGAGCCGGGCGACACCGACATCCGGCCAGGTGGCGGCGAGTGGGCCGGTATACCGGTCAGCAGCGGCCATGACTCCTCGCATGTAGAGCGGTTCTGAGCGAACATGACCGTATCAGATCGTTTTTCGTCGTTGGAGGGGACGGCTGTTACCAGATTCGCGATGACGTAATAGGACATAACTGTGTATAGACGGTCGTCATGCGGCCAAGCATGGATCTCACCGGTCAACACGTGGGGATCGGACTGTGCTTTTTTGATCTGGTCTGCTCATCCAAGTTCAGTAAGAGCATTGACTTGTTCTGTTGTGAGCGTTTAACTTCGGAAACCTCGTTGTTGCCTGCGCGTCACGTACGGGCAACGCACCGCTCCGACGCGCTCTTGGAGGCGGATCGATGCGACAGGACCGCGGATGATGGTTGGCGGAGCCGGTGCTCCTGGGTCCGAGCCAGACTGGGCTGCCCGCGCCGCCAAGACCTGGAGTCGAGATGACTGGTTGGCGCTGGCTGACCGAATGCTCGCTGCCGTCCGGCCGTTCGCGTCACCCGGCCACGCTCTGGTTGTCGTTCCTGGCCGGCAAGGGGGCTACGGACGGGCCGTCGACGGCCTGGAAGGGTTCGCCCGAACGTTCCTGCTGGCCGGCTTCCGTATTGCCGGTGCGGACGGAGTGGGTGTCGACGAGTTGGCCGACCGCTACGCGGCGGGAATCTCGGCCGGTACCGACCCGAGAAGTACCGACCGCTGGGTGCGGTTGGATGAGCACCCCCAGGCGAAGGTGGAGGCCGCCTCCCTTGCGCTCGTCCTCGACCTGACCCGTCCGTGGATCTGGGACCGACTCTCATCCGAGGTGCGGGAGCGGGTGGTGGACTACCTGACCCCGGCGGTCGGCGATGCCACCTACCCGCGGATCAACTGGGTCTGGTTCCGGCTGATCGTGCAGACTTTCCTACGCTCGGTGGGCGGGCCGCACTCGCTGGACGAGATGGCGGAGGACCTGGCCACCCATGACGGTTTCGCTCGCGCGGACGGCTGGATGTCCGATGGGCCCGAGCGCGCCTACGACCATTACGTGGGCTGGGCGCTGCACGTCTATCCGACGCTGTGGGCCCGGATGGCCGGCGCGGAGGATCTGGCGGCGGGACGCCGCGATCGGGATCTGGCCGGCCTCGACCGGTACCTGCGTGACGCGGTCGCCCTCGTGGGCTCGGACGGGTCACCGCTGGTGCAGGGCCGCAGCCTGATCTACCGGTTCGCGGCCGCAGCGCCCTTCTGGGTCGGCGCGATCGCGGGGGTGCCGTCGGTCAGTCTTGGCCAGCTGCGCCGCGCGGCCACCAGCATCGTGCGCCACTTCGTCGACCACGGCGCATTCGATGATCGCGGTCTGCTCACCATGGGCTGGCACGGCCCGTGGCCGCGGTTGGCCCAGGCCTACTCTGGGCCCGGCTCGCCGTACTGGGCCAGCAAGGGGTTACTCGGCATCGCCCTGCCTGCCGACCACCCCGTGTGGAGGGTGCCGGAGGAGCCGCTGCCTGTCGAGGAGCGGGACGCCGTCCGGGCCATTCGGGCGCCGGGTTGGCTGGTCTCGGCCACCTGCGCCGACGGCATCGTCCGGGTGATCAACCACGGCACCGACCACACGGTCGAGGGCAGTTCCGTCGGTGACTCACCGCTCTACGCCCGGCTCGGCTACTCCACCACGACCAGCCCGGTGCTCGACGAGAGCGGCTGGGTCAACCCCCTCGACCAGTCCGTCGCCCTCGTCGACAGAAGGGGCAGCGCTACGCATCGTGCCGGTATGCGTCTGCTGACGGTGCATGTCGACGGCGATGGCGTGGGCGTGGCTGGTTCGCGCGCCCTCGCCCACTGGGTGGATCCGGACCCGGGCCACCGTGACCACGGCGGTGGCCGCGCTGGCACGTTCCGGCCGGCCGGGAGCCTCACGGTGTACTCGCTGGTCCACGGGCCCTGGGAACTGCGCTTGGTCCGTGTCGATGATCTCGCCGACGACGTTGACGCCGCCGGGATGCGCCTGCGGATCGGTGGCTGGGCCGTTGCCAGCGATGCGACGGCAGCCTTCGGCGGCGGTGCGGTCAGCCTGACCGGCGCGGGTTTGACGAGTCGACTCGAAGGCGTGCACGGCGGTGGTGCGGCCGGTGCCACGTCCGTTCCTGATGGCGGGCCGTTGGCCGGCGGGCTGGTGGTGCCCTGGGTGGACCACCCGGTTCAGCCCGGTGCGTGGGTCGTCGTCCTCACCGAGCTGTCCAGAGACCTCGCGGTCAGGGTCAGGCAGGGGTGCCAGGTCGTGCTGGGCGAGGACGCCGGCAGTTTTCATGCTTCGGTCGTCTGGCCGGACGGGACGAGCACCATGACCCGACTGGACCTTGAACGGGCCGATTCCGCAGTCCAGCGAGCAGGTAGCAGTCCGGGCCCCGTCGGGGCCTCTGATCTAAGGAGCAAGGGATGAAGCGCACAATACTGGCCACCGTCAGCGCCGCGACGGCGCTGACACTCGTCCTCGCCGGCTGTGGCGGCGAGGACGAGCCGGCCGACCCCAATGCCCCGGTGACGATCAGCCTGGCTGGCTGGAGCCTGTCGTCCACGCCTGAGTTCAAGGCGCTCGCCGACGGCTTCAAGGCGACCCACCCGAACGTGACGGTGGAGCTCAAGGAGTACGCCCCGGGTAACGACTACGACACCCAGATGATCACGGACCTGGCTGCCGGCACCGCCCCGGACGTCTACGTCATGAAGAACCTCAAGAACTTCTACACGTACCAGAGCGGTGGTCAGCTGCTCGATGTCTCCGACGTCACCTCCGGTCTCGGCTCGGTCCCGGCGCTCGCGTCGTACCAGGTGGATGGCAAGGCCTACGCGGTGCCGTACCGGCAGGACTCGTGGGTGTTGTTCTACAACAAGGACCTGTTCGCGAAGGCGAAGGTGGCACCGCCGGACGGCAGCTGGACCTGGGACGACTACACCGACGCGACGAAGCGACTGCACACCGGGCTGAAGGGGGCCGGCTCGAACGCGACCGGCGCGTACCAGCACACCTTCCAGTCGACCGTGCAGGGATTCGCGCTCGCGCAGACTCCCAACGCGGACCTGCTTGCCGGGGACTTCGGCTACCTGAAGCCGTACTACGAGCGGTCACTGGACCTGCAGACGGCCGGCGCGCAGCCGACCTTCGGCACCGCGAAGACCAACAAACTCACCTACCAGGCACAGTTCGGCAAGCAGCAGTCGGCGATGCTGCTGATGGGCACCTGGTACGTGGCCACGCTGCTCAACCAGCGACAGAGCGGTGACGCCGACAAGTTCCAGTGGGGGATCGCCCCGGCGCCGCAGTTCGACAAGTCCACCACCGGCACCTCCGCCACACCGGTCACCTTCGGTGACCCGACCGGCTTGGGGATCAACCCGAAGATCAGCAAGTCCAAGACCGCCGCGGCCAAGGCCTTCCTCCAGTACGCGGCCGGCCCGGAGGCTGGTAAGGCGCTGGCTGGGATCGGCATCACGCCAGCCCAGGTCACCGACGCGGCCACCGCGACGCTGTTCGGGCTGGACGGCGTACCGCAGGACGACCTGTCGAAGTTCGCCTACGCCAAGCACACCATCAGGCCGGAGAACCCGGTGTCGAAGCACACCGCCGGCCTGCAAAACCTCCTCAACGAGACGCATTCGGCGATCCTCTCCGACAGCAAGGGCCTCGACGCGGAGCTGAGCAAGGCGCAGGACCGCGCCAAGAACGAAGTCCTCAACCAGTGAGCTGATGGCGGGACCGGCGCGCCTGAGCCGCACGCCGGTCCCGCCGCCATGCTGAACGCTTCCGGAGACTCCCTATGGCAACATTGCCGCGCACGAGACCCAGGAACCGGCGGCTGGTGTCGCGCAACACGGTCGCCGGCTGGTCGTTCATTCTTCCCAACTTCCTCGGCTTCGCCGCGCTCACCCTGCTACCCGTCGTCGTGCTGTTCTACGTGGCGTTCACCAACTGGAACGTCTTCGGGGTGGCCGAGTGGACCGGCACCGCGAACTTCCGGCGGATGTGGGACGACTCGAGCTTCTGGACCGCACTGCGCAACACCGTCTACTACGCCGTCTTCCACATCCCGCTGACCCTCGCGGCAGCACTCGGGCTGGCGCTACTGCTCAACCGAAAACTGCGCGGCGTACGGTTCTTCCGTACCATCGCCTTCTTCCCCTACATCACCTCGATCGTGGCGATCGCGGTCGTCTGGAACCAGCTGTTCAGCCCGGAGTACGGCCCGATCAACGCTCTTCTCGGTGCCGTCGGGGTGGACAGTCCGCCGGGCTGGACCGCGTCGGCGACCTGGTCGATGCCGGCGGTCATCATCGTCGGCACGTGGCGGTACATGGGCTACTACATGCTGCTGTTCCTGGCCGGCCTGCAGACCATCCCGGCCCAGCTCTACGAGGCGGCCGAGACCGACGGCGCCTCACCGTGGCAGCGGTTCGTGCACGTGACCCTCCCCGGGTTACGAACCACGACCTTCTTCGTCACGGTGCTGCTCACCATCGAAAGCTTCAAGGTCTTCGACCTCATCCTCGTGATGACCGGCGGCGGACCGGGCCAGTCGACACTTGTGCTCTCGCAGTACATCTACCAGAAGGGCTTCGAGGAGAACCAGTTCGGCTACGCCTCGGCGGTCTCCATCGTCCTGTTCGGCATCTGCTTCGGCATCACGGTCATCCAGTTCATGGTCAACAAGCGGAGGAACAGCTGATGACCGCGACCGACCTCTCCCTGCCCGTCCCGGCCGTCGCCGCGCCCGGCAACCACGGAACGTCCGCCCGACGTGTCCGGTCCCGGGCGTGGCGGCTCCTCGGGTACGCCGCTCTCGTGCTCGCGGCGGCCGGGCTGCTGCTGCCGTTCCTCTGGATGGTGGTGGCGTCGTTGAAGACCAACAACGACGTCTTCACCATCCCGATCACCTGGCTCCCCGATCCGGTGGTGTGGCGAAACTACGTCGACATCTGGCAGCGCTCGGACATGACGACATGGCTGTGGAACACCCTGCTGCTGTCGGTGATCGTCACCTTCCTGCAGGTGTTCACCGGCAGCTTCGCGGCCTACGGCTTCGCCCGGGTCCGCTTCCCCGGCCGCAACCTGCTCTTCCTGGCGTACGTCGGGACGATCGCAGTGCCCTGGCAGTCGTACATGATCCCGCAGTTCATCCTCATGTCGAAGCTGCACCTGTCGAACACGCTGTGGTCGATCGTCGCGATACAGGCGTTCGGCGCGATCGGCGTGTTCCTGATGAAGCAGTTCTACGAGACGATCCCCGAGGAACTCAGCGAAGCGGCGCGGGTCGACGGGCTCAGCGAGTACGGCATCTACCGACGGATCATTCTGCCGTTGTCCCGGCCGGCGCTTGCCAGCCTGGCCCTGCTGACGTTCACGACCACCTGGAACGACTACCTCGGCCCGCTCGTCTACCTGCGCAGTCCGGAGCTGCGCACCATCCAGTTGGGGCTGAACACCTTCATCTCCCAGTACAACGCCGAGTACGCGCTGATCATGACGGGCTCGGTGCTGTCAGTACTGCCCGTCGCCGTCATCTTCCTGCTCGGCCAGCGCTACTTCATCGAGGGCGTCGCCTCGACCGGACTGAAGGGTTGAGGCCCATGCGTACGCGCCACCACACCATCACCGCCGTCTTCGACGGGATCTACGCCGCACTCGCCACCAACCTGCTGCTGGTGCTCAGTTGCCTGCCACTGGTGACGCTCGCGTTCACCACCGACGCGGCGCGCTCCTGGCCCCTGTACGCGCTGACCGCCCCGCTCTGCGCGCCCGGGCTCTGCGCGGCGTTCGCGGTCATGTCCGACTACTCGTCCGGGGGGGCCCGTAGCCTGCTACGCACGTTCGGCGGCACCTGGCGGGCCACCGCCCGCCCGGCCATCCTCTGGACTGCCGCAGCCACCGCGGTCCTGGTCGTCCTCGGCGTCGACGCGTACGCGTTATGGGGCCATCAGGTTGGCGCGCTCACGCTGCCGATCCTCGCCGTGCTCACCGTGCTCACCGCCGCCACCGCGCTGCTCGGCCTGGTGACCATCGCCGAGCGGCCCGCCGCGCGGCTGCGCGACGTGGCCCGTGTGTGCACGTACCTGGCGGTGCGCCGTTGGTACCTCACCGCCGCGTCACTGCTGGTCCTGGCGCTGCTGGCGCAGCTCTTCGTGGCCCGTCCCGCGATAGCGCTCGGCGTCGCGGCGGCGCCGCTGCTGTACGTCGTGTGGTCCAACAGCCGGTACAGCCTGCGGGCGGCGCTCGACCCACCGACGGCCGCGGCCCGGAGCACCTGATCGCCTCCACCCTCCCGGCGAACGAGCCGGGACGCCGACGAAACACCTGCCCGGCACCGGTCCGGACACACGAGGGAGAAGACCATCCATGACGGCGACCAACGTCCGTCCCAGCCCAGACGCCGAAGCGATGGCGGCCGCGGTGACCGCCGCGATACGTACCGTCGAGGCGAACATCGACACCTTCGGCACGCGGTACCCGGCGGACACCACCGTCGCCAACCGCTACCCGCTACGACCACCGACCGCAGGCCAGCCCGAGGGCGCCAACGTCGGCTGGACGACCAGCTTCTGGCCCGGGATGTTGTGGCTCGCCCACGACCTGACCGGCGACGAACACCACCTGCGAGCAGCCCTGGCACATGTCGACAGCTTCGCCGACCGGGTGCACGGTGGCATCGACCTGGATACCCACGACCTCGGTTTCCTGTACACCCTCGCCTGCGTCACGCCGGCCCGGCGCACCGGCGACCGGCGCGCCCGGGCGGCCGCCCTGGCCGCCGCCGACCACCTGATGACCCGCTTCCTCGAACCGGCCGGCATCATCCAGGCATGGGGCGACCTGGCCGACCCCCGCCAACGTGGCCGCACCATCATCGACAGCCTGATGAACACTCCGCTGCTCTACTGGGCCAGCCAGACCACCGGCGACGGCCGTTACGCTGCGGCCGCCCGCCGGCACACCGCCCAGCTGCGCGAGCACATTCTGCGTCCGGACGGCACCACCTTCCACACCTTCTACTGGGACCCGGAGACCGGCGTGCCGCTGCGCGGCGAGACCGAACAGGGTCACGGGGATGACACCTGCTGGGCCCGGGGACAGGCATGGGGCATCTACGGCTTCACCCTGAACCACCGGTACACCGGTGACCCCACGCTGCTGGCCGCCGCCTCGACCTGCGCGGACCACCTTCTCGCACGGTTGCCGGCCGACCACGTCGCCTACTGGGACCTGGAGTTCAGCGACGGCAGCGACCAGGAGCGCGACAGCTCCGCTGCCGCGATCGCCGCCTGCGGCTTGGCCGAGCTCGCTGACAGCGTCGCCGACCCGGCGCGTGCGATGGGCTACCGAGATGCGGCCCACCGGATCCTGCGCTCCCTGGTGGACAACTACGCCAGCGACGGCCACCCGGCCTCGAACGCGCTCCTCCTGCACGGCGTCTACGACAAGCCCAAGGGCGTCGGCGTCGACGAGGGCAACCTCTGGGGCGACTACTTCTACCTGGAGGCCCTCACCCGCGCCACCACCCGCGGCTGGACCAGTCCCTGGTGACCCGCACCATCCATACGGATTCAGGAAGGCGATCATGAATTACCGGTACCACTGCGTCCTCCCCGCCGCCGACGGCCACAACACGCTGCCCTTCAATCCCTGCCGGCTACTGGACTTCACCCTGCTGAAGCTGTCGGCCGGCCAGTCCTGGACCGGCGGGTCCGATGACCGGGAGATCCTCGCGGTCATTCTCGGCGGCACCGCGAACCTCACCGTCGCCGACCACCACTTCCCGCAGGTCGGCCAGCGTGGCGACGTCTTCTCCGGCAAGCCGCACTCGGTGTACATCCCGGCAGGCTCCACCATCATCGTGGAGGCGGTCACCGACGTGGAGATCGCCCTGCCCAGCGCCCCCAGCGACCTGACCACCGCCCCGTACGTCATCGCACCGGAGCAGGTCGCCAGTGGGCGCTGGGGAGCGGCCAACTTCGGCCGGAACTACCACCAGATACTCACCGAGATCAGCCAACCGGACCTGCCCGCCCGCCGGCTCATCGTCGGCGAGACCTACACGCCGTCCGGAAACTGGAGCACCTACCCGCCGCACCGGCACCGGGTCGACGACCTGCCCGCCGAGGCGGCGCACGAGGAGATGTACTACTACCGGGTCAACCCGCCGAACGGGTTCGGCATCAGCCGGGTCTACACCGACGACGGATACGAGGAAAACGTCACCATCCGGGATCACGTGATGCAGATGATGCCGGAGGGTTACCACACCGTGGTCAGCGCACCCGGCTACACCACGTACTTCCTGTGGTTCCTGGCCGGCACCCAGCGCACCCAGGGCGCCCGCGAGGACGCCGACCTGGCCTGGGTCGGCCAGACCGTCCCGACCCTGCGCAACCTGGGGCTGTGACGATGGTCTTGGACGCCTTCCGCCTCGACGGGCGGGTCGCCCTCGTCACCGGCGCGAACCGCGGCATCGGTCAGGCCGTCGCGACCGCGCTGGCCCAGGCCGGTGCCGACATCGCCCTGCTGGGCCGCACCGACCCCGCCGAAACGATCGCCGCGGTGGAGAAGCTCGGCCGGCGGGTCCTCGATGTACCTGGCGACCTCGCCACCGCCGGGCCAGACGAACTCGCCGGCGCCGTCGAGACGGCCGCTGCCGAACTCGGCCGTCTCGACATTCTGGTGAACAACGCCGGCATCATTCGTCGCGCGGCCGCTGTCACCCACTCAGCGGAGGACTGGACGGCCGTGCTGCGCGTCGACCTCGACGCGGTATTCCACCTGTGTCAAGCGGCCGGCCGGATCATGCTCGACCAGGGGCACGGAAAAATCGTCAACACAGCGTCGATGCTGTCGTACCAGGGCGGTATCCGGGTGCCGTCCTACACTGCCGCGAAGCACGCCGTCGTCGGACTCACCCGGGCGTTGGCCAACGAATGGGCCGCACACGGCGTCAACGTCAACGCGATCGCGCCTGGCTACATCGCGACCGACAACACCGCAGCCCTGGGCGCCGACCCAGATCGGGAACGTGCCATCCGCGACCGCATTCCGGCCGGCCGCTGGGGTACCCCCGACGATCTCATGGGTGCCGCCGTCTTCCTCGCCTCCGACGCCGCCCGGTACGTGCACGGGGCCGTCCTTCCGGTGGACGGAGGCTGGCTCGCCCGTTAGGAGCACACGCATCGTGGAAACAGGTCGGTTGTTCAGCGCACAGCGGCAGGAGCGCCTGCTCGCCGAACTACGCGGACAAGGCGCGGTACGGGTTCGCGACCTCGCCCGCGAGTTCGGCGTCAGCGAGCTCACCATCCGACGCGACATCACCGCCCTTGCCGAACAGGGCCTTGTGTCGAAGGTCCACGGCGGCGCCACGCTGCCATCGCAGAGCAACGCCGTCAACCAGCGCCGACAACCCCCCCTCCGCTTCGCCGTCGGCATGGTCGTGCCCTCGCTCGACTGCTATTGGCCGCCTGTCGTGGCCGGTGCGCGGGCTGCCGCTGCCGCACTCGGTGTCAGCATCCAACTGCGCGGTTCGAGCTACGACCCCGA
The DNA here is from genome assembly GCF_022230955.1 of Micromonospora cabrerizensis. Lineage (GTDB taxonomy): Bacteria > Actinomycetota > Actinomycetes > Mycobacteriales > Micromonosporaceae > Micromonospora > Micromonospora cabrerizensis. The sequence continues at coordinate 11,608 of NZ_JAKKFI010000121.1, forward strand.
CGAGGACCGCCGCCAGATGCGCCGTCTCGTCGAGGCGCAACAGGTCCAGGGTCTGTTGCTGGCACCGAGCTTGGACGGCGACGACGCCGACGAGATCCTCGAATGGATCGGACACCTGCAGGTCCCGACCATCCTCGTCGAACGCCAGCCACGCCGGTGGACGCCGTCCACGCGGCATATCGAGTGGGTGCGCAGCGATCACTATCTCGGCCTCGAGATCGCCATTTACCACCTCCGACGGCAAGGACACCGTCGAATCGGACTCGTCGTCGCGGGGGGCAGCCCAACTTCGGTCCACCTGCGCCACGCCTGGCGGACCGCGGCCGCCGACCCCACGTTGTCCGGCGTCCTCGCCATCGAGGCAACTGTCATGGCGCCCGGAGAGCGGGACGTCATCGACGGCGTTCTCCAGAACTGTCGACTTGCCAAGGTCACCGCTTTGATTGTTCACAGTGACCTGCACGCCATCGCGATCACCCAGGTCTGCACCGAGATGGGCATCGCCATCCCTGGCGATCTCGCGCTCGTGTCCTATGAAGACGAGATCGCTCACCTGGCCGATCCCTCGATCACTGCGGTCCGCCCGCCGAAGAGTCACGTCGGCCACCTTGCCGTCGAACTGATGGTCTCCCGCCTGCTACACGGTGTACGCCGGCCGCCACACCGGGTTCTCCTCGCCCCAGACCTCGTCGTCCGCGGTTCGTCGCTGTCTTTCACACAACGGCCATGAATACGAAGCTCGATGAAGATGGGGTTAGCTCAGAAGAAGGTCGTGCATTCGGTCGGGGTGCAACGCCAGTACACGGGCACTGCCGGCAGGATCGAGAATGCGCAGGTCGGGTGTTCTGCGGTGATGCCGGGCCGATCTTGGTCCCCAGAACGGCGAAAGGGCCGACCCGATTTCCGGATCAGCCCTTGACCTGCGTCGGGACGGCCGGATTCGACCCGACGACCCCTTGACCCCCAGCCAACCAACACGGGGCTTTTGCCTGCCATTTCACGGGCGTTGAACTGCTGGAACCGTCCCTCAGTGTCCCTGCTCGTCCGCCGGCGTCCGTCCCGATCGTCACTCAGTTAGTCACCCCGGGCGAGTTGCAGGATCCTTGCATCAGTCGTCCTCGGTGACTGTGAAGGGTGCATAGCCCTCCTTCACCTCCGTCACGTCAAGGTCGCTGAAGACGAGAGTGACGGCCTGAGCGTTCATCTTGAAGCGAACCTCGTGAAAGGGAATGCCGATCTTGTCAGCCCACGACTGGGCACGCTCGGAGTCTGCCACCACCTCCGCACCTGGGTAGAGCGGCTGCCAGCGCACCGCCCACACAAAGCCGTCCAGGTCCGGACCGATCTTCCGGTCGGTCAGTCGCTCATCGAGCGAGCAACGCCAGGTCTCGGGACTCACCGCCGTTTGCACCTCGGCGGCGACGCAGTACTTGAAGAGGTAGCGGAGGTGGACGGGTGGGACGCCGGTACGCGGTTCTGCGGTGACGTAGACGATGAGTTCGTAATCGCGGATGTAGTCGGTGTACCCGTGATGCACGATCGCGCCGTCGAAGATGTCATCCAACGCCTGGCTGAGCTGCGCGGTCTCCATGCCCCGTTCTTACCACCCGTCGGAACGCTGCCCTGGCGGGGACGGTCGAGCACTGTCAGCTTGGGAATCGGGTGAGTCGACGGCCACCGGCCTGGTGCCCCCTGGTCGTTGAAGCATGAGCGACTCGACGGACCGCCGCTGGCCGATGTTGACCGCTGCATCGGGCACGGATCGGGCACGAGCTCAGGTGAGGCTAAGGCTCGAAAGCCTACGCCGCGATACGGTGAATGATCGACTGAAATCGGTCCGATTGGCGGCATGACCTCCCACATCATCAGCGACCTTGGCGCGAGGAAGCTGCGGGATCTCAGCGCGACCGATGTTGATCGCTGGCTCATGGGCAAAGCCCAACGACTGAGCACCCGCACCCTGCGGCTCCTGCACTCGCTGCTCAGCCGCGCGGTCAATCGAACCATGGCGCGAGACAGGGTCAAGCGCAACGTCGTGGCACTCTGCGAAGTGCCGACAGGTCACGGCGGCCGTCCCTCGAAGTCGCTGACGCTCGACCATGCCCAAGGCGCTTCTGATCGCTGCCGAGAGCAGCTCGTTGCACGCCTACATCGTCGTCTCGCTGCTGACCGGCGCTCGCACCGAGGAACTGCGAGCCCTCACCTGGTCACACGTCGACCTCGCCGGCAAGCCGGACAACTATCCCCCGGTGCCGCCATCCATTCAGGTCTGGCGCTCGGTCCGCGCCGATGGAGACACCAAGACCAAGAAGTCACGTTGCACCCTGGCTCTGCCGGCTCGGTGCGTCACCGAGCTCACCACCCACCACGAGCGCCGGGGCCAGTATGCCGCTGACCGTCTCGTTTTCGCCTCTACCGCCGGTACGGCCCTCGACCGGCACAACGTGCTTCGGGCCTTCCGCCCCGTCGTCGCCAAAGCGGGCCTCGACCCGCGCGACTGGACGCCCCGCGAACTGCGGCACAGCTTCGTGTCCCTACTGTCAGACAGCGGCATGAGCCTCGAACAGATCGCGGACCTCTGCGGCCACTCCGGTACGACGGTCACCGAGAGCGTCTACCGGCACCAACTACGGCCGGTGCTCCTGGGCGGCGTAGTCGCCATGGACCGGATCTTCGACGCTGAGGCGTAGTCACTCAGTTAGTCACGCAGGTACGACAAAGGGGCCGTCTCGATCTTCCGAGATGGCCCCTCACCTGCGTCGGGACGGCCGGATTCGAACCGACGACCCCTTGACCCCCAGTTTTACAACGATTCTGTCACGCCATGCCAGGATAGACTGAAACGTCCTTAGAAACGGATAAAAACGACGCAGTGAAGTGCCGTTACATGCCGTGGCTCACCGCCTCATCCGCCTGTCGCGATCGCCTCCGTTACCGGGGTCGTTACCGCGGATCGTCAAGTGCCTCCCATGCCAGCTAGTTCGGACGAACTACTGTCTTGTACGACCATCGACCGGCTCCCCCAGCCATCGATCAGCGAACCGAATAGGCCCAGCGAGACTGGGCGCGCGGTGTCGCACGACCGTTGCCCTGCGCTGGATCCAGTCCTGCCACTGGCGCCAACCGGCTATCGTCAGCGTGCGCTCGAGCCCGCGGCCGCCTTCGACAGCTTTGATCCGCGGAAAGTACCCGATTAGCAACCACTGGCCCGGCTTCAGGTCGGCGGCCTTGACCCACTCCTTGAGGTCGGTTACCCAGAACGGGTGACCGTCGGTGGCGATTACCGAACCCGAGGCGTCGCCCTTGGCGCCGTCGGTGTCGACCGTGACCTCGACTAGGTCCTTGTAGCCCTAGCCGACGATGAGCCCGACAACCTCGCGGGCCTCGGTCTTGCCCGTCTCCGGGTCGGAGGCGAGGACCTTGTCTCCGAGCGCGATGTCTTCGATCGCCTTGGTGGAGCCGTCGCCCATCACCACCCGGGTGTCGGGGGTGAAGCTGTTGCCGATCTTGCAAGAGCCGCCGGCTGTCTCCGCGACGTCGTCGCCCTGTTTCGCCGCGGTCGCCGCCGCCTCATCCACCGAATGCCTCGACGTGCGACCGGGCAGCCTGCCATTTCTCAGCTTAGCCCTTACCTTAGTGCCCCATCCACTTATCGGATGGGGCACTAAGAGCCTGCGGGATCACCAGCGCACCTGTGCGTGCAATTGAATGACCCCCCAGGCTCTTAGCCAGGAATCATCACCTTAGCGGCTAGCCCGCACCGTTCAGACACGCCGAGCAACGCCGCCATCCCGCTCGACCTCTTTATTCACTCCTTTCATCACTCAATGCGAAGAATCGGATATCACCCAGGGCATCTTCAACCTCACCAACCAGCACGCCAGAGTCGGAAAGAGAGTTCAAGAGTTCAACCAGGAATACAGGAACAATCCCGTGGGTTCTTGCGAGGTGCCCGCAACAAATCACTCCCAGCCTCTTAAGGTTCGGGTCTGCAGCCGTAGATACAACTCCAGCAATAATCCCGGCGGCAAGTTCCACATTCGGCTCGTTTAAGGTCAACGCAAGTAGCGCATCTGCGGCCACCCCGGGGGGCCTGCCGCCACTCATTTCGAGCACGACGGCAGCTCGCCATTTGTCCAGGTCCGATACACTCATACTGGGCGCCCCTTTATCAACCATCCCGTTCCTCGTAAGGGCCTTTACGGCATCCTGCATGCCCTTGTCGCTCTGCATATCACTCCATGATCTGACATGCCCATGGAACCTGTTATTTGTTCCGCCACACGCGCATGGAATAGTATCAGTCTGATCGAATATGACGATCTGCTGATTCTCCACGTCGGCCCCAACGCGCCGACTAGAGGTAGCCTTGATCTGCACAGAATTATCAAGCGCCCCTTGCCCATTCTTGGGCGCAGCACTGTTAGGTCCGCGAGAGGACCCACGCGCTTCCTTGAGATGTTTCGCGCCTTCCTTGTCTACATGATAGATATTTTTGCCGCAGTTGTGTACAAGAACCGGGGTTTCGCCGGCCACGACGTGGTACGTGTGGATGCCGTCGACAGTGAGGTTGTGGACTCGGCGTTGTTGGGTGAAGGGTCGTACGGCCTCGACCTGCACCAGAGCGGCCCAGGCGTGGTCAGTGTCCGAACCTGGGACGGCGTCAACCCGTCGACGTCATTGGACAGCGACTTCAGCTTCTTCGCTACCTCTCCGGGTGTGCACCAGAGCCGGAGCGACGCCAACGCCGACCGCCACGGAGACGTCATCGGTCGAACCGCTGCTGGCGACGTCTGCCTCTACATCGGCGACGGCGCCGGGAACTTCCTCGACGGCGTCCAATGCTCCCTGAAGATCGACAGCAATCGGGCTGGCTGGCTGCACGTCGTTCGACCTGGCGACTGGGATGGCGACGGTTGGAACGACCTTGTGGTCGTCGAGGCCGACGGTGACCTGGTTTATCACAGCGGCATGGGGGCCGGGAGCTTCTACCCCAACGCCGAACCGGTGACCAGTTGGGACGCGGACGGCAACCAGGTGCCTGCCACCGGCTGGAACCAGTACAACCTCGTGGTGGCACCCGGAGACTGGGATGGCGACGGCGCACCCGATCTGATCGCTCGCAAGACCACCGGTGAAATCGTTCTGCACCGCGGCAACGGTTACGGCGGTTGGGCCGACGACTCCCGCCCGGTCCGGCTGGGCTGGGGCATCTGGCAGGGCTTCGATTCCATCGTCGCCCCTGGTGACGTGGATGGTGACGGGAAGCCAGACCTGTTCGCCCGGAAGTCCACCGGCGAGCTGACCCTGTTCCGCGGCAACGGCAAGGCCGGATTCGCCAGCGTCGGCGGGGCCAAGTACAAGGTCTGGCAGGCCGGGGTCAACGTCCGCCAACCGAGCACCACCTGCGACCCCGCTCCCGCTGTTGCCAAGTGCCCGACGATCATCGACAACCTCGCCACCACCGAACAGTTCACGCCCATCTGCACCAGGCAGGGCGAGTACGTCGGCGGAAACCCGTACTGGGTGAAGGTGACCACGCCACGCGGCAAGACCGGCTGGATCTCGGCCTACTACGCCGACTACAGCGAGAACCAACTGCCGGACGTACCGAACTGCACGAAGCCGACCAGCAGCACCTACACCGTCTGGAGCGACGGGGTCAACGTCACGGCTACCAACGCCGCCTGTGAGGCGGCCCCGAGCACGACCAACTGCACCACCGTGGTCGACACACTCAACACCGGATCAATGTTCACGCCGATTTGCCAGCGACCTGGGCAACTCGTCGTGGGCAGCTCGTACTGGGTGTACGGCATCAGCTCCAACGGCCAAACCGGCTGGATGGCGAGCTGGTGGATGGATTATCCGGACAACCGAATCCCGTTCCTCGCCATCTGCGGCAACTACAACGGAACGGCCGCCGGCACGGGCTGGAACGTCTACACCAACGCACTGTTCTCCCCCGGAGACATGAACGACGACGGAAAGAACGACCTGCTCGGCATCAAGGCGAACGGCGACCTGCACGTCTACTACGGCAACGGGAACGGCTCCACGCTCTTCACCAACCCCTCCGGCGGCACCAGGATCGGCACCGGCTGGGGAGGCTTCAACAAGTTGTTCTGATCAAGTGACGACCAAGGGGCCCGCTCATCCGAGCGGGCCCCTTGGTCGTAGTCGTAGTGCCCTGCCGCCGCTCGCTCAACGAGGAGGGCGTCCTCATGCCGACGGCGGATCAGCTACCCGACGGCATGGCGGCGGTGCCCAAGTGTGAGCAGGCAGAAGAACTCCTTCCGGCAGCCGCACGTCCCGGCCTGACATCACGGGGCACGTCTTCCCAAGCAGATCCGGCTCGGCTCGAGGGCTAGACATCCTGCTCGACCGCACCGCCTCGGATCGTCGCCCTAACCAACGAACCTCTGAATCGGCAGCGCTTAACGCGGAATCAAGAGACCAAAATGCCGCTCCATCCAGAACGTGGATGAAACGGCAGGTCAGAGCGCTCTACAGCGCGCACGCCAGCGTACAACCGTCCATCCGGTTACCGCCAACAAAGATCATCCGTTACCGGATGTTACCGCCGATACCTGGGATGATCTTCATCTCCCCAGGTCAATCGGTCGGGACGGCCGGATTCGAACCGACGACCCCTTGACCCCCAGTCAAGTGCGCTACCAAGCTGCGCCACGTCCCGCCCTCGCGAGGTTTCCCACCGCGACAGCCGCTAAAGCTTAGCGCAGCAGCCCCGGCCCGTTCGCACAGGCCCCACCCGAGTCGCGAGGCAACCGAACCACCGCACACCCCCTAAAGCGTCCTAGGAGGGTGGGTTAAGAGGAATGCCGGACGGGCGAGGACCGCCCATCCGGCATCTCAGAACAGAACAGAACAGGTCAGCCGTGCGCCTTGCCCCGGCCGCCGGGGCCGAGCTTCTTGCGCGGGCGGACCGAGATCTCGATGGGGCTGCCCTCGTACCCGAACTCCTCGCGGAGCTTGCGCTCGACGAAGCGCTGGTATCCGGCGTCCAGCGGGCCGGTGGTGAAGAGCACGAACCGCGGCGGTGCCACGCCTGCCTGCGTGGCGAACAGGATCCGCGGCGCCCGTCCACCACGTACCGGGTGGGGGGTGGCCTGCACCAGCGCGGTCAGCCACTGGTTGAGGTGCGCGGTCGGTACTCGGGTTTCCCAGCTGGCCAGGGCCTTGTTCAGGGCCGGGGCCAGCTTGTCCACGGCACGGCCGGTCATCGCGGACAGGTTCAGGCGGATCGCCCAGGGGATGCGGCGCAGCTCCCGGTCGATCTCCTTGTCCAGGTAGTACCGACGGTCGGCGTCGACCAGGTCCCACTTGTTGAACGCGATGACCAGCGCCCGGCCCGATTCGGTCACCATCGACAGGATCCGCTGGTCCTGCTCGCTGATCGGCTCGCTGGAGTCCAGCAGCACCACGGCCACCTCGGCGGCCTCGATGGCGCCGGCGGTACGCAGGCTGGCGTAGTACTCGGTGCCGCTGGCCTTGCCGACCCGCTTGCGCAGCCCGGCCGTGTCGACCAACTGCCAGGTCTGACCGCCGATCTCGACCAGGCTGTCCACCGGGTCCACAGTGGTGCCGGCGACGGAGTCGACAACGGCCCGTTCCTCGCCGGAGAACCGGTTGAGCAGGCTGGACTTGCCCACGTTCGGGCGCCCGACCAGCGCCACCCGGCGCGGTCCGCGCGGTCGGTTCTCCACGATCGCCGGGGCTTCCGGCAGCGCGGCGAGGATGGCGTCCAGCAGGTCGCCGGAGCCTCGCCCGTGCAGCGCGGAGACCGGGAACGGCTCACCGAGGCCGAGCGACCACAGCGAGGTCGCCTCCATCTCGATGGAGGTGTTGTCGGCCTTGTTGGCCACCAGGATCACCGGCTTGGCGCTGCGCCGCAGCATCTTCACCGCGGCCTCGTCCACGTCGGTGGAGCCGACCATCGAGTCGACCACGAAGAGGACCACGTCGGCGGTGACGACCGCCGTCTCGGCCTGCGCCGCGATGGCCGCGGCGCGGTCCTTCGCGTCCGGCTCCCAGCCGCCGGTGTCCACCACGGTGAACGCCCGGCCGTTCCACTGCGCGTCGTACGGCACCCGGTCCCGGGTCACACCGGGAACGTCCTCGACGACCGCCTGGCGGCGGCCGATGATCCGGTTGACCAGAGTGGACTTACCCACGTTGGGGCGGCCGACCACGGCCACCACCGGCTGCGGGCCGCTCGGTTCCTCGACGGCGACGTCGGGCTCCCGCAGCTCGACCCAGCCCGCACCCTCGCTACGCTCGCTCACGCCGCTCCTCCACTGCGCTCCGGACCGACCTGAGACACCACCGCGCTACTCATGCCACACCCCGCTCGGTGAGCAGGTCACGCAGTCGCGCCACGACCTCGTCGATGCCCAGCTCGGTGGTGTCCAGCACCACCGCGTCGGGCGCCTGCGCCAGCGGGTTGACCTTGCGGGTCGAGTCGAGCCGGTCCCGGCGCGCCAGGTCGGCGGCGGTGGCCGCCACGTCGGCGGCGTCCTCGGCGCTGCGCCGGGCGGCACGGGCCGCCTCGGAGGCGGTCAGGAACACCTTCAGGTCGGCGTCCGGCGCCACGACCGAGCCGATGTCACGACCCTCGACCACCATCCGACCAGCGTTGGCGATCATCTCGCGTTGGCGGGCGACCAGCAGCTCGCGGACCGCGGGGACCGCGGCGACGGCGGAGACCGCCCCGGTCACCTCCGGGCCCCGGATGTCGGCGTCCACGCCGACCCCGTCGACGGTCACGGCGTACCCCTGCGGGTGGGTGCCGATGTGCAGCTTGACCTCGCCGGCGACCTTGGCCACCGACGCGGTGTCGGTGAGGTCCACGCCGGAGCGCAGCACGGCCCACGTGATCGCCCGGTACATCGCCCCGGTGTCGAGGTAGCGCGCACCGATGCTGACGGCCAGCCGCCGCGACACGGTGGACTTACCCGAACCGGACGGCCCGTCCACAGCGACCACACATCGCTCGGCCCGTACGTTTTTCTCCACCGTGTCCTCCTCAGCCCGTACCTCACGGATCGCCCGGTGATCTGGCGCCGCAAGCGGTTGTCCATCGTCATCAATCATGCCCGGGCCCCTGGGGGACCCGCGCGCGACGCCGCCGGAGGCGACCCACGCCACCCCCAGCGGCCGCGTCTCGGCCGTTGCGGAGCCTACCGGCTGCCGTACCCCGGATTCCGGGGTCAGTCACCCACCGCGTTGAACAGGGCGGCGACCTCCGCGTTGGTCAACCGCCGGATCCGCCCGGTGCGCAGGTCACCCAGCCGGATCGGTCCGATCGAGGTACGCACCAACCGGGTGACCGGGTGGCCGACCTCCTCCATCAGCCGCCGGACGATGTGCTTGCGGCCCTCGTGCAGGCTCAGCTCCACCTGGGCGCTTTTGCCCAGGGTGTCCACCACCTTGAACGAGTCGACCTTGACCGGCCCGTCCTCCAGCTCGACGCCGGCCAGCAGCCGCTTGCTCAGGTTGCGCGGGATCGGCCCGACCACCTCGGCGAGGTAGGTCTTCAGTACCTGGTACGACGGGTGCATGAGCTTGTGCGCGAGGGTGCCGTCGTTGGTGAGCAGCAGCAGGCCCTCGCTGTCCGCGTCGAGCCGCCCGACGTGGTAGACCCGCTGCTCCAGCCGGGCGCCGATGAAGTCGGACAGCTCGTTGCGTCCCTTTTCGTCCGCCATGGTGGTGACCACCCCGCGCGGCTTGTTCATCGCCACGTAGACCAGGCGCACGTCGACCTGGAGGCGCTCGCCGTCCACGTGGATCACGGCGGTGGCCGGGTCGACCTTGTCGCCGAGCTTGGCGACCCGCCCGTCCACGGTGACCCGGCGGCGGAAGATCAGGTCCTCGCAGGCACGCCGGGAACCCACGCCGGCGGCGGCCAGCACCTTCTGCAGGCGCTCAGCCCCCTCGAAGACAGGGGCGTCGGGTTTGGGGGAACGGTTATCGGGTCGCATCAGCAAGCTCTTCTACGTCGTCGGGCAGGAAGGGTGCGAGGGGCGGCAGCTCGTCAACGGTGTTCAGCCCGAGCTTCTCCAGGAACAGCGTGGTGGTCTTGTACAGGAACGCCCCGCTGTCCGTTTCGGTGCCGCACTCCTCGACGAGGCCGCGGGTGACCAGCGTACGGATGACCCCGTCGCAGTTCACACCCCGGATGGCTGAGATTCGCGAACGGGTCACCGGCTGCTTGTAGGCGACCACGGCGAGCGTCTCCAACGCCGCCTGGGTCAGCCGTACGGACTGCCCGTCCAACACGAACCGCTCGACGTACGTAGCGTATTCCGGCCGGGTGTACAGCCGCCACCCGCCGGCCGCCCGACGCAGCTCGAACCCGTGCCCGGCGGCGGTGTAACCGGCGGCGATCTCGTCGAGCATCGGCCCGACCCGTTCGGCGGGCTGCTCCAGCACCTGGGCCAGGACCAGCTCGCTGACCGGCTCGTCGACCACCAGCAGGATCGCCTCCAGGGCGCCACGCAGCTCGGTGTCGGACAACTCCGGGGCGGGCTCCGGCGTGGCCGTCACCCGCCGCCGCCCCGCCGCCTGCCGCCGGGGTACGTCCCCGGCCCCACCGGACTCCCCCGCCGAGCCCTCCCCGACCACGACCGGGACCGGCTCAACCGGCGCAGGCTCAACCGGCGCAGGCTCAACCGGCGCAGGCTCGACCGGCGCAGGCTCGACCGCAGCTGGCTCGACCGCAGCTGGCTCGACCGCAGCTGAGCCTGGTCCACCCGGGTCCACCTCCGCCGCACCCGATGTGATCGGGCCCGGCAGGGACGGTTCCGCCGGAAGGTCCTCGGTGTCAGCTTCGGGAGGTTCGGCCGAGTCATCCGGTGGCGTGGCGGTGCTGGCGGGGGCGGGTGGACGCGGTCGTTCCCACGGGGGCACCCAGGCGGCGGCCTGGTCGGCCAGCGAGTCCCGGCGTTCCTCGTCACTCATCGCGCTCATCCTCCGTCGTTCCCGTCCCGTCCGGCCCGTCGGACTCGCCCGGCAACTCCGGTGCCTTCGCTTCCCCGGTCTGCGCCACCGGCTCCGGGTCGGCCGGGCTGCCCGCGTACTCGTCGACGTGCACCTCGGTGTCACCGTCGGCCGGGCCGGTCCAGCGCACGGTCAGCTCCTCCAGGGCCTGCTCCTGCACGAAGGACACCAGGCCCTCCCGGTACAGCTCCAGCAGCGCGAGGAACCGCGCCACCACCTCCAGGGTCGCCTCGCAGTCGGCGCAGAGCAGGGAGAACGTGGCCGTGCCGGCCCGGCGTAGCCGGGTGGCGAGGATCGCCGCGTGTTCTCGGACACTGACCCGGACCATGTGCACGTGGGCGATGGAGACCTCCGGCACCGGTTTCGGGGTCATCGCCCGCACGGCCAGTTTCAGCAGCCGTTGCGGGCCGATGCCGAGCACCAGGTCGGGCAGCGCGTCGGCGTAGCGGGCCTCCAGGCTGACCGCCCGCGGGTATCGCCGGCCGCCGACCGCCTCCAACTCGGCGATGTACGCCGCCGCCTCCTTGTACGCCTTGTACTGCAGCAGCCGGGCGAAGAGCAGGTCCCGGGCCTCCAGCAACGCGAGGTCGGCCTCGTCCTCCACCTCGGCGGAGGGCAGCAGCCGGGCCGCCTTCAGGTCGAGCAGGGTCGCGGCGATCAACAGGAACTCGCTGGCCTCGTCCAGGTCCCAGTTGTCGCCCATGGCCCGGATGTAGGCGATGAACTCGTCGGTGACCGTGTGCAGGGCCACCTCGGTGACGTCGAGCTTGTGCTTGCCGATGAGTTGCAGCAGCAGGTCGAACGGGCCGGTGAAGTTGGCCAGCCGCACCGTGAAGCCGGTCGCGGCCGGGTCGGCAGCCGGGTCGGCGGGCGGCACACCATCGACCACCGCCGCGGCAGCGGCCTCGGGCGGGTCAAGGGGTGGCGCGGTCACCGCACGACCGTAGTCCACGAGGCGGGCACCGGGCGTTCCGGCTACCGCTCCGACTGGGCGGCGATCACCTCGCGGGCCAGCTGACGGTAGTTGCGCGCCCCGGAGGACGCCGGGTCCATCGTCGTGATCGGCGCACCGGCCACGGTGGACTCGGGGAACTTCACCGTCTTGGTGATGACCGTCTGGTAGACCTTGTCGCCGAACGCCTCCACCACCCGCTGCAACACCTGACGGCAGTGCGTGGTGCGGCTGTCGTACATGGTGGCGAGGATGCCTTCCAGCTCCAGGTCGAAGTTGAGCCGCTCCCGCACCTTGTCGATGGTGTCCAGCAGCAGCGCCACACCGCGCAGGCTGAAGAACTCGCACTCCAGCGGGATGAGCACACCGTGCGCGACGGTCAGCGCGTTGATCGCCAGCAGGCCGAGTGACGGCTGGCAGTCGATCAGGATGTAGTCGTACTCCTTGCGGACCGTGCGCAGCACCCGCGCCAGGGCCATCTCCCGGGCCACCTCGTTGACGAGCTGGATCTCGGCGGCGGAGAGGTCGATGTTGGCCGGCAGCAGGTGCAACCCCGCGACGTCGGTCTTGATGACGACGTCCTCGGCGATGATGTCGTCCTGCATGAGCAGGTTGTAGATGGACAGGTCGAGGTTATGCGGGTTGACGCCCAGCCCCACCGAGAGCGCGCCCTGCGGGTCGAAGTCGACCAGCAGCACCTTGCGGCCGTATTCGGCGAGCGCCGCGCCCAGGTTGATGGTGGTGGTGGTCTTACCCACGCCACCCTTCTGGTTGGCCATCGCGATGATGCGCGCGGGGCCGTGCCGATCGGTGGGCATCGGCTCCGGGATGGGCTTGCGCATCGTGTAGGCAGCCGGGTCCGCGGGGCCGAGGTCCGCACCGAGCGTGGCCTGCTGCTCGCGGAGCTCCGACGTCCAGGTCTCGGCACGGTCACCGTTGCCAGCCATGTGCTCGTTGCCCCCTCCCGACGACCCCACCCGGCGTCGGAGCCGTCCGACGTCCTTCGCGGCGCCGCTGCGCACCCCGGTCGTGTCGCCCCAGGAGGTCCGCGCCGATGCCGACTGTACGCCACCGACCAGCAGGGGGTTCGGCACCGGCCCGGCGTGTCGGCGCCGACCGCGACCCGTTCAGCCCCGGGCGCGCGGATGCGCGGTGGCGTACACCTCGCGCAACCGCTCCACGGTGACCAACGTGTAGACCTGGGTGGTGGTCACCGATGCGTGCCCGAGCAGCTCCTGGACCACCCGGACGTCGGCGCCGCCGTCGAGCAGGTGCGTGGCGTAGGAGTGGCGCAGGGTGTGCGGGGAGACGGCGGCGGGCCCGTCGACGGGCAGCCCGGCCCGCTCGGCGGCGCGGCGCAGGATGCCCCAGGCGCCCTGGCGGGACAGCGCGCCACCACGTGCGTTGAGGAACACCGCCGGCGTTCCCCGGCCGGCGGCGGCCAGCGAGGGGCGGGCCCGGACCAGGTAGGCGCGCACGGCGTCGACGGCGTACCCACCGATCGGGACCAGTCGGACCCGGCCGCCCTTGCCGCGCAACACGACGGTGCCCTCGTCGGTGTCGAGGTCGTCCAGGGCGGCGCCGACCGCCTCGGAGATCCGCGCGCCGGTGCCGTACAGGAATTCCAGCAGCGCCCGGTCGCGCAGCGCGAGGGGCGCGTCCTCGCCGGTCGCGGTGATCGGGCCAGCGAGGTCGAGCAGCCGGACCACGTCGTCGACCGGCAGGGCCCGGGGCAGCCGGCGCGGCGGGGTGGGCGGGCGGACGTCGCGGCTGGGGTCCGCGCCGGCCAGCCCCTCACGCAGCGCGAAACGGTGCAGGCCCCGGACCGCACTGGCCGCCCGGGCGGCGGAGGAGACCGCCAGCGGCGGGTGGGCGTCGTCGCCCGCGCGCAGCCGCGCGAGGTGCGCCTCGACCAGGCCGGCGCCGACCGACGCGAGGTCGGTGACGCCGGCGTCGACCAGGGTGTCGAGATAGCGGTCCAGATCCCGACGGTACGAGGTGAGCGTGTTCGCCGACAGGCCACGTTCGACGGTCAGGTGGTCGAGGTAGCCGCGCACGGCACGGCGAAGGGCCGGCGTGGGCTGGTCGCCCACGCCGGCGCCGGCTACACCGTCGGTCAGTGCCCTGCCCCTCGGCTCGCTACCGCTCGGCCCCCACCGTTCAGGCCAGCGCGTCGGCCAGCGGGAGCACGTCCATGCCGTGCGCCTCGGCGACCGGGCCGTAGGTGACCTGCCCGTCGTGGGTGTTCAGGCCCAGCGCCAGCGCCGGGTCGTTGCGCAGCGCCTCGCGCCAGCCCTGGTTGGCCAGCTCCAGCGCGTACGGGAGGGTGACGTTGGTCAGCGCGTAGGTGCTGGTGTTCGGCACCGCGCCGGGCATGTTTGCCACGCAGTAGAAGATCGACTCGTGGACCTTGTAGACCGGGTCGGCGTGCGTGGTGGGACGCGAGTCCTCGAAGCAGCCGCCCTGGTCGATGGCGATGTCGACGAGCACACTGCCCGGCTTCATCCGCGAGACCAGCTCGTTGGAGATCAGCGTCGGCGCCTTCGTGCCGGGCACCAGCACCGCGCCGATGACCAGGTCGGCGTCGAGCACGGCCCGCTCGACCTCGTAGGCGTTGGACGCGACGGTCTGCAGGTGACCCCGGTAGATGGCGTCGGCCGCGCGCAGCCGGGCGACGTTCTTGTCCAGCAGCAGCACCTCGGACTGCAGGCCCAGCGCGATCGCGGCGGCGTTCATGCCGGAGACGCCGGCGCCGATGACCACGGTCTTGGCCGCGTACACCCCGGAGACACCACCGGGCAGCACACCGCGGCCCCCGCCGGTGCGCATCATGTAGAAGGCGCCCATCTGCGGGGCGAGCCGGCCGGCGACCTCGGACATCGGGGCGAGCAGCGGCAGCGACCGGTCGGGCAGCTCGACCGTCTCGTACGCGATGCCGGTGACCTTGCGGTCGACCAGCGCGTCGGTGCACTCCTTGGAGGCGGCCAGGTGCAGGTAGGTGAAGAGCACCTGCCCCTCGCGCATCCGGTGGTACTCCTCGGCGATCGGCTCCTTGACCTTGAGCACCAGCTCGGCGGTCTCCCACACCTCGTCGGCGGTGGCGAGGATCTGCGCGCCCGCGGCGGCGAACTCCTCGTCGGTGATGCTGGAGCCGACACCGGCGCCGGACTCGACGAAGACCTGGTGGCCGCTGCGGGTGAACTCGTTGACGCCCGCTGGCGTGATCGCCACGCGGTACTCGTGGTTCTTGACCTCGCGTGGGATTCCGACCTTCACGATGCAGACACCTCTCTTCGGGGCTGCTCTCCCCCGACTGCTCGGTGCCGCGACGGCCCCTTTGCCACCGCGGTCCACCGGTCCCGCCGGCGGCAGTCTAGGCGCGCCCGGTGCCGCCGCGAGCCAGCACAGTGGCATCCGGTGACCGGGTGTCCTGACGAAGTGTCAGGGCGCCGCCGGAGATTTCGCCGGTGGCCCCGTGGCCTTCGCCGTCGGGACAGTGTCGGCCCATTATCGCCTGATCTGCCGGATGCCGCTGCGCACAGCCGGCAAGGGGCCCCGCGGCTGACCGCGGGGCCCCTTGTCACGCGTACCCCCTCGGGCGGGGTGACCGGCGATGACGCTCAGCGTGGCAGCGGCGCGTCCGCCCGGCGCAGCGCCGACCAACCGGTGTCCCGGGCGCGGGCGGTGGCGAACAGACCGGCCACCGCGGACGCGTTGGTGATCTCGCCGGCCAGGACCATGGCGACCGCCTCGTCCAGGTCGATCCGGACGACCTGGAGGTCGGCCTCCTCGTCGCGGCGCTCGTGACGCTCGTCGGCCGGCACCTCGGCGAGGTCCCGGGCGAGGAAGACCCGCACCAGCTCGTTGGTGAACCCGGGCGAGCTGTGCAGGTCGACCAGCACGTCGACCTGCCCGGCGGTGAGGTCCGCCTCCTCGGCCAGCTCCCGCAACGCGGCAGCGGGCAACTCCTCGCCGGAGACGTCCATCAGCCCGGCGGGCAGCTCCCACAGGTGCCGCCCGACCGGGTGCCGGTACTGGCGGATCAGCACCACCTGGCCGGCGTCGTCGAGCGCCACCACGGCCACCGCCCCGACGTGCCGGACGAGGTCACGCATCCCCGTCCCGCCGCCGGGCATGGTCACCTCCTCGGTGACCACGTCGAAGATCCGCCCCCGGTACCGCTCCTCACGGGACCGCACCTCGTAGCGGTGCTCAAGGTTGCTCACGCCGTCGCCTCGCTGCGCTCGACGACGGCGCGAGGCGCCACGCTGCTGAGCTTGCTGGTTCGCTCGCTGCGCTCGCTCACGAGGACGACGCGGCCTTGGTCGCGGCGCCGTTGCGGGCGGCCTTGCGCGTCGTCGGGGCCTCCGACGCCGCATCCAGGTCGACCGGCAGCTGGTCGGCCTGCGAGTACGCCACCGCGGCCTTGACGAACGAGGCGAACAGCGGGTGCGGTCGGGTGGGGCGGCTCTTCAGCTCCGGGTGCGCCTGGGTGGCCACGAAGAACGGGTGCAGGCTGCGGTCCAGCTCGACGAACTCGACCAGCCGGCCGTCCGGCGAGGTGCCGGAGATGTGCAGACCCGCCTTGGTCAGCGCGTCCCGGTAGGCGTTGTTCACCTCGTAACGGTGCCGGTGCCGCTCGCTGATCTCGGTGCTGCCGTACGCCTCGGCGACGATCGAGCCCTCGGTCAGCGTCGCCGGGTACGCCCCGAGCCGCATGGTGCCGCCCAGGTCGCCCTTGCCGGCGACGATGTCCTCCTGGTCGGCCATGGTGGCGATGACCGGGTGCGCGGCCTGCTCGTCGAACTCCAACGAGTTGGCGCCGTCCAGGCTGGCCAGGTGCCGGGCCACCTCGATGGTCATGCACTGCAGACCGAGGCAGAGGCCGAGCAGCGGGATGCCGTTCTCGCGGGCGTACCGGGCGGTGCCGATCTTGCCCTCGATGCCGCGTACGCCGAAGCCGCCGGGGATGAGGATGCCGTCCACGCCGGCCAGCGCCGCCGCGGCCCCGGCCGGGGTGACGCACTCGTCGCTGGGCACCCAGCGCAGCTGCACCCGGGCCCGGTGACCGAAACCGGCCGCCCGGATGGCCTCGCTGACCGACAGGTACGCGTCGGGCAGGTCGACGTACTTGCCGACCACCGCGACGGTGACCGTGTGCCGGGGCCGGTGCACCCGCTCCAGCAGGTCGTCCCAGCTGGCCCAGTCCACGTCCCGGAACGACAGGCCGAGGCGGCGCACCACGTACGCGTCGAGCCCCTCCCGGTGCAGCACCTTCGGGATGTCGTAGATGCTCGGGGCGTCCGGGGCGGCGACGACGGCCTCGGTGTCCACGTCGCAGTAGAGCGACAGCTTCTCCTTGAGCTTGACCGGGATCTCCCGGTCGCAGCGCAGCACGATCGCGTCGGGCTGGATACCGATGTTGCGCAGCTGCGCCACCGAGTGCTGGGTCGGCTTGGTCTTCAGCTCACCCGACGGCGCCAGGTACGGCACCAGGGAGACGTGCAGGTAGAAGCAGTTGTCCCGGCCCAGGTCGTGGCGGACCTGGCGGATCGCCTCCAGGAACGGCAGCGACTCGATGTCGCCGACCGTGCCGCCGACCTCGGTGATCACCACGTCGGGGAGCTGGCCGTCCTCGTCCGGGTCGGCCATCGCCAGGATCCGCGACTTGATCTCGTTGGTGATGTGCGGGATGACCTGGACGGTGTCGCCGAGGTATTCCCCGCGCCGCTCCTTGGCGATCACGTCGGAGTAGATCTGGCCGGTGGTGACGTTCGCCTTGCCGGACAGCGCCCGGTCGAGGAAGCGCTCGTAGTGCCCGACGTCGAGGTCGGTCTCCGCGCCGTCCTCGGTGACGAAGACCTCACCGTGCTGGAACGGGTTCATCGTCCCCGGGTCGACGTTCAGGTAGGGGTCGAGCTTCTGCATCACCACCCGCAACCCGCGGGCGGTCAGCAGGTTGCCGAGGCTGGAGGCGGTGAGGCCCTTACCCAGCGAGGAGGCGACGCCCCCGGTGACGAAAATGTGCCTGGTCGTCCGTGCTGATGGGGCCAAGGCCTGCTCCCGTGTCGTCTGTCGCGGTCATGCAGACCGCCGTGCTTGATCAGCAAAAGTGATCACGCGATCCACGGGATTCGACGGTAACACCTCCCTGGCGGGTACTCGCAGGCCGCACCCCGGCTGCGACACCTGCGGGTCATCCGGGCGAGGTCCGGCGCTCAGGAGGCGGCAACCTCGCTCGACGACCGGGTGACCTGCCGGGGCGGCACGGCGGGCCCACCACCGGTCGGCTCCGCCGGGGCGGCGCTGGGCTCGGCCGGGGCGTCGACGCCGGCACTGGGCTCGGCCGGGGCGTCGACGCCG
>NZ_JAKKFI010000122.1 GCF_022230955.1 Micromonospora cabrerizensis
GGAAGAAGGCCTCTGCGTCGATGGGGCCGCGTTCGGCTGTGTCGAGCATGGCGGGCGGTACAGTGAGCGACATGGTTCCTGCGCATCAGCTAACGATTACCGTTGTCATTAACGGCGTCGACGGAGCAGACCATGTCATAGGAGAGACGTCAACGAACCACGGGCGCGCCGCGCGAAGAAGCCGCGCGAAGAAGCCGCGCGAAGAAGCCGCGCGAAGAAGCCGCGCGAAGAAGCCGCGCGAAGAAGCCGCGCGAAGAAGCCGCGCAGATAGCCGCGCAGAGAAGCCGTGAAGAGAAGCCGTGAAGAGAAGCCGCGCCCGGAAGGAGGTCAGGGCCGGCGGGGGTGGCCCTTGAGGTGCCGGCCCAGCTCGCGGGCGATCTCCCGGTTGGCGTCGCGCTCGGCCAGCGTCTGCCGCTTGTCGTAGGAGCGCTTGCCCTTGGCCAGGGCCAACTCGACCTTGGCGTAGCCGTTCTCGAAGTACATCGACAGCGGGACCATGGTCACCCCACCCTCGCGGACCTTGTCCAGGATCCGGTCGATCTCGGCCCGGTGCAGCAGCAGCTTGCGGTTGCGGCGGGGAGCGTGGTTGGTCCAGGTGCCGTAGGTGTACTCGGCGATGTGCAGGCCGTACAGCACGATCTCACCGTCGCGTTCGTGCGCGAATGCGTCCACCAGCGAGGCCCGCCCCTCACGCAGCGACTTGACCTCGGTGCCGACCAGCACGATCCCCGCCTCGTACGTGCGCAGCACGGTGTACTCGTGCCGGGCCTTCTTGTTCGAGGCGATCAACCGGCGTTCGGGCTGCTTGGACGGGCTCACCCCGAGACGATATCCGGCCGCTGCCTCAACGGGTCGTCCGGCGTTCGGGGTGCAGCCGCCCGGTCAGCTCGCGTACCGCCTCGGCGAACTCGTCCTGCGACTCACACGGCCAGTGCCCCAGGATCGGTGGGGGAACGCTGTCGCTGGGCGCCGGCACCACATCCTGCGGGTCGACCAGCCGGCGATCCACCATCGCCGCCGGCCCGGCCAGGGTTTCGGCCTCCCCGGGCCGGTGGGAGGCGAAGATCCAACCGCCGATCGGGTCGGTGTCGCGCCACAGGTTGATCCAGCGCCAGCCGACCCGCTCGCCGATCTCGCGCAGCGCCGGGTCGTCGGCGTAGGCCGGGAACAGCCGCGAGTACAACCGGCCCAGTGGGGACCCGTAGGTCAGCAGGGCGACCCGGTCGGTGATCCGGGTGGGCAGTTGCAGCACCGTTGCGGCAAGCAGCACCGAGCCGTGGCTGTGCCCGGCCAGCAGCACGCCGTGTCCCTGTTCCACCAGGTAGGAGATCCGCTTGGCCAGCTCCGGCACGGCGCGCTCGGCATAGCAGGGCGGTGCGAACGGGTGTGCCGCCCGGGGCCAGAACGTGCCCAGATCCCAGAGCACACCCACGTAGCGGCGGAACCCGGCCGTGCGGTAGGCGAAAAGGCCCCCGACCACCAGGCCGAGCAGGATCGCGGCGATCGCGTAGCTGCCCGACCCGATCAGAAAGTTGACCATGCTCTCGGGCACTCCGACGTAGCGCTGCGCCAGCTCTCCCGGCAGGAGCTGGAGCAGGCCGAGCGCGCTGGTGGACAGGCCGAGCGCCGCCAGGCCGGCGTACACCACGGAGAGCGGTTCCAGCCGCTCGGTGAACCGGGCCCGGGCTATCGCCTGCTCGACCCGGCGCAGCCGGTCCGCCGCCGCCGGGGGCGCGTGCGGGAAGTCGGCGGCCACGATCGCCTGGGCGGCCCGCCGCCGCCCCCGCCGGGTCAGCCTGGTGACCAGGGCGGCCATCAGCAGATTGGTCACCACGGCCAGGAAAAACCCGAAGATCGCCCACTTGTACGGCAGGGGAGGGCTGGTCTCCAGGCCGTCCGCGGTCGTCCCCTCGCGATCGAGCAGGTCCGCCACCCGGTAGACCAGCTCGGCGGAGAACGCCACGGCGAGTCCGGCCGCGATCGTGACGAAGACCGGCGCTCCCAGGGCGCGCAGCGGTGACCTGCGCTGCCCGCCGCCCCGCCGCCAGATCACCAGAGCGGCGAGGGCGGTCACCAGCATCATCTGGCTGACGAACAGCCAGGCCACCGTCGCGCCGTAACCCGGCAGCGCGCGGCTCTGCGGCCACGGGGCCGGGCTGATGACGATGTGCACGATCACCAGCATCGTCACGCCGCAGGCAATCGTGCGCAGCCCGCGGAAGAAGCCGTCCACCCGGGGATCGGGATCGGTCCGGTCGATGCTCGGCACCACGGTGAGCAGGACCAGACAGGCCAGCAGCACCGCCCCGGTGGCCACCAGCAGCGTCGCCATCACCCACGAGCGGTGCTGGCTGGCTCGTGCGACCAGCAGGCTCCCGCCGAGGGTGGCGAACGCCGCCGCGACGTGGACCGAGCGCAGCCGACCCACCAGTGGCTCACCGTCCCACTGGCCGACCGCGCTCAACCGGTGCTTCGAGGTCGGGGACGACGGGGTCCGGAAGGCGTCGAACGAGTGGCCCGGGCGGGCACCCAGCCACCAGACCAGCCCGATGGCGGCGACCGGCACCAACGCCAGCACGCCCAGGCGCAGCCCGGTCGGGCGTCCCCCGAGCCAGGACAACCAACTGCGGCCGGCCAGGCACGACGGGGTGCCCATGCAGCGCCAGGCGATCAGGTCCAGCGCCGCCCCGACGATGGAGAGCACGTAGAGCATGGTGAGGGTGAGGGCGAGCACCCGGCACAGCGCCATGAAGCCACGGTTCGAGACGGTGTTCGCCGGGCGCATCCAGAGCGCCACGTTGCAGAGCATGAACGGCAACAGGAACACCAGCGACAGCGTCCGCACGGCCGTGCCGGAGGGCAGGTCGCTCCAGCGGTACGCCTCCAGCGTCACCCCGTCGGTCCCCGTCGAGTCCGGGTAGCCGGGGCGCGGTCGGTAGAACCCTCCGCTGCGGTCACCGGCGACCTGGTGCACGTGCGGCCGGTCGAGCACCTGGTCCGCTCCGGCACCGGAGACGCCGTGCACCCGCAGCTCCACGATCCCGCCCGACGTCGTCGGTCCGGTCGGTGTCGCGTCCGCCATGGGCCCCCCGAGGTGTGCACGGCAACCGGGCGGGTCGCCGATGTACGGGCGCCCGTGCGGCTCCCCGGCTTACCCATCCCCGGGCCGGTCAACCGTGCGGTGGAACTCACGCAGTGGTGCGGTCGACCCGTACCAGGTGATTTCATGGCGCCATGGCGAACCCGGTGATCCTGACCGTCGACGACGACCCCGTGGTGTCCCGGGCGGTGGCCCGGGACGTCCGGCGCCGCTACGGCGACCGCTACCGGGTGCTGCGGGCCTCCTCCGGCCCCGAGGCGTTGGACGCGTTGCGGGAGGTGAAGCTGCGCGGCGAACAGGTGGCGCTGCTACTGGCCGACCACCGGATGCCGGAGATGACCGGGGTGGAGTTCCTGGAGGCGGCCATGGACATCTTCCCGGCCGCCCGCCGGGTGCTGCTCACCGCGTACGCGGACACCGACGCCGCGATCGAGGCCATCAACGTGGTCGACCTGGACCACTACCTGCTCAAGCCGTGGCATCCGCCGGAGGAGAAGCTGTACCCGGTGGTGGACGGGCTGCTGGAGGCGTGGGCGGTCACCCCGGACGCGGCCAGCGCCGAGATCCGGGTCGTCGGGCACCGCTGGTCGGCCCCGTCGTTCAAGGTCCGCGACTTCCTCGCCCGCAACCTGGTGCCGTACCGCTGGTTGTTGTCCGACGACCCGGAGGGCATTCGCCTGCTCGACGCGGCCGGTGCCACCGAGGCGGACGTACCGCTGGTGGTGACCCCCGAGGGCAAGGCGCTGATCGCCCCCAACGAGACCGACCTGGCCGCGCTGGCCGGGTTGACCGTGGTGCCGGCGTGCGACTTCTACGACCTGGTCGTGATCGGCGGTGGTCCGGCCGGCCTCGGCTCGGCGGTGTACGGCGCGTCCGAGGGGCTGCGCACCGTGCTCGTCGAACGGCGGGCCACCGGCGGTCAGGCCGGGCAGAGCAGCCGGATCGAGAACTACCTGGGCTTTCCGGACGGTGTCTCCGGCGCGCAGTTGACTGATCGGGCCCGGCGGCAGGCGGTGAAGTTCGGCGCCGAGCTGCTCAGTGCCCGGGAGGTGGTCGGTCTCAGCGAGGCCGGGGGCGCCCGGCTGCTGCGCTTCGGCGACGGCACCGAGATCGCGGCGCACACCGTGGTGCTGGCCACCGGCGTGTCGTACCGGGTGCTCGACGCCCCCGGGCTGGCCGACTTCACCGGCCGGGGGGTGTTCTACGGCGCCGCCGCCACCGAGGCGCCGAGCTGCGTCGAGCAGGAGGTCTACATCGTCGGCGGGGCCAACTCCGCCGGGCAGGCGGCGGTGCACTTCTCCCGGTACGCGTCGAAGGTGCACCTGCTGATCCGTGGCGCGGACCTGACCGCCTCGATGTCGCGTTACCTGATCGACCAGTTGGAACGGATCGATGCGATCACCGTGCACCCGCACACCGCCGTGGTCGGCGGGGCGGGGCAGGACCACCTGGAACGGCTCACCCTCTGCGACACCCGCACCGGGGAGTCCCGGTCGGTCGACACCTCCTGGTTGTTCATCTTCATCGGCGCGGAGCCGCGTACCGACTGGCTGGACGGGGTGCTGGTCCGCGACCCGCGCGGCTTCATCGTCACCGGCCCGGATCTGCTGGCCGGCGGACGACGACCGGCGGGCTGGTCGTTGTCGCGCGACCCGTACCACCTGGAGACCAGTGTGCCGGGGGTGTTCGCCGCCGGTGACGTGCGCGCCGAGTCGGTCAAGCGGGTCGCCTCGGCCGTCGGCGAGGGCGCGATGGCCGTCTCGCTCGTGCACCGCTACCTGGAGGCCCAGTGAGCGCGAGGAGTGAGCCGGTGTTGCGAGCCCCGCAGTCGCGAACGAAGGAGGCTCAGTGAGCGTGAGGAGTGAGCCGGTGTTGCGAGCCCCGCAGTCGCGAACGAAGGAGTCCCAGTGACCACGGAGTCTGATCGGCTGACGCCCGCGCAGCTGCGTACCCTGTTCCTGTTCGAGGCCCTCGACGACGGGCAGCTCGACTGGTTGGCCGAGCGCGGCCGGGTTGAGCAGCGCGCCGGGGGCACCCTCGTGTACGCCGAGGGTGAGCCCGCGACCTGCTTCTTCGTGCTGGTGCGCGGGGCGGTGGCGCTGAGTCGACAGGTGCGCGGCGACGACGTCGAGGTCAGCCGCACCGACCAGCGGGGCGTGTACGGCGGAGCCGTCCAGGCGTACCTGGGTGACCAGGTCGACCAGGTCTACCGCAACAGCCTGCGGGCGGTGACCGACGCGGACTTCTTCGTGTTGCCGGCGGAGGATTTCGCGCAGGCCCTGCGGTCCTGGTTCCCGATGCCGATGCACCTGTTGGAGGGGCTGTTCTTCGGTATGCGGGACTCCCAGACCATCGTCGGTGAACGGGAGAGGCTGCTGGCCCTCGGTTCGCTCTCGGCGGGTTTGACCCACGAGCTGAACAATCCGGCCGCGGCGGCGGTGCGGGCCACGTCGGTGCTGCGCGACCGGGTCGCCGGGATGCGGCACAAGCTCGCCATGATCGCCGACGGTCGGCTCGACGGCCGGGCCCTGCATGGTCTCGTCGCGTTGCAGGAGGAGGCGGTCGCCCGGGTCGCCACCGCTCCCAAGCTGACCCCGATGGCGACGGCCGACGCCGAGGACACCCTCACCGACTGGTTGGAGGAGCACGGCGTCGGCGGCGCCTGGGACCTGGCGCCGATCCTGGTCGGGGGCGGGCTGGACACGGCGTGGCTGACCGAGGTGAAGGCTGCGGTCGGGCCCGCCGACCTGGAGGCGGCGGTGCGGTGGCTCACCTACACGGTCGACACCGAGCTGTTGATGCGCGAGATCGGTGACGCGGTCACGCGGATCTCCGGCCTGGTGGGCGCAGCCAAGCAGTACTCGCAGCTGGACCGCGCGCCGCACCGGGTGGTGGACGTGCACGACCTGCTCGACGCCACGCTGGTGATGTTCAAGGGGAAGATCCCCGCCGAGGTCAAGCTGGTCCGCGAGTACGACCGCGGCCTCCCGCCGGTGCCGGCGTACGCGGCCGAGCTGAACCAGGTGTGGACCAACCTGATCGACAACGCGTTGGGCGCGATGGGTGAGAAGGGCGTGCTGACCGTCCGCACCGGACTCGCCGGTGACCTGCTGGCCGTGGAGATCACCGACACCGGTCCCGGCATCCCGCCCGAGGTACGGCCGCGGATCTTCGAGCCGTTCTTCACCACGAAGCCGGTCGGCTCGGGCACCGGGTTGGGGCTGGACATCTCGTACCGGATCGTGGTGCACAAGCACCACGGCGACATCCGGGTGGAGACCGAACCGGGGCGGACCACCTTCCGGGTGCTGCTGCCGATCACGGAGGGCCCAGCGGACGCGCCGGCCGACGCGCCGACTACCTAGAGACAGTGGAGGGTCGCGGGCAGTAGTCTCGGGCAGCTTGGTGATCCCCGCCCCGAGGAGGGCCCGTGGAGTCGATGGCCCGCCAGCGCACCGCTGCCGAGGACGACGACCAGCCGCGCGACCCACCGGCCGGCACGATGCTGCCGGAGCTGGAGGATCGTGACTGGTTGCACCACGCGCAGGAGTTCGCGCACACCAGCTTCTGGGCGGTGGCTCGCCGGCTGCCGCGGCTGGTCCGTGAGGCGGTCGGGCTGGCCTGGGCCACCAACCGGCGGGACACCGTCGCCTCCATCGGCCTGAACGTCGCCGCCGGTGTGATGACCACGTTCGGTCTGTTGGCCACGACCAGTGTGCTGCGCGAGTTGTTCGCCGCCGGTCCCACCCCGGACCGGGTGCGCGCGGCCCTGCCGGCGCTGGTCGTGGCGGCGGCGGCGGTGTCGGCGCGCGGGGGGCTGGCGATCGCGGCCGGCTGGGCGCAGGCCCGGCTGACCCCACAGATCAACTACCAGGTGGAGCTGCGGCTGTTCGAGGCCACCACCGCGGTGGAGTTGGCCGCGTTCGACGATGCCGGCTTCGCCGAGGAGATGGACCGGGCGCGGGACCGCGGGATGGGGGAGGCCGCGTACATCGTCGACCACATGGTCAACCTGGTCACCGGTGTGGTCGGCATGCTCGCCACCGCCGTCGCGGTGACGGTCATCCAACCGCTGTTGCTGCCCTGCCTGCTGCTCGCCGCGGTGCCCCAGGCGATCACCGCCGTGCGGATGGCCCGCCGTGAGTACCTGGCGAGGCTCGCCCGGATCACCCGGCAACGTCGGATGTGGATGCTGGCCCACCTGATGGCCAACCGGCACACCGCCGCCGAGGTCCGCGCCTACCAGATGCGCGAGTTCCTGCTGGCCGAGTATCGCGGCGTCATGGCCGTCGAGACCCGGGCCCAACTGCGGCTGGTCCGCGCTCAGACCGGCACGAGGGTGGCCGGCGCGACGGTGGCGGGCCTGGCCACCTTCGGGGTGTACGCGGTCCTCGGCGGCCTGCTGCTGAGCGGGATGGTCGCCCTCGCCGCCGCGGCCACCGCCCTGCTGGCCCTACAGTCCGCGCGGACCAGCCTCGGTGTCTCGGTCATCGCCACGAACTCGCTCTACGAGGACGCCCTCTACTACCAGGACTACCAGGACTTTCTGGCTCGTGCCCACGATCGGGTGCCGATCGGCGGCGACCGGGTGGCCGGCGCGGTCGACGTGATCGACGTGGACGAGGTGAGCCTGAGTTACCCGGACACCGACACCCCGGCGGTGGACCGGGTCAGCCTGACCGTCCGCCGGGGCGAGGTGATCGCGTTGGTCGGTGAGAACGGCTCCGGCAAGACCACCCTCGCCAAGCTGATCGCCGGGCTCTACCGGCCCACCGGTGGGGTGATCCGCTGGGACGGCGTCGACGCCGCCGAGTTGGACCCCCGCACCCTCGGCGCCCAGGTGGCCGTGATGACCCAGGAGTACTGGAAGTTCCCGTTCACCGCTGGGCAGAACATCCGCGTCGGGCGACACGACCGCCCGCCGGAGGGATCCGGGCCCAGCGTGCAGGACGCGGCCGGTGCCGCCGCCGCGCACGACATGATCGTCGGCCTGCCGCACAGCTACGACACCCTGCTCGACCGTGAGTTCAAGGACGGCCACGAGCTGTCCGGTGGGCAGTGGCAGCGACTGGTCGCCGCCCGGGGTCTCTACCGAGACGCCGCGCTGCTGATCTGCGACGAACCCTCGGCGGCCCTGGACGCCCGCGCCGAGCACGCCCTGTTCCAACACCTGCGCCGCAGCCCGGACCGGGCCGTCGTCCTGATCACCCATCGGCTGGCCAACGTCCGGCACGCCGACCGGATCTTCGTGATGGATCGAGGTCGACTTGTCCAGCAGGGCAGCCACGACGAGCTGATGGCGGCGGGTGGCCTCTACCGGGAGCTGTTCGAGCTACAGGCCAGCGGCTACCTGACCGGTGCCGACGATGCCCACCCCCACTGACGCTCCCAGCCCCGCTGACGCTCCCAGCCCCCGCTGACACCCCGTTGATCAAGAGGTTTGCGTCAGGAAACGGGCTTCAGGTGACCGAAACTTCTTGATCAACCGGTCGGTCGG
>NZ_JAKKFI010000123.1 GCF_022230955.1 Micromonospora cabrerizensis
GGGATCCCGGGGCCGCCGGGACCGCTCAGACGTACGGCCGCTTGGCGTACGCCTCTCGCAGCGCGGCCAACCCGACCGCCTTCGGGATCAGGGTGCCCCAACCGGAGTTGAAGTAGTTGGTGCGTACGATCCGCGGCCCACGCTCGGCGTTGAGCTGAGCGATCGCTGCCGGCACGGTGGCGATCCAGGCCGCCTGGTTCGGGATCTCCGCCGACCTGACCCCCCACTCCGCGATGATCACGGGACGGGACAGGGCAATCGGGCCGAGATCCGCCACCGCCCAGTCCTTGGTGCGACGGAAGCGGGCCAACGCGGTGTGGCTGGCGTTGGTGCCGTACGCGTTCCACTGGAGATAGTCGAGGCGGGTCATCAGCGACTCCGGGTGCATACGCTGGAAGCAGCCCCGGTCGAAGCCGCCCAGCCCGACCGAGAAGGTCGTCCCGGTGGGCAGGGTCCGTGCCTTGAACCACGTCAGGATGTAGTTCACCGCCTGCACCGCCCTGGCGTCCGACTCGGCCCAGGTGTAGGCCTTGCCGTCCTCGGTGGTCCCGAACTCGTGGTCGGTGTCGAACTCCGAGGCGAGCTGGATGTTCACCCCGAAGCCGAGCGTCCGGTACTGCGACAGGGCGCGGGCGAACAACCCGTCGCACTGCCCGTTGATCACCTGGCCGTACCCGTACGCCCTCGGCCAGGTGGTGCCGGGACGCTGCTGGATGGTCATCGACGGCGCCGGCACCGTGTAGCTGACGCCGTCCACGGCGAAGTTCTGCGGCCCCTGGTTCGGCGCGCCGTAGTGCTTCAACTCCAGGACCATGTTCATCTGCACCCCGGCCTTTCCGAGGCTGGTCAGCCAGGGCCGGTTGTAGCCGGGGAAGGTGTAGCCGTCGGCGAAGCTGCGGTACTGGGTCAGGGACCGGAAGTTGCCGCCGGCCATGTCGGCGGTCGGGTCGGCACCGCCGGACAGGTAGTAGCCCCCCAGCACCGGCTGGCTCAGGCTGTAGTCGGCGGTGGCCGTCGCGGTGTTCCCGGCGGCGTCGCGGACCTGCACGGTGACCCGGGGCATCACGCCACCGCCCGGTAGACGGCCACGGAACCGTTGTCGGACAACCGGGTCCAGGTACGCCCGGAGTTGTCGCTGACGGTCAGGGCGAGTGGGTCGATGATGGCGGTGACCTTCACCGGCGCGCTGCTGTTGCCCTGCGCGTCGGTGACCACGATGGTGACGGTCAGCGGTTTGGTGTCGGCGTCTGAGTAGGTGACGGTCAGCAGCATCTGGTCACCCGGCGCGAAGACGGATGCGTTCAAGGCTGCGGTCGCGGTGGGAGCGGCCATGTCGGGCCCTTTCTGGCTCGGTCGCCGGTTTCGGCGCGCCTTGTGAGCGACACCGGACCGGCGGGGTCCACAGTGCGAAAGGCCGGCGGGGCACGGGGACGGCGGGCACGGCCGGCGACAGGCGTCGCCTGACTGCCGACGGTGCTGACGTCCTTGTCCCGGTGGGCGAAGGCACCGCTGCGGGCGCCCGCAGGGGTGTCGGTGGCAGCCACGGCCTGTGGTGCGCGTGACCGGCACGGCATCTGTGCCGTGACCGCCGCGGCGTTGGGGCCGGGCTGGGTGGGGACGGCACCGGCGCGGACAATGGTGTCCCCGCCGGGCCGGAGGCTCGGGAGGTGGCCCGCCACCCGTCTACCTCCACCTGCCCCCAAGGGTGCTCTACCAGGGGCTTTACCGTCTTGTCCGGTTTGTGACACCGCCGTTGGGCCGGCGGACGGATAGCTTGGTGATCATGGCGGACTGGGAGCTTCGACCGGCTTCGGCGGCGGACGTCGAGGCGGTGGCGGAGTTGCGGGCGGTGGTGCTGCGGGCGGATCTTGAGCGGCTGGGCCGCTACGACGGGCAGCGGGTGCGGCAGCGCCTGCGGGACGGGTTCGCACCGGCGTACACCTGGGTTGTGGAGGTGGGCGGAGCGTTCGCCGGCTGCGTGGCGCTGCGGCCCGCGGCGGACGCCCACTGGCTGGAGCACTTCTACCTGGCCCCGCACCTGCACGGCAGCGGCCTCGGGACGGCCGTGTTGCGCGCGCTGCTGGACTGCTGCGACCGCGACGGCACGATGGTCCGCCTGAACGTGTTGCGGGGCAGCGCCGCCCGACGGTTGTACGAGCGACACGGATTCACCCTGGAGACCGAGGACGCGGTGGACGTGTTCCTGGTCCGCGAACCTCACCGCACCCTGTCAATGTAACGTTGACACGTGACGTCCGAGCTGGCTGCGTTGGCCGAGGTCCAGGCCACCCGTGCCCGCCTCGACGAGCAGGAGCTGGACCTCATCGACCGTGCCCGCCACGACGGCGCGACCTGGGCGCAGATCGCGACGGCCCTGGGTCTCGGCAGCCGACAGGCCGCGGAGCAGCGCCGACAGCGACTGGTGACCGCGCGGTGGTCCCGACGCCAGCATCTCGACCTCCGGTTCGCGCCGCGCATCGCGGCGCTGCGGAACGCGGTGGCCGACCTCGGTCGGTGGATCGCCGCCGATCGCCGCTGGGACACCCGGTTCGGTCGGGCGGCGCTCGTCCGGAGCACCGTGGAGGTCGCCCTGGATGCCGCCCCGGGTTCGCTGTACGCGTTGGCCCTGCATCTCGCCGCCGATCTCGCCGAGGCGGGCGAGGGCCTGCCGGCTCCCGTACGCGCCGCCGCAACGAGGATCGACGCGGCGCTGTCAATGGTTGATTGACAACGCCGGACGAGTATTGCCCGCACCAGACTCAAGAATCAGGATGTGAGTCCTACCGGCTCAACCTGGGGGGCTCATGCGGCGCAACGCGGCACTGTTCGTGGCGATCTCCCTGCTGTCCGGCTTCGGCAGCAGCGCCATGACCCTCGTGGCCGGCATCTGGATCCTCGACCTCACCGGCTCCACCAGCCTCGCGGCCCTCGCCGGGCTCTGCGTGTACGCCCCGGTCCTCGCCGGCCCGTGGTTGGGTGGTCTGCTCGACCGGGCACCCCGGCGACCCCTGGTCATCGCCGTCAACCTCCTGTTGGCCGCCGCGCTGCTGGCGCTCCTCGCGGTACGCGGGCCGGGACAGACCTGGCTCGTCTTCGCCGTCTCGTGCGCCTACGGCGTCAGCTACGTGCTGATCGACGCGGGCGAGTCGGCGCTGCTGCCGTCCGCGCTGTCACCGACGGAACTCGGCGACGTCAACGGGTGGCGCTCCAGCGCGCAGGAGGGCACGAAGCTCGTCGCTCCCCTGGCCGGGGCGGGCCTCTACGCATGGCAGGGCGGTCACGCCGTCGTCGTCCTCAGCGCGGCCACGCCGGTCCTGGTCGCCGCCCTGTACGCGGCGGTACGCCTCAACCGGACTCCACCCGACCACTCCGCACCGCGGCGAGACGGTCTGCGTACCGGATTGTCGGTCCTGTTCGGACAGCGAGTGACCCGGATCCCGGTCACGCTCGCCGCCGTGTCGATCGCCATGTCCGGCTTCACGACCGCGGCCATCTACTCGGTCGTGGTCACGCAGTTGCGCCTACCGACGACGTTTCTGGGGGTGCTGGCCAGCGCGCAGGGCGCCGGTTCCGTTCTCGGTGGGCTGCTCGTCGGCCGGCTGCTCGCCCGACGCGGTCCCGTCGGCGTCGGCGTCGCCGGGACGCTGCTGTTCGCGCTCGGCCTCCTGGCGCGCTGCCTGCCGTGGTGGCCGGTCACGATCGCCGGGGCGCTGGTCGCCGGCGTCGGCCTGCCCTGGACCCTGGTCGCGGCGGTGACCGCCGTGCAGACACACACGCCGTCCGCGCTGCTGGGCCGGGTCTCCGCGACGGCCAACACCGTGATGTTCGGGCCGCTCGTGGTGGCGATCCCCCTCGGCGCGGCGGCCGTCCACCTCGGCGCCCGCCCGCCGCTCGTCGCCGCCGTGGCGACCTGCCTGGCGGCCGTGGCAGTCGCGCACCCCCGCCCACCGGCCCTACGGAACACCCGCCGGACGGCTGGCCGGGATCCCGCGACCGACTGAGGGGCACAGCGTCAATGGCCGCGTATCGGATGGGTTGCCTGGAAGGCCAGCCGGCGGTCCCGTCCGCGGCGATGTGATCGAGGAGTTCGGGACGGGCCGGCGGGTGCCGCTGCCGTCGTCCCCCGCCTGAGCCGATGGGCGCACCGGAGCTGGCCCGCCCGGGCTACGCTCCGCGGCACCACAGAAGGGGGTCCGCCGGTGCGAGTTCGGTTGCGGCACGTCGCGTTGATGCTGATCGGGGCGGTGCTGGTCGGCACGGTCGGCCTGAGCGTGGGGTCCTGGTACGGCGGTCGAGGCGCGGTGCCGTTCGACGTCGAGCGAGCATCGGGTCTGGCGGCCGAACTACTTCCCGGCACCGAGCCAAGCGGGTTGATGACCGTCAACAGACGTGGCTATGTTTTCCTGGCTCCCGACGACTTCGGCGCTGGATACGCGGAATTCCACTACGGCGCCGCGGCCGACTGCGCACACGTCGAGTCGGGGCGCCGTAACGCCAGATCGTCGGGATGGCAAGGCTTTCATCGCGTACCGGGCACGCCCTGTGATGGCTGGCGGGCAGAGCGGGACGGGCTGGTGGTCATGCTCACCCCGGCGGGTCAGGCGGCGAAGCTGACGATCAGGCAGGCCGCGCCCGATGGCTACCTCGCCATGGTGCTCGCCTCCGCCGGCCTTGGTGCCGCAGTGGGTGCGACGCTGTTCTGGCTGGCCGAACGCCGCCGTCGGCCCGTGCCCAGGTTGGCCGCCACCCTGGCGACGATCATCCTCCTCCCGGCCGCCGTTCCCATCTGGCAGGACCTGTTCACGTACGGGCTCGCCGAGCCGGTGTGGCCGGTCTGGCGGGCCCACGCTCCCCTGCTGGTGACGCTGGCGCTCGCGGCGGCTGGGCTGATCGTCTACCGGAGTCGACGGGAGTCTCGCCGCACCTCCGCAGCCACCGCGAGTGCTGTGGCACCGGCGCCGAGTGCGGTTGCCGGCAGGAGCGAGTGATTCGTCGCGACGGGTGGATACTGTCGGACCATGCCGCTCAGTCCGGACGAGGTCGAGCTGTTCGAACACTCCAGGGCCCGCCTGGAGGCGATCGCCTATCGCCTGCTGGGTTCGGCGAGCGACGCCGAGGACGCCGTCCAGGACACGTTCCTGCGCTGGCAGGCCGCCGACCGGGAACGGGTCGAGACTCCCGAGGCGTGGCTGACGAAGGTGCTCACCAACCTGTGCCTCAACCAGCTCACCTCGGCGCGGGCCCGGCGGGAGACCTATGTGGGCACGTGGTTGCCCGAGCCGGTTCTCGCCGGGGACCGGATGCTCGGCCCGCTCGACACCGCCGAACAGCGCGAATCGGTCTCGGTGGCGGTGCTCACCCTCCTGGAGCGGCTGTCCGCCAACGAACGTGTCGTGTACGTGCTGCGGGCGGCCTTCGGCTACTCGCACGGTGAGATCGGCCAGATCCTCGGCCTCACCGAGTCGAACTGCCAGCAGATCTACCGGCGCGCCAAGCAGCACGTCACCGCCGAGCGGGCCCGTGCGGAGGTCGACCAGGCCGCCGCGCGGAAGATCGTCGCGGAGTTCCTCACGGCGGCCCAGCACGGCGAGATCCAGCGGCTGGTCGAGTTGCTGACCGACGACGTGACGAGCACCGGTGACGGTGGAGGCAAGATCCCGGCCCGGACCACGCCGTTCTCCGGCGCACTGGCGGTGGCGAAGTTCCTGCGCGGCCTGTTCAAGCCCGCCGACATCAAGCGGGACCTGATCGGCGGCAGCCCCGCCCTGCACGTCGCCGTCGTCAACGGCAGTCCGGCGGCGGTGGTCGTGATGGACGGCCGGGTCATCGGTGTCATGTCCGTGGAGGTGACGCCCGAGGGGGTGGCCTCCATCCACACCCAGGTCAACCCCGACAAGCTCGTCCGCGCCACCCGTCAGTGGTCCACGGCCGAGCACGGCGAACCCCTCATGCGGGTGTGGTGACCCAGGTCATAGCGGACGCCTGTCAGGAATCACCTCGCTGTCCGGTTCAGGAAGCACCACCGCCGAGACAGGAGTGACACCATGAAGCACCGCATCGTCGTCCTCGGGGCCGGCTACACCGGAGCCATCGCCGCCGGGCGTCTCGCCAAGCGGCTGCACCCCGACGACACCGAGATCACCCTCGTCAACGCCGACGCCGATTTCGTCGAGCGGGTCCGCCTGCACCAACTCGCCACGGGGCAGGACCTCAAACGCCGCCTCCTGAGCGAGGTCTACACCGGCACCGGCGTCACGCTCCGACTGGCGCGGGTCACCGCCGTCGACACCGAGCGCAGGGCCGTCGCGCTCGCCGACGGGCACGGCACCGACGAGATCGCGTACGACACGCTCGTCTACGCCCTCGGCAGCACCGCCGCCGACCATGGCGTTCCCGGCGTCGCGGAGCACGCGTACGACATCGCCGGCAGGCCGTCGGCGCTGCGGTTGCGCGACCGCCTCGACCAGCTCGCGGCCGGCGGGACCGTGCTCGTGGTCGGCGGGGGCCTCACCGGCATCGAGGCGGTCACCGAGATCGCCGAGGCCCGACCGGACCTCGACGTCGCGATCGCCGCCCGTGGCGGCCTCGGTGACTGGCTCAACGAGAAGGCGCAGCAGCACCTGCGGGGAGTCTGCGACCGGCTCGGCATCACCGTGCACGAGCACGCCGACATCGCGCGGGTCGAGGCCACCGGTGCGGTCACCGCCGACGACCGGGTGATCCCGGCCCAGGTGACGGTCTGGACGACCGGCTTCGCCGTCCACCCGATCGCCGCCGCCACGACCCTGGCGGTCGCGGCGACCGGCCAGATCATGGTGGACGCCTCGATGCGCTCGGTCTCACACCCCGAGGTGTACGCGGTGGGCGACGCCGCACTCGCCGACGGCCCCGGCGACAAGCCGCTGCGGATGTCCTGCGCGTCGGGAACGCCGATGGCCTGGCAGGCCGCCGACGCCATCGCCGCGCGGCTGACCGGTCGGGAGAAGTTCGCCAAGGCCCCGCTGCGCTACTTCAACCAGTGCATCAGCCTCGGCCGCCGCGACGGCATCATCCAGTACGTGACCGCCGACGACCGGGCCAGGTCAGGCCTCCTCACCGGCGGGCTGGCGGCTCGCTACAAGGAGTTCGTCTGCAAGGCCGCGGCCTGGCAGATCTCGCTCCCGGTGTTCTACCCGGTGCGGCGCCACCGCATCGTCCCGACCCGATCGGAGAGCCGCACGGCCGCCTTGTGAGACGCGCGCGTGGGCGGCCCCGTCGTGCCGGAACGTGCTCCGCCACCGCTGTGGTGGCAGTTCCCGCACGGCGGGGTCCCCAACCAGGTGATCACCGTGCGCGTGGGCGTGCCGACCCTCTCGGGGCGCTCAGTACCTGACCTCGCCCACGACGACGGGGGACGCCGCGTTCGGTCGGCCGTCGACCGTCGCGCCCGCGAAGGCGAGGCTCGGCGCGAGGTAACGGTTGTTGTCCGCCGGGAAGTTGAGCGCCGGCGTCGACACCTCGTCGAGTCGTGCCGTCTGCTGCGGCGACAACCGGACGTCCACCGCGGTCAGGTTCGTCTTGAGTTGATCGAGACGGCGCGCCCCGATCAGCACCGAGCTGACCCCCGGTCGGGCGCCGACCCAGGCCAGCGCCGCAGCCGCCGGTGTCACCTCGGCGTCGCGCGCGACCTCGTGGAGCACGTCGATCACCTGCCAGTCACGCTCCGCGGGACTGCCCACCAGAGCGGCACGCGTCGTGTCGACCGTGCTGTTCCCACGGACGAACTTGCCGGAGAGCCAGCCGCTCTTGAGCGGGCTCCACGGCAGTACGCCGAGTCCGTGCTCCGCGGCCATCGGGATGAGTTCCCCCTCGACCGTCCGTTCGAGCAACGAGTATTCGAGTTGCATCCCGATCGCCGGCGTCCACCCACGGAAGTGTGCGACGACCTGCGCCTCGGCTGCCTTCCAGGCGGGCAGATCCGACAGGCCCACGTACCGGATCTTGCCGGCCGTGACGAGGTCGTCCAGGGCGCGCAGCGTCTCCTCGACCGGGACGCCCCGGTCCCAGTTGTGCAGCCAGTAGATGTCCAGGTAGTCGGTGCGCAGCCGGCGCAGCGACTCCTCGGCCTGGGCCACCACGGCCTTGCGCCCGGCGCCGCCACCGTTGGGATCGCCGGCGAACAGGTTGCCGAAGAACTTGGAGCCGAGGACGACCCGGTCGCGCAGTCCGGGCCGAGCGGTCAGGTAGTCGCCGATGATCTTCTCGGAGTGCCCGTTGGTGTAGATGTTGGCGGTGTCGATGGAGTTGCCGCCACGTTCCAGGTACTCGGTGATCATCGCCTCGGACTCGTCGACCGGGGCACCCCAGCCGTGGTCCTCGCCGAAGGTCATCGCGCCCAGGGTGTAGGGGCTGATACGCAGGCCAGAGCGGCCCAGTGTGATGAAACTGTCGAGTGGCATGGCTCCAGTGCACACCTGCGGGCCTTCGATCAGGTAGATCAGAACTGGCAGCACGTTGCCCGATCCTGCCAAAGTCGGCAGGATAGGCCCATGAGTGCGCTGCCCGAGATCCGCGACCTGGTGCTGCGCCACGCTGGCCGACCCGCACCGGCCGGCCTCGTCCTGCACCGCAGCGACTCCCCCACCGAGCCGATGCCGTCCCAGTCCGCGCCGGTCTTCGCTCTCGTCGCACAGGGCGCGAAGTACGCGGTACTGGGAGAACGGGTCTTCTCGTACGGTGCCGGGCAGTTCGTCGTCGCGTCGACGGAGCTGCCGGTGATCGCCCACGTCAGCCAGGCCAGCCCCGCCGAGCCGTACCTGGTGCTGGGCCTCGCGCTGCGCCCGCCGCTGATCGCGGAGCTGCTGCTGGAGACCCCGCCGGCGCGAGGCGAGCCGGCGGCGGGCATTGCGGTCAGCGCCGCGAGCGACGACGTGCTCGACGTGGTGGTGCGGCTGCTGAGGCTGCTTGACCGCCCCGACGACCAGCGCGTGTTGTGGGCGGGGGTGGAACGCGAACTCGTCTGGCGGTTGCTGACCAGCGAGCAGGGTGGCACGGTCCGGCAGATCGGGCTGGGTGACGGCAACGTCGTACAGGTCGAGCGGGCGATCCGCTGGATCCGCGAGCATCACGCCGACCTGTTCCGCGTCGAGGACGTCGCGCGCGCGGCCGGGATGAGCGTGACCTCGCTGCACCGCCACTTCCGGGCCGTCACGACCATGACACCCATCCAGTTCCAGAAACTGATCCGGCTCCAGGAGGCACGGGCCCGGCTGCTGGCCGAGCCGGGCGACGTGGCGGCGGTCGGTTTCGCGGTCGGCTACGAGAGCGCGTCGCAGTTCAGCCGCGAGTACCGGCGACTGTTCGGGCTCCCGCCGGGGCAGGACGCGGCTCGCCTGTCCCGGGTCGACCCGGCGCATCTCGCCGACGTGTGAGGACGCCCGACGGCTGGGGCGTGCCTGGTGACGGCGGGGCACAGATTCACCGTGCGGCGCTGGGCGGGCCGGATCTGCGCTGGAGGCCGGCCCGCCCGCAGGTGCGTGCTGCTGTTCGTGCCCGCACCCGAAGCAGTGTCACGAAGCCGGTTACCCGCCGTGGCCCCAACTCAGCGTGCTCAGGATGGGTTCCGTGGCGACTGCGATATCGCCGGCTTGTGCTGGTGCCGCCAGCACACTGACCGACAGCATCGCTCCGACCGCCACTGCGTAGATGACACGACGAATTCGCATGGGCCCTCCTCGATCACAGGTGTTGTTGTCGCCCGAACGGCGGCAGCATTGACGCGTCGTCGGGCTCCCTCGCGGTCACCCCTGGCCGGTATGCCTCGTCGCCCGATGTCGCTGGGCCGGCGTCAGGGGTGGTCGAAACTCAGCGTATTGACGCCGCTACACGCTCGCTACCGTCGATGCCTGTCCCGAACAGCCGGCTGCCTGTCCAGGCTGCTCACGGGCTTGTTCGGACCTGTACGGCTGCCTCTGTTTCCCATACCGCCCGGAGGGGCCGAGCCGTCCTCGGACGACTCGGCCCGCTTCTCGGTGCGTCAGGGTGTGACCCGGGTGGCCCCACTGCCGCCCGGCAGGCCCCCCGCGTCGGTGTCGGTCTCGACCGGCGGCAACGGGGTCGTCCCGAGGACGCGGCCGTCCTCGGCGTACGCGGTGACGGTGGCCGGCTGGTCCGGCGGCACCTCGGTGGTGCCGGCGTTCGACGCGTCGAGGGTGACCGTGGTCGGGGATGCGGCCCCGACCGTCACCGTGACGCGGGCCGCGTCCGGCGGGGCGATCACCCGCACCTGGCCCGTGGGTGGGCGGGTGCCGTCGTCGGCCCGGACCCGCCAGCCGACCGGCCGTCGGTCGACGCCCTCCGCCGGCAGCAGCAGCCGCAGGTCGCTCGACCAGCCGGTCCGCTCGTCGCCGTGCATGGCGTACGCGATCACTCCGCCACCGGCCGGCTGCACGGTGAGCAGCGCGGCGGCCTGGCCGCGCTCGCTGCCCGACCACCGCACGCGCACCGTCGTGCCGGCAGCCGGGACATGGCTGTCCTCGAGTGCCGTCTGGACGAAGGTGCGCAGGGTGGCGTCGTCGAGCGGCTTACCTCGGATCGGTCGGCGGGTGGCAGTGAGCAGGGCGTCCATCTCCGGCCCGGTCGGGTCGACCGCGGCGTACGGGCCACCGCCCAGGCCGCCCTGGAAGAACACCTGGTCGCCGCGGCTGACCCGGACGACCGGTTGGCTCGGCAGCGGTTCGGGAGGCAGGACGGCGAACCCGACTCCTCCACCGTCCGCCCTGGCGACGTCCTGGTATTCCAGGGTCCCCTCCGGCGTGTATCGGGGTTCGCCACTGATCGTCACGGTGGATCCGGCCGGACCGACGACGACCGCGAAACCGGCCCGGTCAGGGTAGGCCTGCATCAGCGTCATCACCGGTTCGTCGTCACCCTCACTGTGGCCGCCGTACCGCATCTGCTGCGCGCCGGCACCGGCCGGACCCACGTACCAGACCAGCGCCTCCCTGGTCAGCAGGCCGAGCCGCAGCGGCACCGCGACCAGCGCGACCCGGTGGCCCGGCTGGTCACTGCCGTAGACCAGACGGATCCGGTCCCGATCGCCGATCTTCCACGCACCCAACGGGGCGTCGATCCGCAGCGGCGGGTCGGTGCTGATGCGCGCCCGGAGGGTGTCCAGCCAGGCCTGATCCGCAGCCAGCGCACCCCGTGGTGGCGCGTCGAGCAGCGCCGTCGGGGTGGCGGCGACCGCGATGCCAGGTGCCCAGCCGGGCAGGGGCACCACGTTGGTCTGCACCCCGACGAGCGCGACCCCGACCGCGGCGGCCAGCGCCGTGCGGATCAGCCGCGTCCGCTGGTGCCGTCGCTCGCGGCGGGCGAACCCGGGCCAGGGGTCCTCGGGTACGTCGACGCCGTGCGCGGCATTCCGCAGCGCGGGACTGAGCGTCGAACTCGCGAAGCTCTCGGTCATGCCAGTTCCTCCTCGAGCCGTACCGGGGACTGAGCGCCGGGTGGGGTGAACTCGCTGCGCAGCCGGGCCAACCCGCGCGACGCCTGGCTCTTCACCGAGCCGACGGAGCAGCCGAGGACCTGGGCGGTGTCCGCCTCACTGAGATCCTCGAAGTAGCGCAACACCAGCACCGCCTGCGTCCTGGGCGGTAACCGCCGCAGCGCGGCGAGCAGCAGTTGGCGCTCCTCCACCTGCGCGTACGCGTCACGCGTCGGCTGGTTGTCGGAGGTCAGCAACGGCACCTCCAACGGCCGTCGCCGACGCCGCCAGGAGATCGCCGTGTTGACCATCGCCCGGCGTACGTAGACCTCGGGGGCGTCCCTGCGCAGCACCCGCCCCCAGCGCCGGTGGGTCTTCTCCAACGCCGACTGCGCCAGGTCCTCGGCTGTCCCCCGGTCACCGGTCAACAGGTAGGCCGTTCGGAGCAGCGATCCCCACTGTCGTTGGACGAACAGCCGGAACTGTTCGTCGTCCTCGTGCCGACTCACGCCACCTCCAGGTCGCGCCCGCCTCGCGTCTACGTGCGGACGCAGAGTGAGACGCGACCCGCGGCGCCTGAGGTTGAGTCGAGAATCGCACGGAGGATCCCGCCCCACCCCGACCGGTGACGTCGACGCGGAACGGGATCCCCCGACTCCGGCGATCATGGAGTTGTGGTGCCTGATTTGAGGTTTTAGCAGCTATTTTGTCCTCGACCACAACTGCATGATCGGCGGTGCAGGCCTTTAGAACCCGTCCCACTGGCGGGCCGAGCACTTCCAGGTCTTCCCGCCGTCCTGCGAGATGCAGACCACCAGGAGCGTCCCGAGGAAGGGAACTCGGACGGTGAAGATGTGGGCCTTGGTCTTCGCGTACACGACGCCGGAGTTCTCGGCGATGTCGGCCAACGCCCACCCCGGGTCCGGTCCTTCCACCGTCGCCACCCGGCGCAGCGAGTCGACGTCCTTGCCGTCGAGGAGCATCTCGACGTCCTTCGCCGAGGGCTCGCCGTCGCCGACCAGGGTCTCCACGGCGGACGGCCCGTCCACCGTGACTCCGCTGGCCTTCTCGAAGGCCGCCTTCGTCCCGCCGATCGTGGTGTCGCCGGCAAGGTCGAGGGTGAGGATCAGTTCGCCCGTCCGGCTGGACAACAGGCATTCCCAGACGGACTTGCCCGACGCGACGCACATGGTCAGGCACCAGTTCCGACCGCCGGGCACCGACGAGGCGAAGATCAGTGACGTGGTCGCCGTCCCGCTGTCACCCTTGCCGTCGTACGCGCCGTCGGCCAGGTCGGCCATGGTCGTGCCGAGGATGTCCCGGCCGCCCGGCATCGTGCCCACGACCTTGACCCCGTCGACCTTCTCACCGGCGACGAGCGCCGCAAGCTGGTCGCCGGTGAGGTTCCGGCCTCCAGCGTCGACGGCCAGCACCCTGTCCAGGTCGCCGACGGGCTGGCCGGTCAGGTCCTCGAACTGTTGAAGCATCGTCTGAGGCGCACCGGGATGGTCGGTGACCGTCGTCCGGGCCTCACCCTCGGCGGCCTGCGACGGAGCGTACGAAGCTGTCAGCCCGACGATCAGGGCCGTGGCGATGATGGTGACACGCCTGGTGATGTCCCGCAGAGCTGTCATCCTGTCCTCATCTCAGTGTCTGGCAACGCTGTCTCGGTGAACGCTCTCGGTGGGGTCGTACGGGCTACCAGCGACACGTGACCAGGTCGCCGACGTCGTTCGGGGACCCCCAGTCGCAGTGGTCGTCGATCCACTCGCCGACGTCGCTGATCGTGTCGACGATCCACGCGAAGACCGACTTGATCGCGCCCCAGAGGCTGAAGTAGACGACGGTCGTCTCGGGGGTGCCGCCGGCCTCGTCGATGACGTCCTTCGTCGACATGGCGGCGTTCGGCTTCTCGATGACGCCCAGCACTCGTACGCCGGTGTCGTCCTTGCCGGCCAGCAGCGCCTCGACCTGCTCCGGGGTCCGCTCCTTGCCGTCGTCGACCGCCACGATGGCACGGTCGATCAGCACCTCCCGGCTGCCGCTGACGGCCTGGGCGATGCCGGCGATCTCCCCCACCGTGAGGTCGTTGCCGAGCGCGGGGCCGGTGAACCGCCGGACCGAGACGGCACCGGCCGGGTCGATCTGGATCTCGCCGGCCGTGATCCTGTCGTCCGTGTCGAACGGTTCCCAGGCGAACGTCCACTGCCCGCCCTCGCAGCGGAACCGGCCGTGCTCCCGGCCCTCAGGCTCGCTCTCGGTGCGGACGATCCCGCCGCGGTCGTCGACATGCTGGACCACGCAGTCGGTGCCCTTGGTCGGCGGCTTGTCGGTCTGGGCCACGGCTGCGGAGGACATGGCCAGCACCGTCGCGCTGACCACCCCCATGACCGCGAGGCGGTGTGCCGAACGCTTCATCGAATGCTCCACTCCTCGGAAAAGAAACTGGTGTCCGAAGAGTGGCGGGCCGCGCTGAAGCGGCCCGGAAACGGCGCTGAAAGCGGGGGTACGTCAGTGGAGTCGACTGGCGTCGAGCTGTGCCAGGTCGGCACGGATCGCGTCGGCGTCGGCATCGCCCAGCTCGTCGAGGATGCTCAGGGCCCGGCGCCACGCCACCCGGGTCGCACCGAGATCGGCGAGGGCCCGGTGGCTGCCGCCGAGGTTGACGTACGTGCTCGCCTCGGCGTACCGGTCGTTGACCTGTGTGAAGAGGTCGAGTGCGTGCCGGTAGCAGGCGATGGCCCGCCGGTCGTCGCCGAGCTGGTGGTGGGCGTGCCCGAGGCTGTCCCACGTGTCGGCCTGTCCCTGCACGTCGTCCACCTCCTGCAACTTTCGCAGCGCCTCGCCGCACGACTCCAGGGCACGGTCGTAGTTGCCGAGCAGCCCTTCCTGCCAACCGACCGCGTTGAGGGTGTACCCCTGCCCGGCCTCGTTTCCGGCCCGCCGGAACAGGGTCAGCGCGCGTCGGGAATGGTCGAGTGCATGGTGGTGCTGCCCCTGTCGCTCCGCCAACTGGCCAAGGTTGAGGCAGGTGTGCGCCCGCCCGGCGTCGTCGCCGACCTCGGTGAACAGGTCGAACGCGCGCCGCAGGTGGTCGTCGGCCTCGTCGTACCGTCGAAGCCGGGAGCAGGCGAGACCGAGGCTGCGGTGCGCGTGGCCCTGCCCGGTCTGATCGCCGATGCGGGACGCGGCGGCCAGCGCGATGCGTTGCGTGCCCAGCCAGTCCTGCCAGTGCCCCTGCCGGTGCAGGAAGCCGGCCATGGCCCAGGCGAGCCGCCAGGCGTGGCCCTCGAACCCGGCCCGGGCCGCCAGCGGCACGGCCGCCAGCAGGACGGGAACCTCGGCGCCGAGCCACGCCGTGGCGGTCAGCTTGTTCCTGGGCCGCTCCGGTGTCACGCCCGCTCGCGGTGGCGGGAGGCTGATGTCGCTGAAGTGCGGGTGCAGTGCCAGGTCGGCCGCGTGTGCGGTGTGCAGGCAGTGGTCGAGCAGTCGGTGGATGGCGGCCTGGCGGTCGGCCGGTGGCTCAGCATCGTCGGCGAGGCTGGCGGCGTACGCGCGCAGCAGGTCGTGGAACGCGTAGCGCCCGTAGGTGTGCTCGGTCAGGAGGTTCGCCCGGGTCAGCTCGGTCAGCAGGGGACCGCTCGCCTGCGGGGTGATCCCGGCCAGGCTGGCCACGGCGGGGACGGAGACGTCCGGGCCGGGATGCAGGCTCAGCAGCCGGAACAGCCGGACCGCGGGTGGGCTGAGCGTCCGGCAGGACCAGGAGAAGACCGCCCGGACGTCGGTGGCCTCGTCACCGCCGTGGAAGGCGTCCAGATCGCCCAGCTCACCGGCGACCGCCGCCAACGAGAAGTGCCGGTTGGTGGCGGCTCTGGCCGCGACGATGGCCAGGGCGATGGGCAGTCGCGCGCACCGGTCGGCGATGTCGTCGGCCGCGCCGGGTTCGGCGGCGATCTGGCCCGCCCCGAGCCGGCGGGCCAGCATGTCGCGGGCTTCGCCAGGGCTCAGCAGGCCCAGAGGCACCGGTTGGGCGCTCTCGGTGACGACCAGCGGGAGAAGCTGGTCGCGGCTGGTGACGATCGCGAGACAGTCGGGTGAGCCGGGCAGCAGCGGCCGGACCTGCTCCGCGTCGCGCGCGTTGTCCAGCACCACCAGCAGACGCTTGCCGGCCACCGTCGTGCGGTACAGGCTCACCATCAGGTCCGGGTCGCTCGGCATCCGTGCCACCGGAACGCCGAGCGCCTCCAGGAACCCGTGCAGCGCTCGCGCCGGGTCGGTCGGTGTCGCCGCCGGGTCGAAGCCGCGCAGGTTGACGTAGAGCTGCCCGTCGGGGAAGCGCTCGGCCGCCCGGTGGGCCCAGTGCACGGCGAGCGCGGTCTTGCCGACGCCCGCGGTGCCGGACACCACCACGGCGCCGCCCCGGTCGACCAGCGCGTCGAGGGCGGCCAGCTCCGCGTCGCGCCCGGTGAACGTCGGTACGGGAGGAGGCAGTTGCGCCGCCACCGGAGGTGGTGCCACCACGGCCGGGGTGGGTGCGGCGATGGCGGCGTCCTGGCGCAGGATGGCGCACTCCAGATCCCGGAGCCGGGGGCTCGGGTCGATGCCCAGGTTCTCCCGGAGGGCGTCGCGCAGCCGTCGGTACGTGGCGACCGCCTCGCCCTGCCGGCCGTCGCGGTACAGGGCGAGCATCAACTGCGCGTGCAGGTGCTCGTCGAGGGGGTGTTGCCGGACGAGCCGTTCCAACCCGGGGACGAGCCGCGCGTGCTCGCCGACGGACAGCCGGGCCTCGGCGAGCGCTCGTTCGGCCTCCAACCGCAGGCGAGCCAGATGTTCTGCCTGCTCCTCAAGCCAGGCGGACCCGGCCACGTCGGCCAACGGGGGCCCCCGCCACAACGCCACCGCAGCCGTCAGGTGAGTCACCTGCTCGCTCCGGTCCGGCGAGCGCCGGGCCAGTTCGAGGAGGTGCTCGGCGGCCTGGACATCCGTGGACTCCGGCCCGGTGTTGAGCACGTAACCGGGCTGACGCGCCACGATCGATCCGGGCTCGCCGAGCACTCCGCGCAGGTAGGAGACGTGGCGTTGCAGCGTGTTCGCCGCGGTGGCGGGCAACTGCTCACCCCAGACCACGTCGAGGAGCCGGTCCACGCTCACCACCCGGCCCACGTGCAGCGCCAACGTCGCCAGCACCGCCTTGCGGCGCACGCCGTTCACCGCCTGCGCGGCGTCGGCGACGACCACCTCCACCGGCCCGAGCAGCCTGACGCGTACGCCCGTGCCAGCCGTCGACATCACCGGATCAGGCTAGATCCGCAGCCCGGCAACCTCGATCCGATCGTCGCGCAATGGACACGATCAACGGCTGAGCTGCCCCGTCAGCCGGTGTACTTGCCGTTGCGGGTGTCCCCCGACGTGCCGTCGTAGAGCACCTTGCGGTAGCGGTGCACCGAGCCCTTCTTGACCGCCTGCCAGTGGCCGAACGCCACCTCGTAGTCGTGGTGCTTGTAGTAGTCACCGAACGACTTGTAGTAGATCCGGTGCCGGGCGTACCCGCCGCAGTTGGCCAGGTAGCTGTAGGAGTACATCTTCATTCCGCCGAAGTCCGACGAGTAGTACGTCTTCGCCGGGTGCCACACCGACGTCGGGTTCGGGTAGCCGGGCAGTTCGGCCCAGTTGTACGAGTTCCAGTACAGGTCCCAGCAGGTCATCGCCGCCGCGGTGGACATCGCGCTCGACGTCGGCGCCACCAGATCGTCGGCGACCACCGGGGACGCCACGACGGTCCGGTAGGCCAGCTCCGGTGGGGTCGGCGTGCCGGCCGGCGGTTCCGACAGCAGCACCCGCGGCACCGGCACGGACCTGGGCGTGATGCTCAGGTACGTCTGCAACATGCTCTGCTTGTCGTCGTACGCCAGGGGCGCGTTGCGGCCCATCTCGCCGTCCTGACGAAGACCCCAGTCGCCGGACACCTCGTCGCGGGAGAACACCACCCGCACACCGTTGCGGTAGCCCAGCCGCGCCAGCTCGACGTCGCGGTCCACGGGCTCGTCGGCGTACACCCCGGGGTCGGCCCCACCGGCGGCGCTGGCCGGCGCGGCGTTCCACGCGGTCAGCGTCGGCAGGACGACCAGCACCGCGAGC
The DNA here is from genome assembly GCF_022230955.1 of Micromonospora cabrerizensis. Classification (GTDB taxonomy): domain Bacteria; phylum Actinomycetota; class Actinomycetes; order Mycobacteriales; family Micromonosporaceae; genus Micromonospora; species Micromonospora cabrerizensis. The sequence continues at coordinate 17,603 of NZ_JAKKFI010000123.1, forward strand.
AGTGCGCGTCCCGACAGCACTCTTGCCATCACAACTCCTCATCCGATCGATTGCGAGACGCGGACCCGGACGGTTCGCGCCTCGGCGTTCCTTGCCGGGACATCCTTCGAGACGGGGTTCAGAGCGTCGTCAAGGTGGCGTCAAATGCGCCGGGATTCGGTGTCGTAACGGCGACGCTCCCGTACGCACGGCCGCCGGCACAGCGCCCAATAGGACGATGAACGCCACGACGGATCGGGAGTGGAGCCGGCGGTGCACCGTCGTGGTCGCCGCAGCCGGGTACGGCAAGACCTTCGCCGTGCGGGGCTGGCTGGGTGACCGCCCGGTGCGGTGGTGTGACGGCCCGGACGTGGCCGCTCTGGCGACCGCCGGGCCGGAGTGGCTGGCCACCCTCGGCGCCCGATCCGCGACCGACCTGCCCGCCGACGAACCGAGCTGGCTCATCCTCGACGACGTTCCGCGGCTCTCTCGCCGACGGCTGCAGACCCTGCTGGACACCCTGGAGCAGCTTCCCCCGCAGCTCAGGGTCATCCTGGTCACCCGGCACCCGCCGACGCTGCCCCAGCGGCAGTCGGGGTTGCTGGCCGAGCACGGCCCGACGGATCTCCGGCTCACGCCCGACCAGGTGACATCCGTACTCGCCGCCGACCACGGGCTGACCGACCCGGCACTCACGACCCGGATCCACGCCGCGACCGGTGGCTGGCCGGCGCTGGTCACGCTGGCCGCCACAACGGCCGCCACCGGCGGGAACCTGGACGGCCCGGGGTCACCGCTGGAGTCCTATCTGGTGCGGGAGGTGTTCGCGGAGTTGCCGCCCGAAGCCCACCGTCTCCTGCGGGACGCGGCGCACCTCGACCCGATCCACGCCGACCTGAGCGGTTTCCTGGGGCACCGGCACGGGGTGCACCGACTCGACCAACTGGCTCGCGCCGGCATTCTCGTCCCGGCGAGCGAGGGTGGGCACGCGTACCGGATGGTGCCGGTCGTCGCCAGCGTCGCCCGCCGCCGTTTCCCGCTGGGGCCGCCGGCGGCGCAGCGTCTGCACGCGAGAGCGGCAACGTGGTACGCCGAGCACGGCTACCCCGTCCCGGCCCTCCGGTCGTACGCGGAATCTGGTGTCACCGAGGCGGCGGCGCCGGTCCTCGCCGACCACGGCGCGCAGCTGCTGGCCTCGGGCGGCGCCGAGGCCGTCGTGGACGCCTTCCAGTCCCTGCCCGGCCACGTCCGGTCCGACGGGCTGCGGTTGCTCTACGGGGAGGCGCTACAGATGCGCGGCGACTTCGACGCCGCGCTCGCCGAGTACGCCACGCTGGACGACCATCAGGGGTCCCTCGCCGCCGGGCTCGCCTGGCAGTACGGCCTCGTGCACTACCTGCGCGGTGAACCGCAGGCTGCCCTCGAGGTCTTCCAGCGTGGTGTGCTCGACCCGCACCCGTCCACCGACAACGCCCGGCTGCTCGCCTGGACCGCCTCGGCGCAGTGGACGACCGGGGAAGCCGAGGCGTGCCGCCGCAACGCCGAACGCGCCCTCGCGGCGGCGACAGCCGTCGGCGGCGACGCCGCGCTGGCCGCCGCGCACACCGCGCTCGCCCTCGACGCCAAGCTGCGCGGTGACCGACCGGCGGCCGACGCGCATCACGAGAAGGCGCTCCGGGCCGCCGAGGCGGCGTGCGATACCGTGCAGGTGACCCGCATCCGCGCCAACCGCGCGTCCGCCCTGGTCGGCGAGGGCCGGTACCTCGACGCGCTGGCCGAGGTGCGGCCCGCGGTGGAGTTGGCCCAGACCAACGGGCACGCCGCGATGCTCGCGCTGGCGCTCTGCAACGAGGGCTCGGCCTGTTTCCACCTCGGTCAGCTCGCCGAGGCCATCGCGTGCTACGAACGCGCCGTACCGCTCCTCCAGCGCATGGGCTCCCGCAAGGTGGCGTACCCCCTGGTGGGGATCGGCGACGTCCACGCGCTCCGGGGCCGGACCAACCTGGCCCGCGCGGCGTACGAAGAGGCGCTGCGCGCCAGCGAACCCGTCAACGACCATCAGATCCAGGTACCGGCGCTCGCCGGGCTGGCCCGGGTGCTGGCCACCGAGGACGGCGCTGCGGCGTTCGCCCTGGCACAGCGCGCCGTCGAACTGGAACGCGGCCCGGACTCGGCGACCGCCCGACTCGCACTCGGCTGGGTGGCGTTGGAGGCCGGCGACCACCAGCGCGCCGCCGAGGTGGCGCTGACGGCGTCCACCGCCGCCCGGCTGCACCGCGACCGCGCCGCCCTCGCCGAGGCGTTGGAGCTTCGGGGGGCTGCCGCCGTCGACTCCGACGACACCCGCCACGCCTGGCGAGAGGCGGCAGCGACCCTGCGCGACATCAGGTCGGCGGTGGCCGCGGACCGACTGACGGTGCTGCTCAGCCGGTTACCCGGGGCGGATCTCCAGGAACGCGTCGACGCCCGGCTCGCCGCCGAGCGGCTGACCGCTGCCGGCGTACCGCCACCGACGCTCAGCCGGCAGCGCCCACGCTGCGTCGCGCAGGTCACCGTCCGCACCCTCGGACGCTTCGAGGTGTACGTGGACGGCTCCCCGGTGCTGGCCAACGCCTGGCAGTCACGCAAGGCACGGGACCTGCTCCGGATCCTCGCCGCCCGACGCGGTCGCGCGGTGCCCCGCGAGCAACTCGGCGAGATGCTCTGGCCCGCCCAGGACCCGGAGCGGGTCAGCCACCGCCTGTCCGTGGCCCTGTCCACCCTCCGCGGCGTCCTCGATCCGGAGCGCCGTGGGTCGACGGACCACTTCGTCATCGCCGCGCACCCCAGTCTGGCGCTCGACGTCGATCACGTGGAGCTGGATGTCGAGGAGTTTCTCGCCGAGTCGGCACACGGCCTCCGGCTGGCCGAGCACGGTGACACCGATGACGCACGCGCCACGCTCCTGCTCGCCGAACAGCGTTACCAGGGCGACTTCCTGGAGGACGAGCCGTACGACGACTGGTCCCGACCAACCCGCGACGAGGCACGTCGGGTCTACCTGCGGGTCGTACGCGAGCTGGCCGCGCTGGCACACGGCGTCGACGAGACCGTCCGCCACCTCGGCCGCGCTCTCGAACTGGAGCCCCACGACGAGGGCGTGCACGGCGAGTTCGTCCGAACGTTGACGGCTGCGGGCCGGCACGGCGAGGCCGCCCAGGCGTACCGGCGCTACGTGGAGGCGATGTCCTCGATCGGCGTACCGGCCCGGGCGCGAAGCGACCTGTCACGCCGGACGGCAGCGTCGCGGCAGGTCGGTGACGCAGCCTGAGGTGGCGCCCGCGCTGCGCTGCGCTGACCACCGTGGCTGAGGGTTCCGGGCTCCTCGCGACGTCGAACGACGTACCTGAATGACGTCACCCCGGACTTGTATCGTGCCGTCCGTGACAAACCCCGACTGGTCAGACGTCCGCGAACGGCTCGCGCGGCTGGCCGCCGCGCCCGGCGCCGATGATGTCTTCGGATCCTCCAGCCACGGTTGGCAGCTTGAGCCGCCACTGCGGGCCGAGGAACTCGCCGAGGCCGAGACACAGTTCCAGGTCGAGCTACCCGGCGAGTACCGGTCCTTCCTGGTGGGAGCGGGGAGGGGCGGCGCGGGCCCGGCCTACGGGCTCTTTCCGATGCGCCACACGGACGGACGGTGGCAGTGGGAGGGTGACGGCGCCACCCTCACCGATCTGGACACCCTCGGGCAGCCCTTCCCACACGTCGAGGCGTTCAACCCGGCCGATGACCTACCTGAGCCACCGGACGACGCGGACTACGACTCGGTGGACGAGTTCAACGCGGCCGAGGACGAGTACTGGGAACAGCACGACGCCATCGTCTTCAAGCCCGAGCACTCGATCGGATTGTTGTACCTGTGTCACCTCGGTTGCGCGATGCGGGAGGCTCTCGTCGTCAGCGGCCCCGCCCGGGGGCAGATGTGGGCTGACGACACCGCCGACGGTGGCGGCTTCCGGCCGCTCCACGATGACGACGGGACGCCGCTCGACTTCACCCGGTGGTATCGGCGCTGGCTGAACGAGGCGGAGACCAGCACCGACACCCGAAGCGGTGTCACTGCCTCCCAGTAACGTGCCCGGCGAGCTGACCGAAGCTGTGGCGGCAGAGTCGTACGAGGAGAGTGTGGTGTCTGCGATCGCGTCCCTGACCCTGGTCCCCAGGGACAGCATCACCGAGCTGGCCCGCCTGGCCCGCACATCGCCGTCGTCGTTCCACTCGTACCTGGCGGAACACGGGGGCAAGACGCGGCAGGAGTACGACTGGTCCGGCTACTGCATGCTGTATGTCCTGACCTATCTGGAGGAACGCGGCATCGACCTGGAGCAGTCGGAGTTCAATGCCGAGTCGGAGGCCATCAACAGCGCGTACGGCCTGACCACGCTCATCACTTCAGCCCCGGGGTTGGTGGATCAGCTCGATCCCGGCGCGCACCGGGAGGAAGACCTGGTCGCCCACTTCGCGGAGATGGGGATGGCCTTCGAGGAGAGCGGCACGGCCGGTCTGGACACGCTGAGGCTGCTGCGCGACACCATTGCCGAACTCCGCGACGACCAGGTGTTGCTGATCAACATCGGCTGACGGCGGGCGACGTGATCGTCGCGGGCAGGTCCCGTAGCCGGTTTGGTTCTGGCGACGGCGGGAAACCCGCGACGCCCGGAAGGTTCGGGCAACGGGTCCTTGTCTGCCGAAACGGCCCAGTGGCACCTCTGAGATGCCGCAAGGGGGCGCGGTCGGCGGGTCAGGACACGTTGGGGACGACCGCGCCTGCGGTGCGTGTACCGGCTGCTCTGAGCGTTGGGGGGAAACTCATGCGCTGGTTCCGCGCGGCCCGCGGCGCCTCCACGGAGGGCACAACCAGATCCAGCAACCCGATCGGCGCGGAACGAGACCCGAAGCGGGCAGTCACCTTCAGCGACGCGGTCATTGCCATCGCCGTCACCCTGCTCGTGCTGGAGATCCAGCCGCCGGAGGACACCGAGCACCTGCTCCGTGGCCTCACCGAGCTGTGGCCCTCCTACGTGGCGTACGCCATCACCTTCCTGCTGATCGGGCAGATGTGGGTGAACCACCACGTCATGTTCGACCACATCCGGTCGGTCGACCGTATGCTGCTCCTGCTCAACACCCTGCTGCTGATGGTGATCGCGTTCCTGCCGTTCGCCTCGTCCCTCCTGGCGCACGCGTTCGAGTCCGGCCACGGCAAGCGCACCGCGCTCATCTTCTACGGGGCCACCTACGAGGTGGCCGCCATCCTCTTCAACGTGATCTGGGAGTACGCCAGACGTGGCCGCCGACTGCTGACCTCCACCACCGACAACGACACCGCCCGGGCGATCAGCAGACGTTTCCGCCCCGCGCCGCTCTGGATCGCCGTCGGGACCGCACTGGGCGCCCTCCATCCGGTCGTGGGCCTCGTCGTGGTCATCGCGTTCATCCCCTTCTACTGGCTGCCCATCAGGGGCGAGGTCGCCAGCATCAGGCGCAGCCGCCAGCAGAGTCAGAGCGCCCCTTAGCCATCTGGTCGCGCGACGGCCTTCTACGTCGCTATTGCGCCGTTCGTTCGCTCGGGAACCATGCAGATCGAGGGACCATCGCGCCTGCGCGCGAGGTCGACCGTTGTACCAGGAGCGCGTAGGGTCCCAGCTTCATGAAGGCATTGATCTCGGTGGACCTGGAAGGCATCTCGGGGGTTGTGCATCCCATCGAGACGAATCCGGATCGCTACGACTACGAGCGCGGCCGGGCTCTGATGACAGCCGAGGCGAACGCGGTGATCGCGGGTGTCTTCGACGCCGAACCCGACGCCGTGGTGTGGGTCGCCGACGCGCACGGGACGTTTCGGAACCTCCTGCCGGAGGATCTCGACCGGCGTGCTCATCTCGTACGAGGCAAGCCCCGCCCGCTGGGGATGCTGGCCGGGCTGGACGAGCAGACCGATGCTGTCCTGTTCATCGGCTACCACGCTCGGGCCGGCGCCGGGCCCGCCGTGCTGGCGCACACGATAAGTGACAGCATCCTCGACGTACGGGTGGGCGGACGCTCGCTGGGCGAGATCGGCCTCAACGCCGCCATGGCAGGACACCTGGACGTGCCCGTCGTTCTGCTCAGCGGGGACGACGGCGCGTGTGCGGAATTCGGCGAGCTGGCGCCCTCGGCGGTCACCGTCGCCGTCAAGCAGTCCCTGGGACAGTCCGCCGCGGTGGCCCTGCACCCGCAGGAGGCGCGGGAGCGGCTGCGCCGCGCTTGCGCAGATGCGATCACTCGGCGCGGATCGATACCCCCAGTCACGATGACCGGGCCGGTGGACGTCGAGGTCGACCTGTACGGGCCGTACATGGTCGACCTCGCAGTTCTGGTGCCGGGCGTGGCCCGCGTCGGCGGCGGCCGCACGGTCGCCTTCCAGGCCGCTGACTTCGGCGACGCCTACCGGCTGATTCAGCTGCTCGTTCAACTCGCCAGCATCAAACCCAGCTAGGGCGCGGAGCGGCCCTTCGGGCGCAGTGGTAAGCAGGTCCCCCTCATTCCTGATGCCTTGACAGACTGGGTGCGTGACGCGAGAGCAGGGCCAGGACGAACCCCACACCGACCAACCGTCCTGGCCGCCGACCCTGGAATTCGCCAGGCAGATGGCGAGGGAGCTGGCCGGGGCGGCGGCGGTGAGGGTCGACAACATCGAGGGCGGGATCACGGTAGGCGTCGCACCGCGTAACCCCAGGGCTCGTGCCTTCGGATGGACTGACTTCTCCGGCGACATCATCGTGGGGATCGGCGACCATGGTGGCCGTTGGGAACTGGGCGCCGGCCCCGAAGATGTGGCCCTGCTCCACGACATTGCCCGTTCGGTGATCGCCGGCCGGGTCTCGGAGGTGTTCGCTCCCGGCCGCTCGGCCGTCTCGGTCACGCTCGCTGATGGATCGGTCGAGACCGAGATCGGAGGCGAGGCACCGATGGGCTGCCTGCCGCTGCCCTTCTGGCGGCGTTGGTCCCGCAGCATCCACTACGCCCCGTACGGGTGAGCCGGTGCGAGCGTCAGTCAGGCACCCGGGCGCAGTGGGGACGGACGGCGCGCCGGCAGAGCCTGGACGCTGACTGCTCGCTCTGCCCAGACCGCGGATGTCGCCCAGATGGCTGCTCGGGAGGGGTTCTGGACTACTGCTGAGCAGAGTTGCATCTTGACCGATAGGTCGATGATCTGCTTATGTTGATGACATGACTAAGCCCTCCGCGCCGATGCGAGAACCCACCTATTTCATCCTCGCCGCGTTGCAGGACGAGCCGTTGCACGGCTACGCCATCGTCAAGCGCGCGCAGGAGTTGTCCGACGGGCGAGTGCGGTTGACGACCGGCACGCTGTACGCCGCGCTGGACCGGCTCACCGGCGAGGAGATGGTGCGGGTGGCCGAGGAGACGGTGGTCAACGGTCGCGCCCGTCGCACATACGAGCTGACCGAGCGCGGGTTGTCCGCACTGCACGAGGAGGCGGCGCGCCTGATCGCCGCGGCTCGGGTCGTTCGAGACCGCTCCGTACGGTCGACGGCCGCGACGGTTCGGACGGCGCCGGCATGACCGGCCTGGAGCGCCGCTACCGGTGGCTGCTGCGCGCGTACCCCCGGGCCTACCGGCAGTACCGCGCCGACGAGATGCTGGAAACGCTGCTGGTCACGGGTGAGACGGACCGGAGGCACCCACGGCTTCGGGAGTCCCTCGCACTCGTGGTCGGAGGTCTGCGGGTTCGCTCCGGTGTGGACCGGCTCGGCTCCCGGGAGGCCCTGCGGCACTCCGCGCTGCGACTGACCGCGCTGTCCCTGCTCGTGTGCGGCGTTGCACTTGCGTCCCTGCCGCTCCTGTGGCGCCTGTGGATGCTGTTGCCGGGTGGTTCCGCCAGTTACGAGCATGAGGGGAGCCTGGTCACGCCGGTATTGCTGCTTCTCGCGATCGCCGCGGCAGCATGGGCTCGATACCGCCTCGCGCTCGCCCTGACGATCGGCGCCTTCGGCGCGGAGATCTGGTACGCCGTGGCGATCGACCCGTGGTATCTGGAGCCATGGACGGGCCTTGACACGCTGCTGGGCGTCCGGACGGGTCTCTACCTGCCCATGCAACCCTCCATGTGGGCGTGCGTGATGGCCGCGCTGACGATGGTGCCACTGCTTCGAACGCGTCAGTCAGGGGCGACGCGACCATGGATCTGGCTTGTCGTCGTGGCAATGGCCATCACCGCCGTGACGCCCAATCCGCTCAATGGCTGGGTCGACCAGTTGACCCTGCCGGTCATCGTGGCGGCGGGGCTGGTGGCGGCTCTCGTGGGTGCGGCGCTCGATGTGCGGATATCGATCGCGGCCAGCGCCGTCCTCCTGGCGCTGATCCTGCCCATGGTGGCCTATGAGCAGAACCAATGGGTGCTCCACGGTCTGAGGGATCCTGGACCGCGAGATGTGCTTCTCGGTGCCGTGCTCGGAGTCCTGGCAATCAATCTCACGGTCAGCCGACTGGCCGCCCGCCGGCAAGTCGCCCTGTGAGCAGAGTGGTCGCAAGGATGGATCCTCACGGCTCCGGTTGTTGGCGCGTCGATGCTCCGCGCGAGTCGCCAACGATCGCAGACCTCTTGTGACGACACACCTCCCTCGCTACGGTCAACGCGCTCGTCACGCTTTCAACGGGGGTTGTCTGTGTCGACTGTCATCACGCCTGCGGCTGCCCGCTGGCGCGCTCGGCTGACCGTCCTGGTGCTCGGCGCGTCCTGCCTGGTCGCCGTCTCCGCACCCGGCCCGGCCACGGGGGCCGGACCAACCGGCAGCCGATCGGCTGCCAGTCAGCTGGCCGCCATCGAACCACCAGCCGACATCGTGTCCCGGATCGCCGGCCGGCCGCATCCCCGGCTGCTCGCCACGGCGGAGACCTTCGGCAACGCGCGCAACCGGCTCACGACCGACAGCCGGGCACAGCGGTGGTTCACCGCGGTACGGGAACGCGCCGATCGGATGCTCGACACCAACGCGGAGAAGCTGCCGACCAACGAGCGGCTGACGAGCGGGGAGGTCACCGCCGACGACGTCAAGCGCCGGATCTACGCGCTGGGTCTGGTGTGGAACATCTCCCCCAGCGGAGGGACCAACCCGCAGGAGTACGCCCAACGCGCGAGGGCGGAGCTGCTGGCCGCCGCCAGCCTGCAGACCTGGAACCCGCACCGCAGGTTCCTCGACGTCGCGCAGATGACACACGCCCTCGCGATCGGCTACGACTGGTTCTACCAGTCCCTGTCCGCAAGCGACCGGACGACGATCCGTGACGCGATCATCAGGCACGGCATCGATGCGACCCTGCCCTTGCTGGGCGGAGGGAACTTCACCGCGCCGCACAACTGGAACATCGTCTGCAACGGTGTCGCGCTGGGAGCGTTGGCGATCGGCACCGATGCCGGCGACACGGCCCGCACCAAGGTGAACGATCTGCTGGTCGGCAGCGTCCGCTCCATCCAGTACGGCATCGCGGAGTACGGCCCCGACGGCGCCTACGCCGAAGGTCCGTCCTACTGGCTCTTCGCCACCGAATACCTGGTCACCTGGCTGGCCGCCTTCACCACCGCGACGGGCACCGACTTCGGCGTCTCCGGCCTGCCCGGCCTGGCGAAGACCGGTGACTTCGCCATCCACATCAGCGGACCGAAGGGAGCGCTCTTCAACTACGGCGACGGGGGTACGGGCTTCTTCAACCCACTGACCGCCGGGGGCCGGCAGGTGCCGTATCTGATGTGGCTGGCCCAGCGCCACCAGCGGCCTGACTGGGCCGCCTGGGCTGCCGCCCGGGCCGACGAGGGGGCCACGCCACTGGACATCCTCTGGTACGACCCGGCAACCGCCACCGGAACCACCCATCCCGCCGCGACCGATGCCTACTTCCGGCACGTGGAGGTGGCCACGGCGCGCAGCGACTGGGACGATCCGAACGGCGTCCATGTCGCGACGAAGGGGCTGCGAGCCGGGTCCGACCCGGTCGCCGGCCACCAGAACCTGGACGCTGGTTCGTTCGTCCTGGACGCGGCCGGGACACGCTGGTTCGAGGAACTCGGCGCGGACGACTACGACCTCGCCAACTACTTCACCTGGCAGAACAACACCGGCGGCCGGTGGGACCACTACGTGAACCACCCGCAGGGGCAGAACACGATGCTGCTGGGTGCGGGCCCGACGCCGACAACCGCCCTGGCCCAGGGCGCCCGGATCGTGTCGACCGGCTCCTCCCCCCAGCAGTGGCACGCCATCACCGACCTGACCGCGATGTACGGCGGCCGGGTTCAGCAGGCCCGACGCGGCATCCGACTCTTCGACGACCGTCGTCAGGTGCTCGTCCAGGACGAGGTACGGTCCACGGCGGCGATCGACTACCGGTCCTTCCTGCACACCCGCGCCGACGTCGTGTTGGCCCCGGACGGGCGGTCCGCCACCCTGCACCGGGGGGACGAGCGCCTGGCGGTGCAAGTCGTCGGCCCGGCCGGCGCGACGATGTCCATCGGACTTCCCGCCCCGATGCCGGGCAGCCCCAACCCGCCGGGGCAGAACTCCCAGGCGGGCGTCCGGAAGCTCGTCGTACACCTGCCCGGTGTCACCAACGCCACCCTGGCGCTGCGCCTGACCCCGTTGTTCGGCGGCGAGCAGCCGCCGGCGGCGCCGTCCCTGACGCCGCTCGCCAACTGGTCCCTGCCGGCACCACCGACGACCCAGCTGGCCGGGTTGCACGTGGACGGCGCGCCGGTCGCCGGTTTCACGCCGGACCGCTTCCGGTACGACGTGGTGCTCGCCCCCGGCACCACCGGCCCCCCGCAGGTCACGCCGGTGAGCCAGAGCGGCGGGTACGCCCAGGTGAGCCAGGCGGCCGAAGTGCCCGGCACGGCCACCGTGGCCACCTACCGCCAGGACGGGGCCGCCGGTCCGAGCTACAAGGTCCACTTCCGGGTGCCGGGGAAGACCCGCAACTCGCTGCCCATCGCCTCGGTGACCGCCGGCGAGTACGCCCACCGCGCCGCGGACACCATCGACGGCGACCTGGGCACCACCTGGGCGGGCTCAACCCTCGACGTCGACCTCGGCGCGCAGCGCACCGTCGGTGCGGTGAACGTCGCCTTCGCCTTCGGTTCGCAGCGAAGTTTCGCCTTCGACCTGCTGACCTCGACCGACGGCACCAACTGGCAGGCCGCCGCGACCAGAGCCGTCTCCTCCGCCGCCACGGACAACGCCGAGGTGTACCCGATCACGCCGACCACCGCCCGCTATGTGCGCCTCGTCGGGCAGGGCAACTCGTCCACCAACTCCACGGTGGTCGCCGAGGTTCGGATCTACGCCAACACCACCGACGCGTACGCGGACGTGCCGGCCCGCCGGATGACGCCGACCAACGACGCCTTCGTCCGCTGCGGCGTCGACGCCGGCAAGAAGTTCGGACTCGGAACCCAACTGGAGGTCCGCCACCATCCGAACGACCCGACGGTAGATGCTGATTACCGGCGGTTGAGCTATCTCCGGTTCGAGCCGACATCCGTCCCCGGCACGGTCCGCAGCGCCACCCTGTGGCTCTACGGCGGGATGGGTGCAGACCCCAATGTGGACTTCACCACGTCGGCCGTCCTCAGGGTGGACTTGAACACGAAGTGGCTGGAGGAGGACATCACCTGCGCCGACCGCCCGGAGTTGGGGGCGATCATCGGCGTGATCGGCTCGGACGAGCAGAGGATGTGGCGTCGCCTCGACCTCACCAGCTATGTCAAGGAGCAACTGGCCGCCGGCAAGCCCATCAACATCGGCGTCACACAACTGGCGGCGGGTCACGGCCCGTGGGTCGGCTTCAACAGCAAGGAGGCCGGCTTCCAGCGTCCATTCCTCGAGGTGACGGTCTCTTGAGGCAGCGGAGCGTAGGGACCCGGCCGACGTCGAACGCGGGGTGCTGGGTGGCTTTGGTGTGAGCGAGCGTCCTTGGTGGGGGCCACCGATCATAGGTGCGCCAGTCCCGCGGAAGATCAAGGTTGCTGTCAGCGGAGGTGGTGCCCGGCGGGGTGGTCGGCGGCATCTCTGCGGAGGGCCGGGTTCCGGGCAGAGCCCCGAGGTCCTGTTGCCCTAGCCTGATCCGGTGGGCAAGTCGGGAACGGCTCTTCTGGCTTCCTCGATTTCGGCGGTGGTGGCTATGGCCGTGGTTTGGCTCCAGTACTCACTCGAACGCCGCCGTCAGCAGCGGGCGGACAGAGCCGAGCGACTGGCGGGCTTCTTCGCTGCCTCCCATGCTCTTGTTCTCCACCTCGGCAACCTGGCTCGGGCGCCGCTCGATGAGAAGGATCAGATCGAGGTGAAGGCCCGGGACCTGGAGGACCGCATCAACTCGCGCTTGGCCCAGGTCCAACTGCTTGAAGATCGTGACATCGTGGATGTCGCCCGCCGCTTGGACGGGCAACTCGTCCATCTGGCCAGGCAAGCCCGTACAAAGCAGTGGCCCAGGGATGACTGGCGCGAGGCACGAGCTGACCTGTCCCTCGTGGTCAGTGCCTACCAGTCGGCCGCACGACGAAAGCTCGGTGCCGAGAAGCTGTGAGGCAGTTATCCGCCGGGCTGGTCCGACCGATGCCCGGCCGTCCTGCCTGCACCCGCCGGCTGCCGGATCGCCGATCGCGTGTCCACCGCGACAGTCTGGACGGCTGTCGTCGCGGTGCTGTACGTCGCGACCGTCGTCGTCGCCCTTGCCCGCCCGCGTGGTCGCTGGTGCCCGTTGGTGGTGGGGATCGCGGTGCTGATCGTCGCGGCGTCGTGGGGCTACCGGGCGGTGCTGCACCAAACCTGACCGACGAGCGGGTGCCCGAGGCTGTGCTCCCTACAGTCGTTCCAGGTCCACCTTTCCGGGCGCGCCCGGGTGCCGCGCCGCTGTGACCGGTCGCGTTCTGCTCAGCCTCGGAAATCGCCCTCGCAACCAGTTGGTTTCCGATGTCGCGAGAACAATGCCGATGACGCACACGGCGATGGAGATCCCCCACGCTCCGATCGAATCGATGGGATAGGCGGGGATGGCCCACACATGGACATCACCGTTCGCGTCCCGGGTGACGAGTGACATGGTGACGAAGAGCCCCATCGGCGCCGCCCAGGCGACCTGACGGCCGATGAGCGGCATGGCAGCAAGTCCGACTCCCGTCCACAGGATCAGGCCCCGTAGCGCGAACAGGATGACGTGGTTCTGGTTGTTGACCGCAAGTGCGAGGGTCAGCAGCGCGCCGGCGATCGACAGAAGGGCCGCGACCTGCGCGACCTCGAGACGACGCAGGTTGCGCGCGGCCCGCTGCTCCATCTCGTTCATGTCACTGTGCAGGGCGGCTACTACGAGACAGGCGAGCGGCAGCGGCAGTAGCAGGGCACCGAGCATGGGCGTATTGGGTTGGCCCGACAGTTGCGGCACGTCGACAGCCTGTTGCCCCCAGAATGCCCCCGGAGCCGAGGCGACGACCATCGCGGGCAAGATCATGGCAAGCCGACGAGGCCTCAGGAAAGCCCTGGCCTGTGCCAAATCAAGCGTCACAGTACGGTCCCTCCAGGATGCGGTAGAGCCCTGCAACGGCAGCTCTCTGCTGGTCTTCAGCCAGACTTCTCAGGTCTGTCGCCGCAGCCAACCTTCCGGCGGGCAACCGCTGCGCGACGATCGGGCCGGCGCTGCCGACCAGAATCCAATCCATGACCCGGATCCACGCCTCCGTCCAGGACTGCGTCTGTGGCGAGTCGTAGGACTCGCACGTGCCGAACGGCGGGAGCATCTGCAGGGTCATCATGTACGCCGTCGAGAAGTCGGTGATGCCGAGCGGGAACCCGTCGTCCTGGCCGGTCGGTGAGCGGCGCAGTCCCTCCTCGACGAAGGTGATCGAGGTGACCGGCTTCGGCGTCATCGCCGTGGCCGCCGTGATCCGTTCGGCGAGGTCCAGGGCGTGTGGGAGGTACTTGCGGTTCTCCGGCCAGACGCACACCCGGATGTTCGTCCCGGCGCATCGCGGCTCGGCGGGAGCGTCACGAGGGCGGGAGACCTCCCCCGCAGCGGCGACACCGGTGACGGCGAGGCCACCGACGACAACCGCGACGAGTGCGGCCCCGACGCGCTGGACCGCTGGGAGCCGGAACTGCCGGCTCAAGGGCGTTCTGGGCGACCAGACCACGGCGGCGACCACGGCGACGACCGACAGGAACGTTCGGGCGGCGAGGGCGCGCGGAGTCAACTCCACCTGCGGCCTACCGGAAAGCACGACGAAGGAGAAGACCGGCTGAGAGGTGGTGGCGAAGACGACAACGAGTACTCCCGCTCCGGCGATCGGCGCGGCAATCTTGGTGTGCAGGTGACGACCGGCCAAATCACCGATGGCTGTCGCGGTGATGATCGTCGTCGCACCCAGCAGCAGATAGCTCGGCCAGATGGCGATGTCGTCGGTGGCCAGGGCGGTGGTCACGACTGCGGCAACGACCACCGCGGCGTAGGCGGCGATGGCGTACGCCCCGGTCGCGGCGATCCGCATCGCTTCCACGATCTCCGGCCGGCGAGCACTTGCGGAGATGCGGTCCGCCATACCCTGCCGAGCGGCGCGACCGGACGACCACGCGGCTGCGGCTGCGGCTGCCGCGCTGAGAAACATCACCGGTCGCTGGGCATAGGCACTCGTCTGTGGCCAGACGCCGATCCACTCCCGGTCGAGACCGAACAACAGCACCGTACCCAGGACGACGAGCGGGACAAACAACCAGCGCATCGGTGATCGCCGCAGCTCGATCAGCAGGATTCCGATCACTTGTCGCTCCTCTCGCCCGAGGCGGCCAGCAGGGTGGTGTAACCCCGCTCCAGTGGCGAGTCGCCGATTGCGTCGTCAGCTGCGCCTGCGGCGAGCATGTCGGGGGTGTCGAGGAAGGTGATGCGGCCCTGCACCATCACTGCCACCTCGGTGCACATCATCCCGACATCCTCGACGAGATGCGTACTGACGACAACGGCGCACGTGGCGGCCAACCTCCTGATCAGGAGGCGGAACTCCATACGCTGCAGTGGGTCCAGGCCGACGGTGGGCTCGTCGAGGATAACGAGCTTCGGCGTACCGACGATGGCCGACGCGATCCCGCAGCGCCGCAACATGCCGCCGGACAGCGCCTTGAGGCGGGTGGTGGCCCGGTCGGAGAGATCGACCATCGCCAGAGCGTCGTCGACCGCGGCTGCGGTATCCGCGGTGGGCAGCTCCCGGAGCCAGGCGGCGTATCGGACGAACTCCCGCACGGTGAAGGAGCCGAAGTAGCCGAAGTCCTGCGGCAGGTAGCCGATGTCCCGACGAACTCGGCGCGCGTCCGCGACGGAGTCCACCGGCGAGCCGAGGATGCGCAGCTGTCCTGACTGTGCGGGAACGACGGTGGCCAAGGTCCGCAGGAGAGTGGTCTTCCCCGCGCCGTTCGGGCCGAGCAGACCCAGCACGCCTTTCCCGAACTGTAAGTCCAGCCCCTCGATGACGCGCCGCGATCCGTACCCTTGGCGGAGCTCCCGCGCGTCGATGGCGACGATACTGGTATCGACCTTTACCACGTGATCAGTCTCCTTATGCTGACGGCCTGAATTGAGGTGCGGCCGTTTCCGGCCGCACCTCAATTCGCTCTCACACTACTGCCAGTCGACCCCTGCGCCGGTTGCCTTGTTCCAGCATTCGTAGGCCCTCTGCCCGGGACCGGTCTTCCAGCTGGAAGTATAGTCGCCCTGGTAGTCACACTCGACCCAGAGACGCCAGGTGCCGTCGCCACCGCGGCAGTCCGTCCAGCCCGCAGTATTCCGATAGTCGCTGGTGCAGGTGGTTCCGTCAACCGTCTCGGTGACTGCGGCGCCGGCGGGGGCGCCGAAAGACAGGAATGCGGCCGCGGTAACGCCGACCAGTGCCATTGCTCGCTTCAACGTGCCTCCTCGTGGTTGGAGTCTAAAAGGCGCAGTCAGCGCCAACGGACATTGGCGCCAAGAACTTCGTTCCAACACTCGTAGCTGTCGCTTCCACCACCGGTGTGCCAGTCACCGGTGTGGTCGGCCTGCCAGTCGCACTCGACGTAGATCTTCCAGGTGCCACTTCCTCCGCTGCAATTGGTCCAAGCAGCGGTGTCCCGGTGGTCGGTCACGCACGTCGTGCCGTCCTGGCTTTGTGAGATAGCCGCTTGGGCGGGCGCCGCAGCCGCTATACCCACGCCAGCGATTAACGCCGCTCCTGCAATGGCAGATCGCAACCTCATGCTTGACTTCCTTTCTGGTGGCTGATGTGAAAAATCCTGTCACGGGCTCGCATAGAGGCCGCATACGGCGAGCACTCGCTGCGCATCCGGCCCACTTCCTCGCAAAAAGTCACGAAGATCAACCTCGATGGATAATGGGGTGCGCTCCGGCGTCGTCCAACCAGCCGGTAGCCTCTGTCAAGTGATGACGGACGACTTCGACGCGGCCGACTTTGCTCGGCAGTTCCGGGCCTTCATGACCGCGGTTTCCCGGCTTGCCCCAGCCGAGAAGCCCTCCGCGCTGCGGCAACAGCTCGAGTCGCACCTGGGAAGGGAACCCGACGGACTCCCGGTGTTGACCGACTCGTTTCCCGTGTTTGAGCACCCCAACGTTCAGGTGGCGCTTGACGCGTACCTCGACGCGCCGGGGAGGACAGCCGACCTGCTGGGGATCAGTGGCGCCAACCGCGAGCACCACGGCTTGGCCGACATCGTGAACGCCACAGGCCGTCATCAGCAGTTCGAGGTGGGCGCCGTCGACTACGTTTCGGTTCCGGTTGCCGTCGACACGGACATGACATGCGTGAGCTTCGGACTCCTGTTGGTCGTCTCGTCGGACGACCGCCTCGTCGTCCTGATGCGCGTCGGCGCGCGCCGCACCGGTTCGCAACAGGTGCAGTTGGAGGTGCTCACCGCTGACGTGGATGTGGCGAGAAGGTTCCTGGACACCATCCGGAAACTGGCGGTCGAACACAGCGTCTTCCGTGGTCAGGTTCTCTCGTTCGAGTCACACGAGTTCGCCGACGGTCTGGGACCACTACGGTTCCATCGCCGGCCGGAGGTCGACCAGGCCGACGTGATCCTCCCGCCCGGCGCGCTGAAAGCCCTGCACAGACACGTTGTCGGCACGACTGAGCACCGTGCCCGCCTCCAATCCGCCGGCCACAGGCTCAGGAGAGGTGTCGTTCTCTACGGACCGCCCGGCACCGGCAAGACCCACACCCTGCGACATCTGATCGGCCGGGCACCGGCCGCGACGGTTCTGATCGTCACCGGCTTCTCCGCGCAGTTCATCCGGGAGGCGTGCACGCTCGCCAGGACGCTCGAGCCGGCCATCGTGGTGCTCGAAGACGTGGATCTCGTCGCCCAGGGGCGTGAGCACCCCTCCGCGGCGCTGACCAATCCCTTCCTGGCGGAGATGCTGAACATGATGGATGGGATGGCGGAGGATGCGGACGTCACCTTCCTGCTCACCACCAACCGGCTGGAGGTGGTCGAGGAGGCTCTGGTGCAACGCCCCGGTCGCGTGGACCTCCTGGTCGAGGTTCCGCTGCCGGACGAGACGGGCAGGTCCCGGCTGCTGGCGCTGTACGGAAGAGCGCTCCTGCTGAGTGACACCGATGTGAGCAGAATCGTCGCCTCAACCTCCGGCGTCAGTGCCTCATTCTTCGCTGAACTGGGCCGCCGGGCCGAACTGTTGGCGGCGACAAGCGGAGATGCCCGGGCGGACGTCGGCCACGTCATGCGAGCGCTCGACGAGTTGCACGACAGCAGATCGGCTTTCGGAAAACGCCGGTAATCGTCTCGCGGGCTATGTTGAACCCATCTGGGGTGACGAAACCTCGTCGCCCCGAAGGATCGCGACGTGCAACTCCTGCAGTTCGGACGACGGCTCGATGCCCAGTTCCTCGCTGAGTGCGGTCCTCGCCTGCTGGTAGGCGTTGAGCGCGGCGGAAACCGAGCCTCCTGCGTAAAGGGCCTTCATCAGCAGCATCCAGCACGGTTCCCGGAGAGGGTCAGCGGCCAGAACGTCCCGGACGTTGGGGATAATGGATGACGCGTGGCCCTGCGCGAACTGTGCGAACATTAGGCATTCCTGGGTGCCGATCCGCTGTTCGTCGAGCGCGTCCAGGCGCCTTCTCAGGCGGCTGGAACCAGCCACGTCGATCCCGGCCGGACCGCGCCACAATTGGAGCGCTCGCTCCAGCGTCACGGCGGCGGCCTTCGTGTTTCTC
The DNA here is from genome assembly GCF_022230955.1 of Micromonospora cabrerizensis. Lineage (GTDB taxonomy): Bacteria > Actinomycetota > Actinomycetes > Mycobacteriales > Micromonosporaceae > Micromonospora > Micromonospora cabrerizensis. The sequence goes on from NZ_JAKKFI010000123.1 coordinate 35,883, forward strand.
GCCCGAAACTCGCGCTGACCCTGTGTCGCAAGAGCGCGGAACGTGTGCACGTCGATAATTTCCGGGTCGACATCCAGTTGATAAGACGCTTTCAGCCCGACACCGTTTCCCGGAACCGTCAGGAGCGAATCACCCAACCGCTCGTCCACACTTCTCAGGGCGCCCCGAATCAGGGCGACGTAGTTTCGCACATTCGCAGCGGCTGACGATATCTGGTTTTCCCAGAGCGCCTCCGTCAATGCGTCGAGGTTAATATGCTGCCGGGCATCAAGCATGAGCGCGACGGCAAGGGCGCGAGCCTTCGAGGAAGTTATCTTCGCGTTCCTCGCTTCGTTCGCGATACACAACGGACCTAGTATGCCTAACATTGCCGCTCCCCGTGTAGCTTGATACGAGTACATCAAATGAGACGTACCGATGTCCACCGCAGGGCTCGGTTCCGCTCGGAGCAAGGCCGCTAGAGAACGGGATAGCCGCTGTTCAGAGCCCTGGTTGACCAATTACAGAACGGCCACTTCGCACCAACCCGGCCGTGCCCGCTTTGCCAGCATCCGCCGGACTTATCAGTCTTTTCACCATGAGCAGCCTGTCCGCCCGGCCCTGGATCAGAGGATGGCATTCCAACGCTCGTGCGTTGTTTCCTCGACGGCGTGAAACGGCCGGAGACATCGCCACCCGGGCCACGCCGCCAAAGACCCACCCGACCCGCGCACCGCGACCCGCGATTTCCGGCGGTCGGAACCTGCGACGCTCTGGTCCCACCCGCTGCGGTGGGCGCGGTGATGCCGACAGGCGGTGATGCCGACGCGTCCTCGCGTGGAGCAAGCCGCTCGTCGGAGACGCCGGCGGCATGGCTGAACAGGGAAAACGGCTGGTGGGGCGGGCGGGACTCGAACCCGCGACCGAAGGATTATGAGATCAAGATCGGCGACCCGGCGAGCTGCCCGGATGGCCTTCTAGTGGTTGAGACGGCGGGGCTTGTTGTCGTCGTCGCGATTCTGCTGACCCGCCTGGTGCTCATGGTGATCAGTCTGTTCAGGCCACGAGACTCCCGGTCCGACGACGGGCCGCTTGACCACATGCATTACCCTCCGCCGGATGGGGGCGCGGGGTGGCGGTGGAGACTAGTTTCAAGCTGCCCGCGGAACCCAGACCGTCAGTTTGGAAGGACGAAGATCAGCGCCGACAAGGCCGTGGTGGGCCAGGTCGAGGACGTAGCCACGTGACCGCTCATGCCCTCTGTTGACCGTCTGGGGTACCGGCTACTGGCACGTGGTTGGCACGATCGCCTGGGGATGTCATCCCCACGCACGTCGAAACGGGATCTCCTCGGTCAGGCAGGCTTGTCCCTGTGCGAGGTTCCCCGGTCGTGTCAAGGCTCGCCCTAGGCGGCCGCGGAGCGGCTTGGCCTTGGCGCGACCGGGGGCTCTCGCGTAGCCCTCGTGGTGCCTGGGCGAGGGGAGCCCCGCCCCACCCGTTCTTCGCTGATCTCCGAGGGGAAGGCCGGGGTCCGGGGCGGAGCCCCAGTAGTAGACGTCTCGCCGTCCCACCTACGGTGAAGTCGTGATCGATATGCAGGTGAGGACAGAGCAGGGGGAGATCCTTTCCCGGGGAGCCCGAGGCTTCGACTGGTCGCAGGAGCTGATCGATCTCGACCCGTCGGCCTATCCCATGCTCAGTGGCCTCTGCGCCTTCCTGGACACGATGTTCAACGAACGTCAGCTACCGCTCCTGATTGACGAGTTGGACCGCTTGCCGTCCGGCCATGCGCTGCATGACGAGAGCCGAGCGGAAATCCGCCGGCTCTGCGAGGTCGCTCGGATGGGACCGCACCGCTATCTGTGGTTCCTGGGCGACTGAACCTGCCGCCAACGAGCAGAGCAGCAGTACCACCATCGACAACAGGCAATCGGTGCGCAGTGTGGCCGGCCGGCCCGGCCGATGCCGGCCGAAGGTCGCCAGCAGGCCGGGGCCGGGCCGACGCGGCCCGCTTGCGGGCCGCCTTGATTCTTAAGAGGTCAATTCGGCAGTGAAACCGGCTCGCCAAGCTGTCCCGTCACGGGCTGATGCTTGACACCTGCGTCCCGCTAGATGCTTGACATGATCGTTCTGGTCGAGGCGCTAACTTGCCCTGGTGAGCTACGACATGTTCGTTCAGCGGTTCGAGCAGGGCGATGCCGCCCCAATGGCGGGTGATGCCTTCCTGGCCGTCTTTGCGCCGAGGGCCGACCGTCGGGAGCCTCAGCACAGCTACTGGCACATCAGCGCCGACGACGGCGGCACCGCAGACCTCTACGCCACCCTTGCCGACGACACGCTCGACAGTCTCATGATCAGCCGGTTCTCCGTGGGCGCCGTTCTCGACCTGCTCGTCAAGTTCGTCGGACTCGCCGATGCTGTTGTGCTTCCACCTGGCCGCCCCGCCCTGCTCGCGCACGAAAGTCAGCGGTGCCACCTTCCCGAGGAACTTCGCGCCGACGCCGTGGTCGTTCAGGCGGGCGCGGACGTGGAGCGCATCCTTGGGAGCTGCTAGGCGATGTGTAAAGCATGTGCTGGGACGGATCTGTCAAGCATCAGGTGAGACTAAACAAACCCGGCTCGCCAAGCTGAGTGCAGTAGACCAGGCACGCCTCGGCGGCCATGACGCTGGACGTGTACGCGGACCTGTTCGAGGACGACCTGGACCAGGTGGCGGACCGCCTCGACCGGGCGGCGGGTCGTGCGGCTGCGGACTCAGTGCGGGACTGAGAGCGTTGGCCCGGACCTCGACGCGGTTCGCCCGGGTCGTCGGCAGCATGGCTGACCAGGAAAACGGCTGGTGGGGCGGGCGGGACTCGAACCCGCGACCGAGGGATTATGAGTCCCCTGCTCTAACCGGCTGAGCTACCGCCCCGAACACCGCGCCGGATCTTATCCCGCTCGGCGATCAGCAGCCAGCACCGAGCCGGCCGGCGCCCACGCCTGCACCAGCACGATGGGCTACAGGAATATAACAGCGCGCTGGGGTGCGCCCGTCAGCCGGCGCGCAGCTCCTCCAGCACCTCGCCGGCCGCGCGCCAGCCACTGGCGAGAGCGCCCTGGATGGACGGGCTGTCCCGGTGGTCACCGGCGACGAACAGCCCTTCTCCCAACGACACGGGCTTGCGTAGCCGCCCCTGCGGAGGTGGCGCGGCGGGCAGCGCGTTCGGGACGGCCAGTGTGGTGAGGTGGGTCCAGTCGGCGGTGGAGTTGCCGTACAGCCGGGTCAACTCGGCCCGTACGGTCGGCTCGGGTGGGGCGCTCGGGCCGACCACCGACGTCGCGACGAGGTGTCGTCCGGTGGGCGCGTACGTCGGGGCGGCGTTGCTGAGCACCACCGTGTTCGCCACGATCTCACGCCGGTCGCCGTCGACGAGCAGGATCGGTTCGGTCAGCGGCGGCTCGGGCGCGCTGTGGTAGTAGGTGGTGTAGCTGTGCATGCGTACCGTCGCCAGGGCCGGCAGCAGCGCGGACGCGGCGGGTGGGTCGACGGCGACCACGACGGCCCGGCAGCGGATGTCGCCGGCCTGGGTGCGGACCCGACCGGGGGCGACCTCCGCGACCGGGGTGTCCAGGTCGAGCAGGTCGGCGGGGAGCGGGTCGGCGATGGCCAGGGGCAGCGCGGCCATTCCCTCGGCGGGCAGGCCGATCCGGCCGCGGGCGAACGACCGCAGCACCATCGCGAGGACGTGGCTGGACGTGGCCAGTTCCCGGTCGATGAACACGCCGGACAGGAACGGCCGCAGCAGCTCCTCGATGATCGCGTCGGAGAGGCCCGCCCGGCGTAGCGCGGTCTCGGTGCTGGTCTCCGGTGCGGCGAGCAGCCGGGACGTGGGCAGGGTGGCGCAGCCGGTGGCGAGAGCGGCGAAGCGCAGTCGGTCACGCAGGGAGCCGATGCCGGCGAGCGCGGTGCCGGGGGCGCCGGTCGGCTCCCGCAACGGGTTGACCAGCCGCAGCAGGTCGTCGCCCTTGCGCACCAGCACGCCGGAGGTGAAGTACCCGAGGTCGAGCCGGTCGGTGTCGAGCAGCGTGCCGAGCCGGGGGTAGGCGGTGTTGAGCACCTGGAAACCCCGGTCGATGAGGTGCCCGTCGACCACGTCGGTGGCGACCCGGCCGCCGAGTCGTCCGCTGGCCTCCACCAACCGCCAGGGCACGCCGGCGCGGTGCAGCCGGCGGGCGGCGGCGAGGCCGGCCAGGCCACCGCCGACGACGACCACGTCGGTCTCAGCCAGCATCGCGCGCCTCCCGCTCACCGTTCGCCCGGGACAACCGGCCCGGCCACCAGATCTTCGGCCCGATGTCGTACGCGAGTGCGGGCACCAGCAGCGACCGGACGATGATCGTGTCGATCAGTACCCCGATCGCGACCGCCGTACCCAACTCGACGAGCACCACGAGGGGCAGCACGGCGAGGGCGGAGAAGGTCGCGGCGAGCACGATGCCGGCGGAGGTGATCACCCCTCCGGTCACGGCGAGGCCGGCCAGCACACCGGCGCGGGTGCCGCGCTTGACCGACTCCTCCCGTACCCGGCTCATCAGGAAGATGTTGTAGTCGATGCCGAGCGCGACCAGGAACACGAACGCGAACAGCGGGAACGACGAGTCCACGCCGGGAAAGTCGAACACGTGGCGGAACAGCAGCGCGCAGAGGCCGAGGGTCGCCGCGAAGCTGAGCAGGACGGTGGCGATCAGCAGCACCGGGGCGAGCAGCGCGCGCAGCAGCAGGGCCAGGATGACCGCGATGACCAGCAGCACCACCGGGATGATGACGTTCTGGTCGCGCTTCGCGGCGTCCGAGGTGTCCACGTTGATCGCGGTGAAGCCGCCGACGACGGCGTCCGCGCCGGGCACCTGGTGTACGGCCACCCGCAGCTCACGGATGGTCCGCTCGGCGCCGTCGCTGTCGGGCGGGTCGGCCAGGGTGGCCTCCAGTTGCACCCGCCCGTCGATGACCTTGGAGGTGGCGTTCTCCTCGGGTGGGCCGGTCTGCGGGCCGGTGGTGAGCGGGCGGACGTCGGCGACGCCGGGCACGCCCTGCGCCACCTGGGCGACCTGCCGGGCGGTCTGTTCGGTGGTGAAGATGGTGGCCGGGCTGCCCGTGCCGGCCGGGTAGTGCCGGGCGATCACCTCCTGGCCGTCGACCGAGTCGGTGCGCTGGGTGAACAGGTCGGACTGGCCGAGGGTGGTGGCACCGAGCTGGGTGAGCCCGAGCGTGAGGACGGCCAGCACGACCGCTGTGCTCAGCCAGATCGGTCGGGCGTGCCGGGCCACGAAGCCGGCGATGCGGCTCCAGATGCCGTGCTCGGCGCGTGGGTCGGCCTGATCCTCCCGGGGCCGCCGGGGCCAGAACGCCCAACGGCCGCCGAGCACCAGCAGCGCGGGCAGGAAGGTGAGCATCACCAGCAGGGTGGCGGCGATGCCGATGGCGGCGACGGGGCCCAGCGCCCGGTTGGAGTTGAGGCTGGACAGCAGCAGGCACAGCAGGCTGACGATGACCGTGCCGCCGGACGCGATGATGGCCGGCGCGGCGCCCTTCCACGCGGTGCGCATGGCGTCCCAGGGGCGGTCGTGGCGGTGCAGCTCCTCCCGGTAGCGGGCGATCAGCAGCAGCGCGTAGTCGGTGCCCGCGCCGAAGACCAGCACGGTGAGGATGCCCTGGGCCTGCCCGTTGAGCTTCACCACGTCGGCGTCGGCGAGCAGGTAGACGAACACCGAGGCGAGGGCGTACGACATCCCGGCGGCCAACAGCGGAAAGATCCAGAGCACCGGGCTGCGGTAGACGACCAGCAGGATGATCAGCACCACGACCAGGGTGACCAGCAGCAGTGGCCCGTCGATGGCGGCGAACACCTCGATCAGGTCGGCGAGCAGGCCGGCCGGTCCGGAGACGTCCACGGTGAGGCCGTCCCGGTCCGCGCCGGTGATGTCGCGCAACTGTTCGACGACCGTGCCGATCTCCTCGCCCTCGGCGTCGTCCACGGGTACGACGACCTGGAGTGCCTGGCCGTCCTCGCTGGGGATGGGCGGGGGCAGCGGGGTGACCACGCCGGGCACCTGGGCGAACCGGGCCGCGTCGGCGCTCACCCGCTGCCGGTCGGCGTCGGTGATCCCGGAGGGCCGCTCGTAGACGACCAGAGCAGGGATGGTCTGCCGGTCGACGAACTCACCGGCGAGGCCCTGGGCGCGGGTCGCCTCGGCGTCGGTGGGCAGGAACGCGGCGTTGTCGTTGGTGGCGACCTCGCTGAGGCGTCCGGCGTACGGGCCGGCCACGCCACCGATCACCAGCCAGGCCAGCACGACCACCACCGCGATCAGTGTGGCCCTGCCGCCTCGTCCGGACATCCGCACTCACCCCATCCTGCCGGGCAGACAGGCCGAGGGAGGGCGAAACCGGAGCCGCGCACACGAAGACGCCCGTCGGCCGGGGGCCGACGGGCGTTGGGTGGAGAAGCTCCCCCGATTGGACTCGAACCAATAACCTGCCGGTTAACAGCCGGCTGCTCTGCCAATTGAGCTACAGGGGATCGTGCACCGCTCGGCATCGGATCTCGCCGACGCCGTGCGACGGGACAAGAGTACAGGACATTCCCCGGTGGTGGTCCAGTGGGTTCCGCCCGACGGCTCGATGATCAAGACACGCAGGTCAGGGTAAGCGAGGCATCGACAATCGGGCTAAATCGCCATCCCGGCACAAGCATGCTTGAGCGGAGAGCAGGATGGGTAGTTAGCTGCGGACAGAGGACGCAGGCGCGAATTGGTCGCCTTCCGACGGGGCAACTCGACGGGGCGACAGGCGCGTCAGGTACGGAAGGAGCCGCCATGCGCGGAAAGATCATGTTTCTTGGCGGGCTGGCTGCGGGATTCGTCCTGGGCGCCCGTGCCGGCCGGGAAAAGTATGAGGAGCTCGTGGTCCGGGGCCGCAAGGTGCTCGACCACCCGACCGTCCAGGAGGCGGCGGGGGTCGCGCAGGCCCAGGCCAACAAGCTCTACAGCGAGGGCAAGGACAAGCTCGGCCAGACCAAACTGGGCGAGAAGCTGGGCAACGGCAACGGCAACGGCAGCACCGGCAAGCAGGAGCTGACCGCCGCCGACGACGCGTTCGCCGGCACGCCCGCAACCGTGGGCGCCAAGGCGGGCACCAGCACGGTCGGCACGACCTCCGGGTCGCCGTCGTCCACCAACCCCCGCACCAAGCCGTCCGGCTCGGGCACGAACGCCAGCACGCTCTGACCAATCGCACGTTCACGGGCCGGTCGCCGCAGGCGACCGGCCCGTGGTCTGTCCGAGGTGCGGTCAGTCCTTGCTGCTGAACGCCGCGTCGAAGGCGGCGCTCGGGGCGTCGAAGGCCAGCCGGCGGACGAACTGCAACGCCTCCGGCGCACCGACCAGCCGGTCCATGCCGGCGTCCTCCCACTCGACCGAGATCGGGCCGGTGTAGCCGATCGCGTTCAACGCGCGGAAGCAGTCCTCCCACGGCACGTCGCCGTGCCCGGTGGAGACGAAGTCCCACCCGCGGCGCAGGTCGGCCCAGGGCAGGTGCGAGGCGAGCCGGCCACGCCGGCCGTCCCCGGTGCGCACCTTCGCGTCCTTGCAGTCCACGTGGTAGATCCGGTCGGCGAAGTCGAAGATGAAGTTCACCGGGTCCAGCTCCTGCCACACGAAGTGCGACGGGTCCCAGTTGAGCCCGAACGCGGGCCGGTTGCCGATGGCCTCCAGCGTCCGCTTCGTCGTCCAGTAGTCGTATGCGATCTCGCTGGGGTGCACCTCGTGGGCGAACCGCACCCCCACCTCGTCGAACACGTCGAGGATCGGGTTCCACCGGTCGGCGAAGTCCTGGTAGCCGCGCTCGATCATCGACGGCGGCACCGGCGGGAACATCGCCAGGGTGTGCCAGATCGACGAGCCGGTGAAGCCGACGACGGTCTTCACCCCGAGCTTCGCCGCCGCCCGCGCGGTGTCCTTGATCTCCTCGGCGGCCCGCTGGCGGACGCCCTCGGGCTCTCCGTCGCCCCAGATCCGGCCGGGCAGGATGTCCTGGTGCCGCTCGTCGATCGGGTGGTCACAGACCGCCTGACCGACCAGGTGGTTGGAGATCGTGAAGACCTCAAGGTTGTGCTTCGCGAGGGTCTCCCGCTTGCGATCGACGTACGAGTCGTCGGCGAGCGCCTTGTCGACCTCGAAGTGGTCGCCCCAGCAGGCGATCTCCAGGCCGTCGTAGCCCCACTCGGAGGCGAGCCGGCAGACCTCCTCGAACGGAAGGTCGGCCCACTGGCCGGTGAAGAGCGTGATGGGTCGCGCCATTGTCCTTCTCCCCTGATGTGATGGGGATTCCTGGTGCGGACCGGGGCGAGGGTGACCGGACGTACACGGCGTTCGAGCGGTCACCGGTGGGTGCGGAACACACCTGAGCCCGGCGGGTTGCGCCTCCCACCGGGTCACCGGCCACCAGCACGGTCGCCGACCCCCACCTTATTTCCGCAGCACCCCATCGGGGAAGCCCCGCGGTCGGCCGATCATCCGATCATTTCCTCGGGTGCGGGCAGCGCGGCCCGCACGGCGAAACCCCCGCCGGCGCGCGGGCCGGCCGAGAACGTGCCGCCGAGCCGCTCCGCGCGCCTGCGTACCCCGAGCAGACCCCGCCCGGCACTCTGGCCGCGACCGCCCGACGGCGCGGCACCGGTGCCCTCGTCGCGTACCTCGATGGTGATGCCCGTGGCGTCGTAGCGCAGGCGGACCGCGACCGGTGCGCCCGGGGCGTGCCGGCACGCGTTGGTCAGCGATTCCTCGATGATCCGGTACGCCACGACGTCGACCGGGCCGGGCAGCGGCCGGGGTTGCCCGGCGAGGCTCCACCGCACCGGCTGACCGGCGGCGAAGCCCTCCACCAGCGCGTCGAGACGATTCAGGCTCGGAGTCGGCCCGGACGGGTCGTCCGGCTCGTCGGGCCGGCGCAGCGCGTCACCCAGCCGGTGTCCCTGCGCCAGCACCATCCCGCGCCACTGCGCGAACCGCCCCATGCAGGTCAAGGTACGGCAGTCGGCTGTGAGCCGGTCCCCGGCGTCGCCGGAACGCGCCCACTCGGTCGGCGCTCACGACGGCACCGCGTCGACGGGCCGCGTGCGACGGGCGAGATCTGCGAGTCGGGGCACTCATCGGTACGAGCGCTATACCTGTGAGTCATAACTATGACTCACAGGTATAGCGCTCGCGGGTGACACCGCTCCCCGAGCCTCGCCGCTCAACCAGAGCCGACGAACCCGGCCGGTCGGGGCACACCCGGCCCGGCATGGTCGGCGCTGGAGCGGGAGGGGCCGAGGCAGTTAGAGAGCGACCCTGAGGGCGCAGACGGAGAGGGGGGGGGCACGCCTTGGGGTGG
>NZ_JAKKFI010000124.1 GCF_022230955.1 Micromonospora cabrerizensis
CGCTTCTTCGCGCGGCTTCTTCGCGCGGCTTCTTCGCGCGGCTTCTTCGCGCGGCTTCTTCGCGCGGCTTCTTCGCGCGGCTTCTTCGCGCGGCTTCTTCGCGCGGCTTCTTCGCGCGGCTTCTTCGCGCGGCTTCTTCGCGCGGCTTCTTCGCGCGGCTTCTTCGCGCGGCTTCTTCGCGCGGCTTCTTCGCGCGGCGCGCCCGTGGGTCGTTGACGTCTCTCCGATGACATGGTCTGCTCAGTCGACGCCGTTAATGAAAACGGTAATCGTTAGCTGATGCGGAGGAACCATGTCGCTCACTGTCCCGCCCGCCCTGCTCGACGCCGCCGAACGCGGCCCCATCGACGACGAGGCCTTCATCGCCTGCGTCCGTGACTCACTGCCGTACGCCTGGGCCACCGTGAGCCGGGTGGTCGCCGAACTGGAGGCCGGCGACGACGACCTGGCCGACAACGTCGTCCCGCCGCCCACCGACGCCGACCGGGGACAACTGCTCCGGGCGCTGGCCAGCGACGCGATCCGCGCCGGCCTGGAACGGCACTTCGGCGTACGCCTCGCGTTCCAGAACTGCCACCGCGTCGCCGCGTTCCGGCCGTCGGCCGTCGACGGGGAGCGCTACCGCCGCTTCGTGTCGACCCGTGGCCAACTGCTCAACCAGTCCCCCGTACTGCGCAACTGCTGAGGACCCTCCCGGCGGGCGGGCTCGCACGAGCCCGCCCGCACCGCGCACTTCGCACCGCGCACTCCGCACCGCGCACTCCGCACCGCGCACCCCGCACCGCGCACCCCGCACCGCGCACCGTGCACTCCGCACCGCGCACCTCGCACCCTGCCGCGCACTCCGCACCGTGCACCGCGCCGCACGCCCTATTCCGCGCACCCCGCACCCCGCACCCCGCAACGCGCTACCTGTGCCGCGTACCGCACACCCCGCACCGCGCATTGCGCCCCCTGTGCCGCACACCCGCACACCCGCACCGCACGCCCTGTGCCGCGCACCCCGCACCGCACCCCGCACCGCCCCCCCTGTGCCGCGCACCCGCGCCCGCGCCCGCGCCAAGATCTAGGCAACTTCCCCGATGTTGCTGCCTCCCACGGGCGAGAGACAGCAACATCCCTGATCTTGCGCGGATCTTGACGACGAGCACGGCGCGCGCGACCCCGGAGCGGCGTTCTGACCGCCCGCGTCGGTCAAGGTCACGCTCGATCCAGGAAGTAGTGGCCTCACCACCACAGCGATGCCACTACTTCCTGGATCGAGCACGATCTTGGGTCGAGGCACCGCGCGAGGCCACCGCGCGAGGCCACCGCGCGAGGCCACCGCGCGAGGCCACCGCGCGAGGCGCCCCGTCAGGCGCCCGCGAGGCGCCGCGCACGGCACCCCAAACCCGCACCTGCCAGCCCTTCCAGGCATACAGCTGTGCGGATAGCACCCGTCAGGGCCTTCTCGGGCCGCGACTGCGGACGCTAGGGTGAGCCGGTGACGACCTTCCGGATCGGCGCGGCGGCCGACCTGCTCGGTGTCAGCGCCGACACGATCCGCCGCTGGGTGGACGCGGGGCGGCTGACGGCCGGGCGCGACGAGCACGGCCACCGGGTCGTCGACGGCGTGGACCTGGCCGCGTTCGCCCGTGCCCAGGCCGCCGACCCGGACGCGGGCGCCGAGTTCTCCTCGGCCCGCAACCGGCTGCGCGGCATCGTCGTGGACGTCCGCAAGGACACGGTGATGGCCCAGGTCGACATTCAGGCCGGCCCGTTCCGCGTCGTGTCGCTGATGAGCCGGGAGGCGGTTGACGAGCTGGATCTGCGGGTCGGTTCGGTGGCCGTCGCGGTGATCAAGTCGACCACGGTGGTGGTGGAGCGGGCCGCACCCGCCCCGACCAGGGGAAGGTCGGGCGGATGAGCGCGCGGGTGACGCGTACGGCAATGGTTGTGGTTGTGGTCCTGGCGCTGACGGTCGCCGGCTGCGGCGCGGGCGACGACCGGGCCTCCGGCGGTGCCGCGGACGGCCAGGGCACAGGCGCGGTGACGGTGTTCGCGGCCGCCTCGCTGACCGAGTCGTTCCGCCGGATCGGCAAGGACTTCGAGGCCGCCAACCCCGGCAGCACCGTGACCCTCAACGTGGCGGGCAGCTCCGCCCTGGCCAACCAGATCAACCAGGGTGCGCCGGCGGACGTGTTCGCCTCGGCCGCCCCGGCGAACATGGCGACGGTCACCGAGGCGGGCAACACGGACGGCACACCGACCACCTTCGCCCGCAACCAGTTGGTCATCGCGGTGCCCCGGGGCAACCCGGGGGGCGTGACCGGGCTGCCCGACCTGAGCAGGCCCGGCGTGAAGGTGGCGCTCTGCGCCAACCAGGTGCCCTGTGGCGCGGCGGCCCGCACCGCCCTGGCTGCGGCCGGCGTCGCGCTGACGCCGGTCACCCTGGAGCAGGACGTCAAGGGCGCGCTCGCCAAGGTGAAGCTCGGTGAGGTCGACGCGGCGCTGGTCTACCGCACGGACGCGCGAGCGGCGAGCGCCGACGTGACCGGGGTGGAGTTTCCCGAGTCGGCGCGGGCGGTCAACGACTACCCGATCGTCGCGCTGAAGGACGCCCCGAACCCGGCCGGCGCGAGGGCCTTCGTCGCGTACGTCCGCTCGGCGCCGGCGCAGGCGGTCCTCGCCGAGGCCGGTTTCCAGGCCCCATGAGCGGGCAGCTCGAGCAGGCCGCGCCCCGACGGCGGGGGCGGGTGCCGGTGGCGCTGCTGATCCCCGCCGGGCTGGGGCTGCTCTTTCTCGTCCTGCCGTTGGCCGGGCTGGTGATCCGTGCGCCGTGGACCACGCTGCCGCAGCGGCTCACCGAACCGGGCGCGTTGACCGCTCTGCGGCTGTCGGTGCAGACCGCGACCCTGGCCACCGCGCTCTGCCTGCTGCTCGGGGTGCCGCTCGCCTGGGTGCTGGCCCGGGTCGAGTTCCCCGGCCGCCGCCTGGTGCGCGCGCTGGTCACCGTGCCGCTGGTGCTGCCGCCGGTGGTCGGTGGGGTGGCGCTGTTGCTGGTCTTCGGTCGGCGTGGGCTGCTCGGCGGCTGGCTCGACACCACGTTCGGCATCACCCTGCCGTTCACCACCACGGGTGTGGTGTTGGCCGAGGCGTTCGTGGCCATGCCGTTCCTGGTCATCGCCGTGGAGGGCGCGCTGCGCGCCGCCGACCACCGTTTCGAGGAGGCTGCCGCGACACTGGGCGCCAGCCGGTGGACCACCTTCACTCATGTCACGCTGCCGTTGGTGGCGCCCGGGTTGGCGGCCGGCGCGGTGCTCTGCTGGGCGCGGGCGCTCGGCGAGTTCGGTGCCACCATCACCTTCGCCGGCAACTATCCCGGCCGGACGCAGACCATGCCGCTCGCCGTCTACCTGGCGTTGGAGACCGATCTGGAGTCCGCGATCGTGCTCAGCCTGGTGCTGCTCGTCGTGTCGGTGGGCATCCTGGTCGCGTTGCGCGACCGCTGGATGAGCGCATGAGCGGTGCACTGCGGGATGAGCAGCGCGTGAGCGGTGCGCTGCTGGACGCCCGGCTCGTCGTCGACCGGGGTGCCTTCCGACTCGACGTGCCGCTGCGGGTCGCGCCCGGCGAGGTGGTCGCGTTGCTCGGCCCGAACGGCGCCGGCAAGACCACCGCGCTGCGCGCGCTGGCCGGGCTGCACCCGCTCACCGCCGGCCACGTCACCCTCGACGCCGTCGACCTGGACCGCCCGGCGACCCGCGCCTGGGTGCCCACCGAGCGCCGGCCGATCGGGGTGGTCTTCCAGGACTACCTGCTGTTTCCACACCTCAGCGCACTGGACAACGTGGCCTTCGGGCCTCGCCGGCACGGCGTCGACCGGAGGACCGCCCGCGCCACGGCCCGGCACTGGCTCGACCGGGTGGGGCTGGACGCCCAGGCGCACCGCCGTCCCCGGCAGCTCTCCGGTGGCCAGGCGCAGCGGGTGGCGTTGGCTCGCGCGCTGGCCGTCGCACCGTCGCTGCTGCTGCTGGACGAGCCGCTCGCCGCGCTGGACGCCCGCACCCGGCTGGACACCCGCGCGGAGCTGCACCGCCACCTGTCCGCGCACCCGGGTGCCACGGTGCTGGTCACCCACGACCCACTGGACGCCCTGGCGCTGGCCGACCGGCTGGTCATCGTCGAGGGTGGTCGGGTGGTGCAGGAGGGTGACGGGCCGAGCGTCACCGCCCGCCCGCGCACCGACTACGTCGCCCGGCTGGTCGGGCTCAACCTCTACCGGGGCAGTGCCGAAGGGCATGGGGTACGCGTCGCGCCGGGCCTGACCCTCACGGTCGCCGACCGGTTGGACGGCGAGGCCTTCGTGGCGTTCCGTCCGGCGGCGGTGGCCCTGCACCCGTCCCGGCCGCAGGGCAGCCCGCGCAACACCTGGGCGGGGACGGTGGCCGGCGTCCAGCGGCACGGCGACAACCTGCGGGTGCAGCTGGACGGGCCGATCGGGGTGGCCGCGGACGTCACGCCGGCCGCCGCCGCCCAGCTGCGACTGAGTCCCGGTCAGCAGGTCTGGGTGGCGGTCAAGGCAGCCGAGACGCACGCCTACCCGGCCACCGGCTGACTGCCGGGCCACCAGCCCGCCCGGCTCATGGAGGACACGGACGACGAGCCAGCCGCAGCCCGCTGTCGTTTTCGTCCAAGACGGCCATCGCGTCCGCCATCTAGCCTGGACCCGGCAGCTTGCCCGAGCATGGAGGAGACAGCACGATGCGCAACCTGGTCTACACCGGTTTCATGTCGCTGGACGGCGTCGTGGACTCGCCCGGCGGCGGGCCCTCAGAGGAGCACCGCAGTGGCGGGTGGGTGTTCAAGGACCTCGAGTTCGTGCCGGAAGCCTGGTCGCTGAAGGGCGAGGAACTCGCCGACACGACGGCGTTGATGTTCGGCCGTCACAGCTACGAGGCGTTCGCGCCGGTCTGGCCCGGCTCGGAGGACCACGCCGACTACAAGGAGCTGCCCAAGTACGTGGTGTCGACCTCGCTGCCAGACGACGCCGTCGTCGACGGGTGGGGGCCGACCACGATCCTGCGCTCGACCGGGGACGTCGCCGCGCTCAAGGAGAGCGAAGGCGGCGCGATCTTCATCCACGGGAGCGCGGAGCTGGCGCGGCGGCTGTCCGACGAGGGCCTGATCGACCAGTACAACCTGCTCGTCTTTCCCGTGTTGCTCGGTGCCGGCAAGAGCCTGTTCGGCCGGGCCGACCGGGACAAGCACATGCTGACGCTGCGGGAGTCGGAGAGCTACCCGAACGGGATCCTCAAGCTGGTCTACGACGTCAAGCGGTGATCCAGGTCGAGGGCGATCGCGCCGCCGGCCCCCTCGCGCAGCTGCCGGGCGGTGCGGCCGACGTAGGAGCGCAGTGATGGAGCAGGGCACGCGCGAGGAGGTGCTCGGCCGGCTGGCCGAGGCGGTCGGGTCCGTCACGGTCGCACACCCGACGCGGGTGGCCATCGACGGACCGCCCGCTGCCGGAAAGACCACCCTCGCCGACGAGCTGACCGTCGTCCTGCGAGCACAGGGCCGCGACGTCATCCGGGCGACGATCGACGATTTCCTCTTTCCCCGGGCACAGCGCTATCCGCGCGGCGAGTACTCGGCCGAGGGCTGCTACTTCGACACCCACGACCACGGCGCGCTGAACCGGGTTCTGCTGGACCCGCTCGGCCCTGGCGGCGACCGACGCTTCCAACCCACGGTCTACGACCACACCGGGGACACCGTGCTGGCTCCGCCGGTCACGACTGCCCCAGCCGACGCCGTGCTGCTCTTCGACGGTGTCTTCCTCATGCGCCCGGAGTTGATTGATCGGTGGGACCTGTGCGTCTTCGTGTCGACCGCGCTCGAATCGACAGTGGAACGTGCCGTGATCCGGGAGCGTCGGGTGTCATCCCAGGCCGACGTCGAACGACGCTGGCGGCAGCGTTACATCCCCGCCCAGCAGCTCTACTTTGCCACCGTCCGTCCGAGCGATCACGCCGACATCATCGTGCACAACGACGAGCCTCAACGGCCGCGCTGGGAGACCCGGACACACTGACGGTGCTCCGGGTCCGGATGCCCGGAGACGCCGAACTGCCCGCCGCCAAAAGGGCGGCCCGCGGAGGCGGTCAGCCGGCAAGCAGGTCGTGGTGCGCGGCGCGCAGCCGGGCCAGCGTCGGGTCGCTGCCCGGGACGACCCGGCGATCCAGCTCGGCCCACACCTCGGCCAGCGCCGCGCGGACCGCACTCAGCTCGGCGGCGTGCCGCTGGCTGCTGCGTCGGTGCTGCTCCTCGAGCCGCCGGGCCCAGCCGGCGGTGACCGTGGCGAGCCGGTCGGCGTCGGCGCGGGCCTGTGCGCCGCTGCGGGCGGCCGCGGCGGGGACGATCGCGGCGACCGGGCGGGGATCGCCGTCGCGGGTGACGACGGTGACCGCGTCGGTCAGCTCGGCCAGCGCGACGAGCTGGCTGAACCGGGTGCGCGCCTCACGCAGCGGCACGGAACGCGGCGGGTCGGGACGAGGGGTGAGCGCGGGGACGGCCATGGATGCATGGTGTCGCCCGGGTACGACAAAATCCGTCGTCAGTGGACGGTGGTCGGCGCTCCGCCGGCTCCGGCCAGCCACTCGTCGGCCAGCACGGACCAGACTTCGAGGTCGATCCGGCCGTGCGGGCCGGGGCTGACCTGGCGCAGCGTGCCGTCCAGGCGCAGGCCGAGCCGGCGGGCGAGGGCCTTGCTGCGGGTGTTGTCGGCGGTGGTCCGCCACTCCACCCGCTGGATGCCGCGCTCGCGCACCGCCCAGTCGACGATCCGGCGGACGGCCGCCGCGACCATGCCCTTCCCCTCGGCTGCCGGCTCCACCCAGCAGCCGACCTCGCAGACACCCCGGGTCACGTCGAACGACACGAGCATGACTCCGCCGACGAGCGTGCCGCGCCACCACAGCCCCCAGATGCCGCCGCTGTCGCTGGCCCAACGGTCGGCGTACCGCTGCAACACCGCTCGGGCCGACGGAAGGTCGGTGGCCACGAAGGCCGACGGCACCCAGGGCCCGATGTGCTCCCGGGCCCGGTCGAGGTTGGCGAGGAACTCCTCGGCCCGCCACGGGTCCAGTGGGCGCAGCTCGACGTCCTCGGTCAGCGGCAGGGCGAACACCGGGCCTCCCCGAAGGTGCGGTGGCAACGACGGGTAGCAGACTCGCACAGGCCCGCGGGTCGGCGGCGGCCCGGGGGCGCTCACTCCGGCAGGTGGCTACGCAGGGCGGCGAACTGGGCCACGGTCAGGTAGGAGGGGTTGGCGGCCTGCGGCTGACGGAACACCTCCAGGTCGGCGAGTCGGTCGTCGGCACGCAACACCAGGCGGGGCACCCGGTCCCCGGTGGCGAGGATGGGCAGGTCCAGTGGCACCGACCAGGGCTGCCCCGGAGGGGCCGGCTCGGCCGCACCGGTGACCTGTCCGACACCCCACACCCCGTACGGGAGTCGGGCCCGGCTGCCACTGGCCCAGAAGACCACAGGCTGCCCGGCGCGCATCAGCCTCGCCCGGTAGCCGGGGCGTACGCACCAGCTCGTCACCAGTGGCTCGGCGGCGAAGCGGGCGGTGAGGTCGACCAGGTCGGCGTTGCCCTTGATCAGCCAGGCGCCCAGGTCGTCGAGGCGTACCCGTGGCTCGGTCATCCGGTCTTCCTGCCCGCCCGGCGGCAGGCCCAATCAGATGATCATGTGGGTCCAGTAGCTGAGCCAGAGCACGAACAGCGCGCCCTGCACCACGGCCAGCGTCGCGGTCAGCCACACGTCGACGCTGGCGCGGCGGGCCCACCGGGCCAGCACCAGAGCCACCGGGAAGGCGGCCAGCAGGTAGCGCAGCAGGCTCTTGTACACCGCCGGCCCCATCGACAGGGGCACCAGCACCATGAGGACGCCGTACACCAGGTAGGCGATCTCCCGGCGGCGGAACCCGGCGACCAGCACCGCCAGCACGCCCACGGCGAACCAGACCCGGGCGGCGTCTCGCGGCTCGCCGATCAGGCCGTTCCACAGCACCGGCAGCGGGTTCTGCACCTCGATGCCCCAGCCGGTCTCCTGGGCGTGCTGGTAGGCGAACCAGTCCCCGCCGCGCCACCGGCAGTACGCCATGAAGGTGAACCACCCGGCGGGCAGCAGCAGCAACGGCCAGCCGACGCGCAGGTAGCCGAGCAGGGCGCGCGGGCCGAGCCGCCAGTCGTGCTGACGGAGCAGCACCAGGGCCAACGGCAGCGCCACGAGCAGCCCGACGGAACGGCTCATCGCCACGAAGTAGCCGAGCACGCCGACCAGCAGCCAGCGGCGCCGCTCGGCGTAGTAGAAGGCGGCCAGCGCGAGACAGACGAACAGCGACTCGGTCAGCGCCGCCTGGAACAGGAACGCGGTCGGCAGCAGCACCAGGTACCGGGTGAACCGGCGGGCCGATTCCGCGTCACCGAGCAGCAGCTCGGCCAGTCGGTAGCCGTACCAGAGGGCCAGCAGGAACGCGACGTTGCTGATCACCAGCAGGGCCAGCGCGTTGTCGCCGCCGAGCACCGCGCCGAGGGGCCGGGCCAGGAACGGGTAGAGCAGGGGGAAGCCGAAGTCCCGCCACGGCCCGGTCAGGGGCAGCTCGCTCAGCCGCAGGTAGAGCAACGCGTCCCAGGCGAACCAGAAGGAGATCCACCGGTGTCCGGAGATCTCCCGCTGCTGCGCCCACATCAGCGCCTCGTCCGCCGGCGGCGCCCCGGGAATCCCGTCCCAGGCGTGCAGGGCCAGCAGCCCGAGCAGCGTGAGCAGCACCTTCGCGCCGAGGAACAGACCGATGACGTACGGCCAGGGCGCCGGCACCCGGCGGGCCAGGCGCGCCCCGCCGAGGCCTGCCGTGGCCAGGCGGGCGGCCAGCGTCGCTGCGCCGCTCCGCCACCGGTGCATCCGCCACGCTCCCCCACCTGCGTCGGCCCGCCCGCCGCCGCGCGGGGGTGTCGTCCTTCCCGTTGTACGCCGCCGTGCGCCACACCGAAGCGGAAACCAACCACCATCAAGGGTGACATTCGGCGCAGAACGGGTACGCGCCGCGCCTCAACCATGACGGTGGCAGGGAGCGCGGCAGCATGAGTGAGCAGCACGGCACGGTGATCATCGGTGCGGGGCCGGCAGGGCTCACGGCGGCGTACGAGCTACTCCGGCACGGTCGGCCGGTCCAGGTGTTCGAGGCCGACGAGGTGGTCGGCGGGATCAGCCGGACCGTGGAGCGCGACGGGTGGCGGTTCGACATCGGCGGGCACCGGTTCTTCACGAAGGTGCCCCGGATGGAGGCGTTCTGGCACGAGATCCTGCCGGACGAGGACTTCCTGACCCGACCCCGGATGAGCCGGATCTTCTACCGGGGTGCGCTGTTCAACTACCCGCTCAGCGCGATGAACGCCCTGCGCAACCTGGGCCTGCCGGAGGCGGCCCGCTGCCTCGGCTCGTACGCCCGGGCCCGCCTGCGCCCACCGAAGGACCAGTCGCACTTCGAGGGCTGGGTGTCGGCCCGGTTCGGCTGGCGGCTCTACTCGATCTTCTTCAAGACGTACACCGAGAAGGTCTGGGGGATGCCGGCCGACCGGTTGCAGGCCGACTGGGCCGCCCAGCGGATCAAGAACCTGTCGCTGGCGACGGCGATCCGCAACGCGCTCCTGCCCAGCCGGCGACGCACGGACGTGACCAGCCTGATCGAGGAGTTCCAGTACCCGAAGTACGGGCCGGGGATGATGTGGGAACGCTGCGCCGAGCAGGTCCGCAAGCGGGGCGGGCAGTTGTCGACCGGCACCTGGGTGACCGCCGTGCACCGTGACCCGAAGCGACGGCGGGCGATCAGCGTGACGGTCGACGGCGCGGGTGGGCAGCGCACCCATCCGGCCGACGACGTGATCTCGTCGATGCCGATCTCGGAGCTGGTGGCCGCGCTGCGTCCGCCGGCACCGCCGGAGGTGCTGGCCTGCGCCGCCGACCTGCGCTACCGCGACTTTCTGACGGTCGCGCTGGTGGTGCCGGCGGAGTTCTCGTTCCCCGACAACTGGATCTACGTACACGACCCGGGGGTGCGGGTGGGCCGGATCCAGAACTTCGGCTCCTGGTCGCCGTACCTCGTCAAGGACGGGCGCACCTGCCTCGGCCTCGAGTACTTCGTGTTCGAGGACGACGAGATGTGGCGTACCCCGGATGCCGACCTCGTGGCGTTGGCGACCGGGGAGCTGGAGCGGTTGGGGTTGGTGCGACCCGGTGTGGTGGAGGCCGGCTACGTCGTGCGGATGCCGAAGGCCTACCCGGTGTACGACGAGCGCTACCAGCACAACGTGGACGTCATCCGTGCCTGGCTGGCCGAGGCGGTGCCGAACGTGCACCCGGTGGGCCGCAACGGCATGCACCGCTACAACAACCAGGACCACTCGATGCTGACCGCGATGCTCACGGCCGAGAACATCGCCACCGGCAGCACGCACGACGTCTGGTCGGTCAACGTCGAGCAGGACTACCACGAGGAGTCCTCCGGCGGCGACGGTCGACGGGGCACGGGCCGGGACGCGCCGGTGGTACCCAGCCGGATCATCGCGGCGCCGATCAGCGCGCCCGAGGGTGTCGGTGCCGCCGGGAGCGGCGACCGGCCGAGGCAGGTGCCGCTGGGCTGACGGCCGGCCGCACAGCGGCGATCCCCGACCTGCTGGCACAGTGCGTCGATCAGTGACCCTTGGGCGATGCCTCGGCCGCAGTCGTGGCGGGCTTTCGCTTCATCATCCATTCGACCGGCCAGACGCCGTCGGTCAGTCTGGCGTCGGGGATGTCCAGACTTCGGCGCGCCGCGGCATAGAACTCGGTACGGGCACGGCTGGCCGTCGCCACGGCCTCCTCCCAGCCAGCGGCATCAGCTTCCTCGATCCAACCATGCGCGTACCACTCCATGAGCCACACGCTCCGGTGCCAGGTGCGGGCCGCCTCCACCGATGCGGGATCCCCCAGCAGCAGGACGTGCTCCCAGTCCCGCTCCCGCTGGGCAGCCGCCGCTTCCAGTTGCGGCAGGCCGTCCTCGGGAGACAACGGCGGGGTCTGCGCATGAAGGCCCCTGCTGGCGGCGATTCTGTTCGACAGCTGGTAGCAGGCCTTGATGGCCCGACCGTAGGCCGCGTAGGCGGCCGACCGCTGCTCGAACAGTTTCGCCGCGTGGTCACGTCGGAAACGTGCCCGGTCGTTCAGTCCGCTTCCCAGAAACGACAGGACCGCGCCGGCCAGCACGGCTCCCACCGTGATGAGCTGCTGAGTCACATCCATCGGGACGGCCTCCTCGTCGGCGGCCCTCAGCGTGGCAGGTGGTGTCGAACGCGCCAGGCGTCCGAGGTCACCGATGGTGAAGCAGGCCTCGCTCGACCATATGGGCTCGCAACGTTTCGGCATCCTCGGCGGACATCAACCAGCGTGGGATCACGGTGGCCGGCATCCGGCCGACGTACACGATCCAGAAGTCTCGTGTGTCCTTGACCTGGGCGACCCCGTCCCAGGCGATGCCGCCGGACTCCGAGCCGCTGCGCATCATGATGTTGTCGTCGGTGATGTCGTAGGCGCCGTCGACGGCATAGCCACTGGAACGACGTCGGGCACGCAACCGCACCCACGGCCAGTAGAGCATCGACAGCACGCCACCCACGATCATCGTCACCCACAGCGGCGAAATCTGCTCGCCCCACGAGAAACCCCTCGACAGCGCCAGGCCGATCGCTCCGACCGCCGTCAGCGCCGCACCGATGTAGCTGAACGTGCGCAGCCGGACACTGCCGAGCGCAGCGGCCACGCGGCCCGGGTAGGCGGGATCGGCGGGGACGTCAAATCGGATGTGCACGTCAGAACGATAGTGCCCCGCACCACGTCCGGGCCTGGCGGACACCGAACCGTCGGTGTGCGGGCCGGGTGCTGTGACATATCGCCCACACCGAGCGGTGAGCCGATGCCTAGGTGCAGTAGGCCACCGTGGCGTCATCCGGGACCTGAGCGGCTGCGGCACCACGGCCGTGGGCTTCGGCCTGCCGGACGCGGCGGATGACACCGGATGGGCCGTCGGCGGCGAGCAGTTCCAGCACGCCCGGCCAGTCGGTGAGGCCGTACGGGCTGACGATGCGGCTGGCACCGTTGCTGAGCAGCGCGGCCCCGTTCAGGTCAGCGAGGGAACGGCTGCCGGTCACCGCCTCCCGGGCCGCGTGCGGGTCGTCCTTGGCGATCCAGTAGCCGCCGGCCTGGTTGCGGCGGGCACGCAGCGCCTGGGCGCAGGAGTCGCGGATGCGCTCGTACTCCGGGGTTCCGGGTGGAATCCCCTCCAGGGGTGTCGAGCAGTCACGCCGGGCGGTGACCTCACGGTCGTCGGTGATCACCTGAGGTCCGCCGCGGGCCGGGTCGAGGATGAGGAACGAGTCCGCGAGCAGCAGATAGTCCAGGCGGTCCTGGTACGCGCGCAGCACCGCGACGGTGGCCTGCGGGCTGCGCGGGTCTGCGATGTCGCAGGTGTCGCCGTGCTCGGCGGCTGTCTCGCCGATGGCGGTGGCGAGGACGGTCGTGAGGGCCTGCCCGTCGTCGCGCGCCAGGTGGCCGAGCAGGGCTCCGCCGAGGCGGCGCGTGTACCAGGCGACCCCGTGGAAGCAGAGCGACTCGGCTCCGGGGATGCCGGCACCGTCGAGCAGGACGACAGCGCCGGGAACCGCGCCGACGAAGTCCTCGTTCGGCCGACCGGCCCGACCGGCGCTCGTTGCCAGGTTGACCCGCACGTGTGCGCTTCCTCTCCGGGTGGGAGCAGGGCGATGGAGTCCGACGTGCCGGCGGGAAAACCCATGTCCAGTTGTCGGAGCGCGGTGTAGACAGACAGCGTGACAGAGGCTCTGGACTTCCCCGTACTCCTGCGGTTGATCGACGAACGGGCGGTCGCGTTCCGGGCTGCGGTCGCCTCCGCGCCCAACCTTCAGGCCCAGGTGCCCACCTGCCCGGAATGGACGCTGTGGGATCTCGTGCAGCACCTGGGCAACGGGCAGCGCCGCTGGGCCGCCACCGTCGCTGCCGGGCCCGCCGACGCTCCCCCGACCCGGACCGCTGCGGAGGTCGCCCGGGAGCGCGATGCCCTGCTGGCATGGTCGGCCGAGTCCACGCAGCGGTTGCTGGGCGCGTTGCGGGAGTCCGGCCCGGACCGCGGGTGCTGGACGTGGTGGGGCGGGTCGGACTCGCCGCAGTCCTCCGGTGCCGTCGCCCGGCACCAGCTCCAGGAGGTCGCCGTGCACACCTACGACGCCCAGGCCACCCTCGGTGCGCCAGGGCCGCTGCCGCAGCAGGTGGCGCTCGACGGTGTCGACGAGTTCGTGTCGACCTGCTGCGCCGGGCCGTCCCCCTGGCCCCATGAGCCCTGTGCCGTCGACTACCACGCCTTCGAGGGCGGGTCCTGGCGCCTGTCGCTCTCCACCGACGGCGTACGGGTCACTCGTCCCACCGTTACCGACCCACCGGGCGCGGCCGACGCCGCCCTGCGGGGCACGGCCAGTGACCTGGTGCTGGCCCTGTACGGGCGTGTCCCGGCGGACACTCTGAAGCTCGACGGCGATGGCCGGATCTTCGACCAGCTCCTGGCCTGGGACCCGGACGCGTAGGACGGGACGAACTGGTCAGGGTTTGCGGGCCACCGCACCGTAGATCGAGGCGTCCGCCAGGGACGGTCGTTGCTCCGGCGGCACCTGCGGGCGCCACTCGGTGACCGGCACGATGCCGGGCTCGGCCAGCTCCAGGCCGGTGAAGAAGCGGGCGAACTCGGCCCGGTCGCGGGGCACGGCGTCCTGCTTCATCCGGCCGGAGGCGAACTCGGCGTACATCCGCTCGACGATCTCGGTGGGGATGTGGTCGGTGGTGAAGTGCGTCAGCGTCAGCCAACTGCCGGACGGCAGCGCGTCGAGCAGCCGGGCGACGTGCTCGTGGGGGCGGTCGTCGTCGGTCAGGAAGTGCGTCACGGCGATCAGCACCAGAGCCACCGGTTGGGTAAGGTCCAGTGTGGTGTGCAGCTGCGGGTCGGCGAGGATCTTCTCCGGGTCGCGCAGGTCGGCGTCGAGGTAGGCGGTGGCGCCGGCCGGGTCGCTGGTCAACAGCGCCCGGGCGTGGACCAGCACCATCGGGTCGTTGTCGACGTAGACCACCCGGGACTCGGGCGCGACGGACTGCGCCACCTCGTGGGTGTTGTCGGCGCTCGGGATGCCGGTGCCGATGTCGAGGAACTGCCGGACGCCGGCCTCCTCGGCGAGAAACCGGACGGCACGGCCGAGGAAGGCCCGGTTCTCCCGGGCGAGAGTGCGCACCCCCGGATAGACGGCGGCGATCTGGTCGCCGGACTCCCGGTCGACGGCGAAGTTGTCCTTGCCGCCGAGCCAGTAGTTGTAGCGGCGGGCCGGATGCACCGTCGTGGTGTCGATCCGATCGGCACCCCGACCCTCGGGTGATTCCGACGTGGACGGCACCGTCACGAGACCTCCCCAGGTCAACCGGCTGCGCCACCGCCTGGCGCGACGCGCGATCTGACCATGGTAGGTGCTGAGCGTGGGAGCCCGGGGCCCGTCCGGGCCCGCGGGAAGAGCGGCGACACCGCAGGAAACCGCTTACCAGTACGCTATTGACGGTCGTCACTGGCTGTCAGTACCGTTGTGCGGGCAGCGAGAAAGCGCTTTCCGACCCCTCACCGTCCGACAGGGAGCGAGCGCCCCCATGCCCCGACACCTTCGCGCGTTCTGCCTCGTCCTGCTTGCCATCGCCACCGTGGTGAGCACCACCACCGCCCTGCCCGCCGAAGCTGCCCCCCGCTTCCGGGTGCTGGTCTTCTCCAAGATCACCAACTTCTACCACGACTCGATCCCGGCCGGCATCGCCGCGATCCAGCAGCTCGGCGCCACCCACAACTTCGAGGTCGTCGCCACCACCGACGCCGCCGCGTTCACCGACGCCAACCTCGCCACCTTCGACGCCCTGGTGTTCAACAACACCAACTCGCTCCCGACCTCGGGCGACCTGCTCAACGCCAGCCAGCGGGCGGCGTTGCAGACGTTCATCCGCAACGGCGGCGGCTGGACCGGCCTGCACGCCGCCTCGGCCAGCGAGCGGGACTGGCCCTGGTACGAGGGCCTGGTCGGCACGATCTTCGACTACCACCCCGACTTCTCCTCCACCGGCGGCACCTTCCCCGGCCGGGTGAAGGTGCTCGACCGGGCGCACCCCTCCACCCGCAACCTGCCGGAGCTCTGGGAGCAGAGCGAGGAGTGGTACAACTGGCGGACCAACCCGACGGGCAACGTGCACACCCTCGCGCAGATCAAGGTGCGCGACGGCATCAACGGGCTGGACGAGGGCGTCGACCACGCGTACTCCTGGTGTCAGCGCTACGACGGCGGCCGTTCCTGGTTCACCGCCGGCGGGCACGCCAGCTCCCAGTTCAGCAGCCCCACGTTCCTGGAGCACCTGCGCTACGGCATCGAGTGGGCGGCCGGCGCGGTCGCCGGCGACTGCTCGGCCACCAAGACCAGCAACTTCGAACGGGTGGGGCTGGTCACCGAGAACCTGGCCGACCCGTTCGAGTTGGCCGTCGCCCCGGACCGGAAGGTCTACTACATCCAACGCACGGGCGCGCTGAAGGTGGTCAACTCCGACACCCTCCAGGTCACCACGCTGCTGGACTTCGCCTACACCTCGGCGATGACCGACCAGTCCGACGGGCTGCTCGGGATGACCCTGGACCGCAACTTCGCCAGCAACGGCTGGATCTACCTGCTCTGGTCGGACAAGACCCTCAAACAGCTCAACCTGTCCCGGTTCACGGTCGCCAACAACAGCGTCGCGCTCTCCTCGGAGAAACGCCTGCTGACCATCCCCACCTACCGGGGTGAGGGCCGGGCCAACTCGCACATGGGCGGGTCGCTCACCATGGACGGGGCCGGGCGGCTCTACGCGGCGATCGGGGACAACACCGACCCGTTCGCCTCCAGCGGCTACACGCCCGTCGACGAGCGGGCCGGCCGGGCCGCCTGGGACGCCCAGGGCACCGCCGGCAACACCAACGACCTGCGCGGCAAGATCCTGCGGATCACCCCACAATCCGACGGTACGTACACCGTGCCGAGCGGCAACCTCTTCCCGGCCGGCACCGCGAGGACCCGGCCGGAGATCTACGCGATGGGCATGCGCAATCCGTTCCGGATCACCGTCGAGCCGCAGACCAACGCGGTGCTGGTGGCCGACTACGGCCCGGACGCCCGCGCCGCCGACCCGAACCGCGGCCCGGAGGGGACGGTGGAGTTCAACCGGATCACCGGTGCCGGCAACTACGGCTGGCCGTACTGCGTGGGCAACAACATCCCGTTCAACGACTACAACTTCGCCACCAGCACCTCCGGGGCAAAGTTCAACTGCGCCGCTCCGGTCAACAACTCGCCCAACAACACGGGCCTGACCACCCTGCCGGCGTCGAAGTCCGCGCTGGTCTGGTACGCGTACTCGGCCTCCACCCAGTTCCCCGAGCTGGGCACCGGCGGCGGCGGCCCGATGAGCGGCCCGGTCTACGACTACGACCCGGCCAACACCCGCACGACGAAGTTCCCGGAGTACTTCGAGGGCAAGTGGATCACCTATGAGCTGACCCGCAGGTGGTTCAAGACGCTCTCGATCCACAAGACGGCGCAGAGCTTCAGCAACGCGCGCTTCGGCGCCACCGCCGTGGGTGACCTCCAGTCGATCAACGGGATCTTCGGCAACATGAGCTGGATCCAGCCCTTCGAGGCGGAGTTCGGCCCGGACGGGTCGCTCTACGTCATCGACTTCGGCGAGGGCACCGGCAGCGGTCGTGGCGGCAGCAACGCCGGTGCGGGCATCTACCGCATCGACTACGTCGCCAACGGGCGGCCACCGGCGGTGAAGATCGCCGCCACGCCGGACAGCGGACGCACCCCGCTCGCGGTGACGTTCTCCTCGGCCGGGTCGTCCGCCGGTGACGGGTCGGCGCTCAGCTACGCCTGGGACTTCACCAACGACGGCAGCACCGACTCCACCGCCGCCAACCCGAGTCACACCTACTCGACGGCCGGAAAGCACACCGCCCGGCTGACCGTCCGCAACAGCGGCAACGGGTTGACCGCCACCGCGGTCACCGAGGTGGTGGTCGGCAACACCCGGCCCACGGTGACCATCACCGTGCCGGACGGGGGCTTCTTCGACTTCGGGGACAAGATCCCGTACACGGTGACGGTCACCGACCCGGAGGAGAGCACCATCGACTGCTCCAAGGTCACCGTGCAGACACAGCTCGGCCACGACTCGCACGCCCATCCGCTGGACGTCTACACCGGCTGCTCGGGGCTGCTCGCCACCGAGGCGGACGCTGGTGACGGGCACGGGCCGGGGCAGAACCTCTACACCGTGGTCACCGCGCAGTACACCGACGGCGGCGCGGCCGGCGGCGTACCGGCACTGACCGGCTCGACCCGGGCCCAGTTGCAGCCCAAGAGCAAGGAGGCCGAGCACTTCACCGCCCAGTCCGGCATCATCGTGAACGACCGGGCGACCGCCCGCGCCGGCAAGCGGCTCGGCGAGGTCGACCACAACGACTGGGTGGCGTACGGGCCGGTGGACCTGCGCAACGTCGGCTCGGTGACGCTCGGGGTGACCAATGGCGGGCTCGGCGGCACCATCGAGCTGCGGACCGGCTCACCCACCGGCACCCTGATCGGCTCTGCCGCCATCGGCTCGACCGGTGGGTGGGACAACCTGGTCTCCCCCACCGTCACGCTGACCAACAAGCCCACCGGCACGACCACCCTGTACGCGAGGTTCGTCAACGCCGCCCAGGTCGGCGGCACCCCGGACCTGCTGTCGCTGGACTGGCTGCGGTTCAACGGGGCCGGGGTCAAACAGGAACCGGGTGGGACGCTCTCCCTCGCGGCCAACCCGGCCAACGGCACCGCGCCGCTGACCACCACCCTCACCGCCACCGCGACAGCGCCGTCCGGGCAGAGCATCACCGACTACGCGTGGGACTTCGGCGACAACAGCGCCATCACGCACGGCGCGACCCTTCGGTCGACCACCCACGCCTATCCCCGCAAGGGGACCTTCACCGCCCGGGTGACAACCACCTACACCAGCGGGGAGACCCGCTCGATCAACCTGACCGTCACGGTCAGCTGATCGTCTGGCGAGGGCGGGCGGGGGTCCACCCCGCCCGCCCTCGCTCGACACCGCTTCGTCGATCACTAGGCGTGTTGCGCCCAGACGATCTGGTCCTCGGGGCCCGGCGAGCCGAGGCGTCGGCGCGTCAGACACTCCAGGCCGCGCCGGTGACGCTGATCGGGGAGCCGGCAACGTAGATCTTGGACAGTTTCCGTTCTCGTGTAACGGAAACTGTCCAAGATCTGGGTCGCGGCCGAGTCGCGCCAGCACGTCACGCCGCCACGACGATCAGGGATGGAGAGGCAACGGCGACAGTTCCGTCGTCCAGGAGCGGAAGTGGCGCAACTGGAGGGAAGGCATCGACGCCCGGCACCGGTAGGTGCCCCTGCTCAGGGTCGGGCTGCACCCTCCATGGTGGTGCCTTCTTGTGGACGGAGTGCGGTCAGGAGGCTGTCGAGTTGACCCCACGCCCGCGCGCTGGCGATGGGGTCGATGTAATCCCGGGACTCGATGATGAGCCCATCGCGGATACGCATCACGAAGACGCATGGCACCGTGAATGCCTCACCTGTCTCGACCACTCGCCCCTGATAGGCAAACTCGGCGACAATCACCTCCGGGTCCGCAGTCTCGTGAATCGTCACGTCGACCGGCTGACGGGTCAGCGTCCGGGCGACCGGAGGCGACGCGGTGAAGTGCTCGTGCAGTTCGGTACGGCTACGCAGCGGCGGCGGCTTGAGCGGGTGGAACGGATGCGTGACATGGGTCTGTTCGGCGTACAGGTCGGCCAAGTCCTCGTACGGACCGTCGCAGACACCGTTCACCAGCCGGAGGAAAGTTTCGCGTGGGCTGCTCATGCCGGGCTTCCTTCGAATCGGTGGATGTCACTCGAGCGGCGCCGAGGACCACCTCCGGGGTGGCCGGTGCCCCATCGGCGGCACCCTACCGTGCGCCTCCTTCCGTCCGGTCGAACCCCTGTATCCGGTCATCGGCAAGACCACGGGCGTGATGGTGCCGGAACTGCCGATCGAGGACAGTTCCGCGGGGTTCGCCGCGTACGTGCCATCGGGCCGCCGGGCCCCAGTGCGTTGTCTCGGTAGGACGGTCCTGGGAAATGTCGCCGAGGGGCACGGTTGCCTGATCCGGGCGAGATGCGAGGCTGAGCAGGTGACTCATCCGCTTGCGCGCCGCGTCTACGACACCTGCCATCTCACCGGACATTTCCGTCTGAGATCCGGGCAGGTCAGCGAGGAGTACTTCGACAAGTACCTGTTCGAAGGGCAGCCGGATTTGTTGCGCGAGGTCGCCGAAGCGATGGTGGCCATGCTGCCGGAGTGCGACGTGCTGGCGGGGATGGAGATGGGCGGCATCCCTCTCGCCACAGTGATGTCACAGCTGACGGGGCTGCCCACAGTCTTCGTACGCAAGCACGCCAAGGAGTACGGCACCCACAAAGCGGCCGAGGGTGGTCCGGTGAACGGGCGGCGTGTCGTACTGGTCGAGGATGTCGTAACCACAGGCGGCGCACTCCTGGCATCGTGCGCGCAGCTACGGTCCATCGGGGCCCAGGTGGAGACAGTGGTCTGTGCTATCGACCGCGAGCAGGGCGGTCGTGAGAATCTGGCGGCCGAGGCGCTACAACTCCGCGCCGCTCTCACCCGCCGCGACCTGGAAGCTTCCCTGATCGCGTGACAGCTCTGGTGCCGCCCGACCAGCGGCACGAGAGTTGTCTCGGGAAGCCGCCCCTGTGCGAAGGTCGGTTGTTATTACGTGGACGACTACTGATCGAGAGCCTGCGCGTTGGCGTCGACCGTCCGTCACACCTGACCGGTGGTTGCGGGTGTGGGGCGGTGCGCTCGGCACCGCCCCACACCCGCCGAACGGTTACTGCCAGGAACTCTGTTGGGTGTAGACGAGGTTGCCGGGGACCACAGTGCCGTTGGTGCGGTACTCGGTGTAGGCCCAGAAGTCACCCTCGGCCAGCGGCTTGTCCGGCTTCAGCGTGAAGTTGAAGCCCTGACCGCGCTCCGAGGTGGAGGGCAGCGTGAGGGTGGCACCCGAATACTTGGCGTTACGGCCGAAGATGGCGTGGCCCAGCTCGAAGTCGACGACGGGACCACCGGGGTACTGCGCGAACACGTACGCGGTGTAGCGCCCCGGCTCGGGCAGGAACTTGTACGCCTGCTCGGCGCTGGTCCAGAACCTGTCACTGCTGTAGACGAGCGTGTCGCCCCTGTACAGGTAGAGATCGAGGTTCGTGTTCGGGTCGGCGGTGTTGGCCTCGACCACGATGCCGGCGGTGTTCGCCGGCACGGTGAAGTCGACCTTCTTCACACCGGTGGCGCTCGGGTCGAACACGCCGCCGTAGACGCCGGCCGGCATCGAGTACGACGTACGCCGCATCGGCGTGTAACCGGTGCTGCGGCCGGCGAGCCGCCCGGTGAAGCCCGGCTGGACCATGCCGAACGCGCCGTTGGTCATCCGGGCGAACTCCTCGCCGTCGTCCGCGTACGGCCGGGCCGAGATGCCCCACGGGCGGGCGGCGACCGGGATCCGGGCGCTGTGGGCCTTGCCGCGCCAGGTGATCGCCCCGGTCACGTACCGGTCCCAGGGCGCGCTGCCCCGACGCAGCGTGATGGTGACCGTCGCGGACGTGCCGGGTGCCAGCGTCAGCGATGCCGGCGACACGGTGACCGTCATGCCGGCCAGGCCGGACACCGACGAACGGTAGGTCTCCCGCGCCTTGCCCACGTTGGTCAGGGTGCGGGTGAGGGTCACCGGACGGGTCCCGTCGTACTCGCGCAACGAGATGGCCGGCAGGTTGAGTGCCTTGCCGTCGGGTTCGGCAGTCTCACTGAACCCGATCAGCTCCGCCGCCGTCGGCTCGATGACCAGTCCCGGGTCCTTGGCCCCGGACAGGTTGATGAATCCGCTGCCCTGGTCCAGCGGGCTGCTGGTGCCGACGGTGTCGGTGGCGGTGGTGCGCAGCGCCGAGGCGACCGCGCCGGGTGACCAGTCCGGGTGCGTGGCGCGCAGGATCGCTGCCGCTCCGGCCACGTACGGCGAGGCCATCGAGGTGCCGGAGTACGCGTCGTACTGTCGCCCGAAGTTGCCCGCGGGCGAGACCGCGGCGATGATGTTCGATCCCGGCGCGACGAGGTCCGGCTTGAAGACGCCGGGTGCGACCTTGTCCGGGCCGGTGGAGGAGAAGTCCGCCACGCTGGGTATGCCGGGGACGCTGGAGCCGTCACCACCGCTGCGCAGCGACACCGTCGCGTCGGTGGGGTGGCGCATCAGGTAGTTGAACAGCGTGCCGGCCTGCTTCTCGGTCGGCAGGTAGACCACTGGGAAGCTGAAGATGGAGTTGATCCGGTAGTTGCCGACCGGGTCGAACACCATCATCGCCGCCCCGCCCTTGGCCTTGATCTCGGCGGCGGAGCCGAACATGTCAGAGAGCGCGCAGGCGACCACCTTGCCCTTGATCTTGGCGGGGTCGAGGCTGCCGGGCTCGCAGTAGACCGCCCCCAGGTCTGGCGAGCCAGCCTGTTCCCCGAAGACCAGCGGTCGTGCGCCGCCGCCGGGCAGGGCGTCGAGCGAACCGCCGACCAGCTTCGTGCCGTCGCCCAGCTTGGCGGTGGCCTCGTCGAGCTTGGTCACCGCCGCGCCGACAGTGGTCACCCAGGGTGCCGCGTTGCTGATCGCTCCACTCACGATGCCGGTGTTGCCGGCCGACGCCGCGACGAAGACCCCGGCCAGCGAGGCGTTGAGGAACGCCACGCCGATGGGGGTGTTGGCCTCCCAGTCGCCGAGATCGGACCCGATCGAGAAGTTCAGCACCTGCACGCCGTCGGCGACGGCCGCGTCGATGCCGGCGATGATGTCGGCGTCGTAGCCCATGCCGCCCCAGAGCACCTTGTAGACGGCGATCTGAGCATCCGGCGCCACCCCGGAGACGGGGCCGAAGCGGCGACCGTCGATCGTGACGTTCGAGATCGGCAGGCCGGCCGCCGTAGAGGCGGTGTGGGTACCGTGCCCGGACGCGTCGCGGGGGGACAGGAACTCGCCCTCGGGCACCGAACCACCGCCGGCGAGCCACGAGTCGGCGAAGTACCGGGCACCGACGATCTTGCCGTTGCAGTGCTCGGCCACGAAGGCGACGCCGGTCTGGCAGGTGCCGCGCCAGGTCGCCGGGGCGGGCATCGTCCTGGCGAACGACGCGCTCTCCGGCCAGATGCCGGTGTCCAGGACGCCGATCACCATGCCCGCGCCCGTGGCGGGGCCGGCCTTGACCGGTTTGCCGGCAGGAGCCCCCGCCGGGAGTTGGTCCGGCGTGGCCGGGGCGGTGGGGGCCGGAGCGCCGGGGGTCGGCGTGGTCGACGGCGCGGTGGGCGGCGGCGTCCTGGTGCCGAGGACCCGCGAGGCGGTCACCGCGCGCACGCGCTTGTCCGCCCGCAGGGTGGTCGCCTGCTGGGCGGTCAGCTTCGCGGAGAACCCGTTGAAGGCGGTGGCGTAGGCGGCCTCGACCTGGACTTCGGCTGCGGCGGCGACGGCCGTGCGCTGCGCGTCGAGGTGCCCGCGATAGGCCCGTGCCGGTGCCGACGTGACGTCCAGCCGGTCACCCGCGTTCGGACGGGTCCGCGCCAGCCCGGACACACCCCCGGCGTACGCGGTCAGTGGGTCCTCGGCCAGTTCCACGATGTACATGCCGGAACCGGTCGCGTCCGTCGCGGCCCGTTGGCTGGCCTCGTTGCGACCGTCGGGTCGACGATCGGCCCCGTCGGTCAGGGTGACCCTCTTGTCGTGCCCGGCGGTGAAGTAGCCGGTGCCGCCGCCGGACGCCCCTCCGGGGGCTGCCGACGCCGATCCCGCAACCCCGGTGGTGCCGGTGATCAGGGCGACGACAAGCGTCGGTAACGCTAGTCGTCGCAGCCTGTTTCCGCTCGTGCCTGTAGCCACGAGGCTCCTTTCGATGGCTCCCCTGTGGAGCTCTTCCTCGATCACGATCCGCCCATGGGAGCGCTCCCCCACCTAAGCCGTCGATGGTTAATCGAGGGTTTGCACGGTGTTACGGATCGCCGGTGCGTATAAGATCACGATCCGTCGGCCGCGCCTAGATCATGTTTTCCTGACGCCGCCCGAGCAGGGCCCGCACCGGGCGATCACCCACCACTGACGACGATTCGCCTGCCGCCCTTGCCGTACTAGGCTTCCGCCATGCTGATCATCGATGGCGCGGGTCGGTGGACCGCACCCGCCGGGGCCGCCAACGACTGGGTCGAACAGCTGCGAGTGCCGGACCTGTCGGTGGGGACGTACTGCATCCCGGCGGGCGGTCGCGACGACCAGAGCCCGCACACCGAGGATGAGATCTACGTGGTCACCGCCGGGCGGGCCCGGATCGTGACGCCGGGCGGCGCGGCCGAGGTGGGCCCGGGTTCGGTGATCTTCGTGCCCGCTGGCGAGGAGCACCGGTTCGACGAGGTGACCGAGGACCTGGCGCTGCTGGTGGTGTTCGGCCCGGCGTACGGCTCGCGCGCTCCGGGCCCCCGAGCCGGGTAGGGGCAGTCGAGGTCGCGCCGGCGCCGACGTCGACACCGGCCCTAGTCGGCCAGGCCCGCCGGTACGGGCACCGTGAGGTGTGTCAGGAGGTCGGCGACCTCACGGTCGAGTTCCCGGCCCACCTCGTGGATCGCGTCGACTCCGAACGAGCCGAAGGCGCGACTGGGTTGCTCGATGACGAACCGTGCTCCGCCGTCGGGTCTGTCGCTGATCACCGTGCGCAGCGGGGCGTACAGCATGACCGCCGGGTCGTGGCGGAACATCCGCTCGGCGATGGTGTGGTTGCCCATCAGGTATTCGACGCACTGCCCGGGGTCGCCCGCCAAACTCATCATCGGTCGCAGGTCGCCGCTGCTCCAGTAGATGAGGAAGCCGTGTGGCGCCCGGTCGCGCATGAGGGCGAGCACGTCGTCCCAGGGCGCGTCGCGGGCCACCAGCGCGTTGAACGCTGCCGCGTCGTAGGGCGGGACGGCCTGCTCGTACTGCCGCCGGAAGTCCGCGTAGGAGCGATCGATGGCGATGTCCAGGCGCCGGGCCTGGTAGCCACGTTCGGCCCACCCCTGTTCCATCAGCTCCCCTTCACCTACTGGGCGACTTCCTGCAACCTAGCAGCATTAGACCGAAATGCGAGTTTAGTATCGAATCACTGTTGGTCCGGTCGGCGACGAGGTGACGTGTGAACGGCGCAGAAGCACTGCTGCGGACGCTGGTCGACGGCGGGGTCGAGGTGCTCTTCACCAACCCCGGCACCACCGAGCTGCACCTGGTCGGCGCGCTGGAATCGGTCCCCGAGATGCGCGGCGTGCTCGCTCTGTTCGAGGGCGTGGTCAGCGGTGCGGCCGACGGTTACGCCCGGATCGCGGGCAAGCCCGCCGCGACACTGCTGCATCTCGGGCCGGGGCTCGCGTACGGCCTGACGAACCTGCACAACAGCCGGCGCGCCAACTCACCGGTGGTCAACATCGTCGGGGACCACGCGACGTTCCACACCGCCTTCGACCCACCGCTGAACTCGGACATCGCCGCGCTGGCGGGATGGCTGCGCGGTCCCGTCCGCCGTCCCGAGGACGCGGCCGGCGCCGGCCCGGACGCCGCAGCCGCCCTGGCCGCCGTCCTGGAGCCCCCCGGGCACATCGCCACCGTGATCATGCCGGCGGACGTGTCCTGGTCGGACGGTGGCGCGGCCAGTGCGCCCGTGCGACCCCGGCCGGCACCGGCGGTCGACCAGGAGGCGATCACGAAGGTCGCGGAGGCTCTCCGCAGTGGCGAGACGACCGCACTGGTGATCGGCGGAACGACCCTGCGGGAGGCGGGTCTGCTGGCCGCCGGTCGCATCGCCGCGGCGACGGGTGCACGCGTGTTCCAGGAGCTCTACTCCAACCGGGTCGAACGGGGGGCGGGCCTGCCCGCGTTTCCCCGGCTCGGCTTCTATCCCGACCAGGTGCTCGACCAACTGCACGGGGCGCGGCACGTCATCGTCGCGGGCACCAAGGCGCCGGTCTCGTTCTTCGCCTACCCCGACCAGCCGAGCCTCCTCGTGCCCGAGGGCGCCCAGACGCACGTGCTGGCCGAGGTCGGTCAGGACGCCGTCACCGCCCTGGTCCGACTGGCCGACCTGGTGGCACCGGACACGGCCGCACAGGTGACCGAACCGCACCGGCCGGCACTGCCCACGGGGGCACTCACCCTGAAGAACTGGGTAGACGTCATCGCGGCGCTGCTCCCCGAACGGGCGATCATCATCGACGAGTCCGTCAGTTCCGGCATCGCCCTCGCCACCGCCACCGCCGGCGCTCCCCGACACGACGTGCTCATGCAGACCGGTGGCGCCATGGGCGACGGGCTTCCCCTGGCCGTCGGCGCCGCCGTCGCAGCACCCGATCGGCCGGTCGTGGCGCTGGTGGCCGACGGCTGCGTCATGTACACCGCCACGGCGCTCTGGACCCAGGTACGCGAGCAGTTGAACATCACCAACGTGATCCTCAACAACCACGCGTACGCGATCCTGCGTCAGGAGTGGGGATACTTCAGCAACCGCCCCGGCCTCGCCGATCCCGATTCCAACCCCATGTTCGACCTGACCAACCCCCAGATCGACTTCGTCGGGCTGGCGAACGCGTTCGGGATGCCCGCCACCCGCGCCACCACCGCCGACCAACTCGCGGAGCAGTTCTCCGACGCGCTGACCCGGACCGGCCCGCACCTCATTGACGCCACCATCCCGCCCGCCGCCTAAACAGAGGCCCCCGCCGCCAGAGCACGGTGCACACCCCGGCCAGGACCAGCCCGAGCAGCGGCGCGACGCCGACCCCGGCGAGCGTGCAGGCCACCGCCAGCACCGCGGGCGGCACCCAGCACCACGCCGGGACGGTCCGCGGCGCACGACCGCGCCGACGGGCGGCGGCCTCCACGGCCATCGGCACCACCAGCACCGGCAGCGCGGCGGCCAGGAGCGTCAACCAGGGCAGCACGAGGCGGTCGAAACGCGCCACCGCCAGCACACCGCCGAGCACCGCGACGACCAGCATCGCCGCACGAGCCGGCACGTGGGGAGCCAGACCGCGGATCGCCAGCGCCCCGGAGTACGTGGTGGTCAGCGCGGCGGCGAAGACCGCCACCGCGACGAACAGATTCGCGTACGCGGCCAGCCCCGAGCCGGCGGCCAGCAGCGCGACCACGTCCGCCGAGCCGGTCCGCAGCCACAGGCCCGCGCCGGCGAGCACCCCGAGCAGCGCCGGCCCGAGCAGCAGCCCCACGCACCAGGCCAGGTCCCGCCGCCGGGCGAGACCGACGCTGAAGTCCGGCGCGCGCAGGGCGAACACCGCCGCGTAACCGATCAGCGCGGCGGCGTCGGCGAGCCCACCGCCGGCCAGGCGGACCGGCGCACCGGGTGGGGGCAGCACCGTCAGGCACCAGCCGACCAGGACCACCGCGCTCAGCGTGGTGAGCACGGCGATCCCGTTGCCGAGCCGGGCCGGCGCCCAGGAGACGGCCAGCACCGCCACCTCCAGCAGCACCGGCCCCGCCCAGCCCGGCAGGTGTGTCAGCGCGGCCAGGGAAGCCCCACCGAGCCCGACGTTGAACCCGTTCCAGCCGACCATCGACACGGCCAGCACCGCCGCCAGCAGCAGCCGCGAGGTGTTTCCCAGGTAGGCGGGCAGCACCGCGGTCAGCGTCCCACCGTCGCCGAGCGGCCGGCGCAGGCCGATCCGGCCCTGCCCCCAGAGCAGCGCCGCCATCAGCGCCCCGCCGACCAGCAGCCCGGCCACCGGCACCGCGCCACCGTGCCGGGCCGCCATCGCCGCGCCGAGCACCAGCGTGGCGGGCGCGGTGCCGATGCCCAACCACGCGCCGACCGCCGCCGGCCAGCGCCGCTCGGCCGTCTCAGGCAACGTGGCGCAGGTAGCCGGCTATCGCCGCGTCCAGCACCTCGGCGCCCGGCCGCGCCCACACCTCGGCGGAGAAGACCTCCACCTCGATCGGGCCGCCGTAGCCGGCCGCGTCGACCGCCTCGCGCAGCCGACGCAGCTCGATGCACCCGTCGCCGGGCAGCGCCCGGCCGAGCAGCACCCCCTCCGGCAGCGGTGTCACCCAGTCGCAGACCTGGAACGCGGCGATCCGGGAACCCGCCCGCGCGATCTGCGCGTACACCGTGTCGTCCCACCAGACGTGGTACGCGTCCACGACCACGCCGACCACCGTCGGGTCGAACCGCTCGGCGATGTCCAGAGCCTGACCGAGACTGGCGATCACGCAGCGGTCGGCGGCGAACATCGGGTGCAGCGGCTCGATGGCCAGGCGTACGCCGGCGGCCTCGGCGTGCGGGGCCAGCTCGCCGATCGCGTCCGCGATCCGCTGCCGTGCGCCGTCGATGTCCCGGCTGCCCGGCGGCAGTCCGCCGGACACCAGCACCAGCTCCGGGGCGCCCAGCGTGGCCGCCTCCTCGATGGCCCGCAGGTTCTCCTCCCGCCAGCCGTCGGCGGAGAAGAAGCCACCCCGGCACAGCGAGGTGACGGCGAGACCGGCGTCGCGGACCAGTTTCGCGGACCGGGCCAGCCCATGGTCGACGACCGGCTCCCGCCACAGCCCGATGCCCGGCACCCCGGCCGCGACGCAGCCGGCCACCACGTCCGGCAGCGGCCAGCGCTGGGCGGTGGCCTGGTTGAACGAGAAACGCGCGAGACTCTGTGGGCCTGTCGTTCGCGACTGTGGGGCTCGCAGGACCGGCTCACTCCTCGCGCTCACTGCCCTACCCCGGCGACCGTGAACAGCGCCCGGGCGCGGGAGGCGGCCAGGTCGGCGTCCGGCAACAGCCCCGCCGCGTCGGCCAGGGTGAGCAGGGTGGCCAGGTGCGCCGGGGAGCGACCGGACTGCGCGCCGCCGACCATGGTGAAGTGGTCCTGGTGCCCGGCAAGCCAGGCCAGGAACACGATCCCCGTCTTGTAGTGCCAGGTCGGGGCGGCGAACAGGTGCCGGGCCAGCGGCACGGTCGGCGCGAAGATCTCGTCGTACGCCGTCAGGTCGCCCCGGTCCAGGGCGGCCAGCGCGGCCGCGGCGGCCGGTGCGATGGCCGCGAACACCCCGAGCAGCGCGTCGGAGTGGCTCACCTGGTCGCCCCGGATCAGCTCCGGGTAGTGGAAGTCGTCACCGGTGTAGAGGCGTACCCCGGCGGGCAGTCTGCGGCGCAGCGCGACCTCCCGGCCGGCGTCCAGCAGCGACACCTTGATGCCGTCCACCTTCGACTGGTGTGCCTTGATCAGCTCGATGACCGTGTCGGCGGCGAGGTCCAGGTCGACCGCACCCCAGTAGCCGGTCAACGCCGGGTCGAACATCGGGCCCAGCCAGTGCAGCACCACGGGCTCGGCGGCGGCGCTGAGCAGCTCGTCGTACACCCGGAGGTAGTCCTCCGGGCCGCGCGCCGCCGCCGCCAGGTGTCGGCTGCACATCAGCACCGGCCGGGCGCCGGCCGCGCGTACGTCGTCGAGCTGCTCCAGGTACGCGGCGGTGACCGACGCCAGGGTGGCCGGCCCGGCGGGCAGCTGATCCGTGCCGACCCCGGCGACGATCAACCCGCCCGCCGCGCGGGCCTCGGCGGCACTGCGGCGGATCAGCTCCCGGGTCGCCGGGTAGTCCAACCCCATCCCCCGCTGGGCGGTGTCCATCGCCTCGGCGACCCCCAGCCCGTACGACCACAGGTGCCGCCGGAAGGCGAGGGTGGTGTCCCAGTCCACCGTCGCCGGGGCACCCGGCACGTTCTCCGCGCTCGGGTCGGCGACCACGTGCGCGGCGGCGTACGCGATCCGGCTGGTCGCCGGTGTGGCCGGGCGGGCGAAGCCGCTCCCCCCGGCCAGCCGGTGCCGGCGCCCGCCCGGCAACACCACCTCGGCGGTCATGCGCGCAGCTCCGGCACCTCGATGCGACCACCCTCGCGGGCGGAGCGCAGCCCCAGCTCGGCGAGCTGCACGCCGCGCGCGCCGGCCAGGAAGTCCCACCGGAACGGCTCACCGGCCACGACGTGCCGAAGGTACGCCTCCCACTGCACCTTGAACCCGTTGTCGAACTCCTCGTTGTCGGGGACCTCCGCCCACTGGGCCCGGAAGTCCTCGGTGGCCGGCAGGTCCGGGTTCCACACCGGCTTCGGGGTGACCGCCCGGTGCTGCACCCGGCAGTTGCGCAGGCCGGCGATGGCGCTGCCCTCGGTGCCGTCGACCTGGAACTCCACCAGCTCGTCGCGGTACACGCGCACGGCCCAGGACGAGTTGATCTGGGCGATGATGCCGCCGTCGAGTTCGAAGACCCCGTACGCGGCGTCGTCGGCGGTCGCCTGGTAGACCTGACCGGTCTCGTCGACCCGCTCGGGCACGTGGGTGGCGGTCACGCAGGACACGGCGGTGACCCGGCCGAACAGCTCCTCCAGCACGTAGTGCCAGTGCGGGAACATGTCGACCACGATGCCGCCGCCGTCCTCGGTCCGGTAGTTCCAC
The DNA here is from genome assembly GCF_022230955.1 of Micromonospora cabrerizensis. Taxonomy (GTDB): domain Bacteria; phylum Actinomycetota; class Actinomycetes; order Mycobacteriales; family Micromonosporaceae; genus Micromonospora; species Micromonospora cabrerizensis. Next base: position 29,763 of record NZ_JAKKFI010000124.1, read on the forward strand.
GACGGACGCTGAGCGGGCTGCCAGTCGCCCTCGAAGACCCAGTAGCCGAACTCGCCACGCACCGAGAGGATCCGCCCGAAGAAGCCGCCGTCGATGAGGCGCTTGAGCTTGCGCAGGCCGGGCAGGAAGAGCTTGTCCTGGACGACGCCCGTGCGGACACCGGCCGCGTCCGCCGCCCGGGCCAGGTCGAGCGCGGCGGCGGTGTCCTCGGCCAGTGGCTTCTCCGTGTAGATGTGCTTGCCGGCCTCGATGGCCTGGCGGATCGCCTTCTCCCGCTGCTGGGTCACCTGGGCGTCGAAGTAGATCTCGACGTCGTCGCGGGCCAGCGCCGAGGTCAGGTCGGTGGTCCAGTCGGTCAGCCCGTGCCGTTCGGCGAGCTCCCGGAGCTTCGTCTCGTTGCGCCCGACCAGGACCGGTTCCGGCCAGATGGTCGTGCCGTCGGCCAGCGCCACGCCACCGGATTCGCGGATGGCCAGCAGCGAGCGGACGAGGTGCTGGCGGTAGCCCATCCTTCCGGTCACGCCGTTGACGATGATGCCGATCGACCTGCGGGTCATGGTGTTCCTTCCGTCGTGCTGGTCGTGCCGATCCGCGCTCAGTGGTTGGCGGCCGCGCTGCCGAGCAACCCACGCAGGTCGGTGGCGAGCCGGTCGAAACGGGGGTCCGACATCACCTGCGCGTAGTCGCGGTGCGCCGGCAGCTCGACCGGAAAGGTGCGGATGATCCGGCCGGGCCGGGCGCTCATCACCACGACCCGGGTGCCGAGGAAGACCGCCTCGGCGATGGAGTGGGTGACCAGCACCACCGTGGTGTCGGTCTCCCGCCAGATCCGGTGCAGTTCGGCGTTCATCTGCTCGCGGGTCAACGCGTCCAGGGCGCCGAACGGCTCGTCCATCAGCAGCACCGGCGGGGAGTGCAGCAGTGCACGGCAGAGCGCCACCCGCTGCTGCATTCCGCCGGACAACTCGTGCGGCAGGGCCTTCTCGAAGCCGGTCAGGCCGGTCATCTCGATCAGCTGGTCGGCACGGCGGGAGGCCTTGGCCCGGTCCATGCCGCGCATCTCGGCCTGGAGCAGGATGTTGGCCCGTGCGCCGCGCCACTCCAGCAGCGCGGCCTTCTGGAAGACGAAGCCGATCTCCTTCTGCGGGCCGCGTACCGGGCGCTGCAACAGCGACACCGCACCGCTGGTCGGCGTGACCAACCCCGCGACGATCTTCAGCAGGGTGGACTTTCCGCAGCCGGACGGGCCCACGATCGTCACGAACTCGCCGGGCTCGATGTCCAGTGAGACGTCGTCCAACGCGGTGGTCTGCGAGCGTCGGGAGGTGAACCGGACGGTGACGCCGGACATCCCGATGGCGGTGCCGGTGGCTGCCGGAGCGGCGGTCACGGCGTCACCCCTGCGCCGCGTACGAGGAGTCCCAGTACGCGTTGGGCGCCCCCGGGTCCTTCAGCTCCGCGTAACGGGTCATCAGGTCGATGGTCTCGGTCCACTGGGCCTCGGTGTTCACTCCGGGCGGGCCCTCGGAGCCGAGCAGCGGCAGGTTGAGGGTGAGTTGCTTGGTGAGCACCTCGGGGGCGGGCTCGTTCTCGGCGAGGGCGACCATCGCGCTCACCGCTCCGGCCGGGTCGCGGGCGGCGTCGGCCCAGGACTTCTGGGTGGCCCGGACGAACTTGCGGGCCAGCTCCGGGTCCTTCTGGAGGGTCTGCGTGTTGGCGATCAGACCGGTGCCGAGCAGGTTCATGCCGTAGTCGGCGAAGAGCAGCACGTCGACCTTCTTGCCGGTCTTGCTCTCGATGGTCGGCGCCTGGTCGTGGAAGAAGCCCATGATGGCGTCGACCCTGCCCTCGGCCAGGGCCGCGATCTTGCCGGCGGCGTCCACGTTGACGACCTTGACGTCGTCCTTCTTGACGCCGTTCTTCTCCAGCCAGGCCGGGAAGGTCGCGTAGAGGGCGTCGCCGGGCGTACCCCCGACGGTTTTGCCCTTGAGGTCGGCCGGGGTCTTGATGTTCTCCTCGGTGAAGAACTCCACCGAGGACGGGCCCTTCTCCAGGTACGCGCCGAGGCTGCGCACCGGCATCCCACTGGCCACCGACTTGAGCAGCACCGGGCTGTCCGCCCAGCCGAAGTCGGTCTGCTTCTGGGCGACCTGCTTGACCGTGTTGCCCGAGCCGTTGCCGGGCAGGATCTTCAGGTCGATGCCCTCGGCGGAGTAGTAGCCCTTCTGCAGGCCGTAGTAGAACGGCGCGTGCTCGCCGTAGGGCACCCAGTTGAGGGTGAGGGTGACCTGTTTGCTGCCGTCGGCGCCGGTCTTGCCGGTGGAGTCGTCCCCGCCGCAGCCGGTGGCGGCGAGGAGCAGGGCGGCGGTGGCCAGGATGGTGGTGGCGGTGCGTTTCATCGGTGCCTCCGTGATGGGGTCGGTCAGGAGGTGGTGAGGGACACGCTGGCGCGGCGGCTGGCGTGCCACGGGATGAGCAGTGCCTCGGCGATCTCGACCAGGACGAACAGGACGATGCCGATGGCGGACATCAGGATCAGGTCGGCGAACAGCAGCGCGGAGTCGAGGTTGCCGTTGGCCAGCAACAGGACGTAGCCGAGCCCTTCGCTGGCGCCGACGAACTCACCGACCACGGCACCGACCACGGCGAGGGTGACGGCCACCTTCAGGCCGGCCATCAGGTGCGGCAACGCGTTCGGGAAGCGGATCTTGCGGAAGGTGCGCCACGGCCCGGCGCCCATCGTGGCGGCGAGGTCGAGCAGCTCCGGGTCGGTGGAGCGCAGCCCGGCCACGCCGGAGATGACCACCGGGAAGAACGCGATGAGCACCGCCAGGATGATCTTCGGGGTGAGACCGAGACCGAACCAGACCACCAGCAGCGGCGCGATGGCGATCTTCGGGATGACCTGTGCGAACAGGACGATCGGATAGAGCGCCTTGTCGAGGGTGCGGGAGTAGGCGATGGCGACCGCGGTGGCCAGACCCAGCGCGGCGGCCAGCACGAAGCCGAGCACCGTCTCGTAGAGGGTGACCAGGGTGTGTCGGGCCAGCTCGGACCACTGACCGGTCATCGTCTCCCAGACCTGGCCCGGCGTCGGCACCAGGTAGTTGGGGACGTACTCCTGGGCGGCCACGAACCACCAGGCGGCGAAGACGACGGCGAGCACCAGCGCCGGACGCCAGAGCGAGTCGGCGAAGGCTGCCGCCCGACGACCGAGCGTCGGTCGGGGTGGCCGACCACCGACGCCGGACGGTCGACCGGCCACGGTGGACCGAACCTGGTCGCCGGCGGGGGTCGGCGTTCCGGAGGCGAGCGGGGACGCGGCTGTCGGGTCACCTCCCGCCGCCTTGGCGGCGGCCTGCCGGCCCGCCGTGTCCAGAGAGTTCTCGGTCACGCGGAACCTCCTCGGGGCCCGGCACGGCACCCAGGCACGGGGGCCGTTCGGCGGATCAGGCAAACGCTTTCCTGGAGCGTAGGCGGCACCCTCACGCCGGGCAAGGCCTTTCCTCGATCTGTTTCCACCGATGGCTGGTGACCCGGCGGCTGTCCCGAAGGGACGGTCAGACGGCCGCCGGGTAGGTGTCCAGCAGGCCACACATGCCCAGCCGACCCCGCTCGACCGGCTCGTCCACCGCGTACACCCCGGCCTCGCCCAGGTGGCGGGGATCGCCCCGTTCCAGGGCGTCGAGCTGGGTGCCGGTGCCGGCGGCGGCCCGTCCCGCACCGACCTCCCACCGCTGCCGCCACCGCGCCAGCAGAGGCTGGCGCAGGGCGACCGCGGCGGCGTGGAAGGCGGCCAGCGCCGCCGGCCCACCGGACCGCAGCGCCGCAAAGCCGGTCACCGCCAGGTCACGTCGGCGGTACGCGGCCCGCACGTCCGCGCCCGGCGCTCCCCCGTCGGGCAGCGCGGCCGCGGCGGCGTACGCGGCCGGATCGGCCAGCACGTCGGGCGGGAAGGTCAGCACCGCGTCGCCGGCCTCGGGCAGACCGCTGTTCTGCATGAGCACCACGATGCTCAGCCCTCCCCCGTTGACCAGGCGGTGCACGGTGCCCGGCTCGAACCAGACGACCGTGCCCGGTCGCAGGGGTGTCTCCCGGAAACCGGTGGTGGTGAGGGTCTGCACCGCACCCTCGCCGTCGGTCACCACGTACCCCTCGGTGCAGCAGAGGTGCACGTGTGGGGTGCCGCCGACCAGGCCGTCCGGGGCGACGGTGTCGTAGACGCGCAGCCGGGAGACCCCGACCCCGCCGGGCAGCGGGGCCGGCCCGTCAGGCATCGAAGTACTCGTCGGTGTCGTCCGCCGCCGGCAGCGACACCAGCAGCACGGTGAGGTCGCCGATGGCCCGGTGCCGGCAACCCGGCTTGATCAGGAAGGCGGACATCGGTCGGGCCGGGTGGCGTACGCCGTCCAGCTCGACCTCTCCCTCGCCGGCGAGCACGACGTAGTACTCGGTGGCGATCCGGTGGTGGTGGGTGACCGCGTCCTGCACCTGGAGCAGGTGCACGCTGGCCTGGCCGTCGCTCTCGGCGACGAAGCCCCGGCGGGTGGTCCCGCACGAGCAGCGTCGGGCGGGTAGTTCGTCGAGTTGGAGTACCGCGAAGCGATCGGACATGGCCGGGCCTCCCTGCGGGAAAGGGCTTTCTCTGCGGTACCGTGACGCTAGCCGGCACGACGAAACGCCGTCAACAGATCGAGGGGGCGGGCCATGGCGACCCTGTCCGATGTGGCCCGTCGCGCGGGCGTCTCCCCCGCCACCGCCTCCCGGGTCATCAACGGCAGCAGCAAGCCGGTCACCGAGGAGCTGCGCGCGCGGGTGCTCGCCGCCGTCGCCGAGTTGCAGTACGTGCCGAACGCGCACGCCCAGCTGCTGGCCCGCTCGCACCGCAGCGCCGTGGGCGTGATCGTGCACGACGTCTCCGACCCGTACTTCGCCGAGATCACCCGTGGGCTGCAACGCGTCGCCACCGACCAGGGCCGGCTGCTGATGATCTGCAACAGCTACCGCGACCCGGACCGCGAGCTGGAGTACGTGGAGCTGCTGCGCGGTCACCAGGTGGCGGCGCTGATCCTCGCCGGCTCCGGCTACCACGACCAGGCGTTCACCCGGCAGCTCAACGAGAAGCTCGCCGCGTACGAGGCCACCGGCGGTCGGGTGGCGGTGATCGGCCGGCACGAGCACTCCGGCGACGCGGTGATGCCGGACAACCGCGCCGGCGGCTACCTCGCCGGGCGGGAGCTGTGCGGGCTGGGCCACCGGGCGATCGGCGTGGTCGCCGGCCCACGGATCCTGACGACCACGACCGACCGGCTGGCCGGCCTCCGGCAGGCCCTCACCGAGCAGGGCCGCGAGCTGCCGGAACGGCGCATCCGGTACGCGGAGTTCGACCGCGACGGCGGCGCGGAGGCGACTGCCCGACTGCTCGACGCCGACCCGGAGCTGACCGCGATCGTGGCGCTCAACGACTCGATGGCCATCGGCGCGCTCGCCACCCTGCGGGCGCGCGGGCTGGCCGTGCCGCAGCAGATCTCCGTGGTGGGTTTCGACGACATGCCGATCGCCCGGGACGTGACCCCGGCGCTGACGACCGTGCGACTGCCACTGGTCGACATGGGAGTGCGCGCGATGTCCCTGGTGCTCGGTGCCGGGGCGCCGACCCCACGGGTCGAGGTGCTCCCCGCCGAGCTGGTTCGCCGCGACACCGCCGGTCCCGCCCCACGGTCCTCCCGCGCCACCGCCGGGTCGGCGCCACGTGCCCGCCGGGGCGACGCGGCGTCGTGACCGGGGCCAGCCCCACCCAACGTTCCCTGCGGGCGGACGAGGTGGCGTACCTGCTCCGCGCGTCGCTCGGGTCGCACGTCGGAGTCAGGGACTGCGGTCCACTGGGCGGGGGCGGGTACGCGACCGTGTGGTGGGCGCTGCTCGACGACGACCGCCGGGTGGTGCTGAAGCTGGCCCCGCCGACCGGGACGCCGCTGCTGCGCTACGAGCGCGGGCTGTGCGCGGCCGAGGCCCGCTACTTCCGCCTCGTCGCCCGGCGTACGCCGCAGGTGCCGGTGCCCGAGGTGCTGCACCACGGCAGCGACCCGGCGTACGGCGAGTGGTTGGTCACCGCGATGCTGCCCGGCCGGTCGTTGGTCGACCTGGCCGAAGCCGGTGTGGACGACGGCCCGGCGCGCTACGACCTCGGGGTCGCTCTCGCCGCGCTGCACCGGGTCACCGGCGACCGGTTCGGGTACGACGACGACCGCCCCGGCGGGTCGACCTGGCGGGCCGCCTTCGGGGTGATGCTCGACGCCCTGCTTGCCGACGCGACCGACTGGAACGTCCGGCTGCCGGTCACCCCGGGACGCCTGGACGCTCTGGTGCGGCGGCACGCCGCCGTGCTGGACGAGGTACACCGCCCGGCGTTGCTGCACTTCGACTGCTGGGACGGCAACGTGCTGGCCGCGCCCGACCCGGACGGCCGGTGGCGGCTGCGCGGCCTGGTGGACGGCGAACGGTTCCTCTACGGCGATCCACTGCTGGACCTGGTCTCGCCACGGCTCTTCCGGCGCGTCGAGGACGAGCCGGAGCATCCCCTGCTGCGCGGCTATCAGGCCACCGCCGCCGAGCCACTGCTGCTGGACGCCTCCGCGCGCCGCCGGTTGGGTCTCTACCGGCTGCACCTGTACCTGCTGATGACCGTGGAGATGCCCAGCCGCGGCATGACCGTTCGCACCCACCCGGGGCGGCACGCCCGCCTGGCGGGTCTGCTGGACGAGGAGATCGCCGCGCTCGCCGCCACCTGACGGCCGGCGCGGGTGACGCCCGACGCGTGGTCGGACGCCACCCGCTCCCGGTCAGGGCAGGTCGATCGGGCGCAGCACCCGGTCCACGCTGTGCGCGATCTGCCGGTTGCCCTTGTTGACGTCGAAGGTGACGACGCGGGCGTCCCGGTCGTTGGTGTCAGCGTCGATCAGCCGCACCTGGCGGAAGAAGTACAGGTAGGTGCGCACGTCGACCTCGACGGTCGCGCCGAGCGCGGTGCTCAGCTCCGTGCCGTCGGCCCGGATCGCCGCCCTGCGATCGACGGTGGCGCCCGGCACCACGTGGTAGAGCAGCACCGACTCGACGGTGTCGATTCCCAGCCCGGCGACGGCGGTGAAGGCCGCGCTCTCGCTCGGCAGCTTCCTCGCGTCGGTGATCTCGCGTACCAACTGCTGGAAGGCCGCGTCGGTGGGAACGAACGCGGTCAGCGCGACCGTGCCGTCGGTGAGCACCTTGACCGGAGAGTTCGGCTTGGCCTCCAGCACAGCCAGCACGGCCGCGGTCAACACGTCGAAGTCCCGCGAGTTGCGGTCGAAGCCGCTGGTGTCCTTCGTGAGCACCTCGGCGAGTGAGGTCGTGCCGAGCGGCTTGGCCTTGCCGGTGGCCTGAGCGGCCGGCACAGCGATGGCCGTGGTCGCCAGCGCGGTGGCCATGGCGCCCACCGCCATCCTGGCGGCAAGTCGTGCGATCTTCATCAGCGGGCCTTTCGTCGAAGCGACGGATCCGTGACGTCTCGTCACGACCCATGCTTCGCACCGGGTACGCCGCTCGGATGCACCCGGGGATAACCGATTGTCCGGGGCTCGTCGCGGGCTTAACCTCCCCGGGTGCTGATTCGGGGGTTCGTCGACCAGGACTGGTCGCAGGTGTGGCCGATCATCGAGGGGGTGATCCGGGCACAGGAGACCTTCGTCTACGACCCGGCGATGACCGCCGAGCAGTCGTACGGCATGTGGGTCGAGGTTGCACCGGGTCGGACGGTGGTGGCGGTCGACGGCGAGCGGGTTCTCGGCACCGCGAAGATGGGCGCCAACCGGCCCGGGCCGGGCGCGCACGTGGCCACCGCGAGCTTCATGGTGGCCGCCGACGCGCGGGGCCGGGGCGTGGGCACCGCGCTGTGCCGCGATGCCCTGACCTGGGCCCGCGAGCAGGGGTACGCCGGCATGCAGTTCAACGCCGTGGCGGAGAGCAACCGGTCGGCGGTGGAGTTGTACCGGCGGGAGGGCTTCGCGGTGGTCGGCACGGTGCCGGGCGCGTTCCTCCATCCCGCCCTCGGCCGGGTCGGTTTGCACGTCATGTACCAGGAGCTCTGAGCGGCCGAGTCTCGCGGACGCCGGAACGCGGCTGGCGGGTGGGATGTGCTGCTCGGTGCCTGTCGAGCTGCCCCATTCGTGGGGCGGGACCTCCCGGTCTGCGGTCACCTCGGTCCACGCCCGGCGGGGGCGGCATCGCGGCCGCCGCCGTCCTGCTCGGCGTGCTGGCCGAGCTGATCCGCGCGACCACCGCGCCGGGAGCCGGCAGGCGGCCTGCCTGACCATGCGGGCGGGCGGCGAGCGTGCAGATGGGCCGCGAGCGGGCAGGTGGGCCGCGAGCGTGCGGGCCGCGAGCGTGCGGCGGCTACGGGGCGGGCGGCGGCTACGGGCGTGCCCGGGCCGCGAGCGGGCGGCGGCTAGGGGCGTGGCTGCCCCACTGACGGGGCAGCTCGACAGGCACGGGGGGACATGTCGGCCGGAGCCACCGCCAGGCGCGGTGCCGACTCAGGCGGTCGAGGGATGGTCCGCCGGTGGCTGACCGGCCCCGCCCAGCACGGCTGCGGCAGGCGGGCGACGCGGCTCGGAGCCGGCGCGGCGGACCGGGCTGAAGAGACCGCCGACCGCGACCAGCAGGCACCCCGCTCCGGCCGCGAGCG
>NZ_JAKKFI010000125.1 GCF_022230955.1 Micromonospora cabrerizensis
GGCCGGGGTGGGGGGGGGGGCGGGGCGGGGGGGGGGTGGTCGGGGGGGGCGGGGGGGCGGGGGGGGCGGGGGGGTGGGGGGGTGCGGGGGGTGGCGGGGAGCGCGGGGAGCGCGGGGGGCGCGGGGAGGCGGGGGATCGCGGGGATCGCGGGGATCGCGGGGATCGCGGGGATCGCGGGGATCGCGGGGATCGCGGGGATCGCGGGGATCGCGGGGATCGCGGGGATCGCGGGGATCGCGGGGATCGCGGGGGTCGCGGGTGCGCGGGCAAGATCCGCACAACATCAGGGATGTAGTGGCCTCCTTGGCGACGGAGGCCACTACATCCCTGAACTTGCTGCCATCAACCGCCGCGCGCACCGGGCACCGGGCGCGGGCAGGGCACGGGGCGCGGGAAGGGCACGGGGCGCGGGCAGGGCAGGGGGTGGACCGGTCAGCTGCGGCGGAAGGCGTAGCGGCGGGCCTGACCGGTCTGTTGACTGCGACCGCCGCCGGAGCGGTTGCCCCCACCCTGCGGCGGTCCGGCTGTCGGCGCCGGCGGTCGCTTGGCCGCCTTCGGCAGCTCCGTCAGCGACGGCGCGTCGACTGCTGCGGGCACGTCGATCGACGGCGGCAGCTCACCCACCGTCGGCGCCTGGAGCGCCGGCTCGGCCAGCAACGCCGGCTCGCCCCGCACAGACGGGTCGACCAACACCGCCGGCAGCACCGGCTCGGCCAGCAACGCCGGCTCGGCCAGCACAGACGGGTCGACCAACACCGCCGGCAGCACCGGCTCGGCCAGCACCGCCGGCTCGGCCAGCACCGCCGGCTCGGCCAGCAACGCCGGCTCGGCCAGCAACGCCGGCTTGCCCCGCACCACCGGGTCGACCGCGCGGTCGAGGTCGTGGCGGGTCGGTGGGAGCAGGCTGTGCTCGGCCGCCGATTGGGTGCCGAGCGGCGTACTGCGGGACTTCTTCGGATTGCGCCTGGCAGGCATCCGGGCCTCCTTCAAAGCCGACCGGCACGGCCGGTCCCGCGCGCCGGCGGTCGGTCGGATCGGCTGGTGACCGTCGTCCTGCGACGGTCCAACGGGGAAGGGACTGCTCACCGGGGGTCGGGACACGGCCAGCGCCGCCGAATGGCGGGTGGGAGATGCGGGACGCCCGGGAGCGCACGGACCGCGACGCGGGGCGGCGGGCCGGCTCGGAAGATGGGGCGTCAGTAGCGCATACCCGCACTCTATCGACCCCGGGTGCGGCGGCGCAGCCGATTTTCCTGGCACCATCGGCAACATGCTGATCGCGTTCTCGATAACCCCGCTCGGTGTCGGTGAGTCCGTCGGTGACCTGGTCGCCGAGGCGGTAGGGGTGGTCCGTGACTCGGGCCTGCCCAACCGCACCGATGCCATGTTCACCACGATCGAGGGCGAGTGGGACGAGGTGATGGCGGTCGTCAAGCGGGCGGTCGACGTGGTGGGCGCGCAGGCGCCCCGGGTGAGTGTGGTGCTCAAGGCCGACATCCGGCCGGGGGTGACCGACGCGCTCACCGCGAAGGTGGCGCACGTGGAAAACCGGCTGGCCCAGGGCTGAGTGCCATCGGCCGGTGACCGGCTGTTGGACGGCGCTCCCCCACGGCCCCTGCGTCGCGATACCGTCGCAGCACATTGACACGACGGCGAGAGGTGGCGGCACGGATGGTTGAGCAGGCGAGGGCGCAGATTGGTGTGACCGGGCTGGCGGTGATGGGCCGGAATGTGGCCCGCAACCTGGCCCGCAACGGCTTCACGGTGGCAGTGCACAACCGCTCGCCCGAACGCACCCGCAGCCTGGTTGCCGAGCACGGCGACGAGGGCACGTTCGTGCCCGGCGAGACGATGGCCGACTTCGTGGCGTCGTTGGAGCGGCCCCGCGCGGTCATCGTCATGGTCAAGGCCGGTGCGCCCACCGACGCGGTGATCGACGAGTTGGTGCCGCTGCTGGATGAGGGCGACATCATCGTCGACTGCGGCAACGCCCACTTCGCCGACACCCGCCGCCGGGAGGAGGCACTGCGCGCGCAGGGCCTGCACTTCAGCGGCACCGGCGTCTCCGGCGGTGAGGAGGGCGCGCTGCGCGGGCCGAGCATCATGCCGGGCGGTTCCACCGAGTCGTACGCGAAGCTCGGGCCGATGTTCGAGAAGATCGCCGCGCAGGTGGACGGCGTGCCGTGCTGCATGCACGTCGGGCCGGACGGCGCCGGGCACTTCGTCAAGATGGTGCACAACGGCATCGAGTACGCCGACATGCAGCTCATCGCCGAGGCGTACGACCTGCTTCGGGCCGGTCTCGGCGCGGAGCCGGCGGAGATCGCGGAGATCTTCCGCGACTGGAACAACGGCGAGCTGGAGTCGTTCCTCATCGAGATCACCGCCGATGTGCTGGCGCACACCGACGCGGCGACCGGGCGGGCGTTCGTGGACATCGTGCAGGACCGGGCCGAGCAGAAGGGCACCGGCCGGTGGACCGTGCAGAGCGCCCTGGACCTGGGCATCCCGATCACCGGGATCGCCGAGGCGACCTTCGCCCGGTCGCTCTCCGGGCACGTCGACCAGCGGGAGGCGGCCCGTCGGGCGTTCCCGGACGCGGGTGAGAAGTGGCAGGTCGCCGACCGGGAGGCGTTCATCGAGGACGTCCGCCGGGCGCTGCTCGCCTCCAAGATCGTCGCGTACGCGCAGGGCTTCGACCACATCCGCGCCGGCAGCCAGGAGTACGACTGGGATATCGACCTCGGCGGCACCGCGACGATCTGGCGGGGCGGCTGCATCATCCGGGCCCGCTTCCTCAACCGGATCCGCGAGGCGTACGACCAGCAGCCCGACCTGTCGACGCTGCTGGTGGCGCCGTACTTCGCCGAGGCGGTCGCCGCCGGTGTGCCGAGCTGGCGTCGGGTGGTGGGTGACGCGACCCGGGCCGGTGTGCCGACGCCCGCGTTCTCGTCGTCGCTGGCGTACTTCGACGCGCTGCGCGCCGAGCGGCTGCCCGCCGCGCTGATCCAGGGCCTGCGGGACAACTTCGGGGCGCACACCTACCAGCGGGTGGACCGGGACGGCTCGTTCCACACCACCTGGGCCGGCGACCGCGCCGAGTCCCCCGCCTGACCTGGGCGACGGTCACCTGACCCCGCCCACCGTGGGGTCAGGTGACCGTGGCGTGCATCTCCCAGACGAGGATCTCGGCCGGTTCGTCGGCGGTGACCCGTCGGCCGCCGGTCCTGGTGAGCCGGGCCGCGTCGCCGGTGCCGAGTGGGCCGCTGCCCTCCAGGGTCACCGTGCCGTCGGGCACGTACACGTGCACGTAGGGCGCGTCGGGGATGGTGACCTCGTCGCCGGGGGCGAGTCGGGCGGCGTGCAGGGTCGCGTACCGGTTGCGGATCCGGATGGCGGACGCGCCGTCGTAGCGTTCCATCCCGGAGGCGATCGGCACGAGGCCGCCGCGGAGCAGCTCGTCCTCGATCTCCAACTGCTCGTAGCCGGGGTCGACGCCCTGCTCGTCGGGGAGCACCCACATCTGCACGAAGTGGACCGGGTCGGTGTGCGGCTCCTGGTTGTTGAGCCGCCAGGCGTCGTTCTTCTCCGAGTGCAGGATGCCGGTGCCGGCGCTCATCCGCTGGGCCAGCCCCGGGTAGATCACCCCGGAGTGCCCGGTGGAGTCCTGGTGCACCAGGGAGCCCCGTAGCACCCAGGTGACGATCTCCATGTCCTGGTGCGGGTGGGTCTCGAAGCCGGCGCCGGGTCGCACCACGTCGTCGTTGTTGACCAGCAGCACACCGTGGTGGGTGTTGGCCGGGTCGTAGTGCCGGGAGAACGAGAACGAGTGGTGGGAGTCCAGCCACGAGATCCGGGTGGTGAAGCGGTCCTCGCCACGGCGGACGTCGACGGCGGGGGCGGGCGCGGTCACCAGGCACGCTGCCCGGTGTCGGAGGTCGACGGCGCCCAGGTCAGGGCCGGCTCGCCGGTGGCCAGCTCGGCGATCTCGCCGGTGCGTACCTGGGGGGTGTGGCCGAACTCGGCGCAGTGCTGCTCGGCGATCTCGGCACAGATGTCGGCCACCTGTTCGCAGATCGGGTCGCCCAGATCCGCCGCGTTCAACGCCATGATCATCTTGAACCGAAGGTCCCGCACACCCACCCCAAACCGCCGTAGTCCCGCCACTTCCGGACCCTACCCGCCGCCCAGATGACGAGACCTCAAAACAACAGCCGGGTCCCCCCGCCGAACCCCACGCCCCCACGCCCCCACACCCCCAGCCGCGTCGATCATGGACTTGTGGTGCCCCACAGAAGTCGCGAAAGCGGCGGAACCGCCCACCCAACTCCAAGATCGACCGGGTGGGCGCGGGGCGGGGTGGGCATGGGGTGGCGCCGCCCACACGGGGGATGTGGGCGGCGCCGGGGAGGGTGGGGGTCTGGGTCAGAAGAAGCGGCGGCGCTTGGCCTTCTGCGGGCGCATCAGGTCAGCGCCCTTGGTCAGCAGCCGGGTCACGCCGGAGGGACCACGCCGGGCCTCCAGGGTGTGGCTGAGCCGGCGAGCACCGGCAGCGGCCAGTGGCACCGCGACCGCCATCACCGCCCACTGGGCAATGCGCTTCTGGATCATGTGGGTTCACCTCCGTCAGTGGCTTCTGACGTCTCTGATACCCAGAGTGACGTGCGGGTAAGCGTCGGTTCAGAGAACCGGGGCGACCGGGTTGGGCAGCGCCCCGCCGAAGCGCCGGTCCCGCTGCGCGTACAGCTCACACGCGTACCAGAGGTGGCGGCGATCGAAGTCGGGCCAGAGCGTGTCCAGGAAGACGAGCTCGGCGTACGCGGCCTGCCAGAGCAGGAAGTTGGAGATCCGTTCCTCCCCGGAGGGGCGCAGGAACAGGTCCACCTCCGGGACCTCCGGGTGGTACAGGTACTTCGCGACGGTCTTCTCGTTGACCTTCGCCGGGTCCAGTCGGCCGGCCGCCACGTCCCGGGCGATCGCGGCTGCGGCGTCGCCGATCTCGGCCTGCCCGCCGTAGTTGACGCAGAACTGCAGGGTCAGCGTCGAGTTGTCCCGGGACATCTCCTCGGCGGTCTGCAACTCGGAGATGACGCTCTTCCACAACCGCCCGGCCCGGCCCGACCAGACCACCCGCACGCCCAGGTCGACCAACTCGTCGCGGCGGCGACGGATCACGTCCCGGTTGAACCCCATCAGGAACCGGACCTCGTCGGGCGAGCGCCGCCAGTTCTCGGTGGAGAACGCGTACACCGACAGGTACGGGATGCCCATCTCGATCGCACCCTCGATGGTGTCGAAGAGGCTGTGCTCCCCCGCCTCGTGCCCCTTGGTGCGGGGCAACCCGCGGTCCTTGGCCCAGCGACCGTTGCCGTCCATCACCACCGCCACGTGCTTCGGCACCGCGTCGGCGGGCAGCGCCGGCGGTCGGGCGCCGGACGGGTGTGGTGTCGGGGGCGTCGGCTCGCGCCGGCCGGCCTTCTTCGATCGGATCACTCGGTCACTCCCTGTTCGCGCCGTCCGCCCCGGCCTCGACGTCGCCACGTGGCCGGAGCACCACGGCCCCGGTGCCATCCGGCGGCGAGGCCGTGCTGGTCGCCGAGGGACCCCGGTCGACCAGCGGCAGCGAGCGTAGCGCGCGCTCCAGGTGCCACTGCAGGTGAGCCGCAACAAGGCCACTGCACTCCCGGCGTACGCCAGGGTCGGTGGCGTCGGCGAGCACCCAGTCGCCGGTGGTCAGCGCGGACATCAGGTCGACGGTGGCCGGCGCGGGATGGGCCGCGCCGGGTGGCCGACAATCGGGACAGACCGCGCCGCCGGCGGGCACGGAGAACGCCCGGTGCCGGCCGGGGGTGCCGCAGACGGCGCAGGCGATCAGCGCCGGCGCCCAGCCCGCGAGGGCCATCCCCCGCAGCAGGTACGCGTCGAGCACCAGGGTGGTGTCGTGCTCACCCCGGGACAACGCCTTCAGCGCGCCCACGGTGAGCTGGAACAGCCGCAGCGACGGCTCCCGCTCCACCGGGGTCAGCCGCTCGGCGGTCTCGGCGATCGCACTCGCCGCCGTGTAGCGCGGATAGTCACCCAGGAACCGCTTGCCGTACAGCTCGATGCCCTCGACCTGGCTGACGGTGTGCAGTGAGCTGCCGTGGTTGCCCTTCGGGTCGCCGGCGAGCTGGAGGTCGACGTGGCCGAACGGCTCCAGCCGGGCACCGAACTTGCTGGTGGTGCGGCGGATGCCTCGGGCCACCGCGCGCAGCCGGCCGTGCCGACGGGTCAGCAGGGTGATGATCCGGTCGGACTCGCCGAGTTTCTGCACACGCAGCACCACCGCGTCGTCGCGGTAGAGCTGTCGGCGATACCCGGCCATCGGGCCATTCTCCCTCGGGGTGTGAAATCAGGGTCGGTTCGGGGTGGATGCGCGGATGAACCCCGATGCGCGTGGCTCCTCACCGGCCGTAGCGTGCTGGCCATGGCATTGCAACCCACCACCGACGCTCGCCGTCGTCGCGCCGCCGCCCCCGTCGCCCTGGGGCTGGCAACCGCCCTCATCGTGCTCGCCGGGTGCGACAACCTGGCCATGCGCCGACTCGACTACGACGACACCGAGGCCGTGAAGATCACCACCATCCGGGTGCTGCCGGGTGCCGGCGACGTGATCGTCCGGGGCACCGGCACCGCCGCGGAGGCGAAGATCAAGCGGGTGGTGCGCTACCAGGGCGGGGAGCCCGAGGCCCGCTACGAGATCAAGGGCAGCGAGCTGGTGCTGGACACCGACTGTGGCGACCGGTGCAGCGTCTCCTACGAGGTGGCCGTGCCGGAGGGCGTCGCCCTTCAGGGCGAGTCCGGCTCCGGCGATGTCGAGCTGAGCCGGGTCGGTGCGGTGGACCTGCGGCTGGGCTCCGGTGACGTCCGGGTCAGCGGTGCCTCCGGCGCGGTCACGGTGGAGACCGGCTCCGGGAACATCGAGGTGAGCGAGGCCAGCGGGGCGATCCGCCTGCGCGCCGGCTCGGGCGACATCACGGCGCGCCGCCTCGGTGGCGCGGCGGACGCCGAGGCAGGCTCCGGCAATGTCACCGTGGAGTTGGACAAGCCCGCCTCGGCCCGCGCGCACGCCTCCAGCGGCGACGTCACGCTGCTGGTGCCGGCGGGCCAGTACCAGGTGCGCTCCAGCACCGGGTCCGGCGACGCGCGGATCACCGTCACGCACGATCCGGCCGCGACCGCCGTGCTCGACGGCTCGGCCGGCAGCGGCGACGTCACGATCAGCCAGCGCTGACGTCGCTGCGTGCCGCCTCAGACCGCTGCGGTGGCACCGCCTCAGCCCCGTACGACGGCACCACCGCCTCAACCCCGTGCGGCGGCACCACCGCCCGAGTCCGCTGCGGCGGCACCACCGCCCGCCCGAGGGTCACCCCGGCCGGCTGCTCGTCGGGACGGCCGCAACGCTCGGCGTCGGGCTGGTCGGCCGGCTCGGTGGCCTCGGCGGGGCCGCCGGGGATCAGCTCCGGACGGCGGCGGGCGGCGACGTCCTCGACCCAGCCGATGGCCAGGGTGACCAGCCCGACCAGCGCGAAGACCAGCACCACCCGGATGGCCAGACCCACCGGGTCCTGATGGGACCAACCCACCACGTCGACCAGCGGGGTGAGCGCCACCACGAACGGCATGTGCCAGAGATAGATGGTGAGCGCCCGCCGGTTGACCACGGTCACCGCCCGGTCGGCCAGCCGGCTTCGGCCCAGCCAGGCCACCCCGGCGGGGCCCCGACCCAGCACGATCAGGATGAAAGCGGCCGACCACAACGCGTTGCCGAGGTGGTTGTCGTTGAGGTCGTACCCGCGCGGGCCGGGATGCGCGACGATCCAGGCGCCGCCGCTCACCGCGAGCACGAGCGCGACCGGGTACAGCACCCGGCCGGCAAGCCGGCGCAGCATCCCGGCGTGGTGGGCGAAGCCGAGCATCCATGCTCCGAAGTAGAGCCCGAACTCGCGCAGCACCGGCGGCGCCGGGTAGATCCCCACCTCGATCGCCACCAGCAGGAGGTACGGGGCGAGCAGGGTGGGCAGCGGCGCACGACGGAACAGCCAGAACGCGACCGGTGAGGCGAGCACGAACCACAGGTAGTCGCGCAGGTACCAGATGATGCTCAGCGCCAGGGCGCCCCAGTTGTTGGCCGGCGGGTCGGCGATCGGAAACAGCCACAGCAGCACCCGGGGGCTCAGCGGCATCCCGCTGAGCAGCATGGCCGGCACGAAGACCACCGCGAGCACCCACAACGACGGCAGCAGCCGCCGCAGCCGCCGCCCGACCGCCGCCGGCCCGGAGCGGGTCAGCGACGCGGCCATCAGCGAGCCGGCCAGCGCGAACATCACCGACATGGCGGGGAAGACGAGGGTGAGGGTCGCCCATCCGGTGACGTGGTAGACGACCACTCGAACGATGGCCAGGAAACGGAGCAGATCGAGGTACCGGTTGCGCATCAGCCTGCATCTGGGTCGGGGACGCGGGGCGTAACTCCCCTACCCTGCGCGGCGCCCGCGCGAAACGGCCACCACCCCGACCAAACGTGAGCCTTTCCACCCACCAGACCGAAGACGATCATGGGGTACGGCGGCGCCCGGCCGGACCGGATCACCCGGCCGGCCGATGCGGTGGATCAGAAACCCAGCTTGCGCAGCTGCTTCGGGTCGCGCTGCCAGTCCTTCGCGACCCGCACGTGCAGGTCGAGATAGACCCGGCCGCCCAACAGCTCCTCGATCTGCCGGCGGGCGTTGGTGCCGACCTCCTTGAGCCGGCTCGCCTTGTGACCGAGAACGATGGCCTTCTGGCTGGGCCGCTCCACGTACAGGTCGGCGTAGATCTTCATGACCTGACCCTCGGGGATCATCTCCTCCACCACCACGGCGATGGAGTGCGGCAGCTCGTCCCGGACCCCCTCCAGGGCGGCCTCCCGGATCAGCTCCGCGACGAGAACCTGCTCGGGGTCGTCGGTCAGCATGTCGTCCGGGTAGAGCTGCGGCGACGGCGGCAGATATTTGGTCATCACGTCGACCAGAGTGTCTACCTGGTGCCCGGACACCGCGCTCACCGGCACGATCTCGGCGAACTCCCCCATCTGGCTCACCGCGAGCAACTGCTCCGCCAGGCGGCGCTTGTCGACCAGGTCGGTCTTGGTGACCACCGCCAGCACTGTCGCCTTCAACTCGGCCAGCTCGCCGGTGATGAACCGGTCACCGCGCCCGACCGGCTCGTCGGCCGGGATGCACAGGCCGATCACGTCGACCTCAGTCCAGGTGGACCGGACCAGGTCGTTGAGGCGCTCGCCGAGCAGCGTACGAGGGCGGTGCAGGCCCGGGGTGTCGACCAGGACCAGCTGCGACTCCGGTCGGTGCAGCACGGCCCGGATGACGTGCCGGGTGGTCTGCGGCTTGTTCGAGGTGATCGCGATCTTGGTGCCGACGATGGCGTTGGTCAGCGTCGACTTGCCCGCGTTGGGCCGGCCGACGAAGCAGCCGAACCCGGCACGGTACGGCCGTGCCTCCGGGTCCTGCACGGGGCTCACTGGGTCACCGTGCCGAGGACCGTGCCGTCGGGAGCGGCCAGGTGGATCGGCGCGTCCACCGCGAGGTCACGCACCGCCGCGTGACCGGCGCCGTCCAGCGTCGACGCCTCGGTCACCACCGCCGCGGCCTCCAGCCGGCTCGCACCGGCCGCCACGGCCGACGCGACCGCCAACTGCAGAGCGGTGAGGGTCAACGAGGGCAGAGCGACACTGGCCGCCGCGTACGTCCGGCCGTCCTGATCCCGGACCGCGGCGCCCTCCACGGCACCGACCCGTCCGCGGGCTCCCCGGGCCAGGACGACGAGCTTGCCGTCCTCGGCGCTGAGCGTCGCCGACGCGGTGGGGGCGGGTCGGGCGGGCGCGGCGGGTGTGTCAGGCATCGGCGGCTTGCCTCTCGTCATCTCGGTAGTTGTCCGTGTCGTCCCCGGGGCCGGCGTGGTCGCCACGCCCCGCGGTGTCCTGTTCGTGGCCCGACTCCACCCGGCTGACCAGGACCGTGTCGATCCGGTTGCGCCGGCCGGTGGTGCCCTCGGCCACCAGCCGGAGGCCGGCGACCTCCGCCTCCGCACCGGGGAGCGGCACCCGCCCCAGCGACTGGGCGAGCAGGCCACCGACCGTCTCCACCTCGTCGGTGGGCAGATCGGTGTCGAACATCTCGCCCAGGTTCTCCACCGGGAGGCGGGCGGTCACCCGCACCGAGGAGTCCGCCAGACGTTCGACGGGCGGGCGTTCGACATCGTACTCGTCGGTGATCTCACCGACGATCTCCTCCAGGATGTCCTCGATGGTGACCAGACCGCCGGTGCCGCCGTACTCGTCGACGACGATGACCAGGTGGTTGCGGGCCGCCTGCATCTCCGACAGGAGGTCGTCGACCGGCTTGGACTCCGGTACGAAGGTCGCCGGGCGCATCAGCTCGGCCACCGGCAACTGCTCGGCCGCCGGGTCACCGCCCCGGGAACGCCGGATCAGGTCCTTGAGGTAGAGCACACCCAGCACGTCGTCGACGCTCTCGCCGATCACCGGGATGCGGGAGAAACCGGAACGCAGGAAGAGCGCCAGCGCCTGCGCGAGCGTCTTGCCCTCCTCGATCCACACCATCTCCGTACGCGGCACCATCACCTCACGGGCGATGGTGTCGCCGAGGGCGAAGACCGAGTGGATCATCTGACGCTCGCCGTGCTCGACCACGCCGCGTTGCTCGGCCAGGTCGACCAGCTCCCGCAACTCCACCTGGGTGGCGAACGGCCCCTCCCGGAAGCCGCGGCCCGGCGTGACCGCGTTGCCGATCAGGATCAGCAACGACGCGAGCGGGTTGAGCGCCCGGCCCAGCCAGCGGACCATCGGCGCCACCGCACGCCCCACGGCGTACGCGTGCTGCCGGCCGATGGTGCGCGGTGCGACGCCGACGACCACGAAGCTGACCACGGTCATCGCGCCGGCGGTCACCAGCGCGGCCCGCCAGCCCGCACCGAAGCTGTCCACCGCGACAAGCGCCACCAGCGTGGTGGCGGTCAGCTCGGCGAGCAGCCGCAACAGCAGGAGCAGGTTGAGGTGCCGGACGACGTCGCCGGCGACGACCTGGAGGGTGCGCGCACCGCGCACACCGTCGCGGGCCAGCTCGGCGGCCCGGGCCGGCGAGACTGCGGCGAGAGCCGCCTCGGTCATCGCGATCAGACCGGCCAGCACCACCAGGCCGGCGGCGAAGACGATCAGCTGCAGGTCGGGAAGGCCGGCGGTGGCACCGGCCGCGAGTAACGGAGGAGTGGACATCACTGGGTGCGGGTCGACCGCCAGCTGCCCAGCAGTCGGGCCTGGAGCGCGAACATCTCCCGCTCCTCCTCCGGCTCGGCGTGGTCGTACCCGAGCAGGTGCAGCACCCCGTGCACGGTGAGCAGGTGCAGCTCGTCGGCCGGCGTGTGCCCGGCGGTCGCCGCCTGCTTGGACGCGACCTCGGGGCACAGCACGATGTCGCCGAGCAGGGCGGGCTCGCCGCCGGCCGGCGCGGACTCACCCGGGCCGTGGTCGACACTGCCCTCGTCCATGGGGAAGGCGAGCACGTCGGTCGGGCCCTCGCCACCCATCCAGCGGTGGTTCAGCTCGGTCATGTAGTCGATGTCGACCAACAGCACGGACAACTCGGCGAGGGGGTTGACCCCCATCTCGTCGAGGGCGTGCCGGGCGACGGCGAGCACGGCGTCGGTGTCGACGTCGACACCGGACTCGTTGGCGATCTCGATGGACAACTGCTTTCCTCTGCTTTAGCGGCGGCGGGCGGCCCGGCCGCCCTGGGCGGGTCGCCCGGGCACGGCATGGACGCCCTGCGCCTGCTGGTCCTCCCGCTCGGCGTCCCAGCGGGCGTACGCGTCGACGATCTCCCCGACCAGACGGTGGCGGACCACGTCGGTGCTGGACAACTGGGCGAAGTGCACGTCGTCGACGTTTCCCAGGATCTCCCGGACGACCCGCAGGCCGCTGCTCGTCCCGCCGGGAAGGTCCACCTGGGTGACGTCACCGGTCACGACGATCTTGGAATTGAAGCCGAGTCGGGTGAGGAACATCTTCATCTGCTCGGGCGTCGTGTTCTGCGCCTCGTCCAGGATGATGAACGCGTCACTCAGCGTCCGGCCCCGCATGTACGCCAGTGGCGCGACCTCGATCGTGCCGGCGGCCATCAGCTTGGGGATCGTCTCCGGGTCGAGCATCTCGTGCAGCGCGTCGTAGAGCGGGCGCAGGTACGGGTCGATCTTCTCGTTGAGCGTGCCGGGCAGGAAGCCCAGTCGTTCACCCGCCTCCACGGCCGGCCGGGTCAGGATGATCCGGTTGACCTGCTTGGCCTGCAACGCCTGGACGGCCTTCGCCATCGCCAGGTAGGTCTTGCCGGTGCCGGCCGGGCCGATGCCGAAGACGATGGTGTTCGAGTCGATCGCGTCGACGTACCGCTTCTGACCCAGCGTCTTGGGGCGGATGGTGCGCCCGCGACGGGAGAGGATGTTGAGCGTCAGAACCTCGGCGGGCCGCTCGGCGCTGCCCTGCTCGAGCATGCCGACGGTACGCCGGACGGCGTCAGTGGTCAGGGTCTCGCCTTTCTCGATGAGTTCGAGCAGCTCACTGAAGACGCGCTCGGCGAGGGCGTTGTCCGCGGGCTCACCGGTGATGGTGATCTCATTGCCGCGAACGTGCACGTCACTGGCGACCGAGCGTTCGACGAGTCGGAGGATCTCGTCGCCTGCGCCGAGCAGATTGACCATGATCTTCGAGTCGGGCACGGTGATCCTGGTCTGCACCCGGGGCGGGCCGGGAGGTGGGGTGCCGGTCATAGGTCGGGCCCGTAGGGCCCTGCGCCACCTGCTCTCGATCTCGGCGCCGGCCTGCTGGCCTGGCGTGCGGACGTTACACCCATCGTATCCGTTCAACGCGGGCCGCATCGCGCCCATTTCCGCTGGCCGCGATCAACTCCCGGCCCGGAAGTCGTACCCCTCGAAGGTCTCCTGGTGGCGAGTGAACCGGTACGTCGCCCAGTGCATCCGGACCACCGCGCCGGTCTCGTCCCGGGTCAGCCGCAGCAGCTCACCGGCCTCCCGACCGGAGGTGGTGCGGAAGACGTCCGGCTGGTCCGGCAGCGGCGTGAAGATCGCCGGCGGGCGCCCGGCCGGATCGTTGGCGCCCCGGGCCCGCAGAGCGCCGTCGTGCCAGGAGAAGAGGTATTCGAACCCCTCCCCCCACCAGCGGCCGAGCACGCCCCGCAGGGCCGCCGGGGCGGGTGCCCCCGGTCGCCACGGCTCGATCTCGGCCGGGTCGTGCTCGACCGCCGCGGCCAGCAGCTGGTGCGTCAGGTCGAACAGCTCGGCCGCCGTGCCGGACGAACCGAGCACCGCGGCACCCATCGCTGCGGGAGTGCCGTCGCCGCCCCGCCGGCCGTACACCCCGGCGAGGAAACCGGGCATGGCTCCGTCGTGCCCCACGTGCATCACCCGTTCCCCCTGCGGGATGAGGATCAGGCCGAGGCCGAAGCCCGCGCCCCAGAGCGTCTCGTCAGTGGTGGTCACCGGCCAGCGCATCTCGTCCAGGGTCGCGGGGGCGAGCACCGCGCCGGTCGGGTCCAGTGCCGCCGGGTCGGCCAGGAACGCCGCCCAGCGCGCCATGTCGGTCGCGGTGCTCCAGAGCTGGGCGGCCGGGCCGACCGCACCGAAGTCGGTCGGCGGCTCCGGGTGCGCCTCGTCGGAGTACGCGTCGACCAGGAAGCCGGTGGCCGCCGTCGGTCGAGGGGTCACGGTGGTGTCGGCCAGCCCCAGCGGCGTGAGGATCCGCCCGGTGAGGGCCTGCGCCCAACTCTCGCCGCGCAGCCGGGCGACCAGTTGACCGAGCACGGCCAGGCCCAGGTTGGAGTAGTGGAACCGACGGGCCGTCGGCAGCACCCGCTCGGCCCGGTCCAGCTCTGCCACCAACTGGTCGGCGTCCGGCGCGCGCAGGCTGTCCCAGACGTCGCCGAACGGCTCACGTTGCAGACCGGCGGTGTGCGACAGCAACCGGCGCACGGTCAGCTCGCCGTGTGCGGGCAGGTCCAGGTGCCGGCCCACCGGGTCGTCCAGGTCCAGCAGCCCGTCGTCGCGACACTGCAGGACCAGCACCGCGGTGAACGTCTTGGTGACCGAGCCGATCCGGAACTGGGTGCCCGGCCCCAACGGGTTGTCGGTGCCGGTCTCGCCGACGGTGCAGCTCCACAGCGGTCGGTCGGCCCGGTGCAGCGCCGCCGACACCGCCGGCACCCGGGCGTCGGCCTGCACCCGCCGAACCAACCGGCCCAGGCGCTCGTCCACTCGGCTGTCCGGCGTCGAGCCTGCCGTCACGTCAGGTCCCGGGCGAGCATCGGGCCGAGCGGCGCGCCACCGAGCAGGTGCGCGTGCACGTGGAACACCTCCTGCCCGCCGTACGCGCCGGTGTTGAACATCAGCCGGAAACCGTCGCCGAGCAGGCCCTCGTCCTCCGCCACCGCGGCGGACGTCGCCAGCACGTCGGCGGCCAGCGCCGGGTCACCCTGGGCGAGCGTGGCGACGTCGGCGTAGTGCTCCTTCGGCACGACCAGGACGTGCACCGGCGCCTTGGGGTCGATGTCGCGGAACGCGAGCGTGGTGTCGGTCTCCCGGACCACGGTGGCCGGGATCTCCCCGGCGACGATGCGGCAGAACAGGCAGTCGGATCCCATCCGGGCAGTGTAGGGACCGACGGACCCGGGGCGCTGCGGCGCGGCATCCGCCGCCGGTCCGTTCGCGACGGCCCCTTCGCCACGCCTGCGGTGGCTGAGGCAGGATGGCCGGCATGACGGATCGGGCGGTACTCGTGACCGGGGCCTCGCGCGGGATCGGCCGCGCGGTGGCGACGGCGTTCGCAGTCGGCGGCGACCGGGTGGCGATCCACCACCGCGACTCCGCCGAGGCTGCCGAGAGGCTGCGCGCGCAGTTGCCCGGTGCCGGGCACGTGGTGGTCCGCGCGGACCTCACCGACCCGGACGCGGTCCGGGCCATGGTCGACCGGGCCGCCGAGCTGCTCGGCGGGTTGGACGTCCTGGTCAACAACGCCGGGACGTACGGCGACCGGGACGAGCCGCACCCGATCTTCGGCACCTCCTACGAGCAGTGGCAGCAGCGCTGGCGGCAGGTGCTGGAGACCAACCTCACCGGCGCCGGCAACGTCACCTGGTGCGCCGCCCAGCACATGCGCGAACGCGGTGGGCGGATCGTCAACGTCTCGTCCCGAGGGGCGTTCCGTGGCGAGCCGGACCAGCCCGCGTACGGCGCCAGCAAGGCGGGTCTGAACGCGCTGGGTCAGTCGCTCGCCGTGGCGCTCGCGCCGTACGGGATCACGGTCGCCACCGTCGCGCCGGGGTTCGTGGCGACCGACATGACCACCGATCACCTGCGCGGCGAGCGCGGGGCGGCGATCCGGGCGCAGAGCCCGTTCGACCGGGTGGCCGAGCCGGAGGAGATCGCCGCCGCGGTGCACTGGTTGGCCTCGCCCCAGGCCGAGTGGGCGTCCGGCACGATCGTCGATCTCAACGGCGCCTCCTACCTGCGCAGCTGACGGCGCAACAGCCGGCCAATTCACCCGGTCAGGGGGGTGG
This sequence comes from Micromonospora cabrerizensis, assembly GCF_022230955.1. Lineage (GTDB taxonomy): Bacteria > Actinomycetota > Actinomycetes > Mycobacteriales > Micromonosporaceae > Micromonospora > Micromonospora cabrerizensis. The sequence goes on from NZ_JAKKFI010000125.1 coordinate 15,682, forward strand.
CTCGCGGCACGAGAACGGGTAAGTCTCGCCGACATGGCCGACTCCGCGCTGCTGGATCTCACCGCCAACTACCAGGTGGCCGATGGCCACGACGACGACCCCGTCCTGCTCCGACCGGACGGGACGCCCGTCGACACCTGGCGGGACGACTACCCGTACGAGGAGCGGATGGACCGTGACGAGTACGACCGCGACAAGCGGCTGCTCCAGATCGAGTTGCTCAAGCTCCAGGACTGGATCAAGGAGTCCGGCGAGCGTCTGGTGATCATCTTTGAGGGTCGGGACGCGGCCGGCAAGGGCGGCACCATCAAACGCTTCATGGAGCACCTCAACCCGCGTGGCGCCTCCGTGGTGGCGCTGGAGAAGCCGGACGAGCGGGAGGCGGGGCAGTGGTACTTCCAGCGGTGGCTGGCGCACCTGCCGGCCGCCGGTGAGATCGTGCTGTTCGACCGTTCCTGGTACAACAGGGCCGGCGTCGAGCGGGTGATGGGCTTCTGCTCCCGCAAGGAGTACCTGGAGTTCCTGCGTCAGGCCCCGGAGCTGGAGCGGATGCTGACGCGCTCGGGAATCCGGCTGGTCAAGTTCTGGTTCTCCGTCTCCCAGAACGAGCAGCGCACCCGGTTCGCGATCCGCCAGGTCGACCCGGTCCGGCAGTGGAAGCTGTCCCCGATGGACATCGCGTCACTGGACCGGTGGGACGAGTACACGGAGGCCAAGGAGGCGATGTTCTTCTGGACCGACACCGCCGACGCGCCGTGGACGGTGGTGAAGAGCAACGACAAGAAGCGGGCCCGGCTGGAGGCGATGCGCCACGTGCTGCACCGCTTCGACTACGCGGGCAAGGACCGCGAGGTGGTCGGCACGCCCGACCCGCTGCTCATCGGACCGGCCGGGCTGGACCTGACGCCGGAGGAAGAGGTCGTGCCGGTGTTCCCCCGCCCCTGACCGATCACGCGTCGGGGGTCACCAGCGGCCGAGGCGGGCGGCGAGCACGCTGAGCGCCGCCACCCCGGCGGTCGAGGTACGCAGCACCGCCGGCCCGAGCCGCACCGGCCGGCCGCCGGCCTCGCGGAACGCGGTCAGCTCGGCCGGGGCGATGCCACCCTCGGGGCCGACCACCAGGACGATCTCGCCGGTGGAGGGCAGCTCGGCGGTGGTGAGCCGCTCGTCGGCCTCCTCGTGCAGCACGAACCCGGCGGCGGCGCCGGCGATCCGGCGGACCACCGTGGCGGTGGACTCGTCGGGCGCACCGGCCACCACCGGCAGCCACGGCCGGCGGGCCTGCTTGGCCGCCTCCCGGGCGGTCGCCACCCACTTCTCCCGGGCCCGTACGCCCCGGTCACCGCGCCACTGGGTCACCGAGCGCGACGCCGCCCAGGGCACGATCTCGTCGACGCCGACCTCGGTCATCGCCTGCACGGCCAACTCGCCCCGGTCGCCCTTAGCGATGCCCTGCACGGTGACGATCCGGGGTACGGGCGCGTCCGCGTACCCCCGGGAGGTGATGGTGACCTCCAGGGTGCCCCGGCCGACGGCGGTGACCACGGCGGCGGCCGTGCCGCCCCGGCCGTCGGCAAGCAGCAGCTCCTCGCCGACGCGCAGCCGCTGCACGGTGGCGGCGTGGTGCCCCTCCGGGCCGTCCAGGGTCAGTGCGTCACCGGTGGGTAGCGCCTCGACCAGGAACAGCGGCGCGGACACCTCAGGCGTGCCCGTTGAACGCGTCGCGCATCCGGGAGAAGAAGCCGCCCTGCTTGGACAACTCGGCGACCTCCTCACCGCGGGTCTTGGCGAAGTCGCGCAGCATCTTCTCCTGGTCGGGGTCGAGCTTGGTCGGTGTCCGCACGTCCAGGTGCACGTAGAGGTCGCCCCGGCCGGTGCCGCGCAGGTGCGGCACACCGCGGGCGCGCAGCCGCAGCGTGCTGGCCGGCTGGGTGCCGGCCTTGACGTCGACCGTCTCCTCGCTGTCCAGGGTCTTGATGGTGAGCCGGGTGCCCAGCGCCGCCGCGGTCATCGGCACGGTGACCCGGCAGTGCAGGTCGTCGCCCTTGCGGGAGTAGACGTCGTGGGGCCGCTCGTGGATCTCCACGTAGAGGTCGCCGGCGGTGCCGCCACCCGGGCCGACCTCGCCCTGCTGGGCCAGCCGGATGCGCATGCCGTCCTCGACACCGGCCGGGATCTTGACGGTCAGCGAGCGGCGGGTGCGTACCCGGCCGTCGCCGGCGCAGGTGGGGCAGGGGTGCGGGATGGTCGTGCCGTAGCCCTGGCACACGGTGCACGGCCGGGCGGAGACCACCTGGCCGAGGAAGGTGCGCTGCACCGACTGCACCTCGCCCCGACCGGCACACGCCTCGCAGGTCGCCAGGTGCGTGCCGGCCGCCGTGCCGGCGCCGGAGCAGGTGGTGCAGAGCACGGCGGTGTCGACGGTGATCGGGGCCTCGACGCCGAACGCCGTCTCGTGCAGGTCGAGTTCGAGGCGCAGGATCGCGTCGGCACCCGGCCGGGTACGCGGACGCGGACCACGGGCGCCGCCCGCGGCACCGCCGAAGAACGCGTCCATGATGTCCTGGAAACCGACGAACGGGCCGGCACCACCGGGGCCTCCGGGGCCGCCGGCACCGCCACCGCCCGGGGCGAGCGGGTCGCCGCCCAGGTCGACGATCTGCCGCTTCCGGTCGTCCGAGAGGACCTCGTACGCGGCGTTGATGTCCTTGAACTTCTCCTGAGCCTCCGGGTCCGGATTGACGTCCGGGTGGAACTGGCGCGCCAGCTTGCGGTAGGCGCGCTTGATCTCGTCATCGGAGGCTTCCCGGCTCACACCGAGAATGCCGTAGTAGTCCCTGGCCACTGCGTTCCGTGTCCTCATGTTCGTCTCGCGTTGTGCCGGTCGGCGGCCGCAGCCGGCCGCATCGGCCCTGACCAATCAGTTCTGGGCCAGCAACTCGCCCACGTAGCGTGCCACGGCGCGAACCGTGGCGATGTTGCCGGGGTAGTCCATCCGCGTGGGCCCCAGCACCCCCAGGCCGCCGACGATCGTGGCGCCCGGGCCGTAGCCGGTGCTGACAACGGAGGCGGCCCGCAGGTTGTCGAACTCGTTCTCGTCGCCGATCAGCACCCGGGTCGTGCTCGGCTCGGTCTCGCCGATGAGCTTGAGCAGCACGACCTCCTCCTCCAACGCTTCGAGGATCGGCCGCAGGGAACCCTGGAAGTCGAGCAGGCCACCCCGGGTGAGGTTGGCGGTGCCGGCCAGGGCGATGCGCTCCTCGTGTCGCTCGACCAGGGTCTCCAGCAGCACCGTGGCGAGCGTGGTCATCGCCGGACGCAGCTTGGGTGACGACTCCTCGACCAGCGCCTGCACCAGCGGCGGCGTGTCGGACAGCCGGGCGCCGGCGAGCTTCTCGTTGACCTTCCGGCGCAGGTCGGTGACGTCGTCGGCGGGCACCGGCCCGGGCAGCTCCACGAGCCGCTGCTCCACCCGCCCGGTGTCCGCGATCATGACGACCATCAGTCGGGTGGTGGAGATCGGCACCAGCTCCAGGTGACGCACCGAGGAACGGGCCAGGCTCGGGTACTGCACGACGGCCACCTGCCGGGTGAGCTGGGCGAGCAGGCGTACGGTGCGGTGCACCACGTCGTCGAGGTCGACCGCGCCGACCAGGAAGCGCTCGATGGCCCGGCGTTCGGCCGGGCTGAGCGGCTTGACCCGGGACAACCGGTCGACGAAGAGTCGGTAGCCGCGGTCGGTGGGCACCCGGCCGGCACTGGTGTGCGGCTGCCGGATGTAGCCCTCCTCCTCCAGCACGGCCATGTCGTTGCGGACCGTGGCCGGGGAGACCCCGAGCTGGTGCCGCTCGACCAGCGCCTTGCTGCCGACCGGCTCCTGGGTGGAGACGTAGTCCTCGACGATGGCGCGGAGCACGGCAAGCTTCCGGTCGTCGAGACCCATCCTCCGCACCTCCTGTCGCACGTCGGCCGCCGGCATCCTGGGCCGGCCGGGCCGTCCTGGCACTCGACTGTAACGAGTGCCAGTCTACGTCGGCGTGCCCGCCGACGCGATGATCAACGGCCGCCCGTCGGTGCGGCCCACGACACCCCCACCGGCCCGATGGACCCGCACCGCCCGACGGTGTCGCTCTGGTGCCGCGTTGCCACGTGCCCCTACGGTGGCATCCATGACTGAACCTCCTCGCCCTCCCGGCGCGGGTGACCCCGGTAACTACCCGCCGGAGCCGACCTCCCCGGGCTCGTACCCGTCGTCGGAGCCGCCCACCGCACCACTGTCCGGGGCACCAGGCCCGGGCGGCTATCCCCCGGCCGGTGGCTATCCTCCGCCCACCGGTGACCAACCGCCGTCAGGCGGCTACCCTCCGGCGGGTGGCGGCTACCCGCCGTCCGGCGGCTATCCCCCGCCCGGTGGTGGCTACCCGACCGGCGGCGCCTACGGCGGCACCGGCGGCGGCTTCGCCAGCAGCGAGGACAAGACCTGGGCGCTGGTCGCCCACTTCGGTGGTGCCGCGGGCGCGATCGTCAGCGGCGGTGTGCTCGGCTGGATCGCCCCGCTGGTGGCGATGCTGGCACGCGGCAACCAGTCCCCGACGGTGCGGGCGCACGCCGTGGCGGCGCTCAACTTCCAGCTCATCTGGTCGATCGTCGGCCTGGTCGGCTGGGTGCTGTCCTGCATCCTGATCGGCTTCCTCGGGGTCTTCGCGGCCATCGCCCTCGGCGCCATCTTCGGCATCATCGCCGGGATCAAGGCCAACGAGGGTCAGCTCTACCGCTACCCGCTCTCCGCGCGCCTGATCAAGTGATGCCGGGTCGGCCGCTCCCCCGGCCGGCCCGCCCACTCAGGGCAGCAGGTCACGCACGACCGCGTCGGCGAGCAGCCGCCCGCGCAGGGTGAGCACCGCCCGGCCGGCCGCGTACGCGTCGGCGGCCAGCAGGCCGCCGGCCAGGGCCCGCTCGGCACCCGCCCGGCCGGCGGCGTCGAGCACCGCCAGCGGGAGGCCGCTGGCGAGGCGCAGCCGGAGCATCACGTCCTCCATGTGCGCCTCGTCGGCGGTGAGCACCTCCCGGGCCAGGCCGGGTGACGCGCCCGCCGCCAACCGCTGCGCGTACGCCGAGGGGTGCTTGACGTTCCACCAACGCACCCCGCCGACGTGGCTGTGCGCCCCCGGCCCCAGCCCCCACCAGTCCGCGCCGGTCCAGTAGAGCAGGTTGTGCCGGCAGCGGGCGTCGTCGGTGCGCGCCCAGTTGGAGACCTCGTACCAGGAGAGCCCGGCCGCGTCGAGCGCGGCCTCCGCGGCCAGGTAGCGGTCCGCGGCCACGTCGTCACTGGGGTACGCCAGTTCGCCGCGCCGCATCCGGGCGGCGAGCCGGGTGCCGTCCTCGACGATCAGGGCGTACGCGCTGACGTGGTCCACCCCGGCGGCGACGACCTGCTCCAGCGAGGCGGCGAAATCCTCGGTGCGCTCCCCCGGGGTGCCGTAGATCAGGTCCAGGTTGACGTGCTCGAACCCGGCGTCGCGTGCCTCCAGCGCGGCGGCGGTGGCCCGGCCGGCGCTGTGTTTGCGGTCCAGGATCGCCAGCACCCCCGGCGAGGCGGACTGCATCCCCAGCGAGATCCGGGTGTAGCCGGCGGCCCGCAGCAGCTTCAACGATTCCGGGGTGACCGATTCGGGGTTGGCCTCGGTGGTCACCTCGGCGTCGGCGGCCAGCCCCCAGGTGCGGTCGATGCCGTCGAGGATGCGGGCCAGGTCGTCGGCGGGGAGCAGGGTGGGCGTGCCGCCGCCCACGAAGACGGTGTCGACCCGGGGCGGTGGGCTGTCGCCCAGCACCCGGGCGGCGAGCGCCAGCTCGGCCAGGACGGTGTCGGCGTACCCCTCACGGCTCGCACCGCCGCCCAGCTCGGACGCCGTGTAGGTGTTGAAGTCGCAGTAACCGCAGCGACTGGCGCAGAACGGCACGTGGACGTACACGCCGAAGCCGCGCGCGCCGACCGCCGTGGTGGCGGTGGCGGGCAGCGATCCGTCGACGGGGACGGTCTCACCATCTGGAAGGACGCCGGGCATGGCCACTAGTGTGCCCGGCATGACCTCTCCCGACGTCCTCGTGCGGGTCGCCACGGCCCGTGGGGTGACCACCCTCACCCTGGACAGCCCGCACAACCGCAACGCGCTCTCCACCGGCCTGATGACCCAGCTGCTGACCGGGCTGGGCGACGCGGTCGCCGACGAGACGGTTCGAGCGATCGTGCTCGACCACACCGGGCCGGTGTTCTGCTCGGGCGCCGACCTGAAGGAGACGGCCGCGGCGTACGCCAGCGGAACCGTGCCCGCCGCGATGCTGGGTGACGTGCTCGCGGCGATCTGGGAGTGCCCGAAGCCGGTGCTGGCCCGGGTGGGTGGGCCGGCACGGGCCGGCGGGCTGGGTCTGATCGCCGCCGCCGACCTGGCGGTCTGCGCCGACGAGGCGACGTTCGCCTTCACCGAGGTACGGATCGGGGTGATCCCGGCGGTGATCTCGGCGACGGTGCTGCCCCGCCTGCACCCGCGCGCGGCCGCCGAGCTGTACCTGACCGGGGACACCTTCGACGGCCGACGCGCCGCCGAGATCGGCCTGGTCACGGCCTCGGTCCCGGCGGACGGCCTGGACGACGCGGTGCGGGGCTACTGCGACTCGCTGGTGCGCGGCGCCCCGGGCGCCCTGGCCGGGGCGAAGGAGCTGCTGCGCCGGCCGGGCACCGCCGAGCTGCGCGCCGACCTGGCCCGGCTGTCCGCCCTCTCGACCGGCTACTTCCTCTCCGACGAGGGGCGCGAGGGGGTCATGGCCTTCCGGGCCAAACGATTGACTCGATGGGTGGCCGCTCTGGACGGTGCCTCCGGGGATCATGCCGGGTAGGACCGGGGCCGCCGGGGACGCCTTCTGCGTGCGGTGGCGTCCCCGGGCCATCCGGTGCGGTCACCAGGCGGTCGCGCCGCCGTCGACCGGGTAGTTCGCGCCGGTGATGTACGACGCCCGGTCGGAGGCGAGGAACACCACCAGTTCGGCGACCTCCTCGGGTTGGGCGAACCGCTTGAGGAGCGTCTTGCCGGTGATCGCGTCCCGAGCCGCCTGGTTGTCACCCAGGTCGCGCTCACTCGCGGGGCTGACGATCGGCCCCGGGCTGACCGCGACGGCGCGGATGCCGTGCGGCGCGCCTTCGAGCGCGAGTTGTCGGGTCAGGCCGATGACGCCGGCGTTGGCGGCGGTGTGGCCGACCATCGGGGGGACGTGACCGGCGATCAAGCCGGCCATGGAGGCGGCGTTGATGATGACGCCACCACCGCGCCGCACCAGGTGCGGCCAGGCGAACTTCGACACGAAGTACGGAATGTCGAGTTCACCGGTGATGGTGTACCGCCAGTCCTCGATCGAGAAGTCGGGCATCGGGCCGAAGCGGAGCGCCGCGGCGTTGTTGTAGACCACGTCGAGCCCGCCGTATACCGCGGCGGCGTCCTCGACGAACGTCCGCACCTGCTCCGGGTCGGTGAGGTCGACCGGCGCGATGCCGGTCATCTCGCCGCCCGCGCTGCGAACGAGTGCGACCGTCTCGTCGTTGCCGGCGACCTGGATGTCGGCCCCGACGACCTTCGCGCCCTCCCGCGCGAAGATCTGCGCGGCGACGCGCCCCAGACCGCCTCCGGTGCCGGTGACGAGCACGATCTTGCCGTCGAGCGTTCCCATGGAACTCCTCCTTGCTCCGTGGCTGCCCCGGCCACCTGTGTGAACGGCCGAGCGGGGTAGCAATTGACGTGTCAATCGGGAGTAAGCACCTCGACCTGCCAACCCATTCCGACGGCGTCGGGGCGGTGACGCGTACGACAGGTCAGACAACCGGCACGCACGGTGCCGGCGATCCGACAACGGGCCCGGCGCCGGATGCCTCGATTCTCGCCGGATCAGGCTGGTCACAGGGCCGTACGGGCAGGTGAGAGCGCGGCCGCAGCGGGAATGCCCCGATCGGAACGGGTCGACAGGGCCGGCCTGGAACCGCGCGGACGACCCGGAGAGGCCCGTGGGGGACGTACGCTTGTCAGACTGTCGATCTGGGGGTGTGGGTGCGAACTCGGGCAGCCGTGGCGGGTGGAGTGGTGCTCATCCTCGTCGCCGTGATCGCGATCTGGCTCGTCGTACGGCAGGTCGGTGACCGCCTCCAGTTGCCGCTGGCGGCCCGGAAGTGCACCGTGCAGGCCGACGGCCGGGTCGCGCTCGACGCCGACCAGATGGCCAACGCGGCGACCATCGCGGCGATCGGCGCTCAGCGCGGGATGCCGGAGCGGGCCGTGGTGGTCGCGCTGGCCACCGCGTACCAGGAGTCCGGGCTGCGCAACCTCGCCGACGGCGACCGGGACTCGGTCGGGCTGTTCCAGCAGCGGCCGAGCCAGGGCTGGGGCACCCCGGCACAGATCCGTGACCCGCGCTATGCGGCCAACCGGTTCTACGCGGCGCTCAAGAAGGTGCGCGGCTGGGAGAAGATGCGCGTCACCGACGCCGCCCAACGGGTGCAGCGCTCGGCCTTCCCGGAGGCCTACCAGAAGTGGGCCGACGACTCCGAGGTGCTGAGCCGGGCGTTGATGGGCGACGCGACCGGCGCGGTCGCCTGCACCGTCGGGCGTACCCCGGCGATGCACGGTGCGGCGGCGGCCACCCAGCTGACCCGCAACCTGGTGCTGGACTGGGGCCTGAAGGGCACCGACCCGACCGACCCCACGGGCTTGGCGGTGACGCCGGGCGACCAGCGTGACGGCTGGCGGTACGCGCACTGGCTGGTGTCCCACGCCCAGGACCACGGCGTGAAGCGCGTCCGCTTCGGAAACCTGGAGTGGACCGCCCGGGCGGGCACCTGGGGCCGGGCGGACGGCGACCAGAGCCCCGCCGGCCAGGTGGTGGCCGAGGTGTTCAACGAGGGCTGACCGACCCGGATCTCTTAACCGGCAGTCACCGCACAATCGGACAAGTCCCCCCGAACACCTCTATTGATCACGGTCAAATCACTCTCCGCAGCCCTCTCACTGCACGGGGTCCCCCTGCGGCCCACCCGCCCCACACGCCCTCCCCGAGGCAAAGGCCGTCGCGTTACGATCGGCGGCCTGTGCCAGAAAAGGTTTCACCTCATGGGGAGGGGTACGACGCGGTGTTCGATTACGGCGACCGGACCGGTTACGAACCGATCAGCGACACTGACCGCAAGGAGTTCCACGAGCAGGGCTTCCTCCTGCTGCGCAACGTCCTGACGGAGGACCACCGGGCGGCGCTGGAGGCGGCGGTCGACCGCGTCTACGCGGAGGAGCAGGCGAAGGGCACCACCAAGAAGGACGGCACCCTGCACCTGCTGGGCTTCCTGGAGCGCGACGAGCTCTTCGGCGAGCTGCTCACCCACCCGATCGCCTTCCCGTACATGTGGGGGCTGGCCGGCTGGAACATCTACACCCACCACAACCACCTGGACGTCACCCCGCCGGCCGCCGAGCCGGAGAAGCCGTACTGGGGTTGGCACCAGGACGGGTACCGGCAGAACTCCGACCCGGAGACGATGGACCCGAACCTGCCCCGGCCGATGTTCTCGCTGAAGGTCGCGTACGTGCTGTCCGACCTCTCCGAGACCGGCCGTGGCGCCACCAAGGTCATCCCGGGCAGCCACCTGAAGAACTCGCTGTCCCGGCCGGCGGACCTCACCGTGCAGAACCCCGACCCGGAGGGCACGGTGGAGATCACCGCCAACCCGGGCGACGCCTTCATCTTCGACCGCCGGCAGTGGCACTCGCGGTCGACGAACCTGTCGACCATCACCCGCAAGATGCTCTTCGTCGGCTACACCTACCGGTGGATTCGTCCCCTGGACGAGCTGCACCCCGACGTGAACGGCGAGTGGTACCGCAACCGCACCCCGGTGCAGCGCCAGCTGATCGGTGAGGGCACCCACACCGCCAACTACTGGGGCATCAACTGGGACGGGTACGTCGACGACGAGATCCCGCTGCGCAAGGAGCTCAAGGAGCGCGGTCTGCTCGATCGCAACATCCCCTGGCTCCGCTGACCAACCGCTTGCAGAACGGCCCCCTGCCACCGCTGAACGACGGCAGGGGGCCGTTGCGCGTCTTGCGGACACGACCCCGCACGGGCCGAGCCCGTTCCGACCACCGCGGACCGTGCTGTCGGTAGCGTGGCGGGTGCGCAGGTCGGGGCGCGGCGCCCCCGCCTCGGGGCGCAGGGTGGCACAGGAGGCAGTCGCAGTGACGTCCGCTCCGCTTCCCCGGATCCTCCGCCGCCGGGGCGAGCCGGAATACCCGACCTTCCTGGAGCTCTTCTTCGACCTGGTCTACATCTTCATGTTCTCCCGGCTCGCCGCCAGCCTGGCCGCCGACCTCACCGTCCGGGGTGCGCTGCAGACCACCGTCCTCCTGCTGGCCGCCTGGTGGGTCTGGGTGCTGACCGCGTGGCTCACCGACCTGTTCAACCCCCGACTGCCGATCATCCAGGCGACGGTCCTGCTGGTCATGCTCGGCACCCTGCTGATGGCGATCGCCACCCCCTACGCCTTCGGCCGGTACGGGTGGCTCTTCGTCGCGGCGTACTTCGGCATCCACCTGGTGCGTGACGCCGTCCTGATCCCCGGCACCCGGGTGAACCGACCGATCCAGGCCAGGAGCATCCGCGTCTTCTTCTGGTTCGGCATCACCGTGGCGCCGTGGGTGGCCGGAGTGTTCGTGGACGAGACCGCTCGACTGGTGCTCTGGTCGCTCGCGGTGGCGGTCGACCTCGGTTCGGCCCGGGTCGGCTGGCCGACGCCGGGGCTGGGGCGCACCGAACTCGCCAGCCAGATCTTCACCGGGGTGCATCTCTCCGAGCGCCACCGGGCGATCTTCATCGTCGCGCTCGGCGAGTTGATCCTGAGCACCGGCATGGGGCTGGCCGGCAGCGGGTTCACGGCCGGCCGGGTGGCCGCCGGCGCGGTCGCGTTCGTCAGCGCGGTGCTCCTGTTCCAGCTCTACTTCCAGCGGGTCCAGCGGATCCTGGCCCCGCCGAGCGTCGCGACCGTGGAGCGGGTACGCCCCGGCACCTCCACCTCGTACACCCATCTGGTGATGGTGGCCGGGGTGGTGGTGGTCTCGGCCAGCACCCTGACGGTCATCGACCGGCCGTTCGGTCGCGCCCCGGTCGAGTTGATGGTCGCCATCCTCGGCGGGCCGGCCCTGTTCCTGCTCGGCAGCGTCCTGTTCGATGCGGTGGTGACCGGCCGGACCCTCTGGTCCCGGGTGCTGGCGATCGTGGTGCTGGGCGCCCTCATGGCGCCCGCCACGCTCCTGCTCCCGCCTCTGGCCGCCCTGATGCTGGCCAACCTGGTCCTCCTGTTCACCCTGGTCGGGGAGGAGCTGGCCGCGCGGCACCGTCCCGCCCTGGCCCCCGCGCCGTCCGGATGAGAGGCCGCCCGGCCCCGGCCGCCGCGCGCTCACGATGAGGGCCGCCCCGCCGCCCTGGCCGGTCACCCCAGCATCGGTGGCGAGGGCGTACGCGCGTGCCGTCTCGTGCTCACCAGGTTCGCCACGGCGATCAGGAGCAGCACCACCATGGCGAGCAGCGCGACCGCGACCGGCGGCAGCAGGGGCACGGTCGGCGCCACGCAGGCCAGCAGCACCAGCCCGGCCAGCCGGGACCGCGAGATCCGCCCGAACACGGTGAAGTCGAGGACGCCCCGGCCGACCAGGTACAACGCGGGTCCGCCGAGGATCACCGCAGCCCACGAGGGCGGGGTCTCGCCGAACGGGCGACTCACCACGAGGTGGCTGGTGACGGCCGCGCCGACGATTCCGGCCACCATGACCAGATGAGTGACCGCGGCGGACTGGGTGAGCAGCGCCGGGTTGGTCGACCGGGCGATCGCGTCGGTCAGCAGCTCACCGGCACGGTAGGTGTAGATCCGCCACATCAGCACGATGGTGGTGAACACCACGAGCAGTGCCGAACCCCGCTCCATCGTGTACTCGCTGGCGCTGAAGGTCGTCCCGGTCACGAAGATCGAGACACCCAGCGCGACGATGACGAACTGCCGGTACCGCTCGGCCACCCGCGCCCCGACCAACCGCCAGTCACGGGGTCGTGAGCGGCCGATCCGGGGCACCGGCCAGCCGAGCACAGCTGCGGAATACTCGACGACGACCGCGAGCCCCCAGATCGCCAACTGCCCCGACCCGCCGACGAGCGCCCCACCGATCCAGCCGACGCCGGCGATGGCCTCCCAGATCTGGATCCGGACGCTGCGACGCGGCGGTCTCCTGAGCGAGACGACCAGGATGTAGTAGGCCGAGGAGCTGAGGTGGATGACCACGTACGTGATCGCGAAGAGCAGCCCGTGATCGCCGTACGCGTCGGGCGCGAGCGCCGCCAACAGCAGGCTGGCCGCCGCCACCCAGATGAACTGCCCCTGCCCGGACGGGCGGGTCAGGTTGATGCTGTCCGCCCCCCAGACGGTCAGCGCCCAGATCATCGTGAACGCCAGCAGCAGCACCAGCGTCTCGGCGAGGCCCGCCCAGCTGAGGTTCTCGGCCAGGATGGTCGCCAGGGTGACCAGCGCGAAGACGTAGACGAGGTCGAAGAAGAGTTCCAGGAACGCCGGGCGCTCCAGACCCGGATCGAGGGGTGACGTCGCCGCAGCACTGCCGTCCGTCGCCATCGACATCGCGCTCCACCCGGTCCCCCGCCGCACGCCCTCGATGGGGACAATACGGGCAACGGTCCGCCGTCGGTTCCGTCCTTGGGTTCTTGTCAGCCGCCGGCTGACCCGACCCGGGCAGGACGGCCGCGTGTCGTCGCGGCAGCGCGGTCAGCCGCGGGAGGCGAGGCGGCGGCGGGCCTTCTCCCGGATCGGTTCCGGCAGACCCTCCGCCTCCAGCAGCCGGGGCAGCAGCTCCGGCTCCAGGCTGGTCGCCCGGAACACCTCGCCGATGGTCACGCCGTGCGCGGGCCGCTCCACCACCTCGACCGGGTCGCCCGGGCCGACCTCGCCCTCCCGCAGCACCCGCAGGTAGGCGCCGGGCAGCGCCCGGGCGGTGAACCGCTTGATCAGATCCGGTACGCCCCAGAACCCCGCGAAGGTGGTGCAGGGCGTCCGCGGCTTGGTGACCTGGAGCAGGGCGGAACCAACCTGCCACTGCTCGCCGATCACGGCGCCGGTCACGTCGACCGCGTAGGTGGACAGGTTCTCACCGAAGCCACCGGGCCGTACGGCGCGGCCCAGCTCGGCCGCCCACCAGGCGGCGTCCTCCTCGGCGTAGGCGTAGACCGCCTGGTCAGGACCACCGTGATGGGCTCGCTCGCCGATGAAGTCACCGACCACCCCCTCGACGCGAACCAGGACCGGGCCGTCCACCGGCCGCTTGTCGATGCCGCTGCGACCGCTCGCGTCGCCGGCCCACTGCGCCTCGGTCACGACGCCGATGTTCACCGCTGCCACCCTGCCCGTCATGACCGTCAGCCTAGGTGAATTCGCAGTACGGGCTTGACCTTGACGCTGCGTCAACCCTCCATGCTGGCTGCCATGAGCATCCCGCCAACAACCGATCAGGTCGAGTCGCCCGTGATACAGGTGCAGGGCCTGGAGAAGTCGTTCAAGCAACTGAAGGTGCTGCGCGGTGTGGACATCGACGTGGCGCGCGGCTCCATCTTCGCCCTGCTCGGCTCCAACGGGGCGGGCAAGACCACGGTGGTGAAGATCCTGTCCACGCTGCTCAGGGCCGACGCGGGGACGGCCCGGGTCAACGGCTTCGACGTCGCGGCACAGGCTGCCGAGGTGCGTGAGTCGATCAGTCTCACCGGGCAGTTCGCGGCGGTCGACGAGATCCTCAGCGGACGGGAGAACCTCATCCTGGTCGCCAAGCTCAGGCACCTCAAAGGCCCGGGCGCCGTCGCGGACGACCTGCTGAGACGCTTCTCGCTCACCGAGGCGGGCAGCCGGAGGGTGGCGACGTACTCCGGTGGGATGCGCCGCCGCCTGGACATCGCGATGAGCCTCATCGGTAGCCCACCGGTGATCTTCCTTGACGAGCCGACGACCGGGCTGGACCCGGAGGCACGCATCGAGGTGTGGCAGGCCGTCAAGGAACTCGCCAAGGGCGGTACGACCGTCCTGCTCACCACCCAGTACCTCGACGAGGCAGAGCACCTCGCCGACCGGATCGCGATCCTGCACGAGGGCCGGATCATCGTGAACGGCACCCTCGACGAGCTCAAGCGACTCCTCCCACCCGCAAAGATCGAGTACGTCGAGAAGCAGCCCAGCCTCGAGGACGTCTTCCTCACTCTCGTCGGCGCCCGAACGAACAAGGAACAGTGATGAACAAGCATTTCGTCGGCGACACCGCCGTTCTCCTGGGACGCTCGCTGCGCCACATCGCCCGCAGCCCGGACACCATCATCACCACCGCGATCATGCCGATCGCCTTCATGCTGCTGTTCGTCTACGTCTTCGGCGGCGCGATCGAGACCGGGACCGACTCGTACGTGAACTACCTGCTGCCCGGCATTTTGATCATCACGATCGCCTCGGGCATCTCCTACACCGCCTTCCGGCTCTTCCTGGACCTCAAGGGCGGCATCTTCGAACGGTTCCAGTCCATGCCGATCGCCCGCTCGTCCGTGCTGTGGGCACACGTCCTGACCTCGCTGGTCGCCAACCTGATCTCGCTCGTCGTCGTCACCGGCGTCGCCCTGATCATGGGCTTCCGTACGGGAGCGGGCGTGTCAGGGTGGCTCGCGGTCGCCGGCATCCTCGTCCTGTTCACCCTGGCCCTGACCTGGATCGCCGTGATCCCCGGCCTCACCGCGAAGACGCTGGATGGCGCGAGCGCCTTCTCCTACCCGCTCATCTTCCTGCCGTTCGTCAGCTCCGCCTTCGTGCCCACCCAGTCCATGCCCGGCCCGGTACGCGCCTTCGCCGAGCACCAGCCGGTGACCTCCATCGTCAACGCGATCCGGGACCTGTTCACCCAACAGCCGGTCGGTGCCGATATCTGGATCGCCCTCGCCTGGTGCGTCGGCATCCTCGTCCTCGCCTACCTGTTCGCCAACGTCACCTACCGTCGCAGGATCTCCTGAACCGGTGTCGACCAGAGCTGGGCGGACTGCGGGCAGGATCAGGGGATGCTGACGATCGGCCAACTGGCGGCGTATGCCGGCGTCACGGTGCGGGCGGTGCGGCACTACCACCAGATCGGGCTCCTGCCCGAACCGGAGCGGGACGCCTCGGGCTACCGGCGGTACGGCGTGACCGCAGTCGTATCGCTCATCAAGATCCGCACCCTCGCCGACGCCGGCGTGCCGCTGTCGCAGATCAGTCGAATGCTCGAAGCCGACGCCTCAGCCTTCGCCGAAGCGATCCGGACCATCGACGACCACCTGCGCGACGAGATCCAACGGCTGGAGACCAGCCGCAGACACATCGCGCAGCTCACCGCCGGGGACACCCTGGCGCTCCCACCGGAGGTCGCCGCCTATCTCGATCGGCTCCGGAGCATCGGGGCGTCACAGCGGATGGTGGAGGCCGAACGGGACGGGTGGATCCTGGTCGCGGCGCGCTGGCCCGACCGCATCGTCGAGTGGATGCCCGGCAAGATCGCCCACCTCGATGATCCGCAGGTCGTCCGGCTCTATCGGGTGCTGTCGGAGATCTTCGACGGTGACGAGGAGGACGACCCGCGGCTGGCTGAGGCCGCCGACATCATGGCCTGCCTGGCGGAGCAGGCGTACGCCGCCGGCGAGGTCCTGCACGCCGAGGAGGTCGACGACGACCTGCCGCACGATCTGATCGACGCGCTTGCCATCGAGTCCGACCCTCGGGTGCGGCGGCTGCGGGAGCTGATGCGCGAGCGCGGCTGGTCCGGTTGGAACCGGATGGAACGGCTGCCGAAGCCGCCGCCCGACTGACCGCCGGGCGGCGTCTCCGACCGGTCAGCCCTTGACTGCGCCGGCCACCAGGCCGGAGACCATCCGCCGCTGCACCAGCAGGAAGAAGATGATGACGGGCAGGGTGAACAGGGTGGACGCGGCCATCACCGGCCCCCAGTTGGTGTCGTCGCGGCCGAAGAAGAAGGTCATCGCCACCGGCAGGGTGTAGCTCCCCTGGTCGTTGATGAACGTCAACGCGAAGATCAGTTCGTTCCACGCCGTGATGAAGGAGAAGATGCTGGTGGCCACCAGGCCGGGCGCGACCAGCGGGAAGAGGACCCGCCGGAAGATCTGGGCCCGGCTCGCCCCGTCGATGGCGGCCGCCTCCTCCAACTCCTTGGGCACCGCGGCGACGAAACCACGCAGCATCCAGACCGCGAACGGCAGCGAGAAGCCCAGGTACGTGAGGATCAGACTGGGCAGGGTGTTGTAGAGCCCCAGTCGCTGGATCATCAGGAACAGCGGGATGACCAGCGCCTCCAGTGGGATCATCTGCACCACCAGCAGCATGATCAGGAAGCTCGTCCGCAGCTTGAAGCGGAACCGCGCCACCGCCGTCGCGGCCAACAGGGCCACCAGCCCACTGAGCACCACTGTGGAGACGGCGACCAGCGCGCTGTTGAGGAAGAAGTCGAGGAAACTCACCCCGGGGATCAGGTTGCCGGTCAGGATCTCCCGGTAGTGCGCCAACGTCGGGTGGGTCGGCACCGGCTGCGGGGTGGCCGAGAAGATCTCACTGCTCGGCTTCAGCGAGGTGGAGATCATCCAGTAGACCGGGAACGCCGCGAAGAGCGCGACCAGCAGCCCGGCGCCGTTGAGGGCGACCTTCTTCACGACTCGTCCTCCTGCCTGAGCACCATCCGTACGTAGAAGCCGGTGACCATCAACAGGATCAGCGTGAGGATCACCGCGATGGCCGCGCCGAGTCCGTACTTCGGCGGCGGCGAGAAGGCCTCGGCGTACGAGTAGATGGCGAGCATGAACGTCGGCCGGTCCTGGGTGCCGCCGGCCAGCACGAACTGCTGGGTGAAGACCTTGAAGTCCCAGATCGTGGAGAGCACGATCAGGATCCCGAAGACCGGCCGCAGCAGCGGGAAGGTGATCTTCCAGAAGACCCGCCACGGGCTGGCGCCGTCCACCCGGGCGGCCTCGTGCAGCTCGCTCGGCACGCTCTTGAGACCAGCGAGCACGCTCACCGCGATGAACGGGAACGAGTGCCAGACCACCACCAGGGTGAGGATGGCGAAGAAGAGCAGCGGCGAGTTGAACCAGCCGTAGCCGGTCCAGTCGCTACGGCCGAACAGGCTGGTGGAGAGCCCGTCGGGCAGAGCGTTGAACAGCCACGTGACGAGGCCGCTCGTGTCGTCGAAAATCCACTTCCAGACGATGGTGCCGGTCAGCGCCGGCGTGGCCCAGGCGAGCATCACGCAACTGGCCACGAAGGTCGCCATCTTGCGGCCCAGCCGGTTGAGCAGGAGCCCGACCAGGGTGCCGAGGACCATGGTGAGCAGCACGTTGGCCGCGGCGAACAACACCGTGTTGCGCAGCACGGTCAGGAAGAACGGGTCGGAGAGGATGTCGGCGTAGTTGCCCAGCCCCACCCACGGCCACTCCCGGTCGCCGCGCAGTTGCCGGACGGTGTTCAGCCGGTAGAAGGACATCACCACCACCTGGCCGAGCGGCCAGAGCAGCAGCACCCCGATGATCACCAGTGCGGGCAGGAGCAACAGGTAGGGCAGGCGGTCCACCCGGCGACGCCGCCGCGCAGGGGTCTCCCGCGCGGCGGCCGTCTCCGGGCTCAATGTCTGTGAGCTCACTTGCTGTTGAGGATGCTTTCCATCTCACCGGCCGCGTCGGCGGTAGCCTTCTCGACCGTCTTCTGACCCTTCATGACCGAGCTGTTCATCGCCTGGGTCACCGTCTTGGTCCGGCTGACCTCCACCCACTTCGGGGTGAGCGGCGTGAGCTTGGTGTTCTGCATGGTGGTGGCGAACGCCGCCATCACCTTGTCGTTGGCGTACGCGTCACCGGCCACCAGGTCCTGGTAGACCGGGAAGAAGCCGAGGCTGCTCGCGAAGCTCTGCGAGTTCTTCTTGTTGAGCAGCACGGTCAGGTAGTCCCAGGCCAGGTCCTGCCGCTCGCTGTCCTTCCAGATCGCCACGTCCGAACCGCCGGCGAAACCGGGTGCCGCCTTGCCGTCCGGGCCGGGGATCGGGAACGTACCCCAGACCTTCTCGATCTCGGGGTTGTCCTTCTTGATGGCACCCTGCTGCCAACTGCCGGCGAAGGCCATCGCCGCCTTGCCGGTGGCGAACTGGGTCCGCGCGTCGATCTCGTTCCAGCCCGCCGCCGCTGGCGGGGCCACCTTGTGCACGGTCACCAGGTCGGTCCAGAACTTGACCGCCCGCTGCGCCTCCGGCGTGGTGTAGCCGGACTTCCAGGTGCCGCCCTGGTTGCTGGCGATCTCGCCGCCGGCACCCCAGAGGAAGGAGTAGAAGGGCAGCTCCGAGTTTCCCGGCAGGGCGATGCCGTACGTGCCCTTCTTCTTCGCCTGCACGGCCTTCGCCACCGTGACCAGGTCGTCCCAGGTCTTCGGGGGCTGCACGCCGGCCTCGGCGAACCAGTCGGTGCGGTAGTAGATCGCGCGCACACCCGCGTACCAGGGCACGCCGTACTGCTTGCCGTCGAGCTGCGCGTTGCGCACCAGGTCGGGCAGCAGGTCCTTGCCGTCGGCCCAGCCGCCCATCCGACCACTCACGTCGGCGAGCGCCTCCTGGGCCGCCCAGCCCTGGGTCTCGGTGTTGCCCAGCTCGGTGATGTCCGGGCCCTCACCACCGGCGAGCGCGGCCTGGAACTTCTTGGGCGCCTCGAGCCAGGGAATGTACTGCACCACCACATCGGTGTCGGGGTGCTTCTGGCGGAACTCGGCCTCGACCCCGTCGAGGAAGGTGTTCTGCGCGTCGCCGCCCTCGCCCATCATCCAGACCGTGAGCTTGCTGTCGTCGGCCGCCTTGTCGCCGGACCCCCCGCAGCCGGTCAGCACCATCGCGGCCGAGGCCACCATGGCGGTGACCGGGGTCAACCGCTTCCACCTGTTCACGCCACTTCTCCCCTCGCGCCGCCTGGAACTAACCTTCTCCGCCGCACCCTAGTACGGAGGATTCCTTTACGACAGTGGGCGGGACTGGCCGAAGCGTGGCGACCGTACCGCAGAGACCCGACGATCGGCGCTGCGACATCGGGCCGAAGTCGGGCGTACCAGCACGAAAGAGCGCCCGGCCGAAGGCCGGGCGCTCTTTCCAGTGTTGCCGTCTTGCCGGTGGTGCTGGTCTGCCAGGTGTTGCCGGGTCGTTATCGGGTGACGCTGCGGCGGCGACCAACGCCGGCCACCAGCGCGACCGCGATCGCGGCCACCACGACCTGCACCAGCAGCTCGGCCCAGTCGATACCGCTCGTCTCGGTCGCGATGCCGCTGGCCCGCCCCCGCCCCCTTCCCAGCACCGCCCCCCCCCCCCCCTCCCCCCCCTCCCTCCTC
>NZ_JAKKFI010000126.1 GCF_022230955.1 Micromonospora cabrerizensis
CGCCCCGGGGCCACCTTCCTCCCGCGACTGCGGGGCTCGCAGGAACGGCTCACTCCTCGCGCTCACGGGGCCACCTTCCTTCGCGACTGCGGGGCTCGCAGGAACGGCTCACTCCTCGCGCTCACGGGGCCACCTTCCTTCGCGACTGCGGGGCTCGCAGGAACGGCTCACTCCTCGCGCTCACGGCAGCACCCCCTTCGACTGGAGGGCATCGGCGATGGCGCCGCGCAGCTCGTCGGCGGTCTTCTGCGGGTTGATGCCCGACGGCGGCGACAGGACCGCCGACATCACCGTGGAGATGCTCTGGTAGGCGGGGGTCAACGGCCGGGTGGCCGGGTCTTTCAGCTCCTCCAGGATGGTGTCCTTCATCGGGTACGCCTCGGTCATCTCCGGCTCGTCGTAGACGGCTTCGATCGTGGGGGGCACGCCGTCGTTGATGGCGGAGAACTTCTGGTGCTCGGCGCTGCGGATGCACCGGGCCGCCTCGAAGGACATCTCCGGGTGCTTGGAGTAGGAGCTGACCGCCAGGTTGACCCCACCGATGGTGACCTTGCTGGGGGTGCCCTCGTCGATGCCGGGGATCCGCGCCCAGCCGACCTGCTTGGCCAGGTCCGGGTTGGCCTCCTGAAGGGCCGGGTAGACGAACGGCCAGTTCACCTGGAACGCGCCGGAGCCGGACTGGAACTCCAGCCGGACCGGGTCCTCGGTGGCGTTGCTGAACGACGGCGAAGTCACGCCCGACGTGGCGAACTTCTTCAACTGCTCCAACGCCCGCACCGTGCCGTCGTCCATCACGGCCTGCTTACCGTCGTCGCTGAGGATCTTTCCGCCGGCGCTCTCGGCCAGGGTGTTGTAGAGGACGACCAGGCCCTCGTACTGGGCGCCCATGGTGAGCACCCGGTACGGCTTTCCCTGGTCCTTGAGCTGCTGGGCCGCGCTGATCATCTGGTCCCAGGTGGTCGGCGGCTGCGGCACCAGGTCCTTGCGGTACCAGAGCAACTGCACGTTGGTGTTCTTCGGTGCCGCGTACAGCTTGTCCTCGTAGCGGGCGGTGTCCAGCGGCCCGGCGAGGGTGCCCTGCTCGACCTCGGCCTTGTCCTGGCCGGTCCACTCACGGATCCAGTCGGCGCTGGCGAACTCCTGGGTCCAGGTGACGTCCAGGCCGAGCAGGTCCATGCCGCTGTCCTCGGCGGCCAGCCGGCGCACCATCTGTACCCGCTGGTCGTCGGCCTGCCGGGGCAGCACCCGGTAGGCGATCTCGTAGCGCCCCTGCGCCTGCGCGTTGCAGTCGTCGACGACCTTCTGCAGGTTCTGCTCCGGCGGGTAGTACAGGTTGATCGTCGGTGGGCCACCAGCGTCGTCGGCGCCGCACGCGGCCAGCGGTGCGACCAGCGCCAGCGTGGCAGCCGCCGCCCCAAGCCGAACAACCGGCCGGCGTCGGTGTCGAGCCGTTTCGGGGTCCGTCATCGCCCTCCCCCTCTCTTCGGCGAAAACCGGGGAGGGGCATCCGTGCCCCGGCGCACGGCGAGACGATTCCGGGCCAGGGAGCTGCGGAAACACCCTGACCCGGATGCTCCGTGCGGCTACTCTGCCCCACCTGCGGAGCCGCGAAACCTGCCTGTCACATCGAGCGTCCGCAAGGCAGTGCGCCGTCTGTGGACCTGTGCTGACGTCCCGCGCGTGATCGACTCGGCTTCGTGGAAACCGCGCTGTCACCGCGCCAGGAAACCCCGCCTTTCACAAAGCCGAGTCGATCAAGCGCAGGACCACCAACCAACCACCCCCACCCGACCGCCCCACCCGACCGCCGGGCCGCCCCACCGGGCCGCCCCGCCCCGCCGAGCCGCCCCGCCCGGTCACCCCGCAGCGCGTGATCGACTCGGCTTCCTGAAAACCGCGCTATCACCGCGCCAGGAAACCCCGCCTTTCACAAAGCCGAGTCGATCAAGCGCAGGGCGACCAACAAACCACCCCCGCCCGACCGCCCCACCCGACCGCCGGGCCGCCCCGCCGAGCCGCCCCGCCCCGCCGGGCCGCCCCGCCCGGTCACCCCGCAGCGCATGATCGACTCGGCTTCCTGAAAACCGCGCTATCACCGCGCCAGGAAACCCCGCCTTTCACAAAGCCGAGTCGATCAAGCGCGGGGCGACCATCCAACCAACCCCACCCGACCGCCTCAACGGGCGTGATCGACTCGGCTTCCTGAAAACCGCGCTATCACCGCGCCAGGAAACCCCGCTTTTCAGAAAGGCGAGTCGATCAAGCGCTGTGATCGCGGGCCGGACGACCGCGCGCCCGACGACCGCAGGCCGGACGACCGCGCGCCCAACGACCGCGGACCAGACGACCGCGCGCCCGACGACCGCAGGCCCAACGACCGCGCGCCCAACGACCGCGGACCAGACGACCGCGCGCCCAAAGACCGCGCGCCCAACGACCGCGCGCCCAACGACCGCGGGCCCCGCCCACAGAATCCAGGCCTGCCGGGCGATCGAGCGGGGTCAGCCTCGGGCCCTCGCCCAGGAGAGGAAGCGTTCGGTCATCCGGGCCGGCGGGTGGTCCGGGTGGAGTTGGGTGAGTTGGGTGGTCGCCTCGTGCATCAGGGTGCCGAGGTAGACGAGCAGCGCCGTCCGGCTGGTCCGGCACTCGGCGAGCAGGGCGAGCTTGGCTGGTTGACAGGGCCACTCGCTGCCGCAGTTCCGGCACCGCCACAACGGGCGCATGGCGACGTGCGGGACGGGTGGCCGGACCACCATCACAGCCACCGCACGGCGTGTCGGGCGTGCCGGTCGTCCAGGTCCAGAAACCAGGCAAAACGCTTCAGTACGACGTGCGGCGGTGGCCCGTCCGGTCGCGTTGCCAGGTCGCGGATCGCCGCACCGGCCATCAGCAGCAGGAGGTGGGCCAGCGTGGCGGTCTGGAGCCCCGGCGGTGGAATCGCCTGGAAGGTCGGGCAGGGCCAGGGCTCACCGCACGCCTCGCAGTTCCACTCTGGAGCATCGCCCAGGTGCCCCCGCGCGTACGTCCGCACGTTCATGAACATCGCCACCTCCACTCGTCCTCGCCGCTCCACCCAATGGGCTCACCGCTGGTGACAGCTTGGCTACGGCGCGACTACTGTCGATACGCGCTCGCGGCATCCGCGCAGCTCAGCGGCCCAGCCGAGCAACCACGAGGGACACGCCGACGCAGGCTGAGCAGAGATTGGGGAGTCGATGGGGACCGTTACGGACTACGTGTTGGAGGAGCTGCGCCTGTTCCGCACGGGGCTCGGGCTCAGTCAGGACGACTTCGGCCGGGGCATCGGCTATTCGGGCTCGCACGTCAGCTCGGTGGAGACCGGTGGGCGAGCGCCCACGAAGGAGTACGTGCGGGCGATCGACACCCAGCACCCGACCGGTGGACGCTTCCAGCGCATGTTGGAGAGGCTGGCCCGGCTCGACGCGGAGCCGGCCTGGCTGCGCGAGTGGATCGAGTTCGAGCGGGAGGCGACCACGCTGCGCTGGTTCGAGTTGGCGTACGTGCCGGGCCTGCTCCAGACCGAGCGGTACGCCCGCGCCACACTGGCCGGTGGACGGTTCGACGCAGAGGACGTGGACCGGATCGTCGCCTCCCGGTTGGAGCGGCAGGCGATCCTGCAACGCCCTCGTCCGCCGCAGCTCATCGCCGTCCTGGACGAGGCGGTGCTGCGCCGGCCGGTGCTCGACCAGCCGGGGCTCATGGTCGAGCAGTGCGAGCACCTGGCCGACCTGGCGACGGCGGAGCATATCCAGGTGCATGTCGTGCCGGTGGATGCTGGGATGTATCTGGGGATGGGTGGTCAGTTCATCATCGCCGAGATGCCCGACGGCGAGCGCGTGACCTATGCCGACAACCAGCTCACCGCGCAGATCGTCGATGCGCCGACCGACGTCGCTAAGCTGGCGAAGACGTGGGAGATCGTGCGGAACGAGGCGCTCCCCCGCCGGCAGTCAACCGAGCTGATCAAGGAAGTGGTGAAGTCATGGACATGCTGACCCCACGGTGGCGTACGTCGACCAGGTCCGGCGGCAACGGCGGAGCCTGCGTCGAGGTCGCCGACAACCTGCCGAGCGTGGTGCTGGTGCGCGACACCAAGGACCGCGACGGCGGCACCCTGCACGTCGAGCCGGCGGCCTGGAAGGCGTTCCTCGGGTACGCCAAGCAGCACTGATACGCCAAGCAGCACTGAACGCGAAACTCGGAGAGGCGAACGGCCGGGTCCGGTCGATCATGGAGTTATGGTGCCTGGTTTGGGGTTATGGGCAGACTTCGTCACCCACCACAACTCCATGATCGACGAGGCGCCGAGCGGCACTGACTCCGCCACGCAGCGCTTGTTCCACGGGCGCCCCGCCCGGACCAGGCATGCTGGGAGCATGATCGCGCGCTTCAAGGACCTCTGTCTGGACGCCGCCGACCCGCTCGCACTGGGTGCGTTCTGGGCTCGGATGCTCGACGCTGACGTCGCCGATGCTGGCGACGGTGACACCCGGGTGGACCCGCGCTCGGCACGCTCGAACGCCGAGTCGATCTGGGTCAACCGGGTGCCCGAGCCGCGGGTCGGCAAGACCCGCGTACACCTGGATCTGCGGTTGGCCGACGCGGACCCGGCGGCGCTGCTCGCGGACGGCGCCCGACTGGTCCGCGAGCCGGCCGGCGAGGCGACCTGGTGGGTGCTGGACGACCCGGAGGGCAACGAGTTCTGCGCGTTCCCGGCCCGCGACGGCACCCGGCCCGGCCCGTTCGAGTTGGTGGTCGACTCGACCGACCCGGCGGCGCAGGCGACCTGGTGGGCCGGGGTCGTCGGCGGCACCGTCGAGGACGAGGGGACCCACGCGGGGGTGGTCGGCGCGGCCGGTTTCCCCTGGGACTTCTGGGTGTTCGCCGCGGTGCCCGAGCCCAAGACGGTCAAGAACCGGCTGCACTGGGACGTCGACCTGGTCGGCCCGGAGCCGAACGCGCTGCTCGACGCGGGTGCGACCCTGCTGCGGGAGCCGGTCGACAAGACCCACAACTGGTGGGTGCTGGCCGACCCCGAGGGAAACGAGTTCTGCGCCTTCGCGCCGCGCCCAACCGGATGAACGACCGACCGCCCTCGCGCCGCGCCCAACCGGATGAACGACCGACCGCCCTCACGCCGCGCCCAACCGGATGAACGACCGACCGCCCTCACGCCGCGCCCAACCGGGTGAACGACCGACTACCGGGCGCGGGCGACGTCAGCTAGCGTTTTCCTAGCGCCGCAGCCAGCGCGTTCGCCGCCGCCGTCGACACGCCTCCGGCCGACCCCAGCCTGCCCGATCGGTTGGTAATCGCGGGAACGTCCCACCGCCGCTGCCCCTGTTCGGCAGGATCGTCCCAACGAGGAGGTGCCGTCGTGCAGGACACCCGCGCTCTCGCCCTGACATTCGAGGTGAGCGGCCTGCCACCGGTCAAGACCGAAGCGTTGTCCATCTTCGCCGCCGGGCATCGGCAGGCGACGAGGGTCCGCACCCTGCTCCAGGCCGCCCTCACCGCGGCCCAGCGCACCGGCTGGACGCCGTTGCCCGGGCCGATCGAGGTGGACCTGGTCCTGCGCTGCCCGCCCGGGCACCGTACGGCCGACGCCAGCACCCTGCTCGGCGGCGTCTGCGCGGTGTTGCAGGACAAGAAGCGGGTGTCGTCCATCGGCCTCACCCACCTCGGCGTCCTGGTGGACGTCGCCCTCTACGCCGACGACCGGCAGATCCGCCGGTTGTCGTACCACGAGGAGCCGGCGGAGGACTTTTCGTACCAGGTGCGGGTCGCCGCCGTACCGACCGGGGTTTGACCGACGTCCGCGGTGGGGTACCGCGGACGCCGACGAAGGGAGCACCGATGTCGGAGCCACATGTCACGCTCGACCCACGCGGGCTCGACCCTGTGCAGCAGAAGCTGCGGGGCCCGCTGGAGGACCAGCTGACCTCGGCGCTTCAGGCGGCAACCGACCGGATCCGCAGCGGTTACGCCGGCGAGCCGGTCGAACAGGTCTGTCAGCGACTGTTGGAGGAGACCCGCTCCGGGTTGCACCCCGACATCGCGGCCGGGTTCAACCCGGACATGGACGAGTTCTGCAGGGTGGCGGTGGCGATCGTCCGAGGCGAGGCCGGCTGAGTCGGCTGGGTCGGGTCAGGACCGGGTCCGCAACTACCCGGCCCTGACCCTCGGCTGTCCGGCAGAGAAGCGGACAGCTATGGCGCCCCGTCGCTCGGGCGTGGCACGGGGCCACGCGCGGCAACGGGGAGAGCCGGCCGCTCTGCACTCAGCTCCACGGTGCCCACCCGCCGAACGCCGGTGCGCCCCCGACACACCTCGAAGGGTCGTGAGCGCCGGCCCAGGTTAGGCGGGCCGTGACGGTCGGACAAGCCGTGCCGGACGACCCGGGGCGGGACTGACCTCAAGGTGAAAAACCGGCATGTGGGCGTAACGCGATCATGATCGGGGACGCTGTTCGGTTTCGGTGGTCAGAAGTGCCGCAGCAGGTCGCGGAACGAGGCCAGCCGCAGGACGCCGGGGTCGGTCGGGTCCAGTTCGTCGTCTTCCAGCACCCAGGTGTTCTCGTTCGGGATGAACACCGCGTTCAGCCCGGCGGCCCGCGCCGGCAGGATGTCCGACTTCGGGGAGTTGCCGATCATCCAGGCGCCGGACGGGTCGAAGCCGTGCTCCCGCACCAGCCACCGGTAGGTCTCGACGTTCTTCTCCGCCACGATGTGCGCGGCCCGGAAGTGGTGCAGCAGGCCACAGGCGTCGAGCTTGCGCTGTTGCTCCGCCTGATCCCCCTTGGTCAGCAGCAGCAGTTCGTGCCGGACGGCCAGCTCGTCAAGCGCCTCGGCCACACCGGGCATCAACTCCACCCGGTGCTCGACGAGTGCCACGGCCAGCCGGTCGATCTCCTGACGCTCGAACTCGGTTGCCGGCCGTTCGCGCAGCCGCTCCAGGCACTCCGCCAGGCTGCGCAGGAACACCTTGCTGCCGTAGCCGTGCGCCACCGCGTTGGCGCGCTCGATGTCGTCGAGTACGGCCCGCAACTCGGCCCGGTCCAGGGTGGGGTGGTCCAGCCAGGCCAGGAAGTCGTCAATCACCCGCTCGAAGACGACGTTGTTCTCCCACAACGTGTCGTCCGCGTCGAAGATCAGCACCTTCGCCTGCCGCCGCGCCGCCTCGCCAACCGTCATGACGTCCTCATCCCCCGCCTGTCACCGGAAAAGCCGAGGGACCAGGATAGGCGCGAGGCGGATATGACGGGTTCGGGACGGCTCTTGAGGAGTACGGCATGTTCTCGATGAAGTGGGTTACCGGCGCAGCGATGCTGGCCTGCACCGGCGCGCTGGTGGCGTGTGGCAGTGGCGCCGACAAGGCCCCGGACGCGTCGGCAGGCACACCGTCGGGCGCCGTGACGAGCACTCCAGCGGCGGCGCCGTCCTCGTCGTCGGCTGTTGCGGCCGACGCGCTGTTGTCCGGTAAGCGCGAGGTCACGATGACGCGGGTCAAGGGGTCCGGGAGCGCTCTGGAACTCAGCGGCCGGCTTGAGGAGGGCGGCGACACCGGCGGTCGCGTCCTTTTCGTTCCGGTGCCGATCGGCAACGACCGGTACGTGATCAAGGCGTTCGGCACACAGGACGGCCACCCCGCCAACGACGAACCGTCCTGCTGGCAGGTCAACGGCCTGGACGTCGAACCGGAGCTGACGGTGGAGGCCGCCGTCTGCGACGAGGACAACCCGATCCAACGGTTCATGATCGTCAGCAAGGGCGACGGCACGTACGCGATCGGTAGTGAGACCCGGTTCCTGCAACACGCGGCGGGCAACGGCCTGGTCCTCAGGGAGCCGGGCAACGCGGCGCTGGACACCACGTTCCGGTTCGCCGACAAGGGCCCGTTCAACCGCGAGCCCCTCAACTGAGCATGATGGGTGGCGGTGGCCGTCACGGCCACCGCAGCAACCGTTGTGCGATCAGCGCTTCGCGGTCCTCCTGACCCTCGGGTCTCAGCCGGCCGCCCCGGGTGAGCATCACCACGCCGTGCAGCAGGCTCCAGCCCACCTCGGCGAGGGTGTCCGGGTCCCGGCCCTCGGCCAGCGGGGTCAGGGCCGCTCGCAGCTCGCCGAAGACCGCCCGCGGCGCGGCCGGCACGCCATCGACGCCGAGGGCCAGGTCGGGGGTCAGCGCGAGCATCGCGTCATAGACCTCGGGATTCGTGTACGCGAAGTCGAGGTACGCGGTCGCCACCGCCGGCCACGCCCCCTCGGGACCCTCGTCGGCTTCGGCGTGTGCCTCCGCCAGATCGGCGGCCAGGTCGGCGAAGGCGCACACGGCGACGGCGGCCAGCAACGCCTCCAGATCCGCGAAGTGCTGGTAGAGGTCACCGACGTCGACCTCGGCCCGCTCGGCCAACCGTCGGGTGGTCACCCCCGCCCAGCCCTCCGCCTCGGCCAGCTCTCGCGCGACCGCGACGATGAGGTCGCGCCGGTCCTGTTCGGTGGCCTTCTCGGCAGGTCCGGGCACGCCCACGAGCGTAAGGGTGAACACCTGCCGTAGTCGCCAGCTGACAGATTGGTGACTACTTCAGTGACGCCAGTCGGTCGATGAGGGCAAGAGCGGCACACCGACACCCGGTTTCCTGCTGCCGTGCCACGGCCGACTCCTCGCTCGTTAGGCGAGGAGATCACCGCGACGGGAGGGCACGTGGTCGTTCGGCGGCACCGGCCCGTGGCAGGCCGATGAGCGAGGGAGCAGGCGTACCGCTGGTGCGCGGCGAGGCCAGTTACCAGCGGGCCACCTTCCTGGAACTCTTCCTCGACCTGGTCTTCGTCTTCGCCCTCACCCGGATCTCGGCGCGGCTGATCGCCGACTTCACCGACGGCCAACGCGGTGTGCTGGCGGGTCTCGGTCAGTCCCTCCTGCTGTTCCTGGCGCTGTGGGCCGTCTGGTCGTTGACCGTCTGGTCGACCAGTTGGCTGGACCCGGAGACGTCGATCGTCCAGACCGTGATCGTCATGACGACGCTCGGGGCCATGACGATGGCCGTCGCCGTACCGGACGGCTTCGGCGCGCGGGCTGCGCTCTTCGCCATCACCTACGTGAGCCTCCAGATCGGCCGAGTGGTCTACTTCCACGTCGTCGGGCACGGCCGACCGGACCCGCGGCAGACCCTTCGGGTTTTGATCTGGTTCGGGGTGAGCGCGCCACTCTGGGTGGTCGGTGGTCTGGCCAACGAGGGTACGGTCCGCGGACCGCTGTGGACCATCGCCGTGCTGATCGACTACGCCGGGCTGTACCTCGGATGGCCGACCCCTCGGATCGGCGCGCAGCGGATCGGCGGCCGGATGATCGCCGCCGAGCACCTGGCCGAGCGGTACCAGCAGTTCCTGCTCATCGCGATCGGAGAGGCGATCTTCGTCATCGGGCTGGCGTTCAGCGGCAGCGAGTTCCGCGCCGACCAGACCGCCGGGTTCCTCCTTGCACTGACGATGACCGTCCTGCTCTGGAGGATCTACTTCCACGTCGCGGGAAGTGTGCTCGACGCCGCGATCAGCCGCGCCCGCGACGCCGCCCGACTCGCGACCGTGATGGCGTTCGCCCACCTTGTCATGATCGCGGGGATCGTCCTGACCGGTGTGGGCTTCGAACTGTTCATCACCGAGCCCTTCGGACACCTCCCGACGGCCTGGCTCATCGCCATCCTCGGCGGCCCGGTGCTCTTCCTCGCCGGACGCTCGGCCCTGGAATACCAGGTCTTCGCCCGGGTCTCCCGATCCCGGCTGGTCGGCCTGCTGGCCTTCGGTCTGCTGGTGCCGGTAGCCGTCCACCTCGACCCGCTCAGCGCCGGCGGGGCCGCGGCCGTGGTCCTGCTCGGCGTCATCGTCGCGGACACGCTGCGCTCACGTCGGCGTTCACCGGAGACGCCCACGCCTGCGCTCTAGATGCGTACGGCCGAGGATCGCGACCTCACCGGCGCAGCGCGTTCTCGCTGCGCATGTGCGACAACTTCTCCGGATTGCGCACGGCGTAGAGAGCACTGACGAGGCCGTCATCGATGCGCAGCGTCACCACCGTGTCGATCTCGCCGTCGAGCCGGAACACCAGGGCCGGGAAGCCGTTCACCTGGGCCGGGTGCAGCGACAGGGCGGCGACCTGGAACTGCCTGCTGGCCAACAGTCGGGCCACCTTGTCAGCCCCGGCGACCGGCCGCAGCAGCGCCTGCCTGATCCCGCCGCCGTCGCCGACAAGCACGACATCCGGCGCGAGGACGTCGAGCAGGCCCCGCACGTCGCCGGTCTCGATCGCCCGCCGGAACGCGTCGAGCACCCGCCGGCTGTCGGCCGCGGAAACCACCCCCCGGGGTCGACGCGCGGCGACATGCGCCCGCGCCCGGTGGGCGATCTGGCGGACGGCCGCCGGGCTCTTGCCGACCGCTTCGGCGATCTCGTCGTAGGCCAGATCGAAGACCTCACGGAGTACGAACACCGCCCGCTCGATCGGCGCGAGCGTCTCCAGCACCAGCATCATCGCCATCGAGACGCTCTCGGCGAGTTCGACGTCGTCGGCGACGTCGGGCGCGGTCAGCAGCGGCTCGGGCAACCACGAGCCGACGTAGGACTCCCTGCGCCGGCCGACCGCGCGCAGCCGGTTGAGCGACTGGCGGGTGGTGATCCGGACCAGGTAGGCGCGCTGATCCCGCACCACCGCGAGGTCGGCGTCCGCCCACCGCAGCCAGGTCTCCTGGAGTACGTCCTCGGCGTCGGCGGCCGAGCCGAGCATCTCGTAGGCGACGGTGAACAGCAGGTTCCGGTGCGCGACGAAAGCGTCGACAGCGGCATCCATGCGTTCTCCCCTCTCGTCCTTCGACCACCTCGCCCACGAGACACCGCTCCCCCGCCGTCTGTGACACCGCCGTCCTGTGCACCACGTCACTTTGCGGTCTGTCACAGCGAGCGGGCCGGCGGTGTCTCGTGTTCGACCCCACGCGAAAGGACAATCATGAACCTGGCACTGTGGATCGCGGCCGGACTGTTGGCCGCAGTCGCCCTGGCCGCCGGCATCACCAAGACCTTCGTACCCAAGGAGAAGCTGGCCCGGGCCAACGGCGGAGGGTGGACGCAGACCGCGAGTGTCGGCTTCGTCAAGACCCTCGGAGTCCTCGAACTGCTGGCCGCGGTCGGCCTGATCCTGCCCGCCGTGCTGGACATCGCACCGGTGCTGGTGCCGGTGACCGCCATCTGCTGGGTGCTGCTGATGATCGGGGCGATGATCGCCCACCTGCGCCACAACGAGGCGAAGGTCGTCGTGCTGAATCTGTTCTACCTCGCCCTGGCGGCCTTCGTGGCCTGGGGCCGGCTCGGACCCGAGCCGTTCTGATGGCATGACCCGACCCGGGAGCACCTGTGCTGATCGAGGTCGTGGCCGCAGAGCCATGCTCGACTCACCTGGACCCTGAACGAGAATCGTCCCTGGTGGATTGGCGGGACCACTGCCATGATCGCTCGGTGTCCCTGTGGGAGGCCATCTCGCGCGTCGGCGCGCCGCTGCTCATTGTCCTCGGCGCCTCGGCTGCCGTGTACGGCGCAAGCTCCGACTCACCGAAGAATTCTCCCGGCCACGCGGCTGGCAGTGGGCGTGGGTGGGCCTTTGGCTCACGACGGCTGGTGAGGCCGCGTTCGGCGACGGCCGCCCCTGGTTCGAGCGTGCCTGGAAGGGCGTCACCGCACTGCTCGTCGCGGTGGCCGTCGCCATCGCGGTGTTCCGCCGCCACCGATGGAGCGCCAGGCAGGCTGAGAGGGCCGACTAGTGCGTCGTGGGGATCGCAGGCTCGACCACGCCGATCCTGCCTCGCTAACGTGGCGGCATGACGTCGGGAGCCGGGCCGAGGAGACGACGTACGAGGCGCCTCCTCGTGGCCGTGTCCGTCGCGGTGGGCCTGCTGTCGTGCCTGTGGGTTCTGGGGTTCCTGCGGTTGCAGGTGTTCGGCACCGAGGGAGCGTTACCGCCGGACTCACGGATACCGACGGTGCCGCCCGGGGCGAGCATCGTCGACGAAGGCATGGAATGCGCCTCCGGCGGATGCTGGCGGCGGATCACCGTGCAGCCCGCGGCGGGGCAGACCCCGGAGGACCTGGCACACGACATGGGCCTCACCGAGGAGCAGAGCCTGTCTCCGACGTTGTTCGACCCCGGGTCCGTCTATGTGGGAGCCCGCGCCAAGGAGGGCAAGCTGATCATCAACGTCGGATATCTGTGAGCCCTCGGGTCAGCTGTCGAACAGTGCCTTGATGCCGTGGGTTTCCAGCAGCGCGGGCATCGGGTCCGCGAGGTGTTGACGCCCCGGTCGCCAGATGCGTCCCACGTTGACAGCAGCGTTGGGCCCCGGCACGTCGTAGGGGCCGCCTCGGGGGAAGACCGACAGGGTGCTCCCCCACATCCCCGCGTCGACCCAGCCCATCCGCTCGATCTCGTCCCAGGCGTACGAGCGGTGCAGGCCCGAACGGTCTCGGACCAGCAGCCCCAGGTCGTCGGCGAACACCCCGTTCCGCCACCGGACGAAGGCGAGAACGATCGAGGCTACGCCGAGCGCCAGGACGGTCCAGATGACCAGGTCGAAGAGCACCCCGACAACGATCATCAGGGCCATGATCACACCTGGGATCGCGATGGCGGGCCAGGCCCGCGACTGCCCGAGGACGTATACCTCACCCACCGGTCTCACCGACTCCCCCATAGCCGATCACGATAGTGAAGGAAGCACATGTCTGCGCCCCGAGTGAGCCGCAGCAGGCTTCCATGATGTCCGGAGGCAGGGATGGCCCGGCCTCCGCAAAGTCAAATCGACAATCACCCAGACCCACGCCCCCGACCCATCACGCCCCGCCCCGTCACGCCCCGCCCCGTCACGCCCACGACCCCGTCACCGCCCCGCCCCATCACGCCCACGACCCCGCCCCGCCCCGCCCCCGCCCCGCCCTGTCACGCCCCTGCCCCGTCACGCCCTCGGATGATCAACTCGGGTTCCATGAAGTCGCGGCATCCCGGCGACAGGGATGGCCCGACTTCCGGAAACCCGAGCCGATCACCGACCCCACCCCCGGATGATCGACTCGGGTTTCGTGAAATCGCGGCATCCCGACGACAGGGATAGCCCGACTTCCGGAAACCCGAGTCGATCACCGACCCCACCCCCGGATGATCGACTCGGGTTCCATGAAGTCGCGGCATCCCGACGACAGGGATGGCCCGACTTCCGGAAACCCGAGTCGATCACCGGCCCCGCCCCCGATGATCTGCCCCGCCCTCGGTCATGCCGGAGACGGCGGAGCGCAGGCGCAGGCGCACCTGCAAGATCCGCACACTTTCCCTGATGTTGCTGCCTCCGACGGCCCCGAGACAGCAACATCAGGGAAGTTGCGCCGATCTTGCGGGCGGTCGGTCGGGACGGGGCGGGGCGGGGCGCACGACGGACGGGACGCGTTGGGACGGGACGCGCGGTGGACGGGACGGGGCGCGCGGTGGGCGGGACGCACGACGGACGGGACGCACGACCGGCGGGACACGCGGTGGGCGGGACGCACGACGGACGGGACGCACGACCGGCGGGACACGCGGTGGACGGGACGCGCGGTGGGCGGGACGCGCGTGGGCGGGGCGGGGGCGGGGTCAGCGGCGCAGGGTGAGGATCAGGTCGGCTACCAGGGCGGTCCAGCCGGTCTGGTGCCAGGCGCCCAGACCGGCCCCGTTGTCGCCGTGGAAGTACTCGGGGAAGGCGATCAGGTCGCGCCAGTCCGGGTGGGTCTGGAACATCTGAGCGGCGCCGTAGATGGGCCGCCGCCCCCAGTCGTCCTGGGTGAAGAGCGAGATCAGCCGGGCGGAGAGGTCGTCGGCGATCTCGTCCAGTGTGTGCTTCACCCCGGAGCGGGTCGGGTACTCCACCTGGAGGTCGTCGCCGAAGAACGCCGCGTAGTCGCGCAGCGCGCTGACCAGCAGGAAGTTCGTGGGCATCCAGATCGGACCCCGCCAGTTCGAGTTGCCGCCGAACAGGCCGCTGGTCGACTCGGCCGGTTCGTAGCCGACGGAGAACTCCTGCCCGCCGAGGGTGACCGAGAACGGCTTGTCCAGGTGCGCGCGGGACAACGTACGGAGGCCGAAGTCGGAGAGGAACTCGTCGGGGTCGAGCATCCGGGCGAGCAGCCGAACCACCTGCTCCGGGCCGACCATGGACAGCAGCCGCTGCTGCCGGCCGTCGGGGCCGAGCCGGCGGGTGCCGATCACCTGGGCGTACTCGGGGCGGTTGGTGAGGAACCAGCGCAACCGCGCGCCCAGCTCCGGCAGGCGGTGCAGGGTCTTCGCGGTGAGCCGGGTGGTGGCGGCCAACGGCAGCAGCCCGACGACCGAGCGGACCTTCAGCGGCACCTTCGTGCCGTCGGCGAGGCGCAGCACGTCGTAGAAGAAGGCGTCCTCGTCGTCCCACAGCCCCTGCTCGTACGCGGCGGCGGCGATGTACGCGAAGTGCTCGAAGAACTTGGTGGCGGTGTCCACCCAGGTGCGGTCATGTTCGGCCAGCACGATGGCCATGTCCAGCAGGTTCAGCGCGTACATGGCCATCCAGCCGGTGCCGTCGGACTGCTCCAGCACACCGGCCACCGGCAGCGCCGCCGAGCGGTCGAACGGCCCGACGTTGTCCAGACCGAGGAAGCCGCCCTCGAAGACGTTGTTGCCGCCGGTGTCCTTGCGGTTGACCCACCAGGTGAAGTTGAGCAGCAGCTTGTGCATCACCCGGGCCAGGAAGTCGTAGTCCCGGCCGCCGTCGATCTCGAACACCTTCAGCGCCGCCCACGCGTGCACCGGCGGGTTCACGTCGCCGAACGCCCACTCGTACGCCGGGATCTGCCCGTTGGGGTGCAGGTACCACTCGCGGAGCAGGAGCAGCAGTTGGTCCTTGGCGAAGCCCGGGTCGACCCGGGCGATGCTGACGCAGTGGAAGGCCAGGTCCCAGGCCGCGTACCACGGGTATTCCCAGGGGTCGGGCATGGAGATGACGTCGAAGCTGGTCATGTGCCACCAGGCGCTGTTACGCCCGTGTCGGCGACCGGCCGGCGGCGGGGTGGAGCCCGGGTCGCCTTCGAGCCAGCGTTTGACGTCGAAGTGGTAGAACTGCTTGCCCCACATCAGCCCGGCGATGGCCTGCCGTGCCACCAGCGCCTCGTCGGCGGTGGCGGCGGGCGGGATCACGCCGGCGAAGAACCGGTTCGCCTCGGCCCGGCGCGCCCACACCACGGCCTCGAAGCCGTCGCTGAGGTCGGCCGGGGGCGGCGGCGCGGCGGCCGGTGGCGACGCGGTGCGGGTCAGCCGCAGCCGGATCTGGCGCTGCCCGCCGGCCGGCACGTCGAGCACGTAGTGCAGGGCACCCTTGGTGCCCTCCCGCGCGGGGTTGACCGTGGCCGCGCCGTTGACGACGTGGTCGTTGATGCCGTCCTTCGGGTACGGCGAGCGGCCGGGCAGGCCCCAGAGACGTTCGGCGTTGGTGTCGTTGTCACACAGCAGTGGCACCGGCCCGCCGTCGCCCTCCAGCAGCAGTTGGCCGAGCACCCGGTGCTCGCCGACGAGCCGGGTGCCCTGGCCGGTGAGCTTCGGGATGCGGTCGCCGCCGGGCAGGCCCCAGGCCCAGGTGTTGCGGAACCACAGGGTGGGCAGCACGTGCAGGGTCGCCGCCCGGTCGCCCCGGTTGGCGACGGTCACCACCATGCAGAGGTCGGTCGGGGACGCCTTGGCGTAGTCGACGGTCACCGCCCAGTACCGGTCGTCGTCGAAGATCCCGGTGTCCACCAGCTCGTACTCGGTGTCGTCGCGGCCGCGCAACGCGTTCACCGCGACGAGTTCGTCGTACGGGAAGGCGGCCTGGGGGTAGTGGTAGCGCCAGCGCATCCAGGAGTGGGTGGGCGTGGAGTCCTCGTACCACCAGTACTCCTTGACATCCTCGCCGTGGTTGCCGCCGTCGCCGCCGAGGCCGAACATCCGCTCCTTGAGGATCGGGTCCTTGCCGTTCCAGAGCGCGAGGGCGAAGGCGAAGGTCTGTCGGTCGTCGCAGACGCCGGCCATCCCGTCTTCATTCCACCGGTAGGCTCTGGACCGCGCGTGGTCATGCGGGAAGTAGTCCCAGGCCGTACCGTGCTCGCTGTAGTCCTCCCGTACCGTCCCCCACGCCCGTTCGGACAGATAGGGACCCCATGCGCGCCAATCCTGCTCCCCCGAGTCGGCCTGGGCGAGCCGGAGCCGCTCAGCGTCGGGTGGCGAGGCGTCGGAGGACGATCGGTCAGTGATCACGTGCACATCTTTGACGTCGCCGCGGTACTTGACCACAGCGGCCATTGTCGTCGTGGCGTGTTACACCTCGCCGCCGATGGAGGAAAGTTGATCGACATGCACTTCGGCCCCCAGGTCTGCGGCGATCTGACCAGCGCCGCGAGCCGGGAGTGGCTGGTTCCCGACGGTCTCGGCGGCTATGCGATGGGCACCGTCGGGGGGCTCCGGACGCGCCGCTACCACGGTCTGCTGGTCGTCCCCGGCGAAACTCCGGCCTCCCGGCAGGTGGGACTGGTCAGTCTCGACCCGGCGGTAACCCTGCCGTCCGGCGCGCGGGTGCGCCTCGGCGCGCACGAGTGGTCCTCCGGCGACGTGGACCCGCGCGGTTTCGAGTTGCTGGAGCGCTTCGACCTGGTCGACGGGCTGCCCCGGTGGCGGTGGCGGATCGGCGCGGTGGTGATCGAACGGGAGCTGGCCATGCTGCCCGGGCGCTCCTGCGTGGCGGTGGTGCACCGGCTGGTCGCCGGTGGGCCCGTCCGGTTGGAGCTGTCGGCCGCCTGCACCTGGCGGGACGCGCACGGCGAACGGCGGGCCGACGGCCCGACCCCGCAGGTCGAGGCGGTGGCCGACGGCGCGGTGGTCGAGGGCGCGTACCGGCTGGCCGGCCCGGGCTGGACGCCCGAGGGGCAGTGGTGGCTGGGCGTGCACCACCGCGAGGAGGCCAACCGTGGCTTGAACGCGGACGAGGACCTCTGGTACGCGGGACGCTTCGTCGGCGAGCTGGAACGCCCCGGCGACACGGTGTCGGTGCGGGCCTGGGCCGGTCGACTCGACGAGGAGCCGCCGCCGGCCGCCGAGATCGTGGAGAGCGCGCGACGGCGCAACCGGCAGGTGGTGGCGACGGCGAAGCCGGCCGACGACGTGGATGCCACCCTGGCGCTGGCCGCCGACGCGTTCGTGGTGCGCACCAGCAACGCGGCGGTGGACGTGGTCGCCGGGTACCCGTGGTTCGGGGCCTGGTCCCGGGACACGATGATCTCGTACGAGGGGTTGTTCCTCTGCACCGGTCGCGCCGACGAGGGTCGGGCGCTGCTGCGGGCGTACGCGGCGACGCTGTCCGAGGGGATGCTGGCCAACACGGCCGACACCGGCCGGGTGGAGTACAACACCGTCGACGGCACGCTGTGGTTCCTGCACGCGGTGAGCCGGCACGTCACCGTCACCGGTGACACCGACCTCGGTGACGAGCTGCTGCCCGCGCTGCGTGCCGTGATCGACGCCCACGTGGCCGGCACCCGGTACGGGATCTCCGTCGACCCGGCCGACGGGCTGCTCACCCAGGGCGCCCCCGGCACCGCGCTCACCTGGATGGACGCCCGGGTGTACGGGGTGCCGGTCACCCCGCGTACCGGCAAGCCGGTCGAGGTCAACGCGTTGTGGGTCAACGGGCTGGCCGGGCTCGCGGAGCTGACCGAGCTGGCCGGGCAGGCCGCGGACGAGCTGTGGCGTCGGCACGGGCAGGCGACCGCCTCGTTCCGGGAGCGTTTTCCCTCGCCGACCGGCTGGCTGCACGACGTGCTGGACGCGCCCGCGCCGGCGTACCCGCTGGGTGGGGCCGCCCTGCACGACGACGACGCGCTGCGTCCCAACCAACTGCTGGCCTGGTCGTTGCCGTACGCGCCGATGGAGCCGGACGAGGCGACGCTCCGCCGCATCGGACACGGTCTGCTCACTCCGCTCGGGCCGCGCAGCCTCGCCCCGGATTCGACGGAGTTCGTGGGGCGGCACCGGGGCGGTCCGGCCGAGCGCGACGGTGGCTACCACCAGGGCACCGTCTGGCCGTGGCTGCTCGGGCCGTACGTGGACGCGTGCCGCCGGAGCAAGATGTCGGTCGATGACGTATTCATCGGCATTGAGGCCCATCTGACC
This sequence comes from Micromonospora cabrerizensis, assembly GCF_022230955.1. Taxonomy (GTDB): domain Bacteria; phylum Actinomycetota; class Actinomycetes; order Mycobacteriales; family Micromonosporaceae; genus Micromonospora; species Micromonospora cabrerizensis. The sequence continues at coordinate 18,258 of NZ_JAKKFI010000126.1, forward strand.
GAATATGGACTAGGCTCGGTAAGTGAGACGGCCGACGGCCTCGCGCCGCACGCCGCGACCGGCTGCCCATTTCAGGCGTGGTCGGTGGCCGAGCTGCTGCGGGTGCGCCGAAAGGGCCAGTAGCGCTTTACACGACCGCAACGGTGGTGTCTCCGCTGGTTATCTCGATCCCGGCAGGATTGGCCCCGATCCAGACGCGACGGCGACATCGGTTCCGGTGTCGGTCGGCGCGCGCCCGGGGACAACTCAAAGGGGGCCGCATGTCACCCGACGCCCACGTGATCGACATCCACGCCGCCCGGCAACTGCGGGTGCTGATGCTCTCCTGGGAGTACCCGCCGGTGCTCGTCGGCGGCCTCGGCCGACACGTGCACGCCCTCTCCGTCGCCCTCGCCGCCGCCGGCCACGAGGTCACCGTCGTCACCCGCCACAGCGAAGGCGCACCCCTGGAGGAGTACGCCGACGGCGTCCGCATCCTGCGCGCCCCCGAAGACCCGGTCGCCTTCCCCCTCGCCACCGGCTCCCTGCTGGCCTGGACCATGGCCTTCAACCACACCCTCACCCGCACCGCCCTACGCGCCACCGAAGCCGGCACCTACGACGTCATCCACGCCCACGACTGGCTCGTCGCCCACACCGCCGTCACCCTGGCCGAGCACCTGGACCTGCCGCTGGTCACCACCATCCACGCCACCGAGGCCGGCCGGCACCAGGGCTGGCTGCCGGAGGAGATGAACCGCACCATCCACGGCGTCGAGCACTGGCTCAGCGGCTCCTCCATCCGGGTGATCACCTGTTCGGGGTACATGCGCGACCAGGTCACGTCGCTGTTCGACACACCGGCCGCGCAGGTCGACGTGGTGCCCAACGGCGTCGACGACCGGGCCTGGCGGGCCCGACCGCGGGCGGTCGCGTCGGCCCGCGCACGGTTCGCCGGGGACGGCCCGCTGGTCGGGTACGCCGGTCGGCTCGTCTACGAGAAGGGCGTCCAGCACCTGATGCACGCGGTGCCCCGACTCCGCGAGCGGCACCCGGGGCTCCGGGTGGTGATCGCCGGCGACGGCCCGTACCGCGCCGAACTGGAGGCGGAGGCCCGACGGTTGGCGCTCAGCTCGACCGTACGGTTCACCGGTTTCCTCGACTCCACCCAGTTGCCGGCGATGCTCGGCGCCACCGACGCGACAGTGGTGCCCAGCCTCTACGAGCCGTTCGGCATGGTGGCGCTGGAGGCGGCGGCCGCCGGGGCGCCGCTGGCGGTGGCCCGCACAGGCGGTCTCGCCGAGATCGTCGAGCCCGGCGTCACCGGGGTGACGTTTCCGCACAGCGACCCGGACGCGCTCGCCGGCGCGGTCGGTCAACTGCTCGGCGACGAGGTCTTCGCCCGGCGGGTGGCCCGCCGGGCCCGCACCATGGTCGGCGAGCGCTACGGGTGGGCCACGATCGCGGCCCGCACGGCCGCCAGCTACAACGCCGCACGCAGGGAGCACGGCCCGGTGCAGGCCCGTCGGGCCACCGCCCAACTGGCCGGTGGGCGCACCCGGATCGCCATCCCCGAGGGCAACCTCCTGGCCCGCGACGGCCACGCCGCCTGCTGAGCCGAGTCGGACGACCGATTGGTGACTTCCGATCCGCTGGTTAGGGTGTAGCCCGGACAGCGGCTGAGGAGGTGCGTGCGCAGGTGCTGATCGCCGGTCGGTACCGGCTGCTCGACCTGGTGGGTCGCGGGGGCATGGGTCGGGTGTGGCGTGCCCGCGACGAGATGCTGCACCGCGAGGTCGCGGTCAAGGAGATCGTGCCCCCGGGTTGGCTGACCGACCGCGAACGGGACGAGCTGCGCTCGCGCACCCTGCGGGAGGCGCGCGCCGCCGCCCGGCTCAACCACCCGGCCGTGGTCCGCCTCTACGACGTCATCGCGGTCGACGACAGCCCGTGGATCGTGATGGAGTACGTCCCGTCCCGCACCCTCCAGGACGTGGTGGACGCCGAGGGGCCACTGGAGCCGGCCCGCGCGGCACGGATCGGCCTGGCCGTGCTCGACGCGCTGCACGCCGCGCACACCGCCGGGGTGCTGCACCGCGACATCAAACCGCAGAACGTGCTCGTGGCGCACGACGGGCGGGTGATGCTCACCGACTTCGGGCTGGCCACCTTCGACGGCGG
>NZ_JAKKFI010000127.1 GCF_022230955.1 Micromonospora cabrerizensis
GCGCCGGTGATGCTCGCCTCGCTGATCGGGTTCAGCCTGCTGCTCGGCACCCTCGCCGTCACCAACTGGGTGCTGCTCGCCCGGCACGCGGCGCGGGGCGCGGCCGACCCGGCACTCGGCCGCCCACCGGCGCCGCCGACCGAGTCGGCCCACCCCGAACCGGCCTTCGCCCGAGGCACTGAGGCACTGAGCAACTGAGGCACTGAGGCACTGAGCAACTGAGGCACTGAGTAACTGAGGTATTGAGGAACTGAGGAGAAGACCGTGGACCTCGCCTGGTACGCCCTGCTCGGCCTCTTCTTCGCCGGCTATCTGGTGCTCGCCGGCTACGACTACGGCGTCGGGCTGCTGCTCGCCCGTGGTGGCGGCCCCGCGCTGCGGCGGGAGGCGCTCACCGCGCTCGGCCCGTTCTTCCTCGGCAACGAGGTCTGGCTGGTGGCCGCCGTGGGCATCCTCTTCGGTGCGTTCCCGGTGCTGGAGGGCGAGTTGCTCTCCGGCTGCTACCCGGCCGTGGCCGGTGCCCTGGTCGGCGTCATCCTCGTCACCGTCGGGGTGCAGCTGCGCAGCCGGCCCGCCGACGAGCGGATCCGCGCGCGCTGGGACCGCGTCGTCATGATCGGCAGCGCCCTCGCCGCACTGGGCTGGGGGGTGGTGCTCGCCGCGCTGCTCCAGGGCGTACCCCTTCAGGCTGACGGACACGTCGCCGGGGTGTCGCACCTGGCCACCCCGTTCGCGGCCGCCGTCGGGCTGGCCATGGTCGCCCTGGTCGCGGTGCACGGCGCGACCTTCCTCGCGCTGCGCCTGTCGGCCGACGCCGCCGCCGTGGTCGGCCGCACGGCCCGCCGACTGGTGCCGGTGGCGCTCACCGCGGTCGCCCTGGCCACCGTCGTGGGCCTGCTCTCCGCCCGGGTACGCGACGCAGTCCAGCGGCCGACGGCGGCCGTACTCCTGCCGGTGCTGCTCGCGGCGGCGCTGCTGGCGGCCCGCGCGGCGCTGGCGCGGCGGCGGCCGGGGTGGGCTCTGGCCGCCACCGGCGCGGCCCTGGCACTGCCGGTGGTGCTGGTCGGGGCGGCCCTCTGGCCCTACGTGCTGGTGTCCACGACCGACCCGGGCGCCTCGCTGACGGTGGCCGACGCCGCCGCGAGCGCACCGACGCTGCGGCTCCTCGGCTGGGTGGCGCTGCCGCTCCTTCCGGCCCTACTAGGCTTCCAGGCGATGTGTTGGTGGGTTTTCCGAGGACGGACCGACGGCAGGGCACCGGTGTACTGGTGAAGCGCCGTCCGTTCGACCCGCGTCTGCTGCGCCGGGTCCCTGCGGCCCGGCGCGATCTTGCCGTGCTCGCGCTCCTGGGGGTGCTCGCCGCCGGGTTGATCGTGGCGCAGGCCACCGCCCTCGCGGCGGTGCTGGCCACCGCGATCGACGGTCGACTGGACCGGCCGGCGCTGGCTGCCTTCGTGGTCACGGTCGCCGCCCGCTCCGCGCTGGTGTGGGCGCAGGGCACGGTCTCGGCGCGGGTCGCCGCCACGGTCAAGGCTGCGCTGCGGGCCGACCTGCTCGGCGCGGTCGGCCGACACGGGCCCGGCTGGGTGGCCGGGCAGCGGGCCGGTCAGATCGCCACGCTGGCCGGGCGCGGGCTGGACGCGTTGGACGCCTACTTCACCGGATACCTGCCGCAGCTGGTGCTCAGCGTCACGGTGCCGCTGGCGGTGCTCGCCCGGGTCGTCTTCGCCGACTGGAGTTCGGCGCTGATCATCGCGCTGACCCTGCCGCTGATCCCGGTCTTCGGCGCCCTGCTCGGCTGGCAGGCCCAGGCCGCCACCGAACGACAGTGGCGGCGGCTCTCCCTGCTCGGCGGGCACTTCCTGGACATGGTCGCCGGGTTGCCCACGCTGCGCGCGTTCGGGCGGGCCCGGGCGCAGACCGAGGTGGTGCGCCGGATGGCCGACGGGCACCGCGTCGCCACCATGAAGACGCTGCGGATCGCGTTCCTCTCCGCGCTGGTGCTGGAGCTGGTCGCCACCCTGTCGGTGGCCCTGGTGGCGGTGCCCGTCGGCATCCGGTTGCTCGGCGGCGGGCTGGCCCTGCAGACCGCGCTGCTGGTGCTGCTGCTCACGCCGGAGGCGTACCTGCCGCTGCGGGCCGCCGGCAGCCGCTTCCACGCCAGCATGGAGGGGCTCGCCGCGCTGGACGAGGCGCTGACCATCTCGGCCGCGCCCACCGCACCCCGGGCCGCCGAGGGCGCCGCCGTCCCGGACGCGCGACGTGACATCCGGTTCGAGGGGGTGACCGTCGCGTACGAGCGGACCACCGCCCTGCGTGACGTGACCCTGACCATCCGGGCCGGCGAACGGATCGCCATCATCGGGCCCAGCGGGGCCGGCAAGAGCACGCTTCTCGGCCTGCTGCTCGGCTTCGTGACCCCGACCAGCGGCCGGATCACCGTGGACGGGGTCGACCTCGCCACCGCCGACCCGGACGCCTGGCGTCGGCAACTCGCCTGGGTGCCGCAGCGCGCTCATCTCTTCGCCGCCTCGCTGGCCGACAACATCCGGCTCGGCGCACCGGACACCACGCCCGACGCGCTCGCCGCCGCGGTGCACGACGCCGCCCTGGACGACGTGGTTGCCGGCCTGCCGGACGGCCTGGACACCCTGCTCGGCGAACGCGGCCACGGGCTGTCCAGCGGGCAGCGGCAGCGCTTGGCGCTGGCCCGGGCGTTCCTGCGGGCCGCGCCGGTGGTGCTGCTCGACGAACCCACCGCCCGCCTGGACACGGCGGCCGAGGCGGTGGTGCTCGACGCCACCCGCCGTCTGGTCGCCGGGCGCACCGCGCTCCTGGTCGCGCACCGACCGGCGCTGCTGGCCGACGCCGACCGGATCCTGCGGGTCGAGGACGGTCGGGTCACCGAGCTGACGCCCGAGCCGACCGGGAAGGTCGCCCGATGAGTACGGCACACGGATCGGCACCGGTGGACACGGCACCGGCCGGGCGGACCGCCGCCGAGCGCGCAGTGCTGCGGCTGGCCCGCCCGTACCTGGGTCGGCTGGTCGGTGCCGGGCTGCTCGCGGCCGCCACCGAGTTCGCCGGGCTCGCCCTGATGGCCACCGCCACCTGGCTGTTGATGAGCGCGGCCGGCCAGCCTCCGCTGGACCGGCTCACCGTGGCGATCGTCGCGGTCCGGGCGCTGGCGATCAGTCGTGGTGTGTTCCGCTACAGCGAACGGCTCGCCGGGCACGACGCGGTGCTCCGCATGATCACGGACGTGCGGGCCCGGGTCTTCGCCACCCTCGCCGCCCGGCGTGGCACCGCACACCGGTCGGGGGACGTGCTGAGCCGGCTGGTCTCCGACGTCGAGGCCGTCCAGGACCTGCTGCTGCGGGTGCTGGTCCCGGGCTCGGCGGCGGCCCTGGTCGGTGTGCTGGCGGTCGCCGTGGCGGCGCTGATCTCACTGCCCGCCGCCGGTGCGCTCGCCGTCGGGCTGCTGGTCGCCGGGGTGGCGCTACCCGCGCTGGCCACCGCGGTCACCCGCCGCAGCGCGGCCCAGGTGGCTCCTCTGCGCGGCGCGCTGGCCACCGACGCGATCGACCTCACCCACGGCGCAGCCGACCTGGCCGCTTTCGGGGCCACCGACGCCACGCTGCGCGCCGCCACGCAGCGCGCACGCCGGCTGGCCCGCCTGGAACGTCGGCTGGCCGCCACCGGGTTCGCGGTGGACGCGGCCGGGGTGCTGACCGCCGGGCTGACCGCCGCGGCGGTGGTGCTGGCCGCGCTGGCCGCCGACGTGTCGGGGGTGCTGGTGGGTGTCCTGGCCGTCGGCGCGCTGGCCGCCGTCGAGGTGACGCTGGCACTGGTCACGGCGGCCCGGCAGTGGACGCAGCTGCGGCCCGGTCTGGCCCGGGTGGCCGACCTGCTGGAGGCCGGCACGGCGACTGCCCCGCCCACGGCCGGGATGACGGACCTGGTCGGTCCCCACGAGCTGCGCTTCCTCGACGTGACCGTGCGGTACCGGACCGGCGCGGCACCCGCCCTGGACGGCGTCAGCCTGGACCTGCCGCCCGGGCGTCGGATCGCGGTGGTCGGCCCGAGCGGCGCCGGTAAGAGCACCCTGGCCGCCGTCCTGACCGGCGCCGTCCGGCCGGTGTCCGGCCGGGTGACCCTCGACGGTCACGACCTCTCGGCGTACGCCGAGGAGGCACTGCCCCGCGCGGTCGGCGGCCTGCTGGCCGAGGCGTACGTGTTCCACGCCACGGTGCGGGAGAACCTGCTGCTCGGGCGGGCCGGGGCGGACGAGGAGGCGCTGACGGCCGCCACCGCCGCCGCGGGCCTGCTGGAGTGGGTACGCGCCCAGCCGGCAGGTTGGGACACGCTGGTGGGCGAGGAGGGCGGGCAGCTCTCCGGTGGCCAGCGGCAGCGGCTGGCGCTCGCCCGGGCCCTGCTCGCCGCGCCGCCGGTGCTGGTGCTCGACGAGCCCACCGAAGGTCTTGATCCGGCCGCCGCCGACGCGGTGCTCGCGTCCACCCTCGCCGCCACCCCCGCCGGGCACTCGGTGCTGCTGATCAGCCACCGACTCAGCGGGCTGGCCGAGCTGGACGAGATCGTCGTCCTCGACGGCGGCCGGGTGATCCAGCGCGGCCGGCACGCCGACCTGGTCGCCTCCCCGGGCTGGTACCGGGACCAGTGGCTGCTCCAGGCTGCGGCCGAACGGGGTTACCTGGCACTGGCCCCCTGACCGGGGCTCGGGGACGGACCAGGGTTCTCCCCGACGTCGGGGCTCCGTGGTCCGTGGCAGGGTGGTGCCATGCCGCACCGTGAGGACGTGTTGGTCGACGAGCACCTGCGGGAGTTGGCCGCCCGGTTGCAGGGGCCGACGCGACTCAAGTCCGACCTGCTGACCGAGGCCCGGCACGGGCTGCTCGACGCCGTGGAGGCGTACCGCGAGAGCGGTGTGCCGTCCACGGAGGCGCAGCGCCGGGCCGTGGTCGAGTTCGGCTCGCCGGCGCAGGTCCTCCCCTCCTGGCAGGCCGAGCTGGCGGTCGGTGCCCTGCGCGGGCTCTCCCTGCGGATGCTGGCGATCGCCGGGGTCGGGGTGGCCGCCGGAGATCTGACCTGGCGCGGGTCGAGCTGGAGCAGCGGCCCCCGACCGCCGGCCGGCTACCTGCTGCTCTCCAACTCGGTCGACTGGATCTGGATGAGTTCACTGCTGCTCGCGGTGGCCGGTCTGCTGGTGGTCGCGGCGAGTGCCCGTTCGACACGGCCGGGTCTGGCCCTGGCGCAACGCGCGGTGGGCGCCGGCCTGACCGGGATGCTGGCTCTCGCCATGATCGCCGGCTGCGCCCTGTTCGCCTGGTCGATGACTCTCTGGGACGACGCGCTGCGGTGGCCGCCGATGATCATCGGTGCGGTGCTGGTGGGCGGCGCCTACTTCTCGCTGACCCGTGCGGTCCGCGGCTGGTTGCAGGCCTCCGCCCGCCGGGCGGAGGCGCTCGCCAGCCCGGCCCACTGAGCCACGTCGCCGGTGTCCCGGCCCCGGTGCCCGCGCCCGGTGGTCGCCGGCTCGACCGGGTCAGGCCGGGGTGGTGGGCGGGCTGCCGGGGTCGAGGAACCGACCGACGGTCAACTGGAAGTCTTGCCAACCCGCGCGCTCCCCGGCCAGCGCCCGCTGGCCGGAGTCGGTGAGCTGGTACGTCCGTCGTTCCCTGCCGTTGACGGTGCTCCAGGTGCTCGCCACGTGCCCGGCGCGCTCCAGGCGACGCAGCGCCGGATAGATGGTGCCGGTGGGCAGATCCAGAGTGCCCTCGCTGCGCGCGCGCAGCGCCTCGATGATGGCGTAACCGTGCAGCGCGCCCTGTTCGAGGACGGCGAGCAGCAGAGCGTCGAGGTGGCCGTGCAACGCCTGGGCCTTCATGCGTAGCTACGCTACTTGTCGAACGGCCGGTTCGCCAGCGCCCGCCACCAGCAGGTCGAATCCGAGCGCCACGCGGCCACCGGGGTGCGGGCATCGGTCACCCAGGGCCGCCGACTAGGGTATGTGCCCAGAGTCACTCGCCGGTCAGAGACCCCGGCGGGTGGGCAACCCGAAGCACACGGAGGTCAGCGTGGCCCGCCAGTCGCCCCAACGGCCCGACGCCGACGAGCCCGAGCTCGACGACACCACCGGCGCGGCCGAGCCAGATGAGACCGACGGCCCCTCGGCCCCGGTCGACCGTGCACTCTGGGACGAGCTGCGCATCGACCCGGTGGAGATCGCCCTGCCCGCCGGCACCGGCTTCACGCTGCGGGCGTACCGGCCGGCCAGCTCGCTGACCCCGACCGACGTGACCGAGCGCGACCTGGACGACCCCTTCCTCGCCCGACGTCAGGTGATCGAGGAAGAGGACGAGGACGACGAGACCGTCGTCATCCTCGACGAGGACCTGGCCGAGGAGTTCGCCGACGACGAGGACGAGTCGACGCGCCGCCGCCGCGACGGCAACGCCGACGCCGACGACGAGGACGAGTCGACGCGCCGCCGCCGCGACGGCAACGCCGACGCCGACGACGCGGACGACGAGGCCGACGAGGACGCCACCGACGAGGCGGACGACGAGGAGGTGCCGGTCTTCCTCAGCAACCAGGGCAAGCTGCTGCTGTTCAAGACGCCCGAGTCGTTGGTCAGTTTCATCCGGTCCGGTGCGCCCAACGATCTGTCCCAACTGGACAGCTGGAATGAATTGTCCGAACGGGTGGAGCCCGCAGATATCGCGCCCCTCGAAGAGGACACCTACGAGCTCGACCTCGTCGTGGAGAACCTGCGCGGCGGGCACGACACCTGGGATTCGACCCTCCTGATCGAGGCAGGCGAGGCCGCGCGTGACCTCTCGTACGCATTGCGGCTGCCTGCGGTACTCGACATGCTCTCCGCCGGCTCCAGCCTCGACGACCTGGACGAGGCGCTGCGTGCCACCGCCAACGGTGGGATCGGCGCTTTCATGGGTCGGCGGCGGCTGAAGAAGATCGGTGCGCAGACCGCGAGTTTGGGTTGGCGCACCATTGTCGGCAAGATCTCTGCGGTGGTGGACTGGCGCGACTGACCCGTACCGGGGAGCATCAGTTGCTGGCAGAGGAAAGACCTGTCCCGGGAGGAGGACGACGCCGTGGCGCTCGTGCGCGTTTACTGCGGTCTGGCCTCGGCGGATCCGGCTGACCGACCGGCCTCCGCCGGTTCGACGCTGACGTCCGCTGTGGTCGACGACGCAGGCCGTCTGCTGCATGTCTGCGAGATCAGCGACGAGGCCGCTGGCTACGCCCAGCTCGTCGCGCTGCTCGTGGAGCGGTCGGGCGGGCCGAGCGGTGCGGCCATCGCCGCCGACAGCGACGACCACACGGTCATCTCGCTGTTGAGCGCGGCGGGTCGACCTCTGGCGATCGCCGACGACGACTCGGTGGACGACTTCGCCGAGCGGTTCGCCGACGACGACTCCCTGGAGGAGATGCAGTCGCCTCCGGCCGAACGACGGGCCGTCGGCCTGGCTCGCGCGTTGCAGGCGGGCGCGCTCTCGGCCGTCACCCTGCCGGCACCCCGGGATCTCGCCGGCTACAAGCAGGTGCTCGCCGCGCACGCCGCGCTGGCCAGCGGTCGACACTCGGCCGCCGTGGCCCTGCGCGAGGTTCTGCGCGAGCTCTACCCGGCGGCCCTTCGTGCGTACCCGGACCCGGCCGAGCCGGTCTCGTTGGCAGTGCTGGACGCGCTGCCCGAGCCGGGAATGCTCGGCGGCACCGTCGCCCGGGGCCGCGAGGTGTCGGTCGCGGCGGACGCCATCGCCGCGCACCTCGCCGCCGACGGGGTGGCCGACGCCGACGAGATCAACGAGGCGGTCACCGCTCTGCGGGTCGCCATCTCCGAAACGCCGCGGCGCGCCGCGGTCAACCGGGCGCTCACCTCCGCGGTCGCCGAGACGGTCCGCCAGGCCGTCGCCGCCGTGCGGGCCTGCGACGCCGGCTGTGAGGCCCTGGTCAGCGCGCTCGGCTCCCGGGTGACCGCGCCCGCCCAGGCACCCGGCCGCCGTGCCGCCGCCCGCCGTGGCGAGTCGGTCGGCGAGCTGACCGGGCTC
>NZ_JAKKFI010000128.1 GCF_022230955.1 Micromonospora cabrerizensis
GCTGGCTGACGCGGTGGCGGGCGGGGTCGGGCCGGGGGGGCAGGCGCTGTGCGTGCGCTCGACACCCGGCGGGCCGTGGGCGTGGCCCCGAAGGGGGCGGCCCACGGCCTCCAGGCGCAGCGGGGCCCAGCTGCCGGTGGTCACGCAGCCGGCGGCCGGGTCGAGCGCCACCGGGTCCCCGGCGGCCCGCTTGAGCAGTTGCACGCCTCGCCTCCCCTGCCCCGCCGCGCCTCGCCTCGCCTGCCCGCCGCGCGCCTCGCCTTGCCTCGCCCCGCCCCGCCGCGCCTCGCTTGCCCCGCCGCGCGCCCCGCCGTGCCCCGCCGTGCGCCCCCGCCGCGCCCCGCCGGGCCACCTCCAAGATCTGCGCAGTTTCCCTGATGGTGCTGCCTCACGACGCTCAGAGGCAGCACCATCAGGGATGTTGGGCGGATCTTGGTCCGGCGGCGTGGTGGTCCGACGGCGTGGTGGCGCGGCGGCGTGGTGGTCCGGCGGCGTGGCGGCGTGGTGGTGTGGCGGCGGCTCGGTAATTCGGTTGACCGACTGGCGTGGGGCCGCGAGCATTGTCAGCGCATCGTGCGTTCCGGGCGTGGGCCCGGTCGAGGAGAGGAGGTCGGTCATGGCCGTCTTTGCAGGTCGCTTCCAGCCGCCTAACTCAGCCTCGACCAAGGGAACCTCACCACAGTGCGCGATTACGACCTTCCGGCGCTTGAGCGCCGGAGCCGCGGCAAGAACCGCTTCGACGATGACGACTCACAGTTTCTGAAGCGCGGGCGGCCCACCGAGCCGCCCGTGGACCCGGACACCGAGCCTGACCCGGACACCGGCGATCGCTGGTCGTCCTGGGACGACGCCGTGCACGGCCCAGAGCCGCACCCGGAATGGCTGGTCACCGAGTTGGCCGCCCGGGACACCGAGCTGGGTGTGCTGAAGACCGGCAAGGAGGCGGACGTCCACCTGGTGCGCCGGGCGGTGCCCGACACCGACCGGTCCTGCCTGCTGGCGGTCAAACGCTACCGGGACCCCGAGCACCGGCTGTTCCACCGGGACGCCGGCTATCTGGAGGGCCGCCGCGTGCGCCGGTCCCGGGAGAACCGGGCGATGGCCGGCCGGACGGCGTTCGGCCGGCAGATGATCGCCGGGCAGTGGGCCGCGGCCGAGTTCGACGCCCTGGCCCGGCTCTGGGAGATCGGTGCCGGGCACGACCGGATCGCCGTGCCGTACCCGGTGCAGCTGCGGGGCACCGAGCTGATGCTGGAGTTCGTCGGCGACGCCGAGTCGGGCCAGGCGGCGCCCCGGCTGGCCCAGCTGCGACCCGGCCCGGCCGAGCTGCGCGACCTGTGGGCGCAACTGGTGGAGGCGCTGCGGGTGCTGGCCCGCGCCGGTTACGCGCATGGGGACCTGTCGCCGTACAACCTGCTCGTGCACCGGGGGCGGCTGGTCGTGATCGACCTGCCGCAGGTGGTCGACGTGGTGGCGAACCCGCAGGGGCCGGAGTTCCTGGCCCGCGACGTCCGGGTGGTCGGCGCCTGGTTCGCGGCTCGGGGTCTGCCCGCCGAGCGGGTCGACCCGGGCACGTTGACCGGGGAGCTGCTACGCGAGGCGGGCATCCGCTGAGCAGAGCGGGTCGGGCGGTCGGACCGCCCGACCCGCCACGTTGATCATTGCAGGTAGCGCTCCACCTCGGGCTTGGGGCGTTCGCCCTGTGCGTCCGGGTCACCGTGGGTCTCCCGGGCGGCCCGCCGACGGCGCAGCAGGTCCCAGCACTGGTCGAGGGACTCCTCCAGGGCGCGCAGTCGCTCGCTGGCGTCGCCCTCCGTGCCCGACTCGTGGGCCTGGGCGTCCGCACGCAGCTTGTGTTCCTCGTCGACCAGTTCGGAGATCCGGTTCAGGATGGTCTTGTCGTCCATGACAAGAGCCTGGCACAGGGTGCCGGGTGTCGCCCGGATTCTGTCGTTCCGCCGGGCCGGCGCGCAGAGCGCGGGTGACGCGGGACGCGGTCCCCGGGGTAAATCGCGACGTCCGCGACGGACCGGACGGGGAACCGATAGTGATATTCATCACTATCGAGGTTCAAGGATGCCAACTGGTGGTCGCGGGGCACCGCTACCTGCGGGATCTGTGGTAGCCGAACTTCGTGTCGTGCCAATCCTGCGGCGACGTAATCCTTGCGTGTAAAAATTTCACGTAACTCGTCTAGAGGCAGGCGACCGAGCGGTGGCATGCTCCCACGAACACCTAACTCCGCAGAGTCGTTCGGCAACGCCGAGTATCCACAAGGGAGAGTCGGTTCTCGTGGTAGCACCCCACACAGTGCCGGTTCAGCCACGACGAGCGGGCTCCATCCCGCTGCGCCACGTGGTGCCCAACCTGTTCCGCGATCCGGCCCGCACCCTGGTCGAGATGGGCGAGCGGTCGCAGGGCGAGGTGGTGAAGCTCAGCCTGGGCGCGTTTCGCCCCTACCTGGTCACCCGACCGGAGCACCTGCAGCGGGTTCTGCGCGAGAAGGCCGACAACTACGTCCGCGCCGGCGACGGCCTCCAGTGGCGTCCCCTGAAGCGACTGTTCGGTGACGGCATCCTCAGCGATGGTGACTACTGGAGGAACAGCCGTCACGTACTCCAGCCGCTGTTCACCGCTCGACGCGTCGACTCGCTGGTGGACCGGCTGGCGGAGGCGATCGAGGAAGCGGTCGACGATCTGGACGAGCCGGCCCTCGCCGGCCAGCCCGTCGACATGGGCACGGTGCAGGCACAGATCGTCTGCTCGGCGATCATGCGAGTCTTCTTCGCCGACAAGATCTCGGTGCCGCAGGCGATGCGCATCATGAAGGCGCAGGACGCGATCGCCTGGTCGGTGATGCCCCGGCTGATGGTGCCGTGGGCGCCGTTGGCCATGCCGATGCCGGGCGACCGGGCGTTTCGTCAGGCCGTTCGACTCATCGACGACACCCTGCTCCCGATCGTCCGAGCCGCCCGCGAGACGGCCGCAACCGACGGCGACGACATCATCGCCACGCTGTGGCGGGGCCGCACGGAGTCAGGTGACCAGCTCGGCGAGCGGCAGGTCCGTGACGACACCGTCTCCATGGTCGCCACCACCACCGAGACCACGATCAGCGTCCTGACCTGGCTCTGGCCGCACATCGCGCAGGATGAGCAGATCGCCGAGCGACTGTACGAGGAGATCGACCGGGTGGTCGGCGACGCGCCGGTACGGCGCGAGCACCTGCGCGAGCTGCGCTACACCCGGCAGGTGCTCGACGAACTGCTGCGGCTCTATCCGATCGGCTGGCTCTTCCCGCGCCGCGCGGTGGAAGCCGACGTGATCGGTGGCGTCCGCATCGAGGCCGGCGCAACCCTCGTGGTCAGCCCGCTGATCACCCACCGGATGTCCGCGTTCTGGGACCGGCCCGAGGTCTTCGACCCTGACCGCTTCGACCCCGAGCAGGTCCGCGACCGGCACCGGTACGCGCACTTCCCGTTCGGCGGCGGCCCGCACCAGTGCATCGGTATGCACCTGTTCTATCTGGAGGCGACGCTGATCGTGGCCACCGTGCTGAGCCGATTCCGGTTCCGCCTGAAGCGGCAAGCTCTGCCCGGCATCAAGGTGGCGGCCGCGCTACGGCCTCTCGAGCGTGTCGAGGCGACACTGCGGCCGGTACGGAGTGTCTCCGCATGAGCTCAGGGCTCGGGTCGCGGTCGGCAGGCGGTGGCGACCAGATGGCGCTGGCCGCCGAGCAGGGGCGAATTTGTGCCCTCGCCGCGAAGGGTCAACGTGACCTGGCCGAACGTGCCGCGGCGTACCCCGATCTGTTCCCGGCGCGACCGTTCGACCCGGCGCTGTTCGGCAACGTCGCGATGGCGATCGCGTTCGGGGCGCCCTGGGCGGACCTCGACCAGTTGCGCGTCATGAACCGGGCCGTGCTCTGGGGCTTCGCGGTCGACTGGCTCGTCGACCACGAGGCGCGTACCCGTGCGGAGATCGACCGGTTGACGGAGAACTGCCTTGCGGTGGCCGACGGCGGGCGACCGGCGGCGGACGACTCTCTCGGCCGCTTTCTCGCCGAGTTGCACGACGAGTTGGCCGCCGTGCCGGCGTACGCGACCCACGGGGTGGTGTGGCGCAACGAGTTGCGGACGATGCTCGACGCGATGGCGCGGGAGTGGGACTGGAAGCAGGACGCCGCTGCCGGGGTGCTGCCCACCCTTGACGAGTACCTGGCCAATGCGCCGAATCTGGCCTGCACGGTGGTCAACGTCGTGCACTGGATCCACTCCGACGATGCCGCGACGCTGGCCCACCTCGACGCGCTCGTCGCGGCCAGTGACCAGGTGCAGCGGATCCTCCGACTCGTCAACGACCTGGCCAGCTACGAACGGGACAAGCGGTGGGGTGACCTCAACGCGTTGATGTTGGTGCCGGAGCGGGCCGACGTCGAACGCCGGATCAGCGACCTGGTGGCGTACGCCCGCGAACTGCTCGACGGGCTGCACACGACCTGCCCGGTGCAGGCCGACTACCTTGCCCGCCAGATCGGCTTCAGCACCGGCTTCTACCGGTCGACCGACTTCTGGGGCGTGGTGTGACCACCGCGCCAGCGGCGGACACCCGGGACGAGTCGGAGGTCGCGGCGTCGGCCCGGGAGTTGCTGGCCGCCATGGTGCTCGAGCCGTCCGGTCGGGTCACGCCGTCGGTGTACGAGACCGGCCGGGTCGTCGTCGACGCGCCATGGCTCGCCGGGCACGACCAGCGGCTGCGGTATCTGCTGGACGCCCAGCGCTCCGACGGCGGTTGGGGTGGCGCCAGCGGTTACGCGGTGGTGCCGACGGTGAGCGCCGTGGAGGCGCTGCTCGGCACACTGCGCGGCGCCCATGCGCCCGCCCCGCCCGGCCTGGCTGCCGCCGCCAGCCGCGGGTTGGGTGTGCTTGCCCGCTGGCTCTCCGAGGGCGTGCCGCTCCCGGACACACCGGCGGCCGACCTCATCGTGCCGGCCCTGGTGGAGCGGATCAACGACCATCTCACCTTCTTCGCCGTACGCGACGATCGCAGGTTCGCCGACGGGATCCGTGCCCTGCCCGGCGTGGACCGACGGCGGCTCGACGCGGTCCACGCGCTGGTGGGCACCGGATGTCCGGTGCCGCAGAAGCTGCTGCACGCCTTCGAGGTGCTCGGGCCGGTCGCGCGCCGGCACGACGGCGTCTCTCCGGTTGCCGGGGCGGTCGGCGCCTCGCCCGCGGCCACGGCCGCCTGGATCGGCGATCCGGCGATGCCCGGTGCCGACCCGGAGGCCCTGGCCTACCTGCGGGCGGCCGTCGGTCCTCTCGGCGGGCCGGTTCCCTGTTGTACGCCGGTCACGGTGTTCGAGCGGGCCTGGGCGCTGAGCAGTCTGGCCCGAGCGGGTGTGCCGGTCCGGCCCGCGCCGAAGCTCATCGCCGAGTTAGCGGCCGCGCTCGGGCCGCAGGGCACGTCGACCGGGCCGGGGCTACCGGCCGACGCGGACACCACCTCGGTGACGCTCTACGCTCTCGCCCGCTTCGGTCACCCGGTGGACCCGGCGAGCCTGCTCCACTTCGACGTCGGCAGCCACTTCTGCACCTGGCAGGGTGAGGACGGGCGGTCGGTCACCACGAACGCGCACGTGCTGGAGGCGCTCGGCTGGCATGTCCGTCACACGTCGGCGGCTGCGAGCCGCTACGGCGGCCGTCTGGCGGCGCTCGCCGGCTGGCTGAGTGACGAGCAGCAGTCCGACGGCTCCTGGGCGGACCGTTGGCACGCGTCGCCGTACTACGCCACCTCGTGCGTCGTGACAGCCCTCGACCGGTACGCCCCGGCCGGAGCCGGTGGAGCGGCGGTGGACCGGGCTGTCGACTGGTTGGTCGCCACCCAGCGGGCGGACGGGGCCTGGGGACGCTGGGCGGGGACCGCGGAGGAGACGGCGTACGCCCTGCACGTGCTGCTGGGGGTGCGCCGACCGACGCGACCGGGCGTGACGGAGGCGGTCGGTCGTGGGTTGCGTCGTCTGACCGAACTGGACGGCCAGCACGAGGATCCTCCACTGTGGCATGACAAAGATCTCTACACGCCGGTGCTGATCGTCCGTGCGGCCGTACTCGCGGCCCGGCAGTTGGCAATGACCAGATCCGACCTGGTCAGCGACCTGGACCGGGCCCCACTCCAGCCCCGCACGGTGGTCTCATGATCAGCATCGCTTGAGCGCAGCCCCCGGACGCTGCTAGCGTGCGCCGGGGTCGATGCGTGAATGACGCATTCCTGACTGAACAATCACACAGGCCGCGCCAGGGACGGTGTAATGGGTTCCCGCAGTACGAATCTGCGTACCAAGGTCGTTGCTCTGCTCGTCTCGCTCGTCGCGCTGTGGGGCTTCACGGCCTGGGTCACCGTCCGCGACGGGGTCAATCTGCTCGGTGTGCAGGCGCTGGACACCAAGGTCTTCGATCCCACCGAGCCTCTGCTGTTGCAGTTGCAGTTGGAGCGTCGGACGTCGGTGGCCTACCTCGGTCGGCCCGATGACGCGCAGCGCGCCACGCTGGCGCAGATGCGGCAACGCACCGACGAGCTGGCCGCGGCGTTCACGAAGTCCACGCAGAACTGGCAGGTCGGCGCGCTGGGCAGCGACACCCTCGACCAGCGGATCACGACTCTCACCACCGGGCTGAACGAGCTGAGCAGGACCCGTACGGCGGTCGACGACCGGAGCATCGACCGGGCCGGGGCCGCCGCGACCTTCACCGCAGTGATCGAGTCGATCTACCGGGTGTACGACGCTCTCGGCAACCTCGACGACGAGCAGGTCGCCGAGGACACTGCCGCGCTGATCGGCCTCAACCGGTCCCGTGAGCTGCTGTCCCAGGAGGACGCGCTGCTGGCTGGCGTGCTGGCCGCCGGGCGGATCACCCCGGCCGAGCGGGCGGAGTTCACCCGGTTCGTCGGCGCCCGACAGTTCGTCGCCGCCTCGGCACTGGTCCGACTCCCCGCCGCCGACCAGCATCGCTACGAGGCGATGTCGACCGGTGCCACCTTCGGCCGACTGACCACCCTCGAGACCCAGCTCATGCAGGGCAGTGGCGCCGGCCGGCCGCCGGTCACCGCGACGGAGTGGAACGACACCACCGCCCCGGCGCTGACCGAGATCACCGCGGTCGTGCTGGCCGGTGGCGACGACGTGGTCGACCGGGCGACCCCGGTCGCCATCGGCGTCGTCGTCCGACTAGCGCTGGCCACCGGCCTCGGCCTGCTGGCCGTCATCGCCTCGATCATCGTGTCCATCACCACCGCCCGAGCCCTGGTGCGGCAACTGGAACGGTTGCGGGATGCGGCCTTCCGCCTGGCCAACGAGCGGCTGCCCAGCGTGGTCGAGCGGCTCGGTCGTGGCGAGGAGGTCGACGTGGCCACCGAGGCGCCTCCCCTCGACTTCGGCAACGACGAGGTCGGCCAGGTCGGCAAGGCGTTCAACGCGGTGCAGGAGACCGCGCTGCGTACCGCCGTGGAGCAGGCCGAGCTGCGGCGTAACGTCCGCGAGGTCTTCCTCAGCCTCGCCCGGCGTACCCAGGCGCTGGTGCACCGCCAGCTCACCCTGCTGGACGCGATGGAGCGGCGCGAGCACGACGCGGAGGAGCTGGAGGATCTGTTCCGGGTCGACCACCTGGCCACCCGGATGCGGCGTAACGCGGAAAATCTGATCGTCCTCTCCGGCTCGACGCCGGGCCGGGCCTGGCGGCGCAACGTGCCGATGGTCGACGTGGTGCGCGGCGCGGTGGCCGAGGTCGAGGACTACACCCGGGTCAACGTGCTGCCTCTCGGCCCGGTCTCGCTGGCCGGCCGTGCGGTCGGCGACGTCATCCACCTGCTTGCCGAGTTGATCGAGAACGGCCTGTCGTTCTCCCCGCCGCACACCACCGTGGAGGTCCGCGGTCAGCTGGTGGCGAACGGTTTCGCCATCGAGATCGAGGACCGGGGCCTCGGCATGAGCGAGGAGGACCTGGCCGCCGCGAACGACCGCATCGTCGACCAGTCCGAGCTGAACCTCGCCAACGCCGCGCGGCTCGGGCTCTACGTGGTGAGCCGACTGACCGAGCGGCACGGTGTGCGGGTCCGGCTCAAGGAGTCCGCGTACGGCGGCACCACCGCCGTCGTGCTGATCCCGGCGGAGCTGATCACCGAGGGCACCGCGGACCCGGAGAATTCCGGCGCGATTCCGACGGGATCACCGGCGATCCCACTGCCCGCCGGCCCCTCCGACCGCGCCCGCCCGGCCCCCCTCGCGCTGGCCGCGCGGCCGACGGCACCGGGAACGGCCGATTCGGACGCATCGCAGGTCGCGACCGAGGCACCGGGTTCGGCGTCGATCGTCACCGAGACCGAGCAGGCCGACGGCACCGAGGCGGACGGGGCGTTGCCCACCCGGCAGCGGACGACACCGGCCACCGGGACGCCGGAACTGCCCACCCGGGTCCGTCGCACCCTGGGCCAGCCGGCCCTGGAAGGGCCGACGTTGCCCACCGGCCTGCCCGCGGTCAACGGCACCCGGCCGACTGCCGGCACGGATACCACGGAGTCGAATGTGGACGGTGACGACGGGCCCGCACCGGAGCGGGTCGAGGCGGACCGGACGAACGCGGGCCTGCCGGTCCGGGTCCGGCAGGCGAGCATCGTGCCGGAGTTGCGCGACGAGCCGGCGACGGAGAGCGACCACGACGACGTGGTGCGCCAGCCGGAGCAGGTGCGCAAGATGATGAGTTCCTACCAGACCGGCACCCGGCGCGGTCGGACCGACGCGGCGCGGCTGCTGGGTGGCGCCTCCGACGCCCAGCCAGCGGCGGCGCCCGAGCCGGCCGAGGATCCGGAAGTGACCTGATCCGGCGCCGTTGATGTGGTTCCCGCGCGACGTGACGGTCAACCCCAGACGAGTACGGCGACAACGCCGGGGGAGAAGAGGACGACGAAGTGGCCCAGAAGACGGCTTCGAGTGCCGACCTGACGTGGTTGCTGGATGATCTGGTGGGCCGGGTGAAGCAGGCCGAACATGCGGTCGCGCTCTCCAGTGACGGGCTGCTGATGGCCTCCTCCCAGGGGCTGAGCCGGGACGACGGCGAGCACCTCGCGGCGATGGCGGCCGGCATCCAGAGCCTGGCCCGAGGTGCTGGGAAGCGCTTCGGTGGCGGGCAGGTGCAGCAGACCATCATCGAGATGCAGTCGTCCTTCCTGTTCGTCACCGCGGCCGGCCGCAACGCCTGCCTGGCGGTCCTGGCCAGCGAGGACGCCGACGTGGGCCTGATCGCCTACGAGATGGCGATGCTGGTCACCCGCGTCGGCAAGTACGTCGCGTCCCCGTCCCGTGCCAATGAGCAGTTGGCCAGCGAGAGGTAGCGGGGGATGACGGTGCAGGGGGAGTCCGCAGACCATCAGTGGGTGGATGACCACGCAGGCCCGGTCGTGCGCCCGTACGCGGTGACGCGCGGTCGGGCCCGCCCGGTCACCGGCACGTTCGACCTGATCTCCCTGGTCACCGCGACCCGAGCGGAGGTCACGCCGGAGGTCGGCATCGGCCCGGAACATCTGGCGATCGTCGGGCTGTGCCAGCGCATACAGTCCGTCGCCGAGATCGCCGCCCATCTCGACCTGCCGGTGGGCACCATTCGGGTGCTCCTCGGTGATCTGGCGGCCCGCAGCCTGGTTCAGGTCCGCGAGCCGCAGACCACGGCCGGTCTTCCCGACAACAGCATCTTCGAGGCGGTAATCAATGGACTACGGGCACTCTGACCGGCCGGCGGGAGCCCCCCCACTGCCCACCGCGATCAAGATCCTGGTGGCAGGTGGGTTCGGCGTGGGTAAGACCACCATGGTCGGCGCGGTGAGCGAGACCCGGCCGTTGCGCACCGAGGAGGTGCTGACGGAGTCCGGGGTCGGCATCGACGACCTGTCCGGCGTGGAAGGCAAGACCACCACCACGGTGGCCATGGACTTCGGCCGGATCACCATCAGCGACGACCTGGTGCTGTACCTCTTCGGCACACCTGGGCAGGACCGGTTCTGGTTCGTCTGGGACGAGCTGGCACTGGGGGCGATCGGCGCGGTGGTGCTGGCCGACACCCGTAGGCTCGCCGACTGCTTCCCGTCGATCGACTACTTCGAGGGCCGGGGCACGCCGTTCGTGGTCGCCGTGAACTGCTTCGAGGGTGCCCGGTCGTACCGGCTGGACGAGGTGCAGACCGCGCTGAACCTGGACCCGGGTGTGCCGGTGCTGCTCTGCGACGCCCGGCAGCGGGAGTCCAGCAAGGAGGTGCTCGTCACGTTGATGGAGCACGCCATGAAGACCCGCGAGGCCCGCCGCCGCGCCGCCGGAGGAAACTGACCGAGGTTTTTCGGGGGAGGGTGTCCGAAACGACGCCGCCCGATCGTCATGCTGGCGACACCCCGAGAAACCAGGGAGCGACCAGATGAAGTACATGATGTTCGTTTGCAGTGACACCGAGCCGGACAACGACCCGACGGACCTACCCGACATCCACGCCTGGGTGGCCGAGAACGACGCCCGTGGTCGCCGCCTCACCGGCGACGTGCTCGCGCCGACCAGCGCGGCCACCACCGTCCGGGTACGCAAGGGCGAGCTGCTCGTCTCCGAGGGGCCGTTCGCGGAGACCACGGAGGTGATCGTGGGCTTCGACCTGCTCGACTGCGCGGATCTGGACGAGGCGATCGAGGTGGCGCGGGCGCACCCGATGGCCCGGGAAGGGCGACTGGAGCTCCGCCCGTTCGCGGACCTGTCCGCCTGACGAGGTGTCCACCACGCAGCGCCGGCCGGTGCGCCCGCCCGCACCGGTCGGCGCGGTAGCGGCCGCATCGGCCGGCGCGGCGCGGGCCGTCGGGGACGCCAGCGTCGAGGCGTACCCCCGGATCGTCGCGACCCTGATCCGGGTGACCGGGGACTGGGCGCTGGCCGAGGACTGTGCCCAGGAGGCGCTGGCCGTCGCCCTGGAGCGCTGGCCCGCCGACGGTGTGCCGGCCAACCCGGGCGGCTGGCTCCTGACGGTGGCCCGTAACCGGGCGCTCGACGTGCTGCGACGGGCCACCGTGGAACGCCGCAAGCTGCACGACCTGGCGCTGCTCACACCGCCAGACGGGCAGCCCGAGGCGGCGGCACCGGAGGACGTGGTGGACGACCGGTTGCGCCTGATCTTCACCTGCTGCCACCCGGCGCTCGCGATCGAGGCCCGGGTGGCGCTGACGTTGCGGACCGTCTGCGGTGTGCCGACCGGCGACATCGCTCGACTCCTGCTGGTCAGCGAGTCGACGATGACCCGACGGCTGACCCGGGCCAGGACCCGCATCGCGCAGGCCGGCATCCCGTACCGGGTGCCGAGCGGGCCGGCGCTGACCGAGCGGCTGCCGGGCGTCCTCGCCGTGTTGTACCTGCTGTTCACCCGGGGCTACGTCGTCGACGGCGAGCCGGCGTTCGCCGACGAGGCGGTCCGGCTGGCCCGGCTGCTCGACCGGCTGATGCCGAAGCAGTCCGAGGTGGCCGCGCTGCTGGCGCTGTTCCTGTTTCAGCACTCCCGTCGGGACGCCCGCCGGGACGCCGCCGGCAACCTGCTCACCCTGGAACGGCAGGATCGCGCACGGTGGGACCGTGCGGCCATCGCCGAGGGCCTGGGTGCCCTCGATCGGGTACGCCACGACGGGCCGTACGCGTGGCAGGCCCGGATCGCCGCCTGCCATGCCACCGCGTCGTCCGCCGACGCCACCGACTGGCCGGCGATCGCACGGGCCTACGACGCGCTGATGGGCATCCGGCCCTCACCGGTGATCGCGCTCAACCGCGCGGTCGCGCACGGCTACGCGTACGGGCCGCACGCCGGGTTGAGCCTGCTGGACGCGGCGCAGGCTGGGGGAGGGTTGGACGGCAACCCGCTCGCCGTGGCGGTGCGCGCCGACCTGGTTGCCCGGCAGGGTGATCGGCTGTGGGCCGCCGCGCTGTTCCGGGAGGCCGCGGCGGCGGTCGACTCGACCGTCGAACGCCGCGCGCTGCTCGACCGGGCGGCCGAACTCACCCGGTAGGGCAGGGGGTCAGCCGCGCTTGGCCAACACCAGGAAACGGGCCCAGGCCGCCGGATCGAAGGCGAGCGTCGGACCGGCCGGGTCCTTGGAGTCGCGTACGCCGATGACGCCCGCGAGGTTGTCGGCCACCTCGACGCAGTTTCCGCCGTTGTTGCCACTCCTGGTGCTCTTGCGCCACCGAGCGCCGGTCAGGTCCATGATGCCGCCGCTTCTCTGATGAGGTTGAGGGACTGCGCACGCGACAGGGCGCCGTCGCGAATGCGCTCCCACCGTCGATCCAGGCTAGCAAGATCGGCGGTCTTGTCGATGAGCTGCGCCTGCGCCTGGCTGTCGACGTGCGCGACCCGCCCTCCGTCCGGCATCTCCGCCACCGTGAACGGCCCACCGAGGCCCGGATACATGCCGCCGTCGGCGGGCACGACGAACAGCGACACGTTCGGCAGCGCGGCCTGCTCGGCCAGCCGCTCGCACTGCTCCCGCATCATGGCCCGGTCACCGTCGAGGGTGCGCCGGAGAATTCCCTCGTCGAGGACCGCGATGATTCGCAGTGGGCGTTCCCGCCGCAGGATGGCCTGCCGACTCAGCCGCGCCTCGGCGAGATCGTCGGCCTCGGCCGGCGTCAACGCCTCGCCGACCAGCGTGGCCAGCGCGTACGCCTTGGTCTGAAAGAGACCCGGTATCCACGCGAACTCGAACCACCGCAGCGACACCGCCTCGCGCTCGATCTCGGCCCAGGGCCGGAACCAGGCCGGCGTCCGGCGCTTCAGCGCCTCCGGCCACAGCTCGTCAACGTTCCGACCGAGCACCTCGGCGACCCGTGCGCGATGACGCGTCTGCGGGATTCGTCCCGTGCTCGCCCACTTGGCGGCCGTCTTCGGATCAACACCGATCTGCGCAGCGAGACTGTCCGCTGTGTGGCCCCTCTCGGCCATCGCCGCCTGTACGGCTCGATTCATCTCCACACCTCCCAGAACGTTCCAGACGTCGAAAGGAGATACTTCTACGCGGTGTGATCGCTTGGCAACCCTCGGCAGTGTGTTGTGGAGACAGCACCGCGGAGGGAGCGCAGGATGCCCGAGGACAGGCCCCGGAACCACCCGAAGCCGACGGACGGTCCGCCACCGGTCAGGCCAGGCCTGACCCGCCCGACCGGGCCACGGCACCCCCCGTACCGTGGCCCGGGTCGCGCGCCGAACGTCGTACCCGAATCACGCTGGCGGTCCCGGTGCGGCCCGCCGGTCGCGCACACGGCCGACGGTCCGCTGTGGACGTGCGACGCCTGCGGTCGGGACTGGCCGTGCCCGGCGCTGCGAGCGACCCCGACCGACGCTGCTCGCCGCGCGACCCTGATCCCCGAGTTCTCCCGGATCACCCGCCGGGCGATCCGCGACCTGCGCGGCCAGCCGGGCGGCCCCGACCCGGTCGCCATCGTTCGCCGTTTCCTCTGGTTCCTGCCGCTCACCGACGAGGAGGCCCGCGCGGTCGCGCTGCGGCTGCGCTGAGCTGGGGCGTGCGCTGCTGACCCGCCCCTCGCGCCATCCGGCCCGGCGGTGCAGGTGCTCCTCGTGTCCTTTGCTCTGCACCCGCCCACGCGCCAGTTACGGACCGTTCGTGGTGCGCGGGCGGGTGCAGAGCAAAGGGCGCAACCTGAACCGGGCGGCGGGCCCGGCTGCCCACCGAAGGCGGCGACAACCCGTGCGGCCCGGCGCCACGACCGGGCCGATGGAGGCCGCCGCCGAGTCGAGAGCGAGGAGAAACGAAAGGGCCGCCCCCCGCAAGCGCGGAAAGCGGCCCTTTCGCCAGACGTCGGTACGTCAGTTGGCGATCATGCGGCGCAGCACGTACTGCAGGATGCCACCGTGCCGGTAGTAGTCCGCCTCACCAGGAGTGTCGATCCGCACCACGGCGTCGAACTCCACGCCGGTGTCGGTGTTGACCTGCACGGTGCGCGGGGTCTCGCCGTCGTTGAGCGCGGTCACCCCGGTGATGGTGAACGTCTCCGTGCCGGTGAGGCCGAGCGACTCGGCGGTCACGTCCACCGGGAACTGCAGCGGAAGCACCCCCATGCCGATGAGGTTGGAGCGGTGGATCCGCTCGTACGACTCGGCGATGACCGCCCGGACACCCAGCAGCATCGTGCCCTTGGCCGCCCAGTCCCGCGACGAGCCCGAGCCGTACTCCTTGCCGGCCAGCACGACCAGCGGGATGCCGGCCTCCTGGTAGGCCCGGGAGGCGTCGTAGATCGAGGTCTGCTCGCCGGTGAGGTGGTTGACGGTGAAGCCGCCCTCCACCCCGGGCACCAGCTGGTTGCGCAGCCGGATGTTGGCGAAGGTGCCCCGGATCATCACCTCGTGGTTGCCCCGGCGGGAACCGTACGAGTTGAACTCGTGGCGCGGCACGCCGTGCTCGGCGAGGTACGTGCCGGCCGGGGAGTCGGCCTTGATCGAGCCGGCCGGCGAGATGTGGTCGGTGGTCACCGAGTCACCCAGCTTGGCCAGCACCCGGGCATCGGCGATGTCGACGACCGGGCTCGGCTCCTGCTGCATACCCTCGAAGTACGGGGGCTTGCGCACGTAGGTGGAGTCGTTCTCCCACGCGAAGGTGTCACCGGTCGGGGTGGGCAGCGACTGCCACCGCTCGTCGCCGGCGAAGACGTCGGCGTACGCGGCGCTGAACCCGGTGGCGCCGATCGCCTGGGCGATGACGTCCTGGATCTCGGCGCTGTTCGGCCAGATCTCGCGCAGGTAGACCGGGTTGCCCTCGGTGTCCTCACCGATCGGCTCGTTGGCCAGGTCGATGTCCATCGTGCCGGCGAGGGCGTACGCGACCACCAGCGGCGGGGACGCCAGGTAGTTCATCTTGACGTCCGGGTTGATCCGGCCCTCGAAGTTCCGGTTGCCCGAGAGCACCGAGACCACCGACAGGTCGTGCTCGTTGACCGCGGCGGACACCTCCTCGGGCAGCGGGCCCGAGTTGCCGATGCACGTGGTGCAGCCGTAGCCGACCAGGTTGAAGCCGAGCTTGTCCAGGTACGGCGTGAGGCCGGCCCGCTCGTAGTAGTCCATGACGACCTTCGAGCCGGGCGCCAGGGTGGTCTTCACCCACGGCTTGCGGCTCAGGCCCTTGTCGACGGCGTTACGGGCCAGCAGCGCGGCACCGATCATCACCTGCGGGTTGGACGTGTTGGTGCAGGAGGTGATCGCGGCGATCACCACGGCGCCGTGATCCAGCTCGTACTCGACACCGTCGGCACCGGTGACCCGGACCGGGTTGCTGGCGCGACCGCCGGCACCGACCGCAGCGGTCTCCAGGTCGCGCGGCTCGTCGGCCGGGTCGCTGAACTCGTTGGCCGGCGGGTCGCTGGCCGGGAACGACTCGGCGCTGGCCTCGTCGGCCGGGCCGTTGGCGCCGCGTGGCAGCTCCTCGCGGGGTACGCCCGGCTTGAGGTCACGCTCACCGACGGAGTCGTCCGCGACGTAGTCGGTCAGCGCGGAGCGGAACAGCGTCTTCGCGGCGCCCAGCGGCACCCGGTCCTGCGGGCGCTTCGGGCCGGCGAGCGACGGTTCGATGGTGCCGAGATCCAGCTCCATGCGCTCGGAGTAGTCCGGCTCGGCCGCCGGGTCGTGCCAGAGGCCCTGCTCCTTGGCGTACGCCTCGACGAGCGCGACCTGAGCGGCGTCGCGGCCGGTCAGCTCCAGGTAGCGGATCGTCTCCGCGTCGATCGGGAAGATCGCCACGGTGGAGCCGTACTCCGGGGACATGTTGCCGATGGTGGCGCGGTTGGCCAGCGGCACGGCGCTCACGCCGGGGCCGTAGAACTCCACGAACTTGCCGACCACGCCGTGCTTGCGCAGCATCTCGGTGATGGTCAGCACCAGGTCGGTGGCGGTGGTGCCGGCCGGCATCTCGCCGGACAGCTTGAAGCCCACCACCCGGGGGATCAACATGCTGACCGGCTGGCCGAGCATCGCGGCCTCGGCCTCGATGCCGCCGACGCCCCAGCCCAGCACGCCCAGACCGTTGACCATCGTGGTGTGCGAGTCGGTGCCGACCACGGTGTCCGGGTAGGCCTGGCCGCCGCGCTCCATGATGGTGCGGGCCAGGTACTCGATGTTGACCTGGTGCACGATGCCGGTGCCCGGCGGGACGACCTTGAACTCGTTGAACGCGGTCTGGCCCCAGCGCAGGAACTGGTAGCGCTCCTTGTTGCGCTCGTACTCCAGCTCGACGTTGCGGGCGAACGCGTCCTCGCGGCCGAACAGGTCGGCGATCACCGAGTGGTCGATGACCAGCTCGGCCGGGGCGAGGGGGTTGACCTTGCTGGCGTCGCCGCCCAGGTCTCGCACCGCCTCGCGCATGGTGGCCAGGTCGACCACGCAGGGCACGCCGGTGAAGTCCTGCATGAGCACCCGCGCCGGGGTGAACTGGATCTCCACGCTCGGGTCGGCGGTGGAATCCCACCCGCCGAGCTGGCGGATGTGGTCGGCGGTGATGTTCGCGCCGTCCTCGGTCCGCAGCAGGTTCTCCAGCAGGACCTTCAAGCTGTACGGCAGCCGGGCGTGGCCGTCCACCTTGTCGATCTTGAAAATCTCGTAGCTCGCGTCTCCGACGCGTAGCTGGGTCTTCGCACCGAAGGTGTCGAGGCTCGCCACGTCGTACTCCTTCACACCAGCGACCGTGAGTAGTCCTGAGCAGTCTGTCGCACCGGTCGGTGGGCCGCCGAGGTTAGGTGACACTTACCGCCGATTCCGCTCTCAACAAAACCGTACGTCCGTCTTGCTAGTTGCGCAACCCGGCCGGCAGCCCTGGCCTCCCCACCACCCCTAGCCTCCTAGGACGCCCTGCGCGGCGTGGGTCGGACCACCCGCGCTCAGGCGCTGCCGCGGTGCGCCGACGACCGGATCGCCACGGGTAGGGTTCGAGGCCGACCGGGGAAGGGGTCACCGTGTTCGATGTCCAGCACTGGCTTGAGTCGCTGCCGCCGATCGCGGTCTACCTGCTCGTCGGCGGGGTGATCGGCGTGGAGAGCATGGGCGTGCCCCTGCCAGGTGAGATCGTCCTGGTCAGCTCCGCCCTGCTCGCCGCCACCGGGGTGGTGGAACCGGAGTGGGTGGCCACCGCCGCGGCCACCGGCGCGATCGTCGGTGACTCCATCGGGTACGCCGTGGGCCGCCGGGGTGGCCGTCCACTGCTCGCCCGACTGGGTCGCCGCTTCCCCCGCCACCTTGGCCCTGCCCAGCTTGCCCGCGCGGAACACAGCTTCGCAAAGTACGGAGTCTGGGCCGTGTTCTTCGGTCGCTTCGTGGCACTCCTACGGATCCTGGCCGGGCCGCTCGCCGGGGCGCTGCACGTGCCGTACCGGCGGTTCCTGGTGGCCAACGCGGCCGGAGGGCTGGTCTGGGCGTTTGGCACCACCTACCTGCTGTTCACCGTGGGCCGGGCGGCCGAGCACTGGCTCAAGGACATCTCCTGGGCCGGGCTGGTCCTCGCCGTACTCGCCGGTCTCGCCAGCACCTGGTGGCTGCGCCGACGAGCCCATCGGCTGGAAGCCGCCGAGCCGTTGCCCGACACCGAGCCGGTCCGCGCCGACACCTGATCAGGTCATGCCGAAGGGCCGGTCCCCGTGGTGGGGTCCGGCCCTTCGGCTGCGGTCGGTGGGTGGGTGCAGTGTGGTGCAGTGTTGTGTGCCGGTGGCGGGTCAGCTGGTGGCGTAG
>NZ_JAKKFI010000129.1 GCF_022230955.1 Micromonospora cabrerizensis
GCGCGCCGGGCGCGGTCGCGCGGGGCGCAGGGCGCGGGGCGCGGTGCACGGGGGCGCGGTGCGCGGTGCGCGGTGGCGCGGGGCGCGGTGCGCGGTGGCGCGGTCCGCGGGGGCGCGCCGGGGGCGGTCAGGCGTGGTGGGCCAGGTGGGTCGCGATCGCGGCGGCGAGGCGGTCGGGGGCGCCGTCGGCGTACCCGATGAAGAGGGACGGCTCGGTCAGCTCCAGCTCGACCAAGACCGGCTCGCCGTCCGGGCCGGGGATCAGGTCGACCCGGGCGTAGAGCAACTGCCGTGTGCCGCCGGGCACCGTGGCGAGGGTCTTCTCGGCCACCGCGAGCTGTTCGGGTCGGGCGGTACGGGAGGTGATCTCCTCGGCCTTGTAGAGCCCGTCCGGGCCGAGGTCCGGCCCGGTCAGCATCGGGCCCTTGCGGATCGCGTGGCTGAACGCGAGCCCGTCCGGGCCGGCGAGGAAGAGCAGTGCCGTCTCGCCCTCGAGGTCGACGGCCCGCAGGTACGGCTGGACCATGGTCACCCGACCGGCGTCGGAGAGCCGGCGGACGTGTGCGGCGGCCAGGTCCCGGTGCTCCGGGTCGGCCAGGTCGTAGCGGCCGGTGTCCTGGCTGCCGGCGCTGACCGAGGGCTTGAGCACGTACTCGCCGGTCTCGGCGGGAGGCTGCCAGGTGTCCCCCGGCTCGACCCAGGACGTCGGCACGGTCGGCACCCCGGCGGCGCTCAGCTCGGCCAGGTACCGCTTGTCGGTGTTCCAGCGGACCACGTCGGCCGGGTTGACCAGCGTCGGGACGGTGGCCGCCCAGGCGACGAACTCGTCGCGGCGCAGCGCGTAGTCCCAGGGTGAGCGGAGCACGACCAGGTCGTACGAGGACCAGTCGACGTCGGGGTCGTCCCACACCACGGTGTCGACGGCGATGCCACGGGCGGTGAGTGGGGCGAGGACCAGCCGGTCGTCCGGGTCGAGGTCGGCGAGGTCGGCGCAGGTGACGAGAGCGACCCGGGGTTCCCCCCGGGTCGACTGGTGATGGGTGGTCAATTCAGGTGTCTATTCAGCGGGCCATCGTGCGCCGGGCCATCGACCGCCACAGGTCGTTGCTCGGACGCATCTGGTCCATCAGTTCACGCTCCCAGGCGTTCTCGACGGTGACTCCCGCCTTGGCGCACGCCTCCCGGGCGGTGACGGTGTCGTCGGCGAACTGGTCGCCCCACTCACCGTCGGAACCGACCAGCACGATTCGCGCGCCACGCTTGCCGACGTACTCGATGACCGCCTTGGCGCCGCCGTGCCCGGCAGCGAACGCCTTGAGGCCCGCAACCAGGCCCTGGGGCGTCTGCTCGCCGGCGGTCTGCTCGGCCGTCAGCGTCGTATCGGAACCATCTGCCATGACGCGAAGCCTAAGCAGACCCGCACCCTCCCGGGCGAGAACCATGAACCTTTTGTGATGCCAATTACCTACAGGTTTAAGGCAGACCACAGGCTGGCTGTCCGCTTATATACGGACTTTTCATTTCAAAGTTTCCCGGCAAACCACCGTGCACCAGCCGCAGGTTGAGCCGATCCGGCTCATGCCGAAAGTTACTCTGATGTGACGTTAAAGTGGACAACTCATCCATGGGCATGATTAGTCACCTGGCGACCGACATCAGTCGCCGGCGACCAACCGCAACGCGGGGAACGGGTCAGATCAGCGCGTCGAGCGCGACGGCCACGAACACGATCGTCAGGTACGTCGTCGACCAGTGGAACAGCCGCATCGGCTTGACCGCCTCGCCCCGCGTCGCACGCCGGCAGAGCCGGTGCGCCTCGACGATGAAGATGGCACCCACCACCAGGGTCGGCACGCCGTAGATCGCGCTGAGCCCCAGCGGCCAGACGGCCAGGGACGTGAGCACGGTCAGCCACGCGAAGATCAGGATCTCGGCGTTCACCCGCCGGGTCGAGGCCACCACCGGCAGCATCGGGATGCCGGCGCGCGCGTAGTCGTCCTTGTACTTCATGGCGAGCGGGTAGAAGTGCGGCATCTGCCAGAAGAAGACCACCGCGAACAGCCCCCAGGCAGCCGGGGCCAGCCCGCCGGTAACCGCCGCCCACCCGATGAGCACCGGAGCGGCCCCGCACGCGCCACCCCAGAAGGTGTTCGTCGGGGTGGACCGCTTGAGCCACAGGGTGTAGACGAGGTCGTAGTAGGCGATCGCCGCGAGCGTCAGCCCGGCGGCCAGCAGGTTGGTGAACGCCGCCATCAGGGCCACCGACACCGCCGCCAGCACCAGACCGAAGACCAGCGCGTTGCGGGGCGACACGGTGTGCGCCGGCAGCGGCCGACGCTTGGTACGCCGCATCAACTGGTCGATGTCCCGGTCGATGTAGCAGTTGAGGACGCTGGCCGCGCCGGCGGCGAGTGAGCCACCGATCAGCACGATGGCCATCAGCCACAGCGACGGGAGCCCGCCCTCGGCCAGCATCATCGCCGGGATGGTGGTGACCAGCAGCAGCTCGACGATCCGCGGCTTGGTGAGCGCCACGTACGCCGAGAGGACCGCGCGTACGTCCCGCCGGGCCACCGGGCCCTCGGCCGCCCGCGCCGGGGACTGCCCGGCCGGGTTGCTCGCGGGGCGCTCGGTGATCATGCTCACGGATTGCCACCTTCCGGCATCGGGCACGGGGAGATCGGATTGGTCGGGACCACTCGGGCCCGCATACCGACCCACACACTACGCGTTGTCGTTTTGGCTGCCCGGCCGACCCGACAACGGTGCGGACGGTCACACCACCGGGTTGATCCGCGCATCCGGGTCGTCACGTAGCGCACACCATGCGGAGATCCCCGGGCGCGCGTTTAGGGACGCTCGATAGGGTCATCAGTGAGGGTTCCGCCCATCTGCCGAGGAGCACAACCATCGTGGCTGCCAAACGACCCGAGCACTCCGCACTGAACTGGTCCGACCTCGATCGCCGGGCCGTCGACACCGTCCGCGTGCTGGCCATGGATGCCGTGGAGAAATCCGGCAACGGCCACCCGGGCACCGCGATGAGCCTTGCGCCCGCGGCGTACCTCCTTTTCAACCGGGTCATGCGGCACAACCCCGCCGACCCGAACTGGCCCGGCCGGGACCGGTTCGTCCTCTCCGCGGGCCACTCCAGCCTGACTCTCTACATCCAGCTGTTCCTGTCCGGTTACCCGCTCAGCCTGTCCGACCTCCAGTCGCTGCGGCAGTGGGGCTCGCTCACCCCGGGTCACCCCGAGCACGGGCACACGCCGGGCGTGGAGACCACCACCGGCCCGCTCGGGCAGGGCCTGGGCAACGCGGTCGGCATGGCCATGGCGGCCCGCCGCGAGCGCGGCCTGTTCGACCCGGAGGCCGAGCCGGGCGCGTCGGTCTTCGACCACGACATCTGGTGCATCGTCTCCGACGGCGATATCGAGGAGGGCATCAGCCACGAGGCCAGCGCCCTCGCCGGGCACCAGCAGCTGGGCAACCTCACGGTGATCTACGACGACAACGAGATCTCGATCGAGGACGACACCCGCATCGCCAAGAGCGAGGACGTGGCGGCCCGCTACGAGGCGTACGGCTGGCACGTGCAGACCGTCGACTGGCGCAGCGGTGACGCCGACCAGGGCGACTACCACGAGGACGCCGAGGCGCTGCACGCCGCGCTGCTGGCCGCCAGGGCGGAGACCGGCCGTCCCTCCTTCATCGCACTGCGCACCATCATCGGCTGGCCCGCGCCCAACAAGCAGAACACCGGCAAGATCCACGGCTCGGCGCTCGGCGCCGACGAGGTGAAGGCCACCAAGCGGATCCTCGGCTTCGACCCGGAGCAGACCTTCCAGGTCGACGAGGAGGTGCTCGCCCACGCCCGCACGGTGATGGGCCGCGGCTCCGAGGCCGAGCAGGAGTGGACGGCCGCGTTCGACGCCTGGAAGAAGGCCAACCCGGAGCGCACCGCGCTCTACGAGCGGATGGCCGGCCGGGTGCTCCCCGACGGCTGGGCCGACGCGCTGCCGGTCTTCCCCGCCGACGCCAAGGGCGTGGCCACCCGTGCCGCGTCCGGCAAGGTGCTGGAGGCGCTCGCGCCGGTGCTGCCGGAGCTGTGGGGCGGCTCGGCCGACCTGGCGGAGAGCAACAACACCACCATGAAGGGCGAGCCGTCGTTCATCCCGGCCTCGCACGCCACCAAGGACTTCCCGGGCCACGAGTACGGCCGCACGCTGCACTTCGGCATCCGTGAGCACGCCATGGGAGCGATCCTCAACGGCATCGCGCTGCACGGCGGCACCCGCCCGTACGGCGGCACGTTCCTGGTGTTCAGCGACTACATGCGCCCGTCGGTGCGGCTGGCCGCGCTGATGAAGCTGCCGGTGGCCTACGTGTGGACGCACGACTCGATCGGCCTGGGCGAGGACGGCCCGACCCACCAGCCGGTGGAGCACCTGACCGCGCTGCGCGCCATCCCGGGCCTGGACGTGGTCCGCCCGGCGGACGCCAACGAGACGGCCTGGGCCTGGCGGCAGGCGCTGGAGCACACCGACCGGCCGACCGCGCTGGCGCTGAGCCGTCAGCCGCTGCCGACCCTGGACCGGGACGTGCTGGGCAGCGCCGACGGCGTGGCCAAGGGCGGTTACGTGCTGGCCGAGGCGTCCAACGGCAAGCCTCAGGTGATCATCGTCGGCACCGGTTCCGAGGTGCAGCTCTGCTTGACCGCGCGGGAGCGCCTGGAGGCCGACGGCACCCCCACCCGGGTGGTGTCGATGCCCTGCCAGGAGTGGTTCTACGAGCAGGATGAGGCGTACCGGGAGTCGGTGCTGCCACGCGGGGTAAAGGCACGGGTGAGCGTGGAAGCGGGCATCGCGATGTCCTGGCGCGGCGTCGTCGGCGACCTCGGCGAGAGCGTCAGCCTGGAGCACTACGGGGCGAGCGCCCCGCACACCGTGCTCTTCGAGCAGTTCGGGTTCACCCCCGACCGGATCGTGGCGGCGGCGCACGCCTCGCTGGCGCGGGTGGGCGACATCACCGGTTTCACGACCGGCAACTGAGGGAGCGTGGCAGGCATGACGGACAAGCTGAATGAGCTCACCGCCGCGGGCGTGGCGGTGTGGCTCGACGATCTTTCCCGGGTACGACTCAGCTCCGGCGGGCTGGACCAGCTCCGCCGTGAGAAGCACGTGGCCGGTGTCACCACCAACCCGACGATCTTCGCGAAGGCACTGAGCGACGCCGACGAGTACAACTGGCAGCTGCGCGACCTCGCCACCCGTGGCATCGAGGTCGAGGAGGCCGTGCGGATGCTCACCACGTACGACGTGCGGTGGGCCTGCGACGTGATGCGCCCGTCCTACGACGGCAGCGATGGCGTCGACGGTCGGGTCTCCATCGAGGTGGACCCCCGGGTGGCGCACGACAGCGACCGGACGGTGGCCGAGGCCAAGGCGCTGTGGTGGCTGGTCGACCGCCCCAACCTCTACATCAAGATCCCGGCCACGGAGGAGGGCCTGTCGGCGATCACCGACACGCTGGCCGAGGGGATCAGCGTCAACGTGACGCTGATCTTCGGCCTGGACCGCTACTCCGCGGTGATGGAGGCGTTCCTCGCCGGCCTGGAGCAGGCCAAGGCCAACGGCCACGACCTGTCGAAGATCGGCTCGGTGGCGTCGTTCTTCGTCTCCCGGGTCGACGCCGAGGTCGACAAGAGGCTGGAGAAGATCGGCTCCGAGCAGGCCAAGTCACTTCGGGGCAAGGCCGCCGTCGCCAACGCACAGCTGGCGTACGAGCGCTACACCGAGGTGTTCTCCTCCGACCGGTGGAAGGCGCTCGCCGACGCGGGCGCGCACCCGCAGCGGCCGCTGTGGGCGTCCACCTCGACGAAGAACCCGGACTACCGCGACGTCATCTACGTCGAGGAGCTGATCGCCCCCGGCACGGTCAACACGATGCCGGAATCGGTCATCGACGCGTACGCCGATCACGGCGAGACGCGCGGCGACACCATCACCGGCGCCTACGACGCGGCCCGCAAGGTCTTCGCGGACCTGGAGTCGGTCGGGGTGGACATGGCCGACGTGATCGCCACCCTGGAGCGCGAGGGCGTGGAGAAGTTCGAGGCCAGCTGGCAGGAGCTGCTCGAGGGCGTCCGCAAGTCGCTGGAGGCGGCGGCGAAGGGTAAGGGTGCTCCGAACAAGGCCGCCAAGGGCAACGCCAAGGGCGCCGAGAAGGCTGGTGGCGCATGAGCGAGCGCAGCGAGCGAATCAGCAGGCTCAGTGCGACGGTGCCTCAGGACGGCACGCAGCGAAGCGGAGTGACGGCATGAGCGACCTACTTGCGGGGCCGGTGGAGGCCGCAGCCGGGCTCGCCGTGTACGGCGCGGACGCGGTCGACAAGTCCGCTCCCGCCTCGACCCGGGACGCGTTGGTCAAGGCCGGCGTCCCGGGCAAGCTGGCCGGCAAGGACGCGAGCCTGTGGGGTCCGGACGCCGAGGCCGAGGCGAAGGTCCGGCTGGGCTGGGTGGACACCCACCAGCGCAGTCGGGAGCTGCTGGCGCAGCTGGCCGAGCTGACCGCGGAGCTGGCCGACCTGGATCACGTGGTGCTCGCCGGGATGGGTGGCTCGTCACTGGCCCCCGAGGTGATCACGCGGACCCTGGGCCGCCCGCTGACCGTGCTGGACACCACCGACCCGGGCCAGGTCCGGGCGGCGCTCGGTGACCGGCTGGAGCGCACCGTGGTCGTGGTGGCCAGCAAGTCCGGGTCGACGGTGGAGACCGACAGCCACCGGCGCGCCTACTGGCAGGCGTTCCTGGACGCCGGGATGACCGAGGCGGAGGCCGGTCGGCACTTCGTCATCGTCACCGACCCGGGTTCACCGCTCGAGGCCACCGCCACCGAGATGGGCGCGTTCACGGTGCTCGCCGACCCGAACGTCGGCGGCCGGTACTCGGCGCTGACCGCGTTCGGCCTGGTGCCCTCGGCGCTGGCCGGGGTCGAGGTCGCGGAACTGCTCGACCAGGCCGACGCGCTGGCGGCGTCGCTCGGCTCGGACCGGGACAACCCGGCGCTCGCGCTGGGTGCCGCCCTGGGCGCGGCGGCGACGCTGGCCCGGGACAAGGTCGCCCTGGTTTCCGACGGCACCGGCATCGACGGGCTCGGCGACTGGGCCGAGCAGCTGATCGCCGAGTCGACCGGCAAGGCCGGGGTGGGCATCCTGCCGGTGGTCGTGGAGTCTCCGCAGAGCCCCGG
Source organism: Micromonospora cabrerizensis (assembly GCF_022230955.1). Classification (GTDB taxonomy): domain Bacteria; phylum Actinomycetota; class Actinomycetes; order Mycobacteriales; family Micromonosporaceae; genus Micromonospora; species Micromonospora cabrerizensis. The sequence goes on from NZ_JAKKFI010000129.1 coordinate 7,248, forward strand.
CGCCAGCGGTGCGGACGTCCTGACCGTCAGCTACGGCGGTTCGCTGGCCCCCGGTGACGTGCCGGGCGGCGGTGCCGCTCCGGACGTGGCCGTCAACGGCCCGCTGGGCGCGCAGTTCCTGGCCTGGGAGTACGCGACCGCGGTGGCCGGTGTGGTGCTCGGCATCGACCCGTTCAACCAGCCGAACGTCACCGAGTCCAAGGAGAACACCAACAAGATCCTGGCCTCGGGCCTGCCGACGGAGACGCCGTCGTTCACCGAGGGCGCGATCGAGGTGTACGCCCCGCAGGGCGCACCCGGTGACCTGGCCGGCGTGCTGCGCTGGCTGCTCGACGGGTTGGGCGACGACGGCTACCTCGCCGTGATGGCGTACCTCGACCGGTTCGCCGACGCCGACACGGCCAAGCTGCGGCCGCTGCTGGCCCAGGCGGGCGGCCGGCCGGTCACCTTCGGCTGGGGCCCGCGGTTCCTGCACTCGACGGGTCAGTACCACAAGGGCGGCCCGCAGGTGGGCAGCTACCTCCAGGTGACCGGCGCGGTCGCGGAGGACCTTGAGGTGCCGGGCAAGCCGTACACCTTCGGTGAGTTGCAGGCGGCGCAGGCTGCCGGGGACCGGCAGGCGCTCGCCGGCCGGGAGCGCCCGGTGCTGCGGCTGCATCTGACCGACCGTGCCGCCGGTGTCGCCCAACTGCTCGACGCGGCCGGTGATCTACGGGCGTGAGGATGGACGACGTGAGTGAAGCGGAAGCGAGGGGGCACCGTGAGCGCGAGGAGTGAGCCGGGGTTGCGAGCCCCGCAGTCGCGAACCGAAGGTGAACCGGTGAACCCGCTGCGCGACCCGCAGGACCGCCGGTTGCCCCGGATCCCGGAGCCCTGCGCTCTGGTGATCTTCGGGGTGACCGGCGACCTGGCCCGCAAGAAGCTGCTCCCCGCGGTCTACGACCTGGCCAACCGGGGGCTGTTGCCGCCCGGTTTCGTGGTGCTCGGTTTCGCGCGCCGCGACTGGGGAGACGGCGACTTCGAGACGCTGGCCTGCGAGGCCGCCCGCAAGCACGCTCGTACCCCGTGGCGGGACGAGGTGTGGGCACGGCTGGCCGGCAACATCAAGTTCGTCGGCGGCTCGTTCGACGACGACGCGGCCTTCGACCAGCTCGCCTCGACGCTGGACGACCTGCGCCAGACCCACGGCATCACCGGCAACGCGGCCTTCTACTTCTCAATCCCCCCGGCCGCGTTCCCCGTCGTGCTCAAGCAGCTGGCCCGCACCGGGATGGCCGACAACGAGAAGTCCGGCGGTTGGCGTCGGGTCGTCGTGGAGAAGCCGTTCGGCAACGACCTGCCGTCGGCGAAGTCGCTCAACGACCTCGTCGACGACGTGTTCACCCGGCAGGACGTCTTCCGGATCGACCACTACCTGGGCAAGGAGACGGTCCAGAACATCCTGGCCCTGCGCTTCGCCAACAACCTGTTCGAGCCGCTGTGGAACTCCAAGTACGTCGACTCGGTGCAGATCACCATGGCCGAGGATGTCGGCATCGGCACCCGCGCCGGCTTCTACGACACCGTCGGCACCGCCCGCGACGTGCTCCAGAACCACCTCCTGCAACTTCTCGCCCTGGTGGCGATGGAGGAGCCGACCAGCTTCGACGCCGACGAGATCCGGGCCGAGAAGCTGAAGGTGCTCAAGGCCATCACCCTGCCCAAGGACGTGGCCCGGGACACCGTGCGCGGTCAGTACCTGCCCGGCTGGGTGGGCGGCGAGCGTGCGGTCGGTTACCTGGAGGAGCGGGACGTTCCCTCCGACTCCACCACGGAGACGTACGTGGCGGTGCGGCTGGGCATCCAGAACCGCCGCTGGGCCGAGGTGCCGTTCTACATCCGGGCCGGCAAGCGACTGCCCCGGCGGGTCACCGAGGTCGCCATCATGTTCAAGAAGGCGCCGCACCTGCCGTTCAACGACGCCGACATGGAGTCGCTGGGCAACAACCAGCTCGTCATCCGGGTGCAGCCCGACGAGGGTGTGGTGCTCAAGTTCGGCTCGAAGGTGCCGGGCACCACGATGGAGGTCCGCGACATCGCGATGGACTTCCAGTACGGCGAGGCGTTCACCGAGTCCAGCCCCGAGGCGTACGAGCGGCTGGTCCTGGACGTGCTGATCGGCGACCGCACCCTGTTCCCGGACGCGGCCGAGGTCGAGCAGAGCTGGCAGGTGATCGACCCGCTGGAGCACGCCTGGGCTGGCACCACGCCGGAGCCGTACCGGGCCGGCGAGTGGGGTCCACGCGCCTCCGACGAGATGCTGGCCCGCGAGGGCCGCGCTTGGAGACGAGCATGATCGGGCTGTGGGACACCACCGGCAACGAGGTGGTCAAGGCGCTCGCCGCCGAGCGGCGCAGCGCCGGTGGGGTGGCCAGCGGCATGGCGCTCACCCTCATCGTGGTGGTGGACGAGAAGCGGGTCCGGGAGGCGGAGGCGGCGGCGACGATCGCCGCCGCCGCCCACCCGTGCCGGCTGGTGGTGGTGGTTCGCTCGGAGATCGAGCGGGACCGCAACCGGCTGGACGCGGAGATCGTGGTCGGTGGCCGGCTCGGCCCGTGCGAGGCGGTGGTCACCCGGATGTACGGGCGGCTGGCGCTGCACGCCGAGTCGGTCGTGATGCCGCTGCTCGTCCCCGACGTGCCGGTGGTCACCTGGTGGCACGGCGAGCCACCGGCGGAGATCGCCACCGACTTCCTCGGGGTGGTCGCCGACCGGAGGATCACCGACTCGGCGCAGGCCGCCGACCCGGTGGAGGCGCTGCACCAGCGTGCCCGGGACTACGCCCCGGGCGACACCGACCTGGCGTGGACCCGGATCACCCCGTGGCGGACTCTGGTCGCCGGGGCGTTCGACACCACCAGCGAGCGGGTCACCGAGGCGACCGTCGTCGCGCCGCGCAGCGACCCGACGGCGGCGCTGATGGTCGGTTGGCTGTCCAGCCGGCTCGGCATCACCCCGCGCCGGGTGGACAGCGACGAGTTCCCCCGGATGCGGGAGGTGCAGTTGAGCTGCGCCAACGGCGACCAGCTCACGCTGACCCGCGAGGACAGCATGGCCGTGTTCCGGCGGACCGGTCAGGACGACCGGGCGCTGCCGCTGGTCCGCCGCCCGCTCGGTGACGAGCTGGCCGAGGAGCTGCGCCGTCTCGACGCCGACCAGGTGTACGCGGAGGCGCTGGGCGCGACGGTCGGTCTGCGGGGGTTGGAGCAGCGTCCCCCGCAGCGGGTGCACGTCTGGAAGGATCCAGCCACCGCACGGCGCGCCGAGGCCGGGGTCACCGCACACGCCGGCACGAGCGGCGAGGGCTGAGCCCGACCGGGGCACGACAACGTCGGGGCAGGGTCGGGTTCCCACCGGGCCCTGCCCCGGAACCTCCGGGGCATTCGCCCCGCCACCTCGGGCCTCCGGCCCGGGTACGACGCGACAGCGACCGCACGCGGTCGGGAAACGAAGGCGCAACCCATGAGTGAGGCGAGTGTCGCCGTCCACGCCGACGCCGATCTGCTGGCGCAGGCCGTGGCCGCCCGGTTGCTGGTGAAGATGCTCGACGCCCAGGCCGACCGGGGCGAGGCGTCGGTGGTGCTCACCGGCGGTCGGATCGCCGCCGCCGTGTACCGGGCGGTGGCGACGCTGCCGGCCCGTGACGCGGTGGACTGGTCCCGGGTCGACGTGTGGTGGGGTGACGAGCGGTTCCTGCCCGCCGGCGATCCGGACCGCAACGAGACCCAGGCCCGGGCCGCCCTGTTGGACGTGGTGCCGCTCGACCCGGCCCGGGTGCACCCGATGCCGGCCTCCGACGGCCCCGTCGGCAACGACCCCGAGGCCGCCGCGGCCTGGTACGAGGAGGAGTTGGCTCGCGCCGCCCGACCCGGGCACGCCACACTGCCGCACTTCGACGTGCTGATGCTGGGCGTCGGCGAGGACGGGCACGTGGCGTCGATCTTCCCCGAGCACCCGGTGCACTACGACACCCGCGCGTGCAGCGCGGTGCGGGGCAGCCCCAAGCCGCCAGCCGTGCGCACCACCCTCACCCTGCCGACGATCAACACCGCCGACGAGGTCTGGCTGGTGGCCGGCGGCGCCGACAAGGCCCGCGCGGTGGGTATGGCGTTGGCCGGGGCCGGGCCGGTGCAGTTGCCGGCCGCCGGGGCACACGGTGTGAGTCGCACCCGCTGGCTGCTGGATCGGGCCGCCGCTGCCGACGTACCCGCCCGGCTGCGCAGCCTCCGCTGACCGACCGGAAGGGCCCCTCGACGGGGGCCCTTCCTTATTGTTCGCCGCGGCGACGGCGCAGCGCCGCGAGCGCCTCGGCCAGCAGCGCCTCACCCTCCTCGGCGGTACGCCGCTCCTTCACGTACGCCAGGTGACTCTTGTACGGCTCGGCGCGGGCCCGGCCGGGCGGGTTCTGCGCGTCCCGGCCGGCCGGCAGGCCGCAGCGGGGGCAGTCCCACAGGGCTGGCGCCTCGGCGTCCGCGGCGATTCGGATGTCGACCTGGTGGTCGTTGCGGCACCAGTAGGTGACGTCCTGTCGTGGGGCGGGTTGGTGCCGCTCGTCGGGTCGCATGGGTGCGGACCCGACTCGGGCGCCGCGGATGACGTTGCCACTCGGCACGGCTGCTCGCTCCTGTCGTCGGAGGGGACCCGCCGTCTTTCGGGGGTGGGCGGCGGGCGACGCGGGTGCAGCGGAGAAAAGCCTGCGCGCGGCCCGTCGAGTGACGGACCGCGCGCAGATTGTACGACTTGACGAGCCTGCTCAGGCGCCGCTGTTCATCTGGAGGCGAAGCCAGAGCCCGAGCCCGATGATGGCGGCGAACCAGACGACGCTCACCAGGACGGTGTAACGGTCCAGGTTTTTCTCCGCGACCGAAGAGCCGGCAAGGCTGGAGCTGACGCCACCACCGAACATGCTCGACAGACCGCCGCCCTTGCCGCGGTGCAGCAGGATCAGCAGGGTGAGCAGAATGCTCGTGATGACCAGCAACACGATCAACGTGTATGCGAACCAGATCGGCATGGCTGGGGTCAGTTCCTCTCGTAGCGATCCTCGCCCGGTCTGATCGGGCACGGCGGCACCGACCGGTGGACGGGCGGTGTCAAGGATACCGAGCGATCAGCGAGCGAGGTGCTCCGGGAAGCGGCAGATCTGCGCGAATTCCTCCGCGTCCAGGCTGGCACCCCCCACCAGGCCCCCGTCCACGTCCGGCTGGGCCATGATCGAGGCGACGTTGGACGCCTTGACCGAGCCGCCGTAGAGGACCCGGACCTGGTTCGCGGTGTCCTGGTCGAAGCGCTCCGCCAGTCGCTGGCGGACCGCCCCGCAGACCTCCTGGGCGTCCTCCGGCGTCGCGGTCTTGCCCGTGCCGATCGCCCAGACCGGCTCGTACGCGATCACGACCTGGCGCACCTGCTCGGGGGTGAGCCCGGCGAGGCCCCCGTCGAGCTGGTCGGAGCAGTGCGCCACGTGGGTGCCCTGCTCGCGCACGTCCAGCCCCTCCCCCACGCAGAGGATCGGGGTCAGGCCGTGGGTCAGCGCCGCCTTCACCTTGGCGTTGACCAGCGCGTCGTCCTCGTTGTGGTAGGCCCGCCGCTCGGAGTGCCCGACCACCACGTACGTGCAGCCGAGCTTGGCCAGCAGCGGACCGGAGATGTCCCCGGTGTACGCGCCGGACGCGTGCGGCGACAGGTCCTGCCCGCCGTAGCCGATCAGCAGCTTGTCGCCGTCCACCGCGGTCTGCACGGTACGCAGGTCGGTGAAGGGCGGCAGCACGACCGTCTCGACGGCGGTGAGCTGCTTCTCGGTGAGGCTCGCCGCCAGCTTCTGCACCAGCAGGTTGGCCTCGAGGTGGTTGAGGTTCATCTTCCAGTTGCCGGCCATCAACGGCCGGCGGGTGGTGCTCGACATTCAGTTCTCCAGGGCCGCGATGCCGGGGAGGGTCTTGCCCTCGAGGTATTCCAGGGAGGCGCCGCCGCCCGTGGAGATGTGCCCGAAGGACGACTCGTCCAGCCCCAGGGCACGGACCGCCGCCGCCGAGTCACCGCCACCGACGACGCTGAACGCGTCGGCCTTGGTGATCGCCTCGGCAATGCCCCGGGTGCCCGCCGCGAAGGCCGGCATCTCGAACACGCCCATCGGACCGTTCCAGAAGATCGTCTTCGCCTGGGACAACGCGGCGCTGAAACCGGCGACCGTCTCCGGGCCGACGTCCAGCCCGAGCCGGTGGCTCGGGATGCCGTCGACGCGGACCGTGTCGTGCGCGGCATCCGGGGCGAACGCGTCCGCCACCACCACGTCGACCGGGAGCATGATCTTGCCGCCGGACCGCTCCAGCAGGTTGCGGCAGGTGTCGACCATGTCCTTCTCCAGCAGCGAGGTGCCCACCTCCAGGCCCTGGGCCTTGAGGAAGGTGAAGCACATCCCGCCACCGATGAGCAGCCGGTCGACCGTGGGCAGCAGCGCCTCGATCACGGCCAGCTTGTCGGACACCTTCGACCCACCGAGCACCACCACGTACGGCCGCTCGGGGTCACCGGTGAGCTTGGAGAGCACCTCGACCTCACGCAGCACCAGTCGGCCCGCCACGTGCGGCAGCCGGGCCGGCACGTCGAAGACACTGGCGTGCTTGCGGTGCACCGCGCCGAACGCGTCGTCCACGTACGCGTCGCCGAACGCGGCGAGCTGGTCGGCGAACGCGCCCCGCTCGGCCTCGTCCTTACTGGTCTCACCCGCGTTGAAGCGCAGGTTCTCCAGGAGGGCGACCTGGCCGTCGGCCAGGTCCGCGACGGTGGAGCGGGCGGAGTCACCGACGGTGTCGGTGGCGAAGTGCACCGGGGCGCCGAGCAGCTCACCGAGCCGCCCGGCGACCGGGCCCAGGCTGAACTGCGGGTCCGGCGCGCCCTTCGGGCGGCCCAGGTGCGAGCAGACGACCACCTTCGCGCCGGCCTCGACCAGCGCGCCGAGGGTCGGCAGCACCGCGCGGATCCGGCCGTCATCGCTGATGGCGCCGGTCTGCTTGTCGAGCGGGACGTTCAGGTCGGCGCGCACCAGCACGCGCCGACCCGACACCCCCTCGGCGAGCAGGTCGTCGAGGGTACGGAGGGCACTCACAGAGCTAGCCTTCCGTTCGCGACTGTGGGGCTCGCAAGCTCACTCCTCGCGCTCACAGCGACGAACCGACCAGCTTGACCAGGTCGACCAGGCGGTTGGAGTAGCCCCACTCGTTGTCGTACCAGCCGACGACCTTCACCTGGTTGCCGACGACCTTGGTCAGCGGCGCGTCGAAGATGCACGACGCCGGGTCGGTGACGATGTCGGAGGAGACGATCGGGTCCTCGTTGTAGACCAGGATGCCCTTGAGCGGGCCGTCCGCGGCGGCCTTCAGCGCGGCGTTGACCTCGTCCACGGTGGTCTCGCGACCCACGTTGACGGTGAGGTCGGTGACCGAGCCGGTCGGGATCGGCACCCGCAGGGCGTACCCGTCGAGCTTGCCCTTGAGGTCCGGCAGGACCAGACCGATCGCCTTGGCGGCGCCGGTGGAGGTCGGGACGATGTTCAGCGCGGCGGCCCGGGCACGACGCAGGTCCGAGTGCGGCGCGTCCTGGAGGTTCTGGTCCTGGGTGTACGCGTGGATCGTCGTCATCAGACCGTGCTGGATGCCGAACGTGTCGTGCAGGACCTTCGCCATCGGGGCGAGGCAGTTGGTGGTGCACGAGGCGTTGGAGATGATGGTGTGCTTCGCCGGGTCGTAGGTGTCGTGGTTGACACCCATGACGACGGTGACGTCCTCGTTCTTCGCCGGGGCGGAGATGATGACCTTCTTGGCCCCGCCGTCGACGTGCGCCTTGGCCTTGGTGGCGTCGGTGAAGAAGCCGGTGGACTCGATGACGACGTCGGCGCCGACCTCGCCCCACGGCAGCTTCGACGGGTCCTTCTCGGCGTACGCCTTGATGGTCTTGCCACCGACGGTGATCTCGTCGGCGGTGGCCTTGACCTCGTAGGGCAGGCGACCCAGAATGCTGTCGTACTTGAGCAGGTGGGCAAGCGTCGCGTTGTCGGTCAGGTCGTTCACCGCCACGACCTCGATGTCGGCGTCAGACGCCAGCACTGCCCGGAAGAAGTTACGGCCGATTCGGCCAAAGCCGTTGATGCCAACCCGGATGGTCACAGGTTCCAGCTCCTCGCGTTCTGGTCTGCCGGCTTCAGACAACGGGCCGGCGGAGTGGTGTGCGCCGACCGTTGGAGCCGGCCGTTGACGGTTCATCTCGGCCACCCCGCCGCGGTCTGAGGACCTGACCGCCCGAGGCGGTGCGCACGACGAGGAGTGCCTGTGTCGGCCCCCTTGCCGTACGCAGCGACCTTATCCGAGCGTGCGAGGCCACGCTGCGCCGGGTAGTGCCCCGGGCGCACCGTGCGGCCCCACCGTCCTATCAGACCACGAGCATGTCGGGCGTGACGGCTGCTTCCGTATCCGGGATGCCGAGGTCCCGGGCCCGCTTGTCGGCCAGCGCCAGGAGCCGGCGGATCCGCCCCGCGATGGCGTCCTTGGTCAGCGGCGGGTCGGCCAGCGCGCCCAACTCCTCCAGCGAGGCCTGCCGGTGCTCCAGGCGCAGCCGCCCGGCGTCGGTCAGGTGGTTGGGCGCCTCGTCGGCGAGGATCTCCAGCGCACGGGTGACCCGGGCGGCGGCGGCGACCGCCGCGCGCGCCGAGCGGCGCAGGTTGGCGTCGTCGAAGTTGGCGAGCCGGTTGGCGGTGGCCCGCACCTCGCGGCGCACCCGACGCTCCTCCCAGGCCAGCACGCTGGAGTGCGCGCCGATACGGGTGAGCAGCGCGGCGATCGCGTCGCCGTCCTTGACCACCACCCGGTCCACCCCGCGTACCTCACGGTTCTTGGCGGTGATGCCGATCCGGCGGGCCGCGCCGACCAGCGCCAGAGCCGACTCCGGCCCCGGGCAGGTGATCTCCAGGGCGCTGGAGCGGCCGGGCTCGGTGAGCGAGCCGTGCGCCATGAACGCGCCCCGCCAGGCGGAGACCGCGCAGCAGACGTTCGCCGCCACCACGTGCGGGGGCAGCCCGCGCACCGGGCGACCCCGCACGTCGAGCAGGCCGGTCTGCCGGGCGAGGGCCTCGCCGTCCTTGACCACGCGCACGATGAAGTGGCTGCCCTTGCGCAGCCCACCGGAGGCCAGCACGTGGATCTCGCTGGGGTACCCGTAGACCTCCGCGACCTCCCGGCGCAGCCGTCGGGCAACCGCCCCGGTGTCCAGTTCAGCCTCCACCACCACGCGGCCGGAGACGATGTGCAGGCCGCCGGCGAAGCGCAGCAGTGCGGCCATCTCCGCCCGCCGACAGCAGGGCTTGGGCACGTCGACCCGACTCAGCTCGTCCTTGACCGCGGCCGTCATCGCCATTGTGCGTCCCCTCACGGACCGGTTCCGGCGTGTCGCCGGAGATTACGTACGTGTCTAACGATCGGCACCCAGTACAGGCACCAGTGCGGCGCCCAGGGCAGCCGGATCATGGCGAGGAGTGCCACCGGTGACGGCGACGGGGGCGAGGACCAGGCGGGCACCCAGCGATTCTGCCGCACGTTCGACCGGTTCGGGGTCACCCACCGCCTTGGCGTCGGCGAGCACGAGATCCACCTTGAGCTCGGGCAGGTACCAGTGCAGCGCCGCGAGATGATCGGCGACGGAGAGCCCGAGGGTCTCCTTCTCCGCGGCGAGGTTCAACGTGACCAACCGCCGGGCCGAGGTGGACACGATGGCGTCGGCCAACTGCGGCACCAGCAGGTGCGGGAGGACGCTGGTGTACCAGCTGCCCGGCCCGAAGATCAACCAGTCCGCCGCCCTGATCGCCTCGACCACCTCGGCGCAGGCCGGCGGGGCGGCCGGGGTGAGGCGCAGCGACTCGACCCGCCCGGTGGTGACCGCCACCTGGTGCTGGCCGCGCACGGTGCGTACCTCGTCGGGGGCGGCCGGGTCGACGCCGCGTACCTGCGCCTCGATGCCGACCGGCTGCCGGGACATCGGCAGCACCCGGCCGACCGCGCCGAGCATCGCTCCGGCGTGTTCCAGCGCGGCCACCGGGTCGCCCAGCAGCTCCATGAGGCCGCAGAGCACGAGGTTGCCCACCGCGTGCCCGGCCAGCCCGTCGGCCCGGCTGCTCGCCCGCTCCGTGCCGGGGCCGTCGGCGCCCTGGCTCGCTGCGCCCTCGCCGGTTGCGGCCTGGCCGTCGGCGCCCTGGCCGGCTGCGGCCTCGCCGGTTGCGGCCTGGTCGCGCGGGTCGGGGGTGCGGCCGTCGGTCGCGGTCAGGGCCGGGTCGGCTTCGCCGAGCGGGGGTACGCCGGCCGGCACGGCGGCGAAGCGGTGCTGGAACAGCCCGGCGCTACGCCGCGTCGCCGGGTGGTCCCCGGCCAGCGCCACCAGCGCCTGACGAAGATCACCCGGGGGCAGGCCACCGCGCTCGGCCCGCAGCCGGCCACTGGACCCCCCGTCGTCACCCACGGTGACCACGGCGGTGATGTCGAGGTCGAGTTCGGGGGCACAGTGACGCAGCGCGCGCAGCGAGGCGGACAGCCCGTGCCCGCCGCCGAACGCCACCACCCGCCGGGCCGTCATTCCCGCCCCAGGTCGCGGTGCTGGGCGTTGGCCGCCAACCCGGAGTGACGCAACCGCCCGGCCAGTTCCTCGGCGATGGCCACGCTGCGGTGCTTGCCGCCGGTACAGCCCACGGCGACCGTGAGGTACCGCTTTCCCTCCCGCTCAAAGCCGGCGGTGGTGGCGTTGACCAGGTCGGCGTACGAGGCGACGAAGGCGTCCGCGCCCTCCTGACCCAGCACGTACGCGCTCACCGCCTCCTCCCGACCGGTGTGCTCGCGCAGCTCCGGCACCCAGTACGGATTGGGCAGGAAGCGGGCGTCCAGCACGAAGTCGGCGTCCGGCGGCAGGCCGTACTTGAAGCCGAACGACAGCACGGTCACCCGCAGCCGACGGGCGTCCTCGCCGCCGAACAGCTCCTCGATGCGCCGACGGAGCTGGTTGACGTTCAGGTGGCTGGTGTCGATGATCACGTCGGCCTGGTCGCGTGCCTCCTCCAGCAGGCCGCGCTCCACGGCGATGCCGTCGGCCAGCCGCCCGTCGCCCTGAAGCGGATGCGACCGGCGCACGCTCTCGAACCGTCGGATCAACACCTCGTCGTCGGCGTCGACGAAGACCACCCGGGGTGAGAACCCGCGATCCTTGAGCTCATGGATCGCCCCGGCCAGGTCCGTGGAGAAGGCCCGGGACCGCACGTCCAGCACCATCGCGGTACGCCGGGCCGCCCCTCCCGCCTTGAACGCCAGCTCGGCCATGTCCAGCATCAGTGCCTGCGGCAGGTTGTCGACCACGTAGTAGCCGACGTTCTCCAACGCCCTGGCAACCGTGCTGCGGCCGCCGCCGGAGAGGCCGGTGACGACCACGAGTGTGGTCTCCGACTCGGCCGCCACCTGCCCGTCAACCGTCTCCGGGTCGTCCATCCGGTCACCGGTTGTGCGCGCCTCGCTCACCCGTACCCCCAAGCCGTGGCGCCGCGGCCGCCCTTGGCCGCGATTGGTCAATCAGCGACTCTATCCCGCCGCCGGCTCGGGCCCGCGCACCCCGGCAGGGGTCGCGGGGTGACCGACGACGGCCCGTCGCCCTCCCGACAGCCGCCACCCTTGATGACGATCAGTAACTGTCAATACGCTCATCGTGATCGTCGCAGGTCAGAACGACATCTGGGAGGATGCGATGCACGACCTGGCAGACAAGAACAAGTACGTCGGTTTCCTGTTCATGCGGATCAACCCGGAGTACTTCGCCCTCGGGCGCGAGGGCATCCACGAGATCTCCGCCGAGCACGCCCGCGACCTGGGCCGCTTCGCCAAGCAGCTCACCCACGTCGTGACCACCGGGGTCAACGGCAAGTACGACCAGGTCACCATGGTCGAGGCCGACACCCTGGAGGAGATCAACGCGGCGGCCACCGCGTTCCGGATGGGCAACAAGGCCCGCTACATCGAGATCGTCGACATCGTGGTCGGGATGAAGGCCCCGCCGCGTGGTCTGGCGAACAGGTCCAGCCAGCCCGGCTGAACCCGTCGCCCGGCGTACCCGTTGCTCGGGTGCGCCGGGCGGGCGGTGTCGGGGTGGGCTCGTAGACTCCCCGGATGGCTTCCCCCACCGACCTGCGTACCGAGGACGCGCTGCCGGTGCTGCGCCGGGTGTTCGGCTACGACGCCTTCCGCGGCTTCCAGCAGGACGTGATCGACCATGTGGTCGCCGGCGGCGACGCGCTGGTGCTGATGCCCACCGGTGGTGGCAAGTCGCTGTGCTACCAGATCCCGGCCCTGGTCCGCGACGGCGTCGCGGTCGTCGTCTCCCCGCTGATCGCCCTCATGCAGGACCAGGTGGACGCGCTCACCGCCGTCGGCGTCCGCGCCGGGTTCCTCAACTCGACCCAGACCCTCGACGCCCGGCGTCGGGTCGAGGCGGCCTTCGTCGCCGGCGAGCTGGACCTGCTCTACCTCGCCCCGGAGGCGCTCGGCGTCCGGTCCACCCTCGCCCTGCTGGACCGGGGGCGCATCTCCCTGTTCGCGATCGACGAGGCGCACTGCGTGTCCCAGTGGGGCCACGACTTCCGCCCCGACTACCTCGCGCTGTCGATGCTGCACGAACGCTGGCCGCAGGTGCCGCGGATCGCGCTGACCGCCACCGCGACCAGCGCCACCCGCACCGAGATCGCCACCCGGCTCAAGCTCGACGACGCACGGCACTTCGTGGCGAGCTTCGACCGGCCCAACATCCAGTACCGGATCGTGCCCAAGCGGGAGCCGCGCAAGCAACTGCTGACGCTGCTGCGCGACGAGCACCCGGGCGACGCCGGGATCGTCTACTGCCTGTCCCGGGCCTCGGTCGACAAGACCGCCGAGTTCCTCGTCGCCAACGGGGTCGCCGCACTGCCGTACCACGCGGGTCTGGACGCTTCCACCCGCGCCGCCAACCAGCAACGCTTCCTGCGGGAGGACGGCCTGGTGATGGTGGCCACGATCGCCTTCGGCATGGGCATCGACAAGCCCGACGTCCGGTTCGTCGCCCACCTCGACCTGCCCAAGTCCGTCGAGGGCTACTACCAGGAGACCGGCCGCGCCGGGCGGGACGGCCTGCCGTCGACCGCCTGGCTCGCGTACGGGCTGCAGGACGTGGTCCAGCAACGCAAGATGATCGAGACGTCCGACGGCGACCTCGCCCACCGCCGCAACCTGGCCGCGCACCTGGACGCGATGCTCGCCCTCTGCGAGACGGTTCGCTGCCGGCGGGTCCAGTTGCTCGAATACTTCGGCGAGACGTCCACGGCCGCCTGCGGCAACTGCGACACCTGCCTCACCCCACCGGAGACCTGGGACGGCACGGTCGCCGCCCAGAAGTTGCTCTCCGCGGTCTTCCGTCTCGACCGTGAGCGCAACCAGCGCTTCGGCGCGGGGCACTGCATCGACATCCTGCTCGGCAAGCAGACCGACAAGACCAGCCAGTACGGTCACGACTCGCTGACCGTCTTCGGCATCGGCTCCGAGCTGAGCGAGGCGGAGTGGCGGGGGGTGGTCCGGCAACTGCTCGCCGAGGGGCTGCTGGCCGTCGAGGGTGACTACGGCACGCTCGCGCTGACCGACGCCAGCGCCGACGTCCTGGGTCGCCGCCGTACGGTCACGATGCGCCGCGAGCCGGAGAAGCCAGCTTCGAGCCGCTCGTCGAAGCCGCGCGGCTCGGCCACCGTCGTGGTCGACCTGACCCCGGCCGCCGCGTCGCTCTTCGAGCGGCTGCGCGGCTGGCGGGCGACCACCGCCAAAGAGCAGGGCGTTCCGGCGTACGTGATCTTCCACGACGCCACTCTTCGACAGATCGCCAGTGACGCGCCGGGCTCGCTGGCCGAGCTGTCCGGCGTCAGCGGCGTCGGCGAGAACAAACTCGCCAAGTACGGCGAACAGATCCTGGCCGTCCTCGCCGAGACCTGATCCGGTCATGACGAAGGGCCGGGCCCCGTGGTGGGGTCCGGCCCTTCGGCTGTCGGTCGGTGTGTGGGTGCAGTGTTGTGTGCCGGTGCGGGTCAGCTGGTGGCGTAGCCGCGGGTGGCGATCCAGTCGGCGAGGTGCTCGACGGTGATCCAGTAGGAGGCGGTGTTCGGGTCGGCGGAGTCGGCGATCTTCACCGTCTGGCCGTTGTCGCGGTAGCCGAAGATCGGAGGGGGTTGGTGTGGTGACAGAGTGTACGTCTCGGTG